>DYBN01000027.1 GCA_019418605.1 Sutterella sp. | reverse complement strand
AAGGCCAGGGCCTTGCCAAAGGCCGTGCCCGTCATGTAGGCCGCACCATGCACGCCGCCCACGACTTCGCCTGCGGCATAAAGCCCCTTGATGGGGTCGCCGAAGACATCGATCACGTGCAGGCGGGCGTTGATTTTGAGGCCGCAGTAGGTACCGATCATAGCGGCGGTGGCAGGCATCACGACAAAGGGCGATTCGGTGAGCGCAACGGGTTTTCCAAAACCTGAAGAAAGCGACGTTCTGCCAAGCGGGTCCTTTCCCGCGGGTGCAAGCGCGTTGTAGTCGCGCACGGTCGCGGCAAGAGTTTTTGGATCAAGCCCCGCCTTGCTGGCCGCCTCTTCAAGCGTTTTGCCGACGAACGCAAAATCAGGCTCCGCGCCCTCGTCGATGCACGCCCACATGGCCTTGTCGATCGGGCGCTGGTTCATTTGGCTTTTGCGCACGGCATTGTCAAAGACGAGAAAACTTGCGTGTTCGGGCTGCGAGAGCGCCTCGTCGCCCAAGAGCTTGTAGGAAAGAGATTCGTTGACGAAGCGCTTTGCCGCCTTGTTGACCATGATGGCTCCGGCGTAGTAGATCGTCGTCATGTCCTTGATCGTCGTCGGGTTGAGCTTGAACCCATAGGAGGCCTTAACGTAGTTCGTATCAAGAATGTCCGCTCCGTAGGCCTGCGCCATCAGCATGCCGTCGCCCTGGGTGCCCGCTCCCGCAATGACGGCCGCATAGCGCATGGGCGGCGCGTACTTGCCCAGCAGCGCCGGATTGCGCGAAAAGCCGCCGTTGGCAAGCAAAACTCCCAAGCGGGCGCCGACTGCGGTTGTGCCGCCAGCCGTGCGCACCCGAACTCCCGAAATGCGCTCCTTGTCCGCATCCCAGAGCAGGCGCTCGACAGCCGCCTCGTAGCGAATGTCCGCACCGTTGTCGGTGGCGTGCTTGAGATAAAACGCGATGACTTCGGCCGGATTGAAGCGGTGCGCGCGCGGCACGCTCATGCCCGAGGCAATGCCCACGGTTGCGCACTTGACCCCGTGACCCACGGCCCACTCGTACTCCTTTTTGGAGTAGGCGATAAAGGTCTTGACCAGCTGCGGATCATTCATGTCCGCTCCCGTCTTCATCATGTCGGTGAAGAACTTCTCGTCGTTGTCCTCAATTCCTTTGCTCTTTTGCAGCTGCGTGCCGCCCACGGACCACGCGCCGCCGCACAAGAGCGACGAGCCGCCGGCCACGCCCGTCTTTTCAAAGACCACGACCTTGAAGCCCTGCTGCGCCAAATGCGCGGCCGCGCTGAGTCCCGCGCCGCCTGCGCCGACGATGACGACGTCAAAGACTTGATCAAATTTGCGCGGCTCGCCAACAGGAACGGCGTGCACTGTGGAAGCCCCCGTCAGGCCGCCGGCGAGAACCGAAGCAAGAAACGTACGGCGAGTTGTCATGATCTGTCTCCTCTTTTTTCATGTTTGAGAGTGCATCATCCGGCCGAGCTTCGGGGAAAACGCAGAGCCGACTCGAAACCCGGCTTCTCACTACGAGTCTAGGCCTTCTGAAACCGCGCTTTCGTGAGAGCAAATACGAGGGCCCGTGCACGGCGTTTGCCAAGCTTCAATCTTCTTCTGCGCTCGCCCACCCATGGACAGAAAGCTGGTTTAAAAACCAAGGGCGAGGGCCTGTGATTGCCAGACTTTTTCAAATTCCGCCCGAGGTGCGTGCGAACTCTTCGTCGGGCAGAAAAAGGGCCTGTCATCTGCGCACAAGAAAAGGGGCAAACCACTGAAAAACCCAGTCGTTCGCCCCTTCTTTGCCGAAGCTCAAAAGCTTTCAGCGAGCGCCCTGCGGCAAGCCGTTTTCCTTGACTCGAAACCGGCTCGCCGTCAAAGCCGTCAATACATCCCGATCACCTTCCACCAGGCCATGCCGACGGTGAGCCAGATCACGGTGTTGATGGTCGTGATGATGAAGCCGTTGCGCCACCATTCGCCCTGCGAGACGTAGCCCGCGCCGAAGTACACGGGAGCCGCGCCGTTGCCGTAGTGCGTGAGCGAAATCGGCAGGTTGGCGAAGATGCCGAAGGCCACGGCCACCATCAGCGCCGGAGCTCCGCACGCTGCGGCCACCGCCACGAAGGCGCCGTACATGGCCGAAATGCGGGCCGTGACGGAGGCAAAGCAGTAGTGCGAGTAGATGTAGATGAGCGAAATGATGATGAAGGAGGCGATCCACCCCATGTGCGCCGCCGAGATGCTGCTCGCGATGAACGCGGCAGCCCACTTGACGAAGCCCGACTTGGCAAGCGCCGTAGCCAGGGCCATCAGGCCGCCCATCCAGAACATGGCGTCCCACGCACCCTTTTCCGACAAAACGTCCTTCCAGGTGAGCACGCCCGAAATCAGCATGATCGAGACGGCGACCATGGCAATGGGCGTGGCGCCAAGCTTGGTGATGCTGCCGGTGGCCCAGAGGATGAGGCACATCACGAAGACAAAGGCAAGCACTTTTTCGGCAAAGCTCATCGGCCCCATCTTGGCGAGCTCATCGGCGGCAAGAGAGCGCGCATTCGGAATCTTGCGAAGTTCGGGCGGCGCGATCTTCAGCAGCACGAGCGGCACCAGGAACAGGCAGATCAGGCCCGGCACGATGGCGGCCACGCACCACTGCATCCAAGTGAGTTCAACGCCGACCGCGCTTGCGGCTAGCCCCACGCACAACGGGTTGCCCGCCATGGATGTCAGAAACATCGTGCACGTGACGGCATCAGCGTGAAAGCCCACCTGCATCAGATATTTTCCGATGCGCCCGGCGTTGGAGTCGGCTTCCGACCCGAAGGCGCTGCTCAGAGACTGCACGATCGGATAGAAGACGCCGCCGCCTCGGGCCGTGGCCGAGGGCATGGCGGGCGAAATCACGAGTTCAGCCAGGCAAATCGAAAAGCCCAGCGACACGGCGCTCTTGCCGATTGCCTTGATGATGCAAAACGCAATGCGCCGCCCCAGCCCCGTCTTGATAAAGCCGCGCGACAGGAAGAAGGCGCAGACGATAAGCCAGATCGTCCCGTCGCCAAAACCCATCAGCGCATCCTTGGTCTTCAAAATGCCGAGGATTGCGCAGAAGGTAAGCGACAGAAACGCCACCGCACCCATCGGGATGGGCTGCAGGATGAACCCGGCGATGGTGGCGACAAAGACCGCAAAAAGGGTCCAAGCGTTGGGCGAGAGCCCTTCGGGACAGGGCAGCAGCCACACCGCCAGTCCCAAAGCCAGCACGATCAGCCAGCTTCTTAGTTTTTTGCTCATGGTTTTCCTCCCCTCAATGAGCTGTACTGAATCCACAAAAAGCGTAGCCGAAACACTTCCTTACGTTTTGTAAAACTTCTGAAAAGTTTGCGGCCGTGCAAATCGGCTAAGCGCTATTACCTATTCGAATACCGATATGACAGGAGGAAATTGTCGGACGCGTTGCCAAACCGCAACGAAATTTGCTGCGAAAAACGGCCTGCGCATTGCCTTGCCGCAGCCGCTTCAGGCCTTTTGCTAGCGGCAAAAAAACGGGCGGCCTTGCCGTCGACATCGCCGGCAAACCGCCCCAAGGCCGGCGGCCCAAAGCCCGCGCGGCATATTCGAGGAGAGAAGAGATCGTTGCAGAAACTGGCCGCAGTGAGGGCTGTTTCCCAAGGCGCCTGATCAGGGCACCTTGAAGTCAAACTGATGGCACTGGTTGCAGAAGTTTTCCGAGGGCATGTGTCCCAGGTGGCAGCTGTTGCAGTCCAAGTCCGTCGCATAGTGCGGCGAGACGTGCGGATTGGTGGGCTTGACGCCCTTTGTCTTTTCCGCGAGCGCCTTGACCTCGTGGCAGCCCGTGCAGGTCTGGGTCGTGGGCTCCTGCGGATTGGCCTTGTCGGGCCCGTGGCACATCTCGCAGCTGATGCCCTTGGCGACGTGGCGGTCGGCGAGCATGGGATCGGCCGCGGCGGCCGAGCCGCAGGCGGCGCTCAAAGCGACGGCGCAGGCAAGCGCTGCGGCGGCCGCGGAAAGTTTGTTCGAAAGCATGGCGGGGGACTCCTTGTTTGGAAAAAACGATGCGCTTTTGGGTTTCCGCGGGGACCGGAAATTTGCTTCCTGCATTCCTTTCCGAGCCGCAGCGCCCGGCAGCCCCAGGAGGCTGCAGCCGGCCGCAAGAGCGCAGGAGCGCATCCTTGTTTGCATGTTTGTCTCGGGGGTGCGTCCCCGCCCCGCCTCGGGCAAAGGGCCGCCCCGTCTTTTGGTTTCGCATCCTAAGGAAGGCCCGCTACTTTCCGATACCCCCCGCGGGACACCTATCCTGCGGGTGGTACCGCCGAATGCGGGAGCCGGCCGAAAATGCCTCCCGATGCGGGGCGCGAGCGTCTGTTGCCCGCCCCTTCAATTCAAGAGAAAAAAGAGGCCCATCCGAAGACGCGGTGCCCGTGAAAAAAGCTCCGGCAGCCTTCGGTCAACCGAAAGGAATCCAAGATGCAAACTGTTGATACCAGCCGCCGCGGCTTTCTGAAGTCCGCCGTTGCAGGCGCCGCCGCCATCATGGGCGCGGCCGCCGCCAATGCCGGCATTCCCGTTTCCTCCGTCAAGAACTTTGACGAAGAGTTCGACGTGGTCATCGTCGGCTCGGGCTTTGCAGGCATGGCCTGCGCCCTCAAGGCCGGCCGCGCCGGACTCAAGGTTCTCATGCTCGAAAAGATGAGCGTGGTGGGCGGCAACTCCGCCATCTGCGGCGGCAACGTCGCATGCCCCGTGAACCCCGTGCAGAAGGCCCAGGGCATCAAGGACAGCAAGGAGCTCTTCATCGCCGACTGCCTCAAGGACGGCCTCGGCATCAACCACACCAATCTTCTGTCGACCATCGCCGACCGCTGCAACGACACCATCAAGATGGTCGTTGACTGCGGCTGCGAATTCGTGCCCAACAAGATGCTCTTTGAGGGCGGTCACTCGGTTCCCCGCTCCTACGAAATCAAGGCGGGTTCGGGCTCGGGCTACATCCGTCCGATGCACGCCGAATTAAAGAAGATCAAGAACGTCGTCATCCGCACGCGCTCGAAGTTCGACGACTTCATCATGGGCGAAGACGGCGCCGTGGTCGGCGTCACCTACCGCTCGGGCTATCGCTTTGACTCCAAGCTCCAGAGCGACGACATCGAAAACAAGTCGGGCAAGTCCCACACCGTGCGCGCCAAGCTCGGCGTCATGCTCGCCGCCGGCGGCTTCTCGCGCGACATCTGGTTCCGTCAGGTCCAGGACCCGCGCGTGGTTCCCACGACCGACTCCACCAACCAGCCCGGCGCCACCGCCGGCGTCCTGATCAAGGCCCTCGGCATCGGCGCGGCTCCCGTGCAGCTGTGCTGGCTGCAGTTCCTTCCCTACTGCAATCCGCATGAGAAGGGCTTCGGCGTGACGGTGAACTTCACCAACCACGCCTGCATGGACCTGGGCCTTGTGGTCGACCGCAAGACCGGCCGCCGCTTCATGGACGAGCACGCCGGCCGCAAGATCAAGGCCGACGCCATCTTCAAGGTCGTGGGCAAGGACGAAAACTACCCGATCGCCGTCTGCGACGACGCCATCGTCAAGGCGATCAACCCGTCCTTCGTGAAGCTGCCCCTTGAAATGGGCACGGTCAAGAAGTTCAACACGCTCGAAGAGCTCGCCGACGCCTTCGGCATCAAGAAGGACGCGTTCCTTGCCGAAGTCAAGCGCTTCAACGGCTTCGTGAAGGCGGGCAAGGACGAGGACTTCAACCGCATCCTCACCTTCAACAAGGGTCTCGACGTCTCCAAGCCCCCGTTCTATGCCGTGGAAGTCTGCAACAAGATTCACCACACCATGGGCGGCGTGATGATCAACGAAAAGGCCCAGGTGATCTCGGCCGTCACCCACGAGCCCATCAAGGGTCTCTATGCGGGCGGCGAAGTCACGGGCGGCGTGCACGGCGCTTCGCGCCTGGGCACGGTGGCCGTGATCGACGCGCTCACCTTCGGCATGATCGCAGGCGAGCAGTTTGCCGCTATGAAGGCCTAATTCTCTGAAATTTGCCGGTGTTCCCGGTTGGAAACGCCGTCTAAGGCTGCAGGGCCTTGGGCGGCGTTTTTGTTTTGAGGCTTGGCGCGAAGACGCTTACGGCGTCTTGTAGCCGAATTGGTGGCACTCGTCGCACAAGAGCACGCTTTCCTGGTGCTCCTTGTGGCAGGCCGTGCATTCAACCGTTTCATCGTGTCCGTAGTGCGGATTGGGCTTGAGCGCGGCGGTTTTCTCCTTGACGGCTTCGCGGCTTTGGTGACAGGCCATGCACGCGCTCTCCTCGGGGATTTCGCGCGGCTTGACGTCGCCGTGGCAGGCTTCGCACGCAAGATTCATGGCCTTGTGCGCGCCCTTTAGGGGCATGGCCGCTGCGGCAAAGGCCGTCTGGGCCGTCAAAAACAACGCGCAGGCCGCGACGGCTGAAGTCATCAGGCCGATGAACTGGGGCTTCATGGTCGTGGGGTCCTTGAAAAAAATCATGAAAAAAACATTGCCCCGCCGGTGCCGCCATCGGACGGCAGGCGGGGCTCCGAGCGCCTTCAGGACATTCCCCTGGCGCTTTCTTGGCGCGTCTTTGCGCGCTCTTTAGGCCATTCTGGCCTTCATGTAGTCGGCAACGGCCATTCCGAAGACGGCGGCGCTCGTGAGCTGCGCGCCTCCGACGTAGTCGTCGTAGAAGAGGCCGCCGGCCGCATTGCCGATGGCAAACAGACCGCGGATCGGCGAGTTTTCGGTGTCGATTACCTGGCCGCGCGTGTTGATGAGCGGGCCGCCGAACGTGGCCGTCATGCCGCCCTGGAAGGGAACGGCGTAGAAGGGGGCCTTCTGCACGGGACGCGCCTTCGGCAGGCTGTTGGGAGGCGTGAGCTTGTCGCGGGTGTTGTCGCGGCAGGCCTTGTTGTACTCGTCGATGACGGCAACAAGCTTGCCGGCGTCAAGCCCTGCCTTCTTGGCGAGCTCTTCGATCGTGTCGGCCTGGTACACGGGCGCCTTGTTGCGCGCGTAGCTCTCCCAGTCGTTGGCGAGCGTTTTCATGTCGTGCGTATCCTGATCGACGATCATGAAGGCCCAGTTGCCCTTGGTCATGGCGGCGGTGTCGCGGCTCATCTGGACGTAGGTCTTGCCCTCGTCAGTGAAGCGCTCCGTCTTGTCGGCGCTCACGCACACGCCGTTGTTGACGATGTTCAAGGGATTGGCGCCCGTCGGTCCGTGAATCGGGCCGCAGTGGTATTGATCGACGTTGACGAGCTTGGCAAAGACCTTCTGCGTGAGCACGACGTTTTCGCCTGCGATGATGCGCGAGCCGCGAATCGGCATGCCGGCGGCCGCGCTGCCGCAGTACTGGGTGACCAGGCCCTGGTTGGCCGAGTAGCCGCCCGTGGCAAGCACCACGCCGAGCTTGCCGTGGATAATCTCCATCCCCTTCTTGGTGCGGGCGCGCACGCCCGTGACGGCCCCCGTGTTCTCGTCGGTGAGCAGCTCAACCACCTTCGTGTTGAACGCAATCTTCACGCCGAGCTCGCGCGCCTTGGCCATGAGCACGTTGGCAAGCTGCTTGCCGCCGGGTTTGGCTTCGCCCAGAGGCAGGTGCGCTCTTCCGAGCATCGGATAGACGAGCTTCATGCCGGCGGCAAACTTCACGCCGACATAGTCCATCATCCAGTCCATCATGGCGTCGGCGTGCTCGGCCACATAGCGAGTGAGCGCCTTGTCGCCCTTGCCCTGCGAGACCTTCATCATGTCCTCGTAGAACTTTTCGGTCGAGTCTTCGGCATTGGCGTTCTTGGCCTTCTGCGCCTTGGTGTGCACGCCGAGCATGAAGCCCGCCGCGTACACCGTGTTGCCCGCAGGCGACCCCATCTTTTCAACGAGAATCGGCTTCAAGCCGTTTTGCGCGGCGCGAATGGCGCACACAAGGCCTCCGCAGCCCGCGCCCACGATCACGAAGTCGTACGTCGACTCCTGCAGCTTTTTGCCCGCGGCCTGAGCAGTGGCCGCGGCGCCCGCGCTCATCACGGCGGCCCCGCCCAGGGCGGCGGTCTTCAGAAACGTGCGGCGCGAATTGAGAATTTCGGACATTCCCTTCTCCTCTTTCGTTTTTCGAACCAGAAGGCCTCGGCCGGCCTTCTGCACTTGATGCTTTTTCATGTTAAGAAGGAAGGGGCCCAAAAAACATAAACGCGCGTCTATTGATTTCCTCCGCCAAAAGAAAGAAAATGATCAGTTCTATTGAGCCAATGCGGCCGCCTCTCCAACAAGCCGCCCGAACGTGAGCGCATCGGCAAGCCCGTTGCCGCCAAGCCGGTTGGCTCCGTGCACGCTGCCCGTGACTTCGCCCGCCGCCCAAAGGCCGGGCACGGGGATGCCTTGCGTGTCGATCACCTCTCCCTTTTCATTTACAACAAGGCCTCCCGGCGTGTAGTGCACGGTCAAGCCCACTTCGTAGGCCCAAAACGGGGGCTTTTCAAGGGGCGTGCAGCCCACACGCGTGCATTTGCCGATTGTCGAGCGCGCGGCGCGCCGGGCCTCTTCGTTGTAGGCCCCGACCTCTTTTTCAAAACGCTCCGCCGGCACGCCGATGAGGCGCGCGAGCTCTCCGAGCGTCGGCGCATTGAAGGCCTCGTCGGCCACGAGCGCCCGATAGAGTCCCTTTTGGGAAATCGGATCGAGATGCGCCACGCCCTGCTTGTCAAAGACCGTAAAGCAGCGCCGGTGTGGCTGCTCGAGAATGGCCTTCGTGAGCGTTGCGCGCAGCGCATCCTCTTCAACAAAACGCACGCCGTTTTCGTTGATGAGCACGAAGTCCGCCGGCAGAAAGAGTCTCGCGTGCGTCTTGTGCCCGGGCGGGTTGCCGGCGACGCACTCAACAAAGGGCAGTCCCTCCAGAGCCAGTCCCCGGCGTTCGGCCAAAATGAGCGCATCGCCCGTTGAGCCCGGCGAATTGTCCGTCGGCAGGCCCGCAAGCTGCGGCGCGTACCGCGCCACCATCCCGGCATTGGCGCCAAACCCGCCGCAGGCAAGGACGACGCCCTTTTTCGCCTCAATCGCCAGGGGAAGGCCCGAAGCATTTGCAGCCGTGACGCCCGATGTCCTGCCCTTGTCGTCGCGGTGGATGTCTTCGAGCCTTGTGTTGAGCAAAAGTTTGACGCCAAGCGCCATCGCCTTCTGGCTTAAAGCGCGCACGTAGGCCGACCCGCGCGGCAGCAGCGGCTTGAGGCAGCGCCGGTAGTCCGAGCCGTAGATTTCATAGACCGCCTCGTGAAAAAGAACGCCGCAGTCTTCCAACCAGGCAAGCGTGCGGGGCGCCTCCTGCACCATTGTCCGCACCACGGCCGGGTTGGCGAGGTTTCCTCCCGCCTGCATCGTCTGTTGAAAATGCAGCTCCAAAGAGTCCTCGACGCCGCAAAGCGCCTGTCTGCGCGGCTCCACGCAGGCAAAGTAGCCCGTACTTCTGAGCGTATCGCCGCCCACCATCGAGAGCTTTTCAATGAGGCACACCGAAGCGCCTTTTTGCGCGGCGCACACGGCCGCCGCAAGCCCCGCTCCGCCGCCTCCGGCCACCACGACGTCATAGCTCTGCTCCCAGTGCCGGGGCTCGGCCCCCAAAGCGGGGATCCCAAGACCTGCGCCAAGCCCTGAGAGCGCAAACGCCTGCAAAATGCCTCTTCTTGAACTCATGCCTTGGCCCCCTCGAGCCAGTCGCGCACGATGCCCGCCACCTCCACGGGATTGGCTGCCTCAAGCTTTCGGTAAATCGAGGAGCGGTGCATTTTCACCGCCTGTTCGCTTACCTCGAGCACGCGCGCCATCGTTTTGACGGGAAGCCCCTTGGCCATCAGCTTTGCAACCTCAAGCTCGGCGCTCGTCAAGCGCATCATGAGCCTTTTCACCTCTTCGGTCTCGAGCGCCTGGGCCTGGAGCTGCTTGCAGTGCTCGACGGCCTTGCGCACCTTTTCGATGAGCTTGTCGGGCTCGGCGGGCTTGACGAGAAAATCAAACGCCCCGTCGTGCAGTGCCTGCACCGCCATTTCAATGTCGCCGTGGCCGGTGAGGAAAATGACGGGCAAAAGCATCTTTCTGCGCCTCATTTCGCAGAAAAGCTCAAGCCCGCTTCGGCCCGGCATCTTGACGTCGAGCAACACGCAGCCGGCGCGCAGGTGCGTGGCCTGCTCGAGAAATTGATCGGCGCTGTTGTAGGAGACGACGTCAAAGCCCGCTATCTGGAGGATAAAAGAAAGAGACGCGCACACGGACGGATCGTCGTCGACGATGTAAATCAAGTCAGGCAGCAGGCTCTTCACTCTTTTTCTCCTTCGTAACGGACTCTCCGGCAAGGCTCGTGAGAACAAGCGTCACCGCAAGGCCCCCTGTTTCCGAGCGCGAAAACTCAAGATGCCCGTTGTGGTTTTCGGCAATGCCCTTGGCAATGGCCAGCCCCATTCCAAGTCCCTGAGAGCTCTCCACGCCGCCGACGCGCGAGAGCTGCGCAAAGAGCTCCTGCGGCACGCGCGGCCCGTTGTCCGAGACCGTCACGCGCGTCAGATGCCCGTCGACGCGCCCCTTGATCAAAACCTCGGGCGCGGGATTTCCCGCGGCGGCCCGCTCGGCATTGCGCACAAGGTTCAAAAAGAGCAGCTCCAGGGCAACCGGATCGGCCGACACATGGATGGCCTCGGGCACGTCGACTTTTATTGCGCTTACCGTCTTTTGCGCCAGGCGAAAGTTTTCAAGCGTCGTGCGCACGATGTCGGCAAGCCGGCAGTCGGTCTTGGTAAGCGGCTCGTGCTTGGCGTAGGCGCGCACCCTGTCGACGATCTGCGCCATGCGCCGGGCCTGATCATTGATGGCGCTCAGAGCCTGATCGATCGCGGGGGCATCGCCGCGCCCTGATTTGCGCAGCATGGCCACGCCCGCGGCATAGTTGATGATGTTGGTGACGGGCTGCTTCATTTCGTGCGCAAAAAGGCTTGAGAGCTGGCTTACGATCGTGTTTCTCTCAAGCAGCTGCAGGTACTGCTGCGTTTTCTTCATGCGCTCAAGAAGCGCCTCCTTTTCCCGGACCATCTGCACGAGTTCGCGCGTGCGCTGCATCACGAGCGCATCCACGCGCAGAATGTGAAAAAGCGCTGCGGCAGCAAGCGCCGCCGCCAGAATGATTTCCCGGGAGTAGCGCCGCGCAAGGGCCTTGAGCGTGAATTCCCTCTGGTAGGCAAAGCTTCCGAGCGAGAGCCTCTCCATAAGGCCCGAGATGTTGACAAGGTCGTTGACCGTCACCCATTCCCAGCCGGCCTCGGGCATCTGCAGCAGGGCAATCGTCACGGCCTTGGCAAGTTCCGGGTCGGTGTGCGGAAAGACGGCGATGACTTCCGCGGGATAGAGCTCGGTTGAGCGCCGGCACGGTTCGTCCGGGGCCTCTTTTTCGTTGATCACCTTTACCGATGCGGCATCCACAAGGCCCTGCTCCTGCAGTCTTTCGAGCTGGCAGCGCGTGAGCACGCCGACATCGACCTGTCCGACGAGCACGCGGCTGATGACGTCCGGGTAGTTGTACTCCGTAAACTGCACGCTTGAGAAAAAGTTCTCGGGAGAAAATCCCGCCTGCGCGATCTCGTCCTGCGCGATGAGCCAGCCGTCAAAGCTTGAAGCCTGCGTTGCGCTCGCCCTTTGATTGCGCATGTCCTCGAGCGTGTTGATCCGCTTGTTGTCGGAGCGCGCGACAAAAACCGCAGCCACGCTTCTCGAGGCGTTTTTAACGTCGGAGCGCTTGCGGATCACGATGTGCTCGGCTCCGAGCTCCTGCGCGCGGATGCCGAAGGTTCCCGCGCTGCTCACCAGAAAATCGATTCCCTGCGCCGTCTGCGGCGTCAGCTTCGACTCGTTTGCAAACTCCACCGACTCAAACCGGTACTGCGGCAGACGGCGCTTGAGGTACTGAATCGTGGCCGCGTAGGTGTCGATGTAGAACTCGGGCGAAAAGGTGTCCACAAGGCCGATGCGCACCACGGGCCTTTCAGCTGCTTGAGCGTCACTTTGCGGCCCCTGCGCAGCCCAGCCGCTTTGAATAAGGGCGGTGTAAGCGCAGAGGGCTGCGCCAATCACAAACTGAAGACTGCGCCCAAGAAGGCGGGTTAAGACGCCGGACTGGCCAAGGATGCGCATGGCGGGGAAAGCCACGGGAAACAAACGCAGCGAGAAGGGTTGAGGACTGGGGAAGACGGCTTTGAAATTGCCCAAAGACCTTGAAAATCAAAGCCTTTGCGGGCATCGGGCGAAATTATAAAAGGCCCTGCAGGCGCAAAAACGGCCCTCGGTCCGCCCACCCTTTTTCCTGCTTTTGCCTGCCTTTTCCTGCCTTTGCCTGCCTTTGCGCTTTACGCGCGGCGCCCTCTCGCCGCCTCAAAGCCCGCAATGCGTCCCGTGACCGCCGCGCCCGCAATGCTCATGCCGCCCAGGCGGTCGCGCCCGAAGATGCCGCCCGTGGTTTCGCCTGCGGCGTAAAGACCTTCGATGGGCTTGCCCGAAGCATCGAGCACGCGCGAGCGGCTGTCGACGGCAATGCCTCCGAGCGTGCAGTGCACGTAGAGTTTCTCTCTGCCCCAGTAGTAAGGGGGCGTATCGATTGTCTGCGTAAAAAGCGTCTTTCCGAAATCCGGATCGCTCTTTTGCCGGGCAAAGCGGTTGTAGCGCTCAAGCGTCTCGCGCAGCACCGAGGCCGGTATCTGCATGTCGCGGGCCATCTCCTCGATGCTCTCGGACATGCGCAGTCTGCCCGCGGCAAACTTCGAGCCGAAATTGGCGCCCTTCACTGATCGCGAATCGGTGATCACCCACATCTCCTGCTCGGGCTCGCGCATCATGGCGTCTGCAATGGCCGTCACGTTCATCGCCTCATTGACAAAACGCCTGCCCTCGAGGTTGATGAAGATTTCCGCTCCCACGTAGTCAAGAGCGCGCCCGCCCCAGTAGGGCAGATACACGATGTTGGGCATGCCGAGAATGCCCGCGCCCGCGCGCTCGGCCATGCGGATGCCGTCTCCCGTGGCCCCGTCCCAGAGCGTGCCCTCGGGGTTGGCCGTCGTGGCCATGTCCGCAGCAAACCGCGCGTCGTAGAGAAGCCGCATGGCGGTGTTGGCCGAAAACCCGCCCGTGGCAAGCACAAGGCTGCGGGTGTAAAGAGCGTAGGCGCCCTGCTCGCTTTCAACCGTCACGCGCCACAGGCGCATCGAAGCGACAAACTCGATGGCGACAACTTCGCTTGAGAGCGCAACGGGAATGCCAAGCCCCCGGGCGTGCGCGAGCATCACGCGCACGTAGTGCTTGCCGCCCATGCCAGAGCGCGGCGCAACGCAGCGCGGCCGCAGGCCTCCAAGGGCCTCAAAGAGCACGCTTGAAAAGCGCACGCCCATGGCAGAGAGCCAGTCGCGGCACGCCTCGCTTTCTTGAGCAATCGTGCGAAGCACGGCTTCGTTGATTTCGCCTCCGATCGCGCGGCTGTCGCGCACCCACAGATCAACCGAATCCTCGATGTTCTGCTCTTTTTGCATGCGGGGGCTGAAAACGGCAAACGAGCCGCTTGAAAAAGCGGTGTGCCCGCCCGCAAGGGGCCCTTTTTCAAGAACGGCGATGCGCCTTGCTCCCGCCTCATGGGCGGAAACCGCAGCCGCAAGCCCCGCCATGCCGCTGCCCGCAACAAGGACGTCAAAGACGCCTCCCGCGGCCGCTTCCGCGGCAACATCCGCCTCCGCAAAGCCCTTGAGGGGCGCAAAGCCCAGCATCGCTGCGCCCGAGGCGGCAAGCAGGGCCCGCCGCTTCATCTCGCCTCCCCCTGGGCAGGGCCCGTGTCCCCGCGCTCTTTGGCGTCGCCCGCAATCACCCCGAGGCGCTCAAGCGCCACGTAGGCCTCAAGGGGGCTTTTGACGCCCAGCTTTGCAAAGGCGTTGGCGCGGTGCATCTTGACTGTGGCCTCGGCAATGTCAAGCGCCCGGGCAATCACCTTGTTGGGCGTGTCGCGCGCGGCAAGAAGCACCACCTCGCGCTCGCGCGGCGTCAGGCTCTCAAAGACCGCCTGATTGCGCCTAGCCTCTTCGCCCGCTCTCCAGCGCGACATGGAAACCTCCACGGCCGCCGCAATGCTCTCAAGAAGCTTTCGCGGCGCCACGGGCTTTTCAAGAAAGCTCACCGCACCGCTTTGCATCGTGTGCACGGCCATGGCGATGTCGCCGTGGCCGGATAAAAAGATGACCGGCACGTCAACGGCCTTTTCGTTTAAAAGCCGCTGCAGTTCAAGTCCCGTCATGCCGGGCATGCGCACGTCAAGCACGATGCAGCCGGGCCGCGACAGGTCGTCTTCGGCCAAAAACTGCGCGGCGCCCGCATAGCCCTGCACCTCGTAGCCGTGCGTGCGCAGCAGCAGCTCCTGCGAGGTGCGAAACACCTCGTCGTCTTCAACAAAGCGCACAAGCGGCAGCACATGCGTTGTCACCGGACCCCCTCCCTTAAAAAACCGAAAATATCACCTTCACGCGCACGCCCCCGGCAGGCCGCCGGGAAAAGACAAGCCGTGCGGCGTGGCTGTCGCAGATGCCGCGCACGATGGAAAGCCCCATGCCAAGCCCCTCGGGCTTGACGCTCTCGGCAATCTGCGCAAGCCTCGCAAATTCTTCCTCGCTCAAGACCTTGCCCGGGTTGTTCACGGTGAGCACCACCTCGGCCTTCGGGCGCATCGCTCGCCCGGCAAGGCGGCCTAGTTCCGAGAATTCGCCCTGCGGTGGACTTTCCTTCTCATCTCCCTGCTCGTCCTGCGGCCGCAGCGCAAGCATGTCGACAGCGACGTCAATTTCAGGCCGCGCACGGTCCGATTGCGCCTGCCAGGCGTTTTTCACGAGATTGACGATTAAAAGTTCAAGCTCAAGCGGATCGCCCGTGACGGTGCAGGGCTTGTCCGGAAAGCGCGTGCGGATGCGCGCATCGCCCGAAGAAGCCGCGCGCACGCTTTCAATGGCCTTGCGGGCGATTTCAACAAGCTCGCAGGGCCGCTGGGCGGACTTTTGCGACTTGGCGTAGCTGCGCACCCGATCGACGATGCCGGCAATCTTGACCGCCTCGCTCTCGATGCCCGAGAGCGCCGTGTCGACGGCCTGCTGCGCGCGCACCTGCTGCGGGAGCACAAAGTCGAGAATCGCCTTGAAGTTGAGCACGGCGCCCACGGGCGACTTGATCTCATGGGCAATCATGCCCGACATTTGATTGACGATGTTGCGCCGCTCGAGCGTTCCCAGTCTTGCGCGGTTTTCCCGCGCGGCGGCCTCCATCTTCCGTGCGTTTTCAAGCGCCTCGGAGAGCTGCCGCGTGCGCCGCTTGACCAAGTGCTGCAGGATCGCCGCATGCGCAATGAGCGCCAACAGCACCGCGGCCGCCATGAAAATCACGGTTTTATAGCGCTCGTAAAAGCGCGAAAAGGAAAACCCGGCATCGTAGGCGTAGGGCCCCACCGAGAGCTTTCGAAAAAGCGCGTCAAGCCTTGAAGCGTCGACGTTGGAGCGCCACTCGGGAGCGCCTGCGGCAGCCGACATGGACAGCAGTGCAATCGTCACGTCCCGGGCGCTTTCTTCGCTTGTCCACCCAAAGCCGTAAAAGCTCACGTCAGGGTAAAGCGCCGTCGAGTGCTGGCAGCGCAGCGCCGAGCCCTCCTTTTTCCCCACGACCTTCAAGTCCGTCACGTCAGCCAGGCCCTGCCGCTCGAGCGTTTCAAGAAAGCAGGCGGGCATCACGACGGCATCGGCGCTTTTCCCCCAGAGCGCCGCGGTGAGGTTGGGAAAAAGGGTGTCCAGAAAGAAAACGCGCTCAAAAAACGTCTCCGGGTCGTAGCCCAGATCGTGCACTTCGCCTGCGAGCGCAAGCCACCCGGCAATGGAGTCGGGCAGCGTCGCCGCCACCGTCTTGCCTTTTAAGTCGGCGATCTCGTTGATGTCCGTGCGGTTTTTGAGCGCCACCACGGTCGAGCCGATGCTTTGCGAGGCAATCTGCGTCTGCGGGCTCTTGCGGGTGACAAGGCGATAGGCGCTTGCGGCCCCTTCCGTGAAAACGGGCACGCTTCCCGTGGCCGCGATGAGAAAGTCGGGCTTGTTCTGCGCAATCCAGGTGCGCACGTCGGCCGTCACGGCCGAGGACTTGTAGATGGTGTAGGAGGGAAGCGCCTTTTGCAGCGCCTCAAACGTATCGGCAATGCCCATGTCGTCCGTGACCGCCTCCAGGTCGTCGGTCACGGCAATCACAAGCGTGCGCGGTTGGGCTGGACTTGCCTCGCTTTGCCCGGGCGTCTGCGTCCGGGCGGCCGCAGGCTTGCTTTGAACGGCTGCGGGCTCGGGCTCGCCCAGCTCCCTTGCCCAGGCCTGCGGCCCGGCGCCCGCGCCTGCAGCGGCAAGCGCCGCCGCAAGAGCGCAAAGGCCGCCTGCGCAGCGCGTGCGCAATTGAGTGACCGAAGGCAGAAGAGCGCAAATCATGGGGACAATATAAAAGAATTTCGCCGCTGATCACCGCCGATCACCGCCATTTGCCGCCCGATCAGGAAAGCAGCCTTCCTTTTTCAGGCAATTGCCGCAAATTGCGATGCGCCGGCAGTCAAGCGCCCGGGGCCGTCTTCGTTGCGCCGGCTCCGGGCTCTTTGTCCCTGTGCTCTTGTTAGAACTTGTGGCGCAGACCCGCCACGACCTGCACCATCGTCGGGTTGCGGCCGGCGGCATCGTCGTCGCGCGTGTAGCCCGCGGCCGCGTACCAGGACGTGCGCTTGGAGAGCCAGTACTCGTAGCCCGCGCCGATGATAAAGCGCGTGACGTCTTCTTCGGTCTCGTCGCTCTCGGCGTCCATGTAGCCCGCCGAAAGGCGCAGCGTGCCGCCCGCAACGGGCACGCGGGCGCCTACCGTCGCACCCCACCCGTCGATGTCGCCCAGGCCGCCGAGCTCGTAGCCGTAGCTTGTGCCGCCCACCTCATTGGCGTTGGCAAAGTACTGGCCCGCGACATAAAGCGTCAATGGCTCAAACGCGTAGCTCACGCCGCCCGTGACGGTCACGGTGTCCTTGCCTTCCAGCTCTTCGTGGTTTTTGTTGAGCCTGTCGCCGTGCAGGATGACGCTCAACGGGCCGTTTTTGTAGGTGAGCGCCAGAGCGCCGTAGCGGCCGCCCGCGGCCGAAGACTTGTTTTCGTTGTCGTTGCCCATGGCGTACTGCGCGTGCAGGGTAAAGCCCGCAAACGAGGGCGAGACGTAGGTGACGACGTTGTCTCGGCGCACGTCAAAGCTCGAAAAGATCATCGCGTGATTGCCCGCGTCGCCGTAGCCCGTGGCAAGCGCCGAGAGCTCTCCCATAAGACCGAAGCTGCCCAGGTCGGACATCAGCACGGCCACGCGGCCAAAGCTCAGCTTGCCGAAGCCGCCTTCAAGGTAGACCTGCGACTCGCGTCCGAAGATGCGGCCCGTCATCATGGAGCCCGTGTCGGAGTCAAAGCCGTTTTCGAGCACGAAGCCCACCGTGAGCGCCTCCGAAATCCGCTCGCTCCCCTTAAAGCCAAAGCGCGAGCCCAGCGTCATGCCCGAGTCCATCGAGAGGTGCTCGCCGTCCAAGGCGCTCCAGGTTGCGGAGTCGTCGGCGTCGACGCTTCTGAAGTTAAGGCCCGTGTCGATGAGGCCGTAGACGGTGAGGTCGGCTGCGCCCGCCGCAGGCAGAGCGCCTGCGAGCGCCGCGGCAGCGGCGGCGACGGCCGCCCGTTTCATGGTGCAAAGCATGATTGTTTTTCTTCCCCTGGGGTTTGTTGACGGCGCCCGCATCACAACACCCGGGGCGCCTGTTGGGCCCGGCCCATTCTAGAAATGCGTCCTTTCGGCCGATACAACCCGCGGGCTAGGGGCAAGGGAAGTTTTGCGCCGCTGCAGGCAAAAAAAGGAGCTCCCGTTTTCGAGAACTCCCCTTTTTGTCGGCGCACGCAGCGCGTGCGGTTAAAGGCTTTGCCGGCCAAAAAGACCGGATATTCACCACAAGAGCCCTGCCGGCGGCTCAATGCCAAAAAACACGGTCGGGCCGTAGAGCGCCACGTACCAGAAAAGCGTGGCGGCGACATAGATTGCGAACACGATCGAGAAGTAGCGCGCAAGCGGATGATTCTTGAAAAAGTGCTTCATAGGCTGCCAAGCCTCCTCAAAAGACCCGAGGGTCGGGCGCCCTGCGCGTGCCTCCTTGCTGTGGCCAAAGGCACGGGCCGAGGCGCCTGCCGCCCCTTTTTTCACATTGTAGGCTCGCCTGCAACTGCCGCGGGGTGCGCCGCAAAACCCCGCCAGAACGGGGTTTTGGTTAACGATCGCGATAAGTCGATTTTTTCAATTCTTTGATTGGGTTTGCGCTCCACCTGTTAGCCAGTAGTTCTAGGTCTTGGTAGAGGGTTTGTCGCTGCTTTTCGTTGCGAAGCTCCATTACAAAACCGCTGACAGATTCCCAAGTTTTGATGACTTTTGTGCACTGCAACTCCTTGTACACGTCTTCATCAAACGCGCCCAAACGGATGCCAACAGCGGTGAACTCCATGGTGTCCAAAGCGTAGAGGACTCTGCGAAAGTTCTCCGGGTCTTTGATGTACTCCGACACTTTTTTCTTTTCGTCTCGGAGCCTGTACAACGCCTGAAAAACCTCTGCCAAAACCTTGTCTTCACGCTGCTTAATGATGTGATCAACGATGGCGCGCTTCTTGGCAGTCAACTCGTTTCTTTTTATCGCCGAATAGGCTAACCAAACTAAAAATCCTTGAAAAACCAAGGCTACTATGGCAACGATTTCGGTGATTGCCATTTGATTACCAACCGTCATATCCTTCGCGGAACATCAAGCTCTCCTTTACAAGAAGCGTTAAGCCCTCCTGGCGAAAGCAATACAAAAACGTTTAAAAACAAACAACTAGAGCCAGAGTTTAGCTAACAAAAAGTAAACCAAAGATTTACGTCGCAACTCTACAGCAAGTGAGCAAGCTGGGATTGCATGCTAACCCAAATTTACACTCCCCTGGTGCGTCTCTTGGGGATGAAGTCCCCGCGTGTGTGTGGGGGAGCTTCGATTAGGCCGTCTCGTCAAAGAGGCCGTGTTGCTGTTCGATCAGTTTTTCTTTCACCATCCGCTCGTAGAGCCATTTGACGCCCTTGCTCGTGATATGAGTGTAGGGCTTTTCGACTGCGTTGCCGTCGGATGTCGTGTAGTGCGCATAACGCATGACGGCGCGCCCAAAATTGCCTTAAAAAGGCAAACGCCCCCGCCTTCGAGCCTTTGAACCTTTGCTGCAGGCAAACGGCCCAAGGACCCGAAATGGGAGCGTTTTAAGGAGCGTTTTCGCGCTCTGCGGCCCGCCCGGGGCGGGCCCGGAGCAAGGCCAAGCGGGGGACTTTAGATCTCTTCGCTTACCATGTCGATGGCGCCGCACGGGCACTCGTTGGCGCAGATCCCGCAGCCCTTGCAGTAGTCGTAGTTGAACTTGAACTTCATGCCGGGGCCGAGCTTGACGACGGCGTTGTCGGGACACACGCCGTAGCAGTTGTCGCACTCAAAGCAGTTGCCGCAGCTCATGCAGCGGCGCGCCTCAAAAAGAGCGTTCTCTTCGGTCAAGCCGTGCTGCACTTCGTCGAACGTCGTCTGACGGCGCACGATGTCGAGCATCGGGCGCACGGTCTTGGGCGCATCGGCGTAGTACCAGGTGTGCAGGCGGTCAAAGGTCGCAAGCGGGGCCTTTGCGGGCTCCTTGTAGACCTCGCCCTTGAGATAGGCGTTGATGGCGCGCGCGGCCTTCTTGCCGTGGCCGATGGCGGCCGTGACGTTCTTGTCGCCCTTGACCATGTCGCCGCCGGCGAAAATGCCCGGCACCGAGGTCATCATCGCTTCGTCGACGATCACTTCGTCGTTTTCGATCTTGAGCTGCGGCATGTTGGTGAGCAGCGACAGGTCGGTTTGCTGGCCCAGGGCGAGCACGAGGCTGTCGGCTGCGATCGTCTCGAACTCTCCGGTGCTCTGCGGCTTGCCGTTTTCATCGAGCACCATCTTTTCGATCTTGATTTCGCCCTTGCCGGCCTCCTTGATCGTCGAGAGCCACTTCATCGTCACGCCCTCTTCGATGGCCTCCGAAATCTCGGCCGGGTGCGCGGGCGCCCTCTCGCGGGTGCGGCGGTAAACCACAAGCGGCTCGGCGCCCATGCGGCGCATCGTGCGCGCCACGTCCATGGCGGTGTTGCCGCCGCCGTAGACCACCACGCGGCGCCCGAGCATCGGCTTTTCGTCTTCGGCGACTTCGCGCAGCACCTTCACGGCGTCCATCACGCGGCTTGCGTCGCCAGCCGGAATGTAGGTGCGCCGTGCAAGGTTGGCGCCAACGCCCAGGAACACGGCGTCGTAGCCCCCGTCCTTCATCTCCTGAGCAAGGTCGCTTACCGTGTGCCCGCACTCAATCGTCACGCCCATGTCGGCCACGCGCTTGATTTCGGCGTCGAGCACGTCGCGCGGCAGACGGTACTTCGGGATGCCGTAGCGCATCATGCCGCCTGCTTCCTCGGCGCCGTCGACCACGTGCACGGTGTGCCCCATGCGGCGCAGGTGATAGGCCGCGCTCAGACCCGCGGGGCCTGCGCCCACCACGAGCACCTTTTTCCCCGTTTCCTTTGCGGGAGCCGGGAACTTCCAGCCCTTGGCAAGGGCGTTGTCGCCCAAAAAGCGCTCAACCGAATTGATGCCCACGCACGCGTCGAGCTGTCCGCGGTTGCAGGCCGTCTCGCAGGTGTGGTAGCACACGCGCCCCATGATGGCCGGGAACGGATTGTCCTCGACGATGCGCTTCCAGGCGCCTTCGTAGTCGCCCGACTCGGCGAAAAAGAGCCAGGCCTGGCACTGCTCGCCCGCCGGGCACTTGGCGTTGCAAGGCGGCAGACGATTGACATAGACGGGGCGCAGCGTGCGCCAGGAACCGGTGCGGTTCGCCAGCGACGAGCCCACGTCAAGGGTAATGGCAAAAGGAATGTTTTTCTGCGTCATTTTCAACTTTCTCCCCTGCGCCTTAAATCACGTGGTGGCGTTCTTCGCCCTGCTCCGGAACCGGAACGCCGCGGGGCTCGGATTCTTCACGCAGAAGGCCGTACTTGACGATGTTTCGATCGGCCAGATGCTGCAGGCGGGCGATGATTTCCGGATCGCCCTTCTTGCCGAAGAGGTGCGCAAAGCGCTTTTGCAGCTTCAGATAGGCTTCAACGGGAAGCTGGCGGCGGATTTGCGAGACCTTGGTCACTTCGCCGTACTCGGCTTCAAAGACGGGGAAAAGCCCCGTTTGCTGCGCCAGGCGCGCAAGCTCAATCGTCTTGGACGAGGCCGACCCCCAGCCGAGCGGGCAGGGAACGAGCACGTGGATGTAGCGCGCGCCGTGAAAGGTCATGGCGTACTTCACCTTGTGCTCAAGGTCGTGCAGATCGGCCACGGTGGCCGTGGCCACGTAGGGAATCCCGTGGGCCATGGCAATGGCGGGCACGTTCTTGCCCTGGCCGAAGGTGTTGCCGGGGTGCCCGGGCAGCGGCATCGTGGTGGCCGTGCGCGCCGCTGGCGGCGTCGCCGACGAGCGCTGCACGCCGGTATTCATGTAGGCCTCGTTGTCAAAGCAGATGTAGAGCACGTCGTCGTTGCGCTCAAACATCCCCGAGAGGCACCCAAAGCCAATGTCGGTCGTGCCGCCGTCGCCGCCCATGGCAAGCACCCGGTCGGGCTCCGTGCCGTTTTTGCGGGCGCGCACGCGAGCGGCCGCCGCCATCCCCGTCGCAACCGCCGCGGTGTTGCCAAAAAGCGAGTGAAACCACGGCATCTGCCAGGCCGACTCAGGGTACGGGGTCGAGAAAACTTCAAGGCACCCGGTGGCGTTCGTGGCGATCAAGCGCCGTCCGGTCGCCTCAAGCGCTGCGTCGACGACGTAGCGGGCGCCGAGCGCCTCGCCGCACCCCTGGCAGGCGCGGTGGCCGGAATTGAGCGCGTTAAAGCGCTCCATCGAAGACTGCACGGTGCGCTCATCGGGGTCGAGAAGACGATTGCCGACGGTAAACGTGCCCGTCTGATAAAAACGAATCTTGGTCTCTTGCATCTTTTTTCAGCCCCTTCGTTACTGGCGCATCGCAGCGTCGCGCACCACGGCCTCGGGCAGCGGGCCGGACTTTCTCGTCAAGCGCTCGCGCTCAAGCTGCCGGGTGACCAGGTCGTGGTCGAGGTCCATAAACGAGAATTCTTCAAGCGTGCCGTCGGCCGCGCCGCGAAACACCTTCTTGAGCGAGTCGCGCGTGATGGCGCGCCCGCCAAGGCCGGCGATCACGGTGTAAATCTTCGTGGGAAGGCCGCGAAGCGCAAGCATGACGTCTTCGCTGAGCACGCCGCCGCAGCCCACGCTCAGGGCCCGGTCGAGCACCACCACCTTGGAGGCGCCGTCAAGGGCCTCGACAAGGGCCTCGTACGGGAAGGGCCGGTAGCACTTGATGCCCACCACGCCCACGTTGAGGCCCTGCTCGCGCAGCTCGTCGACCGTGTCCTTGGCCGTGCCCAGCGTCGAGCCCATGGCAACGACGCGGATGTCGGCGTCCTCGCACCGGTACGTGTGCACAAGGCCCCCGGACTGGCGGCCGAAGATTTCCTTGAATTCCTGCTCGACCTGCGGAATGAGGTCAAGGGCCATCTTGTGCTTGATGTGCGCAAGGCAGCGCACCTCGGTAAAGGCCTCGGGCCCCACCATGGCGCCGATTGAGACGGGATTGTCGGGATCGAGCTCCTGGCGCGGCACATAGGGCGGCAGAAACTTGTCGACCTGCTCCTGAGTGGGCACGTCGATGCGCTCAAAGGCGTGCGTGAGCACAAAGCCGTCCATGCAGACCATCACGGGCAGCGAGAGCTCCTCGGCGATCTTGAAGGCCTGAATGTGCATGTCGGCCGCTTCCTGGTTGGTCTCGGCAAAGATCTGAATCCAGCCGCTGTCGCGCTGGCTCAGCGAGTCCGAATGATCGTTCCAGATGTTGATCGGCGCGCCGATGGCGCGGTTTGCCACCGTCATGACGATGGGAAGTCCGAGGCCCGAGGCGTTGTAGACCGCCTCCACCATGTAGAGCAGCCCCTGGGAGGCCGTGGCCGTGTAGGCGCGGGCGCCGCCCACGCTTGCGCCGATGGCAACGCTCATGGCGGCGAATTCGCTTTCGACGTTGATGTACTCGCACCCCTCGATGAGTCCCTTGCGGGTCATCACGCCGAGTTTTTCGACGATGTGCGTCTGCGGCGAAATGGGGTACGCACAGATCACTTCGGGACGGCACAGGGCGACGGCTTCGGCCACGCCCTGGCTGCCTTCAATTTGCTTGAGCATCAGCAATTCTCCTTTAACTGCGCCAGCTGCTGCTGAATGTATTGGAAGGCAAGCTCGGCGACGGCCGCGTTGGCCTCGCCCACTTTCCCGACATAGCGCGCCATGTAGGCCTGCTTGACGCTCTCGAGCTTGAGGCCGCCCGTGATGGCGGCAAAGCCTGCGAGCATCGCCGCGCCCGGCAGCGGACGGCCGATTTTTTCCAGCGCGTAGCGCGTGGCGGGCACCGTCATGACGTGCCCGCGGGGCAGCCGCTCGATGAGCTTTCCAAGCCCCATCTCTTCGGGCGAGACGGAACTGTTGATGATCACGTAGCCCGTGCTGCGCAGGCCGCCGAAGACGTCGACCGACTCAAGCAGCGTCTTGTCCTGCACGAGCACCACGTCGGGCTCCTGAATCGGTTCGCGCAGGCGGATTTCCTTGGAGTCGATGCGGCAGAAGGCCACCACGGGAGCGCCGGTGCGCTCCGAGCCGAAGCTCGGGAAGGCCTGCGCCCAGTGGCCTTCGGTGAAGGCGGCCACGCTGAGCATTTCAGCAGCCGTCACGACACCCTGGCCGCCGCGGCCGTGAAGTCTGATTTGATACACGATATATCTCCTTTTGTACCAGGGGCCTGTCGCGGCGGTAGAAGAAAGGAGTCCGGCCGCGACGCCTCGCACAGCGACCGTCCGATCGCATGCCAGACGTCGCTCACAGGGGAAAGCAGGCCGCGTGTTTTCGTGCCGCGCGGCTTGTGTATTTTCTACATTTCGCCTGCCTTCACCTCGAGTGAACTCTAGCAAAGATTGCACTGCTGCGTTGCGGGTTTTCCTTCGCTATCCATCATGGATTTCGCTATGTGAGAAAAGAGGGGCTCGCCTCGGGTGAGTTGCGCATCTCGGTTTTGCGGGGAGGCCTCCGCAACCCTTCAGCGCGGCCGCTCCGTCCGCAGCGTCCGTCCATGGCGCCCCGCGCGACCTACAATCACTCTCGCAGGCGATTCGGCCAAGGCCCGCCTTTTAAAGCGCCTTTTTCTTGCGCCGGCCCGCTGCGCAGCACTTCAACGTTGTTTCTGATTGAGCCTTCTTCTTGCCATGACCGACACCAGCCGCCGCCCTTCCCGCCGCACATGCCGCCGCACCCTGCGCACGCTTGCCGCCGCGCCCCTTCTTGCCCTTTTAGCCGGCTGCGGCAGCCTTCTGACCCCGAGCGGCCCGACCGATCCGATGGCACCCGAAGGGGGCGTGCTCATGTCGACCTTGACGGCGGCCGGCACGCAGCAGTTTCAGTGCGCGGCCGACAAACAGGGGCGCTGGTGGAAGTTCATCGCCCCGGACGTGGAGCTGCGCGACGCCGCGGGCCACGTCGTTGCGCACCAGGGGGCCGACTTCATCTTTCGGGCCTCCGACGGCTCGGTTGCCAGCGCAAAGATCGTCAAGTGGGACAAGCACCCCAAGAGCGCGGAAAACCTGCGCGACGTGCTCTTTCAGACCACGGCCCGGGGCAAAAAGAGCGGCCTGATGACCGGCGTGCGGTGGGTAAGCCGCACCGAGGGCAAGGGCGGACAGCCCCTTGCGGCCTGCTCGCCCTCGCAGCTTGGCAGCACGATGAAGATTCCCTTTACGGCCACCTACCGCTTCTATCGGTAAAGACGCGGGCGGTGGTGTCGAAAAAATGCGCCGCCCACCCTTTTTCATGCACCCGCATCACGTGCGAAAAAACGCACAAACTCCAATGAAATCAAGGCTCCTAGGCTATTCCTAGTAGTCATATCGGTTTGGAATGGGGCGCCAAATCAGTTAAAATTGAGTGTTTTCGTCAGGAATTTGACGAACGTGGATTACGAAAGGTTTTTGGAGGAGTTATGGTAGGTGCTACGGTTTTGGGCGTCTTCCTGCAGGGATTGCCGCACGATCGTCGCGTTGCTATGGCCCGCGTGGCCAGTCTCATCCGCCGCGCCGCCCGCGGCGTGCGCGAAAGCAAGCGCTTCGGCCTTGTTTTCTATGAATTGAACGGAGGCCCCCTCTTTGCTCTGGAAAGCCGCGAAAAGTCTCTGACGCTTTACGTCGCCGAGAAATCCGTCGTCGAGCCGATGGCCGACAAGTTCAAGGGCTTTGATCCCGAGCACAGTCTCATTCACTTTGATGATCTTAACCGACTTCCGCTGCCTGACATCGAAAAAATCGTCCGCTCGAGCGTTCTCGTGCGCCGCGAACGCGGCACGGTGCCCGCGCAGGCCGAGATTCTCGAGCTCTGGGGCGTGAAGGAGGAAGAGGCGGCGGTGGCCCCGCCCGTGGTGCGCATCTCGATGCGCACGGCCGACGACGAGGCGGCCGAAGCCGCGGCCAAGGCAGAGGCCGAGCGGCTTGCCACGGAAAACAAGAAGATTCTGCGCCCCACCAAGCCCGAAAAGAGCCTGGTGCAAAAGCGCCAGATGGCGGCGGCCGCGGCCGCTGCCAAGGCAGGCGACAAGTCAGGCGACAAAGCAGCCAAAAAGAGCACGGCCAGGTCCGCCGCCAAATCCACGTCCAAAGGCAGCGCCAGGACGGGCGGCAAGTCGGCCAAGAAATCTGCTTCCGAGCCCGTGGTAACGGTCGTGCCCGACGCCGTCGGCGCAACGAGCGCCTCCACCCGCACCCGCAAGGTGAGCTCGGGCGCGGCCAAAAAGAGCGAGCCCAAACAGGCCAAGCCCGCCTCCCGCCGCTCTTCGAGCAAGTCAAAGGCGGCAAGCGCCGCGCTCTAAGCGCCCCGGCCCCCTCTTTTGCCCAAACGCCGGGCCTTGAGGCGAATCGGTGCCCCGCAAGCGGCACCGCAGCGCCTTCAGGGCCCGAATTTTTTTCCCCGTTTTTCTCCGCCCCTTCTCTTTATGTCAAACAAGCCCAGCAGCCCTCAGACAGCCGGGCGCCGGCCCGACGATCCGCCCGCGCAGTGGTTTGCTCCCGACGGCTCGGTTGTCGCCTGCACCGAAAAGGTCAAGGTGCTCGAAGAGAATTGGCGCGAAATCCGCGCGCTGCTCCAGGACGCCATCGACGACGCCGTGCTCATGGGCTGCACCGTTGCCCAGGTCAAAAGCGAGTACAAGCGCTTGGTCGATGCACTTCAATGCGGCTACCAAGAACAAGTGCCAGCCGCGGACAAAACGCCGCGCGCAAGTGAAGCCCCTCAAGGCACGCGCAGAGCTTGAGCTTTTCCTCAAACAGACACGCATTTGCCGCAATCAGGCACACTTGCCTGCGCGGGTGCGAAACATAATAGGCGGCGACAATGCCCGCAGAGTCTCTTTGATCCTTTAAAAGGCAGGCCGCAAAGGGCTCTCGGGACGCAAGGAACTCTTTACCAGATCAAAAGGGAGGCGCCGGCCATGACAGAGAAAGACTTCACCCAACACAACGGCTTTACCATGCAGCGCCGCGACGTGCTCGAAGCGGCGCTTGCCGCAGGCCTTGCGGGTGCGGCTTTTCCCGCCGCGGCCGCCCTTTCCGACAACAAACTCAAGGATGGTTCAACGATGACTGAAAACTACAAGCAGGCCCCGGTCGTGGGCTGCAAGCGCGTCTCCCCCGACGCCCCCGGCGCCAAGGCCAAGGTCTATTTTTCTCCGCGCATCGACGCCGAGAGCCTTCTTGCGCTTTACTCGCGCATCAACGAGGGCATCTACGGACACACCGCCATCAAGCTTCACACCGGTGAAAAGCACGGCCCGAACATCCTGCCGCGCGAGCTCGTCAAGGCCTTCCAGGCCACGATTCCCGACAGCGCCATTGTCGAGACCAACACGCTCTATCAGGGCGACCGCTACACCACCGAGCAGCACCTTGAGACGCTCAAGGTCAACGGCTGGACCTTCTGCCCGGTCGACATCATGGACGCGCACGGCACGGTCAACCTGCCCGTGAGAAACGGCAGGCACTTCAAGGAAGTCTCGATGGGCGGCTCGATCGTCACCTACGATTCGATGATCGTTCTCACGCACTTCAAGGGACACGCCATGGGGGGCTTCGGCGGCTCGATGAAGAACATCGCCATCGGCTGCGCCGACGGCCGCATCGGCAAGCAGCAGGTGCACGCCGTCTCCGACGTCAACCTGCCCTGGGATCAGTGGCCGGGCAAGGAGCATCTGATGGAGACGATGAGCGAGTCGGCCAAGGCCGTGATCGACTTCTTCGGCAAGCACATCGTCTACATCAACGTGCTGCGCCGCATGTCGGTTGACTGCGACTGCGCGGGAACCACGGCCGCCGAGCCCACGATTCCCGACATCGGCATTCTCGCCTCGACCGACCTGCTTGCCATCGATCAGGCAAGCTGCGACCTGGTCTACAACAGCGCGAGCAACCACGATCTCGTCGAGCGCATCGAGTCGCGCCACGGCCTGCATCAGCTTGCCTACATGCGCGAGCTCAAGATGGGCAGCGACCGCTACGCTTTAATCGAAATCTAAAAACTCAAGCATCCCGCACGCCGCGCAGGCCGCCCGCGCTCCTTTCTTCTCTTGTCTCTCTTTCGGGGGCGGCGCGTGCGGCGTGCATTCACTATTTTTCCTTTCTCCTACTCCGCTTTTCTTCTTCCCGTTGCCGCCGCCCGCATTCCTGCGGCAGCCCTTCGGGAAGTTTTTTTTCCTTTTGCGTGCGGCAAATAGACGCGCCAGGGAAGCTGCAGAAACTTTCCGCCCGCACCGCCCGCAGGCTTTGGCCCCGCATCGAGCGCAGCCAGGCGAGGCCGCTACAATCATGACTCGATTCGATTTCATGATCTCCCCGGCCTATTTCTCGCATCCATGGAAGTTTCCCATTCGCTCAAGTCGGCCTTCATCGCCCGCTCGGTTGCCGTCGTCGGCGCAAGCGACCGGGAGGGCAGCCGCGGCACCTACGTCTGGAACGGCGTCATGAACGGACGCCGCGCACTTGAGGCCTATCCCGTCAATCCCAAGTACAAGTACATCGGCGTCACCCCCTGCTGGGCCTCGCTCTCGGAGCTGCCCGCAAAGATTGACCTTGCCGTGATCACCACGCCCGCGCGCACCGTCTTGGGGCTTTTGAAGGAATGCAAAAAGCTCGGCATTCCCAACGTCGTGCTCTGCCCGGGCGACGACACCTTCACCCGCGACAGGCTCTGGCGCAGGGAGATCACGCAGTATGCGCAAAGCGCCGGGATCAGGCTCATCGGCCCCTTTTCGATGGGCATCATGCGCCCCTCGATCGGGCTTAACGTGAGCTACTGGCCGCAGCTGGCCGAAACGGGGCCCGTGGCGCTCATCAGCCAGTCGGGAGCGGCCACGGCCTGCATTCTTGACTTTGCCTCGCACGGCGCGGTCGGCTTTTCGAGCATCATTTCAAGCGGCATTGAAAGCGACGTGACGCTTGCCGAAATCATCGACTTCTTCGTCGAGGATCCGGAAACGGAAATCATTGCGCTGCAAATCGACACGCTCTATCACCCGCGCTCGTTTTTATCGGCCGTGCGCGCAGCCTCGCGCAAAAAACCCGTGCTCGTCCTAAAGCCCGGGCGGGGCCCGAGCGCCGAGCGCGTCACCGCAAGCCACCTGGCGGTCGTCCCGGGAAGCGAAGCGGTGTTTGACGCGGCGCTTGCGCGCGCAGGCGCCGTGCGCTGCACGCGCGTCGAAGAGTTCTGCGCGGCGCTCGAAGTGTTTTGCTGCAGCAAAATGCCCCGCGGCAGGCGCCTTGCGGTGCTTGCCAACGGCATCGGCTTTGCGGCGCTCTGCGCCGACGCCTGCGACGTTGCGGGCGTCGAATTGGCGGAGTTTTCGCCCGCCATGCAGCGAGAGCTCAGAGGGCTTCTCGGCGAAGCAAGCCCCATCCTCAATCCCCTGACGCTGGGGTCTGACGCCACGCCCGAGCGCTTTTGCGCCGCCCTCAAGCTTGCGCTCAAGGAAGAGGGCGTCGACGGCGTGATGATCTCTCTTGCCCCCTCGGCCGTCGTGCGCACGCCGCGCACGGTGCAGCTCATTGCCGAGGCCGCAGACGAGAGCTTCAAGCCCGTGATCGTCAACTGGAGCACCGATGCGCCGGACCCCGACACGCGGCTTGCCTTCAAGCGCTGCCGGCTGCCGTGCATCAACACGCCGGATTTGGCCGCGCAGGCCTTCGCCGCACTCGTCAAGAGCGTGGAACTAAAAAACAAGCGCCACGCCGCGCCCCGGGAAGGCAGCTGCTACACCGACGCCAAGCTTGAAGTGGCGCGCACCGTCATTGCCGATGCGCGCGCAAGAGGCCTTCACGTGCTCACCGACGAGCAGAGCACGACGCTGCTCGCGGCCTTCGGCATCCGCTCTCTGCCGGCAAGCTTTGCCGCCACCTCCGAGGCGGCCGTGGCGGCCGCGCGCCGCATCGGTTTTCCGGTGGCGCTCAAGCTTTCAGCGCGCGGCATCGCGCACAAAACCGACGTGGGAGGCGTCCTTTTAAACGTTTTGACCGAGTCGGCCGTGGCCGAAGGCTTTCACGAGATGCAAAAGCGCCTTGCGGAACTCGCGCCCATGGCGCGCTTTGAGGGCGTCTACGTGCAGAAGATGGCCGAGACGCCTCACGCAAGGGAGTTGGCGCTTCGCGCCTACACCGATCCCGTTCTCGGCCCGGTCATCAGCCTTGCCGCAGGAGGCCGCACGGGGGAAATCTTCCCGCAGGCCGCAATCGGCATTGCTCCTCTCACCGAGCCCATGGCAAGCGACTTGATCAAGAGCCACCCGATTGCCGCCTCGCTCGGGCGCTTTCGCGGCATGCCGCCCGTGGCGCCCGGGGCGCTCGAGGGCGTTTTGCTCAAGCTCTCGAGCCTTATGAGCGAAATCCCGGCCGTGGCCGAAGTCATCGTCAACCCGGTCTTTGCCGATGAAAACGGCATCACGGCGCTTGACTCTTCGGTGTGCCTGTGCGCGCGGCAGTCTTCGCCCGACTCGCGCTACTCGCACATGCTCATTGCGCCTGCGCCCGCCGTCGACCGCGACTTTACGACCCGCTCCGGACTCATGCGGCTGCGCAGCATCCGGCCCGACGACTTTGCCGCGCACAAGCGCTTTTTGTCGCGCGTCTCGGAAAAGACCGCCCGCATGCGGCTGCACAAGAGCGCCCGCGAGGTCACCGACGACGAAATCATCGACTTCACCCAGATCGACCAGGACCGGGAGTCGGCGCGCGTCATCGTCGACAACAGCCGCGTCGGACCGGAGATTCACGCCGTCGGACGCATCTTTGTTGCGCCGGGCTCAAGGCGCGCCGAATTCGGCATCATTGTCGAAGACGCCTATCAGCGCGCAGGCCTTGGCAGCGCCCTGATGGAAGCGCTTGAAGCCGAAGCCCGCAGCCGCGGCTGCACCTCGATTGCGGGCTTTGTGCTCAAGGGCAACGACGCCATGGCGGCCTTTATGACCGCGCGCGGCTATCGGGCAAGCGACTGCCCGCAGGACGCCAACATGCTCATCTACGAGCTTGCCCTCGCGCCGCAAAAAGGCGCCGCCTGAGAAGCTTTGAAGTTTGAATTGTTTGCGCCGCTTTTCTTTTTTCGCTTTGAAGCCTTTTGCAAAAGCGGCCCTTCCGTCTCTTGTTCTTTAAGGACACCGACCTCATGCCCCTGATTGAAACGCTCAAGGAGCACGTGCTCACCCTTGAAATCTCAAGCCCGCAGCGGCGCAACACGCTCGATGCGGCGCTGCTTGCAGAGCTCTCGGAGGCCTTTGAAAAAGCCTCGCGCGAGCCCGACATCCGCGCCGTGCTGCTTGCGGCGCAGCCCGGCATTTTTAGCGCGGGAGCCGATCTTGCCGAAGAGCTCAAAGAGTCTCCCGAGCAAAGCTCTCAAACAAATACAAACAGCTCGCAGTTGTCCCCTCAGGCGCGCATGATCGCCTCTCTTGCCTCCTGCACCAAGCCCGTTGCGGCCTGCGTCGAAGGCCCGGCCGTGGGACTTGCCGTGACGATGCTCTACTACTGCGACCTCGTCTACGCCTCGCCCCGGGCGCTTTTTTCCATTCCGTCAACCGCCCTTGGCCTGACGCCGCGCTTTGGCACGGTTTTCCTTGCGCTCTCACAAGGGGGCTGCCACAAGGCGGCCGAAAAGATTCTTCTCTCCGAGCCCATCAGCGCGCAGGAAGCCCTTGAGATGCGGCTTTTGAGCGGCATCTATCCCGAAGAAGAGGTGCGCAGGCAAACCGAGGCGCGCGTTGAGCGCCTCGCAAGGCTGTCGCCCGCCGCCGTGCAGGCCGCAAAGGCGCTCCTGGTGCAGGCGCGCGAGGCGCCCCTTTCCGAGAGCTGGCGCAGGGAAGAGCAAAGCTACGCGGCCCTGCAGCGCAGTCCCGAGGCAAAAGAGGCCTGCGCGGCCTTCATGGAAGGCCGTATGCCGCGCTTTTAAGGGAGAAAGGCCCTCTTAAAAACACCCCCGCCGCCCTCCTTTTTGTTTTCGCTTTTGGTTTCTTTCGCACCCATGCATGTACTTTTAACCGGCGCAGCCGGATTCATCGGCTCCCACACGGCCGTGACTCTCCTCGAAGAAGGCCACGACGTCGTCATCTGCGACAACCTCTGCAACAGTTCGATCAAGACGCTCGACGCCATTGAAGCGATCTGCGGCAGACGGCCGCGCTTTTATCAAAACGACATCCGCGACAAGGCGGCCATGCGCGCGATTCTTGAAGACAACGCCGTTGAAGCCGTCATTCACTTTGCGGGCCTCAAGGCCGTGGGCGAGAGCTGCGTCAAGCCCCTTGCCTACTACGACAACAATGTGGCGGGCACCGTGACGCTGCTTGAGGCCATGCAGGAAGCGGGCTGCCGCACGATGATCTTTTCGAGCTCCTCGACCGTGTACGGCACGCCGCAAAAGCTTCCCCTCACCGAAGAGCACCCCGTGGGCGGCGTCACCAACCCCTACGGGCGCACCAAGCTCATGATCGAGCGGATTCTGGCCGATCTGTGCGCGGCCGACGAGACGTTCTCGGCCGTGTGCCTGCGCTACTTCAATCCGATCGGCGCGCATCCTTCGGGATTGATCGGCGAAAACCCCAACGGCATTCCCAACAATCTGCTGCCCTACGTCGCGCGCGTTGCCGCGGGCGAATTAAAGGAAGTCAATGTCTTTGGCAACGACTACCCGACGCCGGACGGCACCGGCGTGCGCGACTACATCCACGTGATGGACCTCGCGCGCGGCCACGCGCTTGCCCTGCCCTACGCCTGCGGCCGGCGCGGCTGGGACGCCGTCAATCTCGGCACGGGCAGAGGCTACAGCGTGCTTGAGATCATTCACGCCTTTGAAAAGGCCTGCGGCCGCCCCATCGCCTACCGCATCGCGCCGCGGCGCGCGGGCGATATCGCCGCCAACTGGGCCGATCCCTCCAAGGCCGAGAAAGTGCTGGGCTGGAAGGCGCAGCTCGGGCTTGAAAACATGTGCGAGACGGCCTGGAACTTCCAGCAGCGCCTCTCGCAAGAAAAGCACGCCTGACGGCTCGCGCAGGAAGCGCCGTGCCGGGCTCCCGTCTCCCAAAGCGCCTTCGCGCCGGCGGACTTGTCGCCTGCCGGGCGGGCTGCCTTGCGCTTCTTGCCGCCCTCGCCTGCGGCGACGTCGCCTGCGCCGGCCCCGTGACCGCGCCAGCTCCCTACCCACAGCAAGAGGTGCGGCAGGAAGGCGTCTTGCCCCCTGCCGCGGCGCAGACCCTGCTCGCAGAGAAGCTCGCCGCCCTTGAGCTCGCCTGGGCGCCCGACAAGCGGCTTGTGCTCTGGGAGATTGACGTCAAACGTGAGCCTCGCGGCTTTGTCGTCTCAGGCTTTACCGACAGCCCCGGGGGGCTGGCCGCACTGCGGCGCGCTGCCGCAGCCGGCGAACTCACGGCTAGCATCGACGTGCGGCTTTTGCCCGACGACGATGAAAAGGTCGGCGCCCGCAGCTGGGCGCTTGCCGGCGTCCCCGCGGCAAGCCTTCTTGCGCGTCCTGCGTTTTCAGCAAGCACGCTCACGCAGGCCCTGATGGGAACGCCCCTGCGGGTGCTGCAGAATTCGGGCGCCTTCTGGCGCGTGCAGACTCCGGACGGATACCTGGGCTGGGTGCACGACATGCAGATCGTGCGCATGACGGCAGATAAGCTCTCCGAATGGAACGCCGCCGACAAACTTTGCGTCACTTCGCGCGAAGCGCTTGTCAAAGACGCCAAGGGAGCCATCATCTCGCCCGTGCCCGCAGCCGGTTTAGTGCGCCGTATTTCGGGCAAAAGCGCAGACGGTCTGCTGCGCGTGCAGCTCCCCGACGGGCGCGAGGGCTTTGTTGAGGGCGGCAAGGTCAGAGATGCGCGCGAACTCGCGCGCCTTTGGAAGGCGCTCTACAGCAGCAATTCCAATGTCTCCGAAGCTCCCGAACCCTTTGTCCGCGCCTTGATCAAAGAAGCCCGGGCTCTCACCGGCACCTCCTACCTTTGGGGCGGCACGAGCAGCACGGGGCTTGACTGCTCGGGCTTTGTTTCACTTTTGTGGCGCATGGCGGGCGTCATCGTGCCGCGCGACGCCGATCAGCAGATTGCCGCGGCCCGCCCCATTGTCCTTCCTGAAACCGAGCCCTTCAAAGCCATTCCCGCCGGAGCGCTTCTTGCCTTCGGCACCCGCAGCGAGACGGGCCAGGCCAGGGTGGCGCACGTTGCGCTCTCGCTTGGCGCAGGCGACTTTATCCATTCGCTTGGCTCGGTGCACGCCGCCTCCCTTGATCCGGCCTCGCCCCTGTATTCAGCCTACGAAGCAAGCCGCTTTCTGGGCGCCTATTGGTTTGCTCCCGCGCCGGGCGACGACCCCTGCTTTACAACGCTTGAGACAAACGGCTTTTTCCAAAGCCCGCCCCGGGCGCTGACGCCGTGCCGCTATACCCGAAGATAATCAAATTCCGAGACAAACCGCACTCGGCAGCGCCCTTTGCCAAGCCTCTTTTTACGGAAAGGAAAAGTTAATTCGTGAAGCAGGATCTGAGGTATTCGGGCGAGTTCAGAAGCCGTCGGCTGGTCTGAGGCTGCCTTGTCGGCAACCTCTTCGAGGTCGGGCCTCTTGCAGGGGCCAACGCCGTAGCGGCGCAGCACCAGATCGTGAATCGTCAGAACCTCCTGCGGCAAGACATGATTCACTTGTCCGACAATGCCTTGAACAGAGAATCGAACTCGTTAAAGATCGGCTCCATTTCTTTTTCGAGAGCCGCGCTTTTCAGCGAATCGTACCGGGCAGGTGAAATCAAATAGGCAGCCGGCTTGCCGCGCACCGTGATGACGGTGACGTCATTCTTGGCGCAATCGGCAACAAGGCGCGACAGCTCCCTTCTTGCTTCAGACAAGGTTTTTTCGAGCATCGGAGTACGCCTCTTGGTTCTGTGTGCACCGGCACTTGGATGTACAGGCAACTGTACATCCAAGCGCCAGGCAGAGTGCAAAAGGTTTTTCCTCGCCTCGTCTCAAACCTGCTGTTCGGACTACAGGTTCTTTTTGAAAAACGCCTCAAGCGCGGCAAAAGCCTGCGTGACGTAGGGCTCCTGATCGTAGAGGTCGACGTGCTTTGCGCCCTCGATCACGACAAGCTCCTTGGGCTCGTTGGCGCGGTTGTAGGCGTCCTCGGTGAAGTGGCGCGTGTCGGCCTTGCTGCCGACGATAAACAGCAGCGGGCGCGGCGCAACCGTGTCGATGAAGGCAAAGGCGTCGAACGTGGCAAGCCTGTCGAGGCTTTGCACGAGCATCAAGTTCTTGGAAGTCGGATAGCTGCAGCGCTCGGTCTTGTAGTAGTTGCTCGCGTCCTTCATGATCTGCGGCGTGTCCTCGGTGAAGTCCGCCTCGGACTCGGGCACGAAGTGCGTATAGACCGGCCCCTCGCCGTTGGCGTCCTTGGTGCGGGCGTCGGCCGCGGCTTCAAGCGCCGCCTTCAGGCACGCATTTCTTCCCTGATAGGGGAAGCCGTCGCGAATCCAGGTGCCCGTGTTCCACGTGCACACGCCCGCGGCCGCCTTGATGCGCATGTCGTTTTGCACGGCGTACATGGTGTAGCCCGCGCCCGCGCAGATGCCCATGGCGCCGATGCGGCTGCGGTCGACGAAGGCCATGGTCGTGAGGCAGTCGATGGCCGCGCGGATGTCTTCAACGCGGGCGTAGGGGTCTTCAAGGTGCCGCGGCAGGCCTTCGCTTTCGCCCTGGTGCGAGGCGTCAAAGGCAAGCACGACAAAGCCCGAGCGCGCAAGACGGCGCCCGTAAAGAGAGGGCACCTGCTCCTTGACGCCGCCGCCGGGGTGCGCGACCACAACCGCGGGATAGCGCTTGGCTTCATCAAAATCGTCGGGCACAAACAGCAGCCCCGCCATCTTCAGTCCCTGATTGGGAAAGGAAATCTTGCGGCCGTCTTCGTAATAGGTTGGTGTCATGAACGCCATGGCGTGCTCCTTCAAGAAAAAACAAAACGAGATGCCGCGCCGCGATCTGCCGCATCGGCATCGCGCCCGCCTGCCGCTTCGGGAAAACAAAGCGAGAACCAACGGGAGCTTGGGGCGCGCCGCTTTCTCGGTTCAATCCATTGTAGGAACGAGAGGCTTTTTTGATAAATATTTTCTTTTCATGGTTTTTAATTCATAGTTTTCATAAATAATTGCAGACAAACAAACTCTCTCTGCAACAGGCCGGGCGCGCCGCGGCCCCGCCGCCCGCCTAGAATGAAGGCTCTTTTTCACGCATCAGACTCTTTTTTCATGCCGACTTCACCCAAACGCGTTCTTGCCATTCACGATCTGTGCTCCTTCGGCCGATGCTCGCTCACGGCGGCCATTCCCGTCATTTCGGCCATGGGCGTGCAGGTCTGTCCGTTTCCAACGGCATGGTTTTCAAACAACCTCACCTACGGGTCTTTTCACTTCACGGACTTCACGGCGCAGATGGCCTCCTTCATGGACAAATGGCAGGCGCTCGGGCTCTCCTACGACGCGCTCTACAGCGGGTTTCTTGCCGACGCTGGGCAAATAGCCGTCGTCAAGGACGCCCTGCGCCGCTTTGCCTCAAAGGACACGCTCATGGTGGTCGACCCGGCCATGGGCGACGACGGAGAGCTCTATCCGGTCTTTTCGCCCGATTTCGTCGACGAGATGCGCTCGCTCGTGGCGCAGGCCACGGTGACGACGCCCAATTTCACGGAAGCCTGCCTGCTCCTTGGCATTGATCCAAAGAGCTGCGCAGAAGTCCCCGGGGCGCGGCAGCTGCGCGGCATGCTCGAGGCGCTCCTAGCCCTTGGCGCCCGACAAGCCGTCATCACGAGCGTGCCCGCAGCCGGCAACCGCATCAAGGTCGCAAGCCTGGACGGCGCAACGGGAGAGTTTTTTGAAGTGGAAGTGCCCCGCATTGACTTTTCAACCTGCGGCACGGGCGACCTTTTCACGAGCGTTCTCACGGGAGCGCTGCTGCGCGGCGCGAGCCTCGCCCAGGCAGCCCACCTTGCCACGACGTTTGCAAGCGACGTCATCGAATACTCCCGCAGTTGCGCAGGAGACAGGCGCGAGGGCGTGGCGCTTGAGCCGCGCCTTGGCAGGCTCATTGAACTTTTAAACGACGCGGCGCCCGGCTCCCGCCGCTAGCCGCACCGGATTTCCGTCAGGGGAGCTCCGCGGCAAAAACCCCTTGAGAGCGCCCGGCAAGGGACTCGCAAGGGACTCTCAAGGGGCTTTCGAAAAAGGGGCGCATTGAGGGCGTCAAAAGCCTTCGATGCGCCGCTTAGCGTTTGCTTGAAAAGCCCGTGCGAAGCGCACGGAACTTTTCAAAACAAGGGCTACTTCTGCGCGAACTTCGCGGCGCTTGCGCCCGCAAGCCGCCCGAAGGTATAGACGTCGGCAATGGCGTTGCCGCCCAGGCGGTTGGCGCCGTGGATGCCGCCCGTCACTTCGCCGGCGGCAAAGAGGCCCTCCACGGGCTTGCCGCTGGTGCCGATCACTTCAGCCTTGGTGTTGATCTTCACGCCGCCCATCGTGTGATGCACGGTCGGCACCTTGCGGCAGGCGTACCAGGGTCCTTCGGTCATCGGCGCATCGTCGGTGTTGGTGGCGGCAAAGCCAAACTTGTCCTTTTCGACCTGGTGCGAAGCGGCCTTGTTGTACTCGGCCACGGCGGCCTTGAGGTTGTCGGCCGGCACGTTGATCGCCTTGGCAAGGTCGTCGAGCGTCTCGCCGCGCTTGACGCGCCCGAGCGCGAGCATGTCCTTCATGGTGACGCCCATCTTGTCGGGCTTGTTCTCGTCGGGATAGCGCAGCTTGTTCATCACAAGCCAGTACGTGCCTTCGGGCTGCTTGAAGATCGCCTTGCAGAGCGTGTCGCGCGCTGCGCCCTCATTGACAAACCGCTCGCCGTTTAAATTGACGAAGATGCGGTTGCGCCCGGAGGTCGCAATGTCCTGCATCAGCCCCGTGCCGGGCGTGCCGTTGGGATGCAGCTGAATGTCGGAGAGGCCGATTAACTGCGCGCCCGCCTTGCGGGCCATCACGAGGCCGTCGCCCTGCGCGGCCTTGTTGATGTTGGTCGTGCCGATGCGCTCGTCGAGCACCACTTCCTTCCAGACGCCGGTGTTGACCTCCTGGCGGAACTTGACGTTGGCGCCGAAGCCCCCCGTGGCGAGCACGACGCTGTCGGCCTTGACCGTCACGGGCTGGCCGTGGCGCACGGCCTTCACGCCCGTCACCTTGCCCGAGGCGTCCGTGAGAATGGCCTCGGCCGGGCACTCCATCAGAAAGACGACGCGGTCCTTGTACTTTGTTTTCAGAACGTCTTCAAAGACCGAGGTGTAGGCATTGCCCGCAGGCTTGACGCCGTAGTGACTGCGCTGCCCCAGCGACCCCGTGGCCGCGCCGATCTGATCGCGAAACACGACGCCGAGCGACTCCATCCACTCGACCGTCTTGTAGGCGTTGTCCGTGAGGTAGTGCACAAGGGCCGGGTCGCCCACGTTGTGCCCGCCCTTCATTGTCGCCTCATAAAACTGCGGGATGCTGTCCTTGATGCCCTGGGCCTTCTGGCGCTTGTCGTCGACGGCGTTCAGCGCCCCGCCCGAAACATTGGTCGAGCCGCCGAGGTAGCCCAGCTTTTCGATGATGACGACCTTCTCCGCGCCGTTTTCAAGCGCCGAGACGGCAGCCGCAAGCCCCGTGCCGCCGCCTCCGATGATCGCCACGTCGCCCGTGACGACAAGAGGCTCGGTCGGGTACTTCACAACCTTCTTGGTCCACTTCTCAAGGTCGGCCTCGGTGGCGCCCGCAGCTTTGAGACACTCTTGAACGCCGCCCAAGAGCGCAAAACTAGAAATCGTCGCGCCCGACATCGCGTCAATGCCAAGCGACTGGCGGCTGATGATCTCGGAGGCCTTTTCCTTTAAAGCCGTCTTGCCCACGCCGAAGGACTCGAGGTCCTTCGTAGAGATGGCCGAGATTTTGCCCGCCTTGATCGTGACGCTTACCGTCATCGGCGCGTTGTGTCCGACCACGCGGGCCTCGTACGTTCCGTCCTTTAAGGCGGCCGAGGCCGTTGCGGCAAAAGCGCCGATCACGGCCGCGGCAACGAGATTGCGAAAAATCATGTTGACTCCATTGGTTTGCCTGAACTGCAAAAGGGCTCCTGCGGCGATGCGGCACCACGCACCGCGCCTCAGTTTGCAGCATGCACAACGTCTGCACATCCCTTGCATCGGTCAACTGCCAGGCCGATGCGGGACATTGACGATTGTAGACGGGCGCCGCAGCGCCGGCAGGCACGAAAAACGCACGGAGAGCGCATGGAGAGCGCGGTGCGGCAAAGCAGCGCATCGACCCGCGGAAAAGGAAAACCCCGAGGACAAAAGAAAAACGCCGGCGCCTCCAGAAAGGAGACTGCCGGCGCAGCCAAAAAGGTCTGATTTCGGGGCGAGCGCCCCGAAAAAATGCAAAACCTGCTTATTCGGCCTTGGCTTCCTCAGCGGGAACCTCTTCCGCAACCTCGGCGCGTTCCACGAGCTCCATGTAGGCCATGGGAGCGTTGTCGCCCACGCGATAGCCCATCTTGAGGATGCGGGTGTAGCCGCCGTTGCGGTTGGCAAAGCGGGGGCCAAGCACGTTAAAGAGCTTGGTGACCATCTCGCGGTTGCGCAGGCGGTTGAAGGCCAGACGGCGGTTGGCGACCGAGTCGGTCTTGGCGAGAGTGATCATGGGCTCAACGACGCGGCGCAGCTCCTTGGCCTTGGGAAGGGTCGTCTTGATGGCTTCGTGCTCGATGAGAGAATTCATCATGTTGCGAAGCATGGCAAGACGGTGAGCGGAGGTGCGGTTGAGCTTGCGAAGACCAGAACGATGACGCATTTTTATTGATTCCTTTAAAAAGTCTTTGACCTGGCACGGGGCTGCCCCCGTGCGGTCTCCCAACTCTTCTATCCGGACAATGCCGGCGGGCGGGTTTAATCGGGAAGATGAGAGCCCGGGATTCTACACCACCCGCAGGCAGTGCAGGCGGCCGAATCCGAAAAAAACGGGCTTGAAAAAACGAAAGTCTCGAAAACGGACGTCCGATTTAGTGTTCGAGCGTGGCGGGCGGCCAGTTCTCCAACCGCATGCCGAGCGTCAGACCGTGAGCGGCGAGCACTTCCTTGATTTCGTTTAAGGACTTGCGGCCGAGGTTCGGGGTCTTGAGCAACTCGTTTTCCGTGCGCTGGATCAGATCGCCGATGTAGTAGATGTTTTCCGCCTTCAGGCAGTTGGCGCTGCGAACCGTGAGCTCGAGGTCGTCGACCGGACGCATCAGGATCGGATCCAGAGGCGGCGGCACGTCTTCCTGCACCTGCTGATCGGCTTCGGCCTCGGTCTTGATCGAACCGAAGATCGAGAGCTGGTCCTGCAGAATGTGCACGGCCTTCTTGAGCGCGTCCTCGGGGCTGATGACGCCGTTGGTCTCAATGGTCATCTCGAGCTTGTCGAGGTCGGTGCGCTGCGCAACGCGGGCGGCCGACACGGCGTAGGCGACGCGGCGCACGGGCGAGAAGCTCGCATCCATGATGATGCGGCCGATGGTCTGCTTGCTGTAGTCGTCGCGGAAGGCGCGCATGTCGCCGGGCTGATAGCCGCGGCCGGTCTCAACGCGCACCTGCATGTCGAGCTTGCCGCCCGAGAGGTTGGCGATGACATGGTCCGGGTTGAGAATCGAGACGTCGTGCGGAAGCTCAAAGTCGCCGGCCGTCACGGGGCCCGTGCCGGCCTTCGTGAGGCGCAGCATCACGTCCTCGCGCCCGCCCTCGAGCTTGAAGATCACGCCCTTGAGATTGAGAAGAATGTCGACCACGTCTTCGATGACGCCGTCGATCTGGGAGTATTCGTGCACCACGCCGACGATGGTTGCCTCGGTCGGCGCATAGCCCACCATCGAGGACAGCAGAATGCGGCGCAGCGCATTGCCGAGCGTGTGGCCGTAGCCGCGTTCAAAGGGCTCGAGCGTGATGACGGCGAGATTGGGGTTCTTTTCGTCGATGACGGCTTCGACCGTCGTCGGCTTCAAGAGCGTCGTGTTAGCCATGTGTGAAATTTCCTTTTTCAATACCCTCGGCTCGTTACACCGATAAGGCTGAAGGGTGGGAAAATCTTCGGGGAAAAATGCCGGCGGCAAAAACGCCGACGCGCCCGACACCCCGAAAAGGGCCGGACGCTGAAAAAAGTTCTTCTCGGGCGCTGCCTCCGGCTTCTCCCTGCACTACAAAGAGGAGCGCGGCGGCGTGCGCCGTCAACCAGATTAACGCGAGTAGTACTCGACGACGAGCGCCTCGTTGATGTCGCCCGTGATTTCATCGCGGGCGGGCGCGTTCTTGAACGTGCCTTCCATCTTCTTGGCGTCGACGCTCACCCAGGCGGGGAAGCCGTTCTGGCCCGCGAGGTCGAGCGCTTCAATGATGCGGGTCTGCTTCTTGGCGGACTCGCGAACGGAGATGACGTCCCCGGCCTTCACGTTGTAGGACGGGATGTTGCACTTCTTGCCGTTGACGAGAATAGCGCAGTGGCTCACGAGCTGACGCGCTTCGGCGCGCGTCGAGCCAAAGCCCATGCGGTAGACGACGTTGTCAAGGCGGCTTTCAAGCAGGGCGAGCATGATTTCACCCGTATTGCCCGTGCGGCGGCTCGCTTCTGCATAGTAGCGGCGGAACTGGCGTTCGAGAACGCCGTAGATACGCTTGATCTTCTGCTTTTCACGCAGCTGCGTACCGTAGTCGGAGAGACGCGCGCCCGAGGTCTTGCCGTGCTGGCCGGGCTTGACGCCGGCGTTCTTGACCTTGGAGTCGAACGAACGGCGGGCGCTCTTCAGATTGAGGTCGGAACCCTCGCGGCGCGAGAGCTTCAACTTGGGACCGAGATATCGTGCCATTTTATTTGTTACCTCTTCTATCCTGCGGACGGAACCGCATTGAGTTCGCGATTGACGATATTTGCATCGCAAACGCAGGATACGAATTTCAAAATTTCTTCAATTACACGCGACGGCGCTTGGAGGGACGAACACCGTTGTGCGGGATCGGCGTGACGTCCTGAATGCTCGTGACGCGAATGCCGAGGGCATTGAGCGCGCGCACGCTCGATTCACGACCGGGGCCGGGCCCCATGATGCGCACTTCGACGTTCTTCAAACCGTACTCAAGAGCGATCTTGCCCGCGTGTTCGGCAGCGACCTGCGCGGCGAACGGCGTGGACTTGCGGGAGCCCTTGAAGCCCTGGGCGCCGGCCGAGGAAGCGGCGACGGCATTGCCCTGGCGGTCGGTGATGGTGATGATCGTGTTGTTGAACGAAGCATGCACGTGGGCGATGCCTTCGGTCACAACCTTCTTCACCTTCTTGCGGGCGCGAGCGGCCTGCTGAGATTTGGGAGCCATGGTAATCCTTCAGAGTAAGTTACTTCTTGAGCGCCACACCGGCCTTGCGCGGGCCCTTGCGGGTGCGGGCGTTGGTGCGGGTGCGCTGACCGCGGACGGGCAGGCCGCGGCGGTGACGGAAGCCGCGGTAGGTGCCCAGGTCGATCAAGCGCTTGATCGAGAGCTGAACTTCGCGGCGCAGGTCGCCTTCAACGGTGTACTTGCTGACCGCGTCACGGATCTTCTCGAGCTCCGCATCCGTCAGATCCTTGACCTTCTTGGAATATTCGATGCCGCAGGAGTCCAAAATCTCCTTCGCGCGGGGACGACCGATGCCGTAGATGGCAGTCAGGCCGATCACGGCGTGCTGATTCGGCGGAATGTTGATACCGGCAATACGAGCCATTTGTTTTTACCTCATTAGCCTTGACGCTGCTTGTGACGCGGGTCTTCGCAGATCACGCGCACAACGCCTTTGCGCTTAATGATCTTGCACTTGCGGCACATTTTTTTGACCGAAGCGTTAACCTTCATTGTTCATCTCCAGTCCGCCGTCCTTTGAAAAACCGGACGCGGACGTCTTAAAAAAGAGTGCCAACACGGGGAAAGGACGGAATTTTAACCGTTTTTTCCAAAAAAACAAGCCTCAAAGGGTGTTGCATTTACACAAAAAAGGCGTAGTGCACCTTCTTCAAACACAAGCCCTTGAGAAAGACCGAAGGGGCCGCCGCATGATCTTGCGGCTTTGCGGCCCCCGCGGGTGTTTTTCACTGTCCGTGCGCCCTGTGTGCAGCAGCGCTCCCTGCTTCTGGTTGAGAGCAGGAAGCCGCCGCACGAGCAATTAAGGCACCCGAAGTTTGCGGCAGGGCGGCCCTGAAAAAATCAAAGCCCCGAGCCAAAGCCCTTGAAGTTGGTCTTCTTGAGCAGATTCTCATACTGGTGCGACATCATGTAGGCCTGCACCTGATTCATGAAGTCCATCGTCACAACGACCACGATCAGCAGCGAGGTGCCGCCGAAGTAAAACGGGACGTTAAAGCGCAGATTCAGGAATTCGGGCACAAGGCACACGAACGTCAGATAGGCCGCACCGCCCAGCGTCAGGCGCACGAGCACCTTGTCGATGTAGCGGGCCGTCTGCTCGCCCGGACGGATGCCCGGCACGAACGCACCACTCTTTTTCAAATTCTCGGCCGTCTCCTTGGGATTGAACACCAATGCCGTGTAGAAGAAGGCAAAGAAAATAATCAACGCGGCGTAAAGAAGCGTGTACAGCGGCTGGCCGGGGCTCAGGGCCGCAGCCAGGTCGCGGATCCAGCGCGTGGAGTCGCCGCTCGTAAACCAACCGGCAAGCGTGGCCGGAAACAGGATCAAAGACGACGCAAAGATCGGGGGAATGACGCCCGACATGTTCATCTTGAGCGGCAGGTAGGAAGCCTGTCCGCCGTAGATCTTGTTGCCGATCTGCCGGCGCGCGTAGTTCACCGTGATGCGCCTCTGGCCGCGTTCGATGAACACGACGAAGGCCGTCACGAGCACGACGACGGCGATCACGAAGATCGCGGCCAAAGGCGAAATGGCGCCCGTGCTCACAAGCTGGAACAAGCCGCTTGCGGCGTTGGGCAGGCCCGCCACGATGCCCGCGAAGATGATGATCGAGATGCCGTTGCCCAGACCACGCTCGGTGATCTGTTCGCCGAGCCACATCAGGAACATGGTGCCCGTCACCAGGCTCACGGCGCAGGTGAAGCGGAACATGTAGCCCGGATTGATGACCAGACCGGCTTGGGTTTCGAGTGCGACGGCAATGCCGACGGCCTGAAAGAAGCCCAGCGCGAGCGTGCCGTAGCGCGTGTACTGGGTGATCTTGCGTCGGCCGGCATTGCCTTCCTTACGCAACGCTTCAAGGCTCGGCAGCACGTACGAGAGCATCTGAAAGATAATCGACGCCGAAATGTACGGCATGATGCCGAGCGCAAACACGGAGAAGCGCGAGAGCGCCCCGCCGGAGAACATGTTGAACAGCCCGAGAATGCCGCCCTGCTGCTCGTTGAAGAGCTGCCGGAGCATGTCGGGATCGATGCCGGGCACCGGCACGTGCGCGCCGATGCGGTACACCACGAGCGCGAGCAGGAGGAAGATCAGGCGGCCCTTGAGGTCGCCGTACTTCGCCCAACCCGTCGGTTTCTTGCTGGGGCTGGTCGCCACGTCTGTGTCCTTAAAGCGTTGGTTAGACCTGGAAAAAATCAGGCCTCGACAGTGCCGCCGGCCGCTTCAATGGCAGCCTTGGCACCCTTGGTGACGCCCAGACCGCGAACGGTCACCTTGCGAGTGATCTTCCCGGAGAGGATCACGCGGGCGTCCTGCGCGAGGATCGACACGACGCCGGCCTCCTTGAGGGTGGCCAGGTCGACGACGTCCACGGGCATCGCTTCAAGATCATTGAGACGAACCACTTCGACGAAGCGGCGCGTCAGAGACGTAAAGCCGCGCTTGGGCAGACGGCGGTGCAGCGGCATCTGGCCGCCCTCGAAGCCGACTTTGTGGAAGCCGCCCGCGCGGGACTTCTGACCCTTGTGGCCGCGGCCGGCGGTCTTGCCCCAGCCGGAGCCGACGCCGCGGCCGACGCGGTGCGCCGGGCGCTTGGCGCCTTCATTGGGCTTGATGGTATTCAAACGCATTTTCTTGTTCCTTCCTGGATCATTCAACGCGCAGCAGGAACGCCACCTTGGTGATCATTCCGCGCACGGCGGGCGTGTCCTCGAGCTCGCGGGTCTGGTGCATCTTCTTGAGGCCCAGACCGAGCAGCGTGGCACGGTGCTTCTGGCTCGTGCCGATGGGGCTCTTGACGAGCGTGACCTTCACGGTCTTCTTGGTTTCAGACATTGTTGTCGATCTCCTCGATTAGGCCGTGAGCTCTTCGACCGTCTTGCCGCGCTTGGCGGCGATTTCGGCCGGCGAGTGGAGGTTGGCGAGCGCGTTGAGCGTGGCGCGAACCATGTTGTACGGGTTGGTCGAGCCGTAGGCCTTCGCAAGCACGTTGCGGATGCCGACGGCGTCGAGCACGGCGCGCATCGGGCCGCCGGCGATGACGCCGGTACCTTCGGCAGCCGGCATCAGCAGCACGCGGCTCGCGCCGTGATGACCCTCGACGGCGTGAAAGATCGTGCCGTTGTTCAAGGGCACCTTCTTCATGCTCTTGCGCGCACGCTCCATGGCCTTGCTCACGGAAGCCGGAACTTCGCGGCTCTTGCCCGTGCCCATGCCGATCGAGCCGTTGCCGTCGCCGGCAACCGTCAAAGCGGCAAACGCCATGATGCGGCCGCCCTTGACGACCTTGGTGACGCGGTTGACCGCAATCATCTTTTCGCGAATGCCGTCATCGATCTCTTCGACGGCGTTCTTCTTATCAACCTTAGCCATAAGCCTCGATTCCTATTAGAACTTGAGGCCGGCTTCGCGCGCGGCCTCGGCCAGCGCGGCAACGCGGCCGTGGTAACGATAACCGGAGCGGTCGAAGGCGCAGGACTCGATGCCCGCGGCCTTGGCCTTCTCAGCCAGACGTGCGCCAACGATCTTGGCGGCGGCCACATTGCCGCCGTTCTTGCCTTCGGCGGCGAGCTTGGCGCGCACTTCGGCCTCGGCCGTGGAGGCGCTCACCAGAACGCGGTCACCGGAAGCCGAGATGATGCTGGCGTAGATGTGCAGGTTGGTGCGGTGCACCGACAGACGATTGACCTTCTGCAGCTTGATGCGGGCGCGGGTGGCACCGGCGCGGCGCAGACGGTTTTCCTTTTTGTTGATCATAGTCTCACAACCCCGCTTTACTTCTTCTTGGTTTCCTTGATCACCACGCGTTCGTCAGCGTAGCGGATGCCCTTGCCCTTGTAGGGTTCGGGAGCGCGGTAGCTGCGAATGACGGCGGCAGTCTGGCCAACCTTCTGCTTGTCGGCGCCCTTCACCACGATTTCGGTCTGGCTCGGGGTTTCAACGGTGACGCCCTCGGGCATTTCATGCACGACCGGGTGCGAGAAGCCGAGCTGCAGGTTGAGCTTGTTGCCCTGGGCCTGTGCACGGTAGCCCACGCCCACGAGCGTGAGCTTCTTTTCAAAGCCCTTGGAGACGCCCGTGTTCATGTCGGCCACGAGCGCGCGCATCGTGCCCACGTTCATGTTCGATTCGCGCGATTCGTCGTTGCGCGAGAACTTCAGCGTATTGCCTTCCTGCTCGACCGTGATGAGCGGCAGCACGTGCATCTTCACTTCGCCCTTGGGGCCCTTGACGGTGATGAAGCCGTCGGCAATCGTCGCCGTCACGCCCTGGGCGAGCTCAACGGGATGCTTACCAATACGAGACATATTGCACCTCCCGATTAAGCAACGTAGCAGAGCACTTCACCACCGATGCCGGCGGCGCGGGCCTTGCGGTCGGTCATCACGCCCTTGGGGGTCGAGACGATCGCAATGCCCAGGCCGTTCATCACCTGGGGAATGGACTCATGGTTCTTGTAAATGCGCAGGCCGGGACGCGAAACGCGCTCAATGCGTTCGATCACGGGGCGGCCCGCATAGTACTTCAAGCCGATATGCAGCTGGGGCTTGCCTTCATTGACTTCGACGGAGAAGCCGTCGATGTAGCCCTCGTCCTTGAGAACCTGCGCGATGGCAACCTTGAGCTTGGAGCTCGGCATCACGACTTCGCTCTTGTCGACGATCTGACCGTTGCGGATGCGGGTCAGCATATCGGCGATCGGATCACTCATACTCATGTCAGTAATCTCCTCGCTTACCAGCTGGCCTTGATGAGGCCGGGAATGTCACCACGCATGGCCGCGTCGCGGATCATGCCGCGCGCAAGGCCAAACTTGCGGAACGTGCCGCGCGGACGGCCGGTGAGGCCGCAGCGGTTGCGCAGACGCACGGGGCTCGCATTGCGCGGCAGAGCCTGCAGCGCAAGACGGGCTTCGTAGCGCTCTTCCATCGAGCGGGAAGCGTCATTGATAATCGCCTTGAGGGCGGCGCGCTTGGCAGCGAACTTCGCAACGGTGGCTTCGCGCTTGTGTTCGCGGTTAATCAGAGATAACTTCGCCATTTGTTTTGCACCTATCTCAATTGCGGAACGGGAAGCGGAAACCGGCCAGAAGGGCCTTGGCCTCTTCGTCGGTCTTCGCCGTCGTCGTGATGGAAATGTTCAGACCACGGATCGCGTCGATCTTGTCGTATTCGATTTCCGGGAAAATGATCTGTTCCTTGAGGCCGATGTTGTAGTTGCCGCGGCCGTCGAAGGCGCGGCCCGAGACGCCGCGGAAGTCGCGCACGCGCGGGAAGGCGATCGTCACAAGGCGGTCAAGGAAGTCGTACATGCGCTCGCCGCGCAGCGTCACCATGCAGCCGATGGGCATGTTCTCGCGGATCTTGAAGTTCGCGATGGCCTTGCGGGTGCGGGTGATGGCGGGCTTCTGGCCGGCGATCTTGGTCATGTCGGCAACGGCGTTGTCGATCATCTTCTTGTCGTTGACCGCTTCACCGACGCCCATGTTGAGCGTGATCTTGGTGATGCGGGGAACCTGCATGAGGGTCTTGTAGCCGAACTTCTTGGAGAGCTCGGGAACAATCTGCTCACGGTACAGAGTCTGGAAACGGCTCATTGTCCTTACTCCTTACGCCTTGGCGCCGACCACGGCGCCATTGCTCTTGAACACGCGGACCTTCTTGCCGTCGACTTCCTTGAAGCCGACGCGGTCGCCCTTGCCGGTCGCAGGATTGACGAGCATCACGTTGGACTGATCGATCGGGAGAGTCTTGTCGACAATGCCGCCCTCAACGCCCGTCATGGGGTTGGGACGAACACACTTCTTGACGACGTTGACGCCTTCGACCACGATGTGACGGTCGTCGGTGCGGGCGGTCACGATACCCTTGACGCCCTTATCCTTGCCGGCGATGACGATGACTTCGTCACCTTTACGGATGCGTTGCATCTGTCGGCCTCCTTAAATGACTTCGGGAGCAAGTGAGACGATCTTCATGAACTTTTCGGTACGCAGCTCGCGCGTGACCGGTCCGAAGATACGGGTGCCCACAGGCTCCAACTTCGAGTTGAGCAAAACGACGGCGTTGCCATCGAAACGAACCAGAGAGCCGTCGGCACGACGCACGCCCTTGGCGGTGCGGACCACAACAGCGTTGTAGACCTCGCCCTTCTTGACGCGCCCGCGCGGAGCAGCTTCCTTGACCGTAACCTTGATGACGTCACCGATGTTTGCGTAGCGGCGCTTGGAGCCGCCCAACACCTTAAAACACATCACTGAACGCGCGCCGGTATTGTCGGCGACGTCCAGCCTGCTTTGCATCTGAATCATGGCTTTGTAAATTCCAACTTATTCCGTAGTACGGATAGTATTGGTCCCGTCCGGGAGAAAGACCGCAAAATGCGCCGGCGTCCCTGGAGAATCAACCCGCCGGCAGCCCTTTGGCGCAGGTATGTCCCCTGCCAAGGTCGCGGCGGGCGGAAGCGGCACGGCGCTGCAGCCCTGAATTTTCGACGCAAACGCCGACCCTGTTGGGGGTCGGCATTTACGCGAGTGCGCAAGTATACAGAGGAACTCTGCAACTTGCAAATTTTTTCGAGCGGACTCGACTAGATGATCACGGCCTTCTCGAGCACGCGGGTCACGGTCCAGGCCTTGGTCTTGGAAACCGGACGCGTCTCGGCGATTTCGACGCGATCGCCCACGCCGCACTGGTTCGTCTCGTCATGAGCGTGATACTTCTTGCTCTCGACGACGTACTTGCCGTACAGGGGGTGCTTGACGCGACGCTCCACGAGGACCGTCACGGTCTTGTCCATCTTGTCGCTCGTCACCGTCCCGATGAGGGTTCGGGTGAGCTTTTTCATTTCAACGTTGTTTTCGGTCATTTCGCAGCCGCCTTCTGAGCGAGAATCGTGCGAACGCGCGCGATGTCTCGACGCGTCGTGCGCAGCAGATTCGTGTTCTGGAGCTGTTGCGTGGCCTTCTGCACGCGCAGCTTGAAGTGCGTGGTGAGCAGGTCGTTCAACTCCTTGGTGAGCGCGGCCTCATCCATGGCGCGCAGTTCTTTTGCTTTCATGTCCGTCTCTCCTTACATGCCGATCTGGCGGACAACGAACTTCGTCTTCAGAGGCAGCTTCGCGGCGGCCAGCGCAAAGGCTTCGCGGGCGAGCTGTTCGTCGACGCCGTCCATTTCATAGATAACGCGGCCCGGCTGCACGAGGGCGACCCAGTACTCGGGGTTGCCCTTGCCGTTGCCCATACGCACCTCAGCGGGCTTGCTCGAAATGGGCTTGTCCGGGAAGACGCGGATCCAAACGCGTCCGCCGCGCTTGATGTGGCGGGTGAGCGCACGACGAGCGGCTTCGATCTGACGAGCCGTCAGGCGGCCGCGTTCGACCACCTTCAGGCCAAACTCACCGAAGCTCACGTTGGCGCCGCGCTGGGCCAAACCGTAGTTGCGGCCCTTCTGATCCTTACGGTACTTTGTACGATTCGGTTGCAGCATTCTTATTCTCCGTCTTTCTTGTCAGCGGCAGGCGCTGCGGCGGCGGCGCTGCGGCGCGGACGACGCGCACCGCGCTCGCCCTCTTCGCCTCTGCGCGAGCGGCGGGCGGGACGGCGGCGGTCTTCGCGCTCGGGCGCGGCAGCAGCCTCGGCGGCGTCTTCGCGGCCGAGCTTGTCGCCCTTGTAAACCCAGACCTTCACGCCGATCACGCCGTAGGTCGTACGCGCTTCAGAGAAGCCGTAGTCGATGTCGGCGCGCAGCGTGTGCAGCGGCACGCGGCCTTCGCGGTACCACTCGCAGCGGGCGATTTCGGCACCGTTCAAGCGGCCCGAGCTCATGATCTTGATGCCCTGGGCGCCGAGGCGCATGGCGTTTTGCATCGAGCGCTTCATCGCGCGGCGGAACATCACGCGCTTTTCGAGCTGCTGGGTGATGTTGTCGGCAATGAGCTGCGCGTCAAGGTCCGGACGACGGATTTCCTCGATGTTGATGTGCACCGGAACGCCGACCATCTTCTGGACTTCGGTCTTGAGCTGCTCAATGTCGGCGCCCTGCTTGCCGATCACCACGCCCGGACGAGCCGAGTAGATGGTGATGCGGGCGTTGTTGGCCGGGCGCTCAATCAGAATGCGCGAGACGCTCGCGTTCTTGAGCTTCTTTCTGAGGAACGCGCGCACGCGGAGGTCTTCGCCGAGCGTACGGGAGAAGTCGCGGCCGTTGGCGTACCAACGCGACGTCCAGTCACGCGTAACAGGCAGGCGAAAGCCGGTAGGATTAATTTTCTGACCCATGGTCCACCTTCCTTTTACTTGTCGCCGACGGTCACGAAGATGTGGGCCGTCTGCTTGTTGATACGCGTACCGCGGCCCTTGGCGCGGGCGCCGAAGCGGCGCAGCGTCGTGGCCTTTTCCACGTAGATCTTGGTTACGTACAGCTCGTCGATGTCGGCACCGTCGTTGTGTTCGGCATTGGCGATCGCAGATTCCAGCGCCTTGAGGATGATGCCGGCGGCGCGCTTCTGCGTGTAGCGCAGGATGTTGAGGGCCTTGTCCACGGGCTTACCGCGAACCAGGTCGGCGACCAGACGGCCCTTCTGAGCCGAGAGGCGAACGCCACGAACGATTGCAGTAGTTTCCATTTAATTACCCCTTGACCTTCTTGGCGTCGGCGGCGTGACCGTGGAACGTGCGGGTCAGCGCGAATTCGCCGAGCTTGTGGCCAACCATGTTTTCATTGATGTACACCGGCACATGCTGGCGGCCGTTGTGCACGGCGATCGTCAGGCCGATGAACTCCGGAAGAATGGTCGAGCGGCGAGACCAGGTCTTCAGGGGCCGCTTGTCGCGGCTGGCCTGGGCGGCCTCAACTTTCTTCATCAGGGACCCGTCAACAAAGGGCCCTTTCTTTAACGAACGAGACATTTACGAGCCCCCTTACTTGTCATAGCGGCGCGAGACGATCATGCCGTCGGTGCGCTTGGAGTTGCGAGTGCGGTAGCCCTTGGTGAGCTGGCCCCACGGCGTGACAGGCGCGCGGCCCGTACCGGTGCGGCCTTCGCCGCCGCCGTGCGGGTGATCCACCGGGTTCATCACCTTGCCGCGAACGGTCGGGCGGATGCCGCGCCAGCGGGTGGCGCCGGCCTTGCCGAGTTCACGCAGGCTGTTTTCTTCATTGCCCACCGTGCCGATGGTGGCGCGGCACTCGATCAGAATGCGGCGCACTTCGCCCGAGCGCAGACGAATCTGCGCATAGGCGCCCTCGCGGGCGATGAGCTGCGCGTAGGCACCGGCCGAACGCACGAGCTGCGCACCCTTGCCGGGGAGCATTTCAATGCAGTGAATGGTCGAGCCGACCGGAATGTTGCGCAGCGGCAGAGCGTTGCCCACCTTGATCGGGGCTTCCTGGCCGCTCATGATCGTGTCGCCCACATTGAGCCCCTTCGGGCAGATGATGTAGCGGCGCTCGCCGTCGGCGTAGAGCACGAGAGCGATGTGCGCGGAGCGGTTCGGATCGTATTCGATGCGCTCGACGCGGGCTGCAATGTTGTCCTTGTTGCGCAGGAAGTCGATCAGGCGATAGGCGCGCTTGGAGCCGCCGCCCTTGTGACGGCACGTAATGTGGCCGTTGCTGTTGCGGCCGGAACCGCGATTCTTCTTCTCGGTCAACGCGGCAAAGGGCTTTCCCTTATGCAGACCGGGAGTAACGACCTTGACCGCGTGACGGCGGCCGGGCGAGGTCGGCTTAAGTTTGACGAGAGCCATTACTTCACCTCATCCAAGAAGTTAATGTCCTGACCTTCCTTGAGGGTCACGTAGGCCTTGCGCACGTCGCTGCGTGCACCCATGTTGCGGCCGAAACGCTTCTTCTTGCCCTTGAGGGTCAGAATCTGAACGCTGCTCACCTGCACCTTGAAGCACAGTTCCACAGCGGCCTTGACTTCCGTCTTCGTTGCGTCGGGAGCCACCACGAAGGCGTACTGCCGGTTCTTCTCGGCAATAAACGTGGCCTTCTCCGAGATGATCGGACCAACGAGGACCTTCAACAGACGTTCTTGGTTCATCCCAGCATCTCCTCGAGCTTGGCGACCGCACCCTTGGTAACCACCACCTTGTGGTAGAAGATCAGGGAGAGCGGATCAGCATAACGCGGCTCCACAACGAGCACATTCTTCAAGTTGCGGGAAGCCAGGAAAAGGTTGTCGTCCACGGACTCGGTGATGATCATCACGTGGTCGAGACCCATGGTCTTGAGCTTGGCGGCGAACTCCTTGGTCTTGGGGCTTTCGGCGCCGATGGAGTCGATCACCACCAGACGGCCGTCGGCGACGAGCTTGGAGTAAATCACGGCCATGGCGGCGCGATAGGCCTTCTTGTTCACCTTGTGGCTGAAATTCTCCTCGGGAGAATTCGGGAAGGCGCGGCCGCCTCCACGCCACAACGGAGAAGAGGTCATGCCGCTGCGGGCGCGGCCCGTGCCCTTCTGACGCCAGGGCTTCTTGGTCGAGTGACGCACGAATTCACGGCTCAGCTGAGCACGCGTGCCCTGACGGGCGTTGGCCTGATAGGCAACCACGAGCTGGTGCACCAGCGCTTCGTTGTATTCGCGGCCGAACACGGCATCGGAGGCGGACTGCTTGCCCGTTTCCTGACCCTGTTCATTGAGTACATTGAGTTCCATTGATCGCTCCTATTAGGCCTTGACCGCCGCGCGGACGATGACTTCCCCGCCCTTGGAGCCGGGAACGGCGCCGCGGACGAGCAGAAGACCACGTTCAGCGTCAACACGCGCAACCACGAGATTCTGGGTCGTGCGCTGAGCGGCGCCGAGATGGCCCGCCATGCGCTTGCCGGGGAACACGCGGCCCGGATCCTGGCGGTTGCCGATGGAGCCGGGAGCGCGGGTCGTCACGGAGTTGCCGTGCGTGGCGCGGTTGGACTTGAAGTGGTGGCGCTTGATGGCGCCGGCAAAACCCTTACCGATGGTGGTGCCGGTCACGTCGACCTTCTGGCCGGCCGTGAACAGATCGGCGCCGAGGACGGTGCCGGGCTTGTATTCGGCAACCTTGTCAGCATCGATATGGAACTCTTTCAACGTGGCGGCAGCTTCGATGCCGGCCTTCGAAAACTGGCCGGCGAGCGCCTTGTTGACGCGCGAGGGCTTCTTGGAGCCGAACGCGACCTGGATTGCGTTATAGCCGTCGGTTTCAACCGTCTTGACCGCCATCACGCGGTTGCCGGACACGTCGATCACCGTCACAGGAACAGACGTGCCGTCGTCCTGGAAGATGCGCGTCATGCCGATCTTGCGGCCGACTAAGCCGAGCTTATCACTCATTTATATCTCCACCCCGGCTGCGATTGGCCGGGACCGTACTTTTAGAAAAATCGCTTCACGACGGGAGGTTCGAACTTGTCTTTTTTAGAGAGTGTTCGCAACGCCGATCGATTGCTTTGGTGTGCCAGAAGCGACGCAAAACGCGCCCGCCCCCTTCCCTCGTCTCTGAAACTTTCAAAGTTTCATCGGAAGATGGCGAACGCTTAAAAAATCGAATCGATTGCTACACCTTGATCTTGACGTCCACGCCTGCCGGAAGGTCAAGCTTCATGAGGGCGTCAACCGTCTTGTCGGTCGGATCAATGATGTCCATCAGGCGCTGATGGGTGCGGATTTCGAGCTGGTCGCGGCTCGTCTTGTTGACGTGGGGCGAACGCAGGATGTCGAAACGCTGGATGCGGGTGGGAAGCGGAACCGGACCACGAACCACGGCGCCGGTGCGCTTTGCGGTGTCGACGATTTCGAGCGCCGACTGGTCGATCAGCTTGTAGTCAAACGCCTTGAGGCGAATGCGAATGCGCTGGGACTGCATTTCTTTGATTTTCCTGAGAAAAGAACAAAAAAAGAACTAGGGGGCGCAGTATACCCACGCCCCCATACTCTGTCAAGAGTTTTTGGAGGAATTCACGGCGCCCGTCTCAGGGCGCCGGCTCCTTCAAATTTTTTCGAGCCTTACTCGATGATCTTGCTCACCACGCCGGCGCCGACCGTGTGGCCGCCTTCGCGGATAGCAAAGCGCAGGCCTTCCTGCATGGCGATCGGGCAGATGAGCTGCACGGTCATCGACACGTTGTCGCCCGGCATCACCATCTCAACGCCCTCGGGCAGCTCGATCGTGCCGGTGACGTCCGTCGTGCGGAAGTAGAACTGCGGACGATAGCCCTTGAAGAACGGCGTGTGGCGGCCGCCTTCTTCCTTGGTGAGAACGTACACCTCGGCGGCAAACTTCGTGTGCGGCGTGATCGAACCGGGCTTGGCGAGAACCTGACCGCGCTCGACTTCTTCGCGCTTGGTGCCGCGCAGCAGAATGCCCACGTTGTCGCCCGCTTCGCCTTCGTCAAGCAGCTTGCGGAACATTTCAACGCCCGTGCAGGTCGTCTTCGCCGTCGGACGAATGCCCACGATTTCGATTTCGTCGCCCACGCGGATCACGCCGCGCTCGACGCGCCCCGTCACCACCGTGCCGCGGCCCGAGATCGAGAACACGTCTTCGATCGGCATCAGGAACGGCTGGTCAAGAGCACGCTGCGGCGTCGGGATGTAGCTGTCGAGCGTCTCGGCAAGCTTCATGATCGACTGTTCGCCGAGTTCGCCCTTGTCGCCTTCGAGCGCGAGCTTGGCGGAACCCTTGATGATCGGGATGTCGTCGCCCGGGAAGTTGTAGTTGCTCAGCAGTTCGCGCACTTCCATTTCCACGAGCTCCAGAAGCTCGGGATCGTCAACCATGTCGCACTTGTTGAGGTACACGATGATGTAGGGAACGCCCACCTGGCGAGCCAGCAGAATGTGCTCGCGGGTCTGCGGCATCGGGCCGTCGGCGGCCGACACAACCAGAATCGCGCCGTCCATCTGCGCCGCACCCGTGATCATGTTCTTCACATAGTCGGCGTGCCCCGGGCAGTCAACGTGCGCATAGTGACGGTGTTCCGTCTCGTACTCGACGTGCGCCGTGTTGATCGTGATGCCGCGCGCCTTTTCTTCAGGCGCCGCGTCGATCTGATCGTATGCCTTGGCTTCGCCGCCGTACTTCTGGGCGAGAACCGTGCAGATGGCAGCCGTCAGCGTCGTCTTGCCATGGTCAACGTGACCGATCGTGCCCACATTCACATGGGGCTTAGTGCGTTCATACTTACCCTTGGCCATTTTTGGTCCTTAAATCCTTTTCAATGTTTTGTCGAGAAGAAGGGAAAATCCTTCAGATTTTATCCCTTCCTCCCGGTTCATTTCAGTCTTTTCGCCTACTTGGTCTTCTCGGCGATCACGGCTTCGGCCACGTTGCGCGGCGCTTCGGCGTAGTGATCGAACTCCATCGTGTAGGTCGCGCGGCCCTGCGTGAGCGAGCGCAGCGTCGTGGAGTAGCCGAACATTTCAGCCAGCGGCACCTCGCAGCGCACGGCCTTGCCTCCGCCGGGCAGGTCGTCCATGCCCTGGATCACGCCGCGGCGGCTCGAAAGGTCGCCCATGACGTCGCCCATCTTCTCTTCGGGCGTCTCGACTTCGACCTTCATGATCGGCTCGAGCAGCACGGGGTTTGCCTTGCGCATGCCGTCCTTGAATGCCATGGAGGCAGCCATGCGGAACGCGTTTTCGTTCGAGTCCACTTCGTGGTACGAACCAAAGTGCAGCGTCACCTTCACGTCGACCACGGGGTAGCCGGCAAGCACGCCGGCCTTGAGGGTGTCTTCGACGCCCTTTTCAACCGCCGGGATGTACTCGCGCGGCACCACGCCGCCCTTGATGGCGTCGACGAACTCGAAGCCGCCGCCCGCGGGCAGGGGTTCGAGCTTCAAAACCACGTGGCCGTACTGGCCGCGGCCGCCGGACTGCTTGGCGAACTTGCATTCGGCGTTTTCCACCACCGAGCGGATCGTCTCGCGATAGGCCACCTGGGGCTTGCCCACCGTGGCCTCGACGCCGAACTCGCGGCGCATGCGGTCCACAAGAATTTCAAGGTGCAGCTCGCCCATGCCCGAGATGATGGTCTGGCCGGACTCTTCGTCGGTGCGCACGCGGAAGGACGGATCCTCGCGGGCGAGGCGGCCCAAGGCGAGCGCCATCTTTTCCTGGTCGGCCTTGGTCTTGGGTTCGACGGCCTGCGAGATCACGGGCTCGGGGAACTCCATGCGCTCAAGGATGATCGGAGCGGAGACTTCGCAGAGCGTATCGCCCGTCGTCACGTCCTTCAAACCCACGGCGGCGGCGATGTCGCCAGCCTCGGCTTCGGTGATTTCCTTGCGCTCGTTGGCGTGCATCTGCAGCAGACGGCCGATGCGCTCCTTCTTGTTCTTGACGGAGTTGAGCACCGTCTCGCCCGACTTCAGGATGCCGGAGTAAACGCGCAGGAACGTGAGCTGGCCCACGTACGGGTCGGTCATGATCTTGAAGGCCAGAGCCGAGAACGGGGCGTTGTCGTCGGCCTCGCGGTGCACTTCGTTGTCGTTGAGGTCAAAGCCCGGAACCGGGGGAATGTCAACGGGAGAAGGCAGGAATTCGATCACGCCGTCGAGCATGCGCTGCACGCCCTTGTTCTTGAAGGACGAGCCGCAGAACATCGGCTGGATTTCGCCGGCGATCGTGCGGGCGCGGATGCCCTTGATGATGTCGGCTTCCGACAGCTCGCCGTTTTCGAGGTAGCTGTTCATGAGCTCCTCGCTTGCCTCGGCGGCCATCTCGATCATCTTCTCGCGCCATTCATTGGCCGTGTCGACCAAATCGGCGGGAATGTCGATGTAGTTGAACTTGGTGCCCTGGCTCGCTTCGTCCCAAATGATGCCCTTCATCTTGATGAGGTCCACCACGCCCTGGAACTTGTCCTCGGCGCCGATCGGGATCACGATGGGGCAGGGATGCGCCTTCAGACGGGTCTTCATCTGGTCGACGACCTTGAAGAAGTTCGCGCCCGTGCGGTCCATCTTGTTGACGAAGGCGATGCGCGGGACGTGATACTTGTTGGCCTGACGCCAGACCGTTTCCGACTGCGGCTGCACGCCGCCCACGGCGCAGTACACCATCACGGCGCCGTCGAGCACGCGCATGGAGCGTTCAACTTCAACGGTGAAGTCGACGTGCCCCGGGGTGTCGATGATGTTCAGACGGTGCGGCTGAAACTGCATGTCCATGCCGCGCCAGAAGCAGGTGGTGGCGGCCGAAGTAATCGTGATGCCGCGCTCCTGTTCCTGTTCCATCCAGTCCATGGTGGCGGCGCCGTCGTGCACTTCGCCGAGCTTGTGGTTGACGCCCGTGAAGAACAGAATGCGTTCGGTCGTCGTGGTCTTGCCCGCGTCGATGTGGGCGGAAATACCGATGTTGCGATAACGCGAGATCGGAGTAGTACGAGCCATGACTTGTCTCTATAGTGGGGAACGCAAGACCCGTCGGGGTCCTGCGTGTCCGGAGGTTAATCGAAGTATTAGAAGCGGAAGTGCGAGAAGGCCTTGTTGGCCTCGGCCATGCGGTGCACTTCGTCGCGCTTCTTCATAGCGCCGCCGCGGCCTTCTGCAGCATCCAACAGCTCACCAGCCAAGCGTTGGGGCATGGACTTCTCGGAACGCGACTTGGCGCTTTCGCGCAGCCAGCGCATGGCCAGAGCCATGCGGCGCACGGGACGCACTTCAACCGGCACCTGGTAGTTGGCGCCGCCGATGCGGCGGCTCTTGACTTCCACGAGCGGACGGACATTGTTGAGTGCGGTCGTGAACACTTCGAGGGCGTTCTTACCGGTCTTTTCTTCAATCTGCTGCAGGGCGCCGTAGACGATGCGCTCTGCGACGGCCTTCTTGCCGTCAAGCATCACAACGTTGATGAATTTGGAGATTTCCACGCTGCCGAACTTCGGATCAGGGAGAATCTCACGCTTGGGTACTTCGCGACGACGGGGCATTTCTTTCCTCTTTCGTTGTCTTCAGTCTTTAGTTGAAGCGGGCTGCCGCGATCTTTTCTCTAACTAAGCGGCGCCGCTCTTTCTTTTTTCCTGCAGCACCATCAGGGCTGCGACTTACTCGGTCCTATAAGCGGGACCGTCCTTCTACGGCTGACAAACTGTCGCCGCGAATTACGCTGCCTTCGGGCGCTTGGCGCCGTACTTCGAACGGGCCTGCTTGCGGTCCTTGACGCCCTGGGTGTCCAGAGAGCCGCGCACGATGTGATAACGCACGCCGGGCAAGTCCTTCACACGGCCGCCGCGGATCAACACCACGGAGTGTTCCTGCAGGTTGTGGCCTTCGCCGCCGATGTAGGAAATCACTTCAAAGCCGTTGGTCAGGCGCACCTTGGCGACCTTGCGCAGAGCCGAGTTCGGCTTCTTCGGGGTGGTCGTGTAGACCTTGGTGCAGACGCCGCGCTTTTGCGGGCAGTTCTTCAGAGCAGGGCTCTTGCTCTTGTCGTGCGTGAGCTCGCGAGGCTTGCGCACAAGCTGATTAATAGTGGGCATAGTGTCCGTATTTATTCAAAAATCCATCCGCCCTCCCCCGGCCGCAGATGCGTCCTCGGCACTGCCGGACGGGCTTGAAACGGATGTGTTGCTGGTGAAAAATTTGTGCCTTTTCCAAAGACGCAAAAGCCGCGTGAAAAGGGCATGCGGCCCCCTTCCGCGTTTATGCTGTCCCGGAAAAGATGTTGATTTTCTCCTTTTTCTCAAACAATGTCAAGGCTTTAGCTCGATTTTGGGTCTCTTCGCGCGACACCAGCCGTTCGCGCCGGCGCGCTGCGTGCGGGCGCAGCCAAAACTCACCCCCGGTCCCGCGCAGGCTCCCGGCTCCGGCCCGGCCGCTACAATCTGAGCCGGCAGCTTTAAACAAGGCGCCGGGCGGGGCCCGTGGCCTGCGATGCGCCCCTTTTGCCCCGGCTTTTTTCTTTCCCCGCTTTTCATGCACCCCATCGACGCACTCACTTCGCGCATAGACGCGCTCTACGCCCCCTGCGAGTACCCGGCCGGCCGCTTTCAGGCGCAGGCCTGGGCGCAAAGCCGGCCCCTTGCGGGCTGCACGATTCTTGACGCCACGCCCGTCTTTGACAACACCTTCACAAAGTACGTCTCGCTTCTGGCTGCCGGCGCGCGGCTTCTCGTCGGCGTCGACGACGTCATGCCCGCAAACGCGGAATCGGTGCGCTTTTTGAAAGACGCCGGCATCCCCGTTCTGACGCCTCAGGAAGCTCAAAAAGGCTCCTTTGGCCCCATCGACCTCGTGCTTGACTGCGCCGCGGCCTTCTCGAACACCCCTGCGCGCATCGGCTACGTCGAGCTCACGCGCTCGGGCGTTGACAAATACCGCTTTGCCGACAAGCCCGTGTTCGTTGCCGACGCAGGCCGCATCAAGCGCATCGAAACGTCGCTTGGCACGGGCGAGAGCTACTTTCGCGCCATGCGCGAGCTCGGCCACGGCGACTTCGCCGGCAAAAAGCTTGTTGTCTTTGGCAGCGGCAAGGTCGGCTCCGGGCTCATTGCCTGGGCGCACCACTACGGCTGCAAGACGACCGTCGTCACGCGGCCCGCGGACATCACGCCGCAGACGGCCTCTCTTGCCGCACGCGTCATTGCGGCCGACGACCGCGCGGCAATCCGCGAGGCCGTGCTTGAGGCCGACGCCGTCGTCACGGCCACGGGCGTTGCGGGCGCCCTGCGCGAGAGCTGCCCGGCCGAGGTTTTTCTCTCCTCGCACGCTCTCATTGCCAACATGGGCGTTGAAGACGAGTTCGGGCCGGACGTTCCCGCCGAACGCGTGCTCGAAGAAAAACGGCCCCTTAACTTCATCCTGCACGACCCCACGCAGCTGCGCTACATCGACGCCACGATGGCGCTGCACAACGCGGGCGCTCTTTATCTCATCGAGCACCCGCAGGAAAAGGGCCTCATCGAGCCGCCCGCCGACATTGAAGAGGCGCTGCTTGAGGTCACGCGCCGCGACGGAACGATCGGCAGGGAGCTTGCCTACATTTAAGGCCCCGCAAAGCGGCCGCGGCCGAACTTCATTTTTTCGTTTTTCGTTTCCAAAGGACTCCGACCGATGTCTTCGCTTCTCATTGAAAACGTCACGCTCGCGGGCGAGCGCACCAACATTCTCATCAAGGACGGCCGCTTTGCCGATCTCAATGCGGCCCCCGGCACGGAGGCCGACGACGTCTACGACGCCTCCAACGAAGCCATCGTGCCGAGCTTTTTCAACACCCACACGCACGCGGCCATGACGCTGCTTCGGGGCTACGCCGACGACATGGAGCTCTTTGCCTGGCTCAACGACCACATCTGGCCCTTTGAAGCCCGCATGAAGCCCGAAGACATCTACAACGGCAGCCGCCTTGCCATTCTCGAAATGATCCGCTCGGGCACCACCTTCTTCTGCGACATGTACTGGATGGTGGAGCAGACCGTGCGCGCAGCCGAAGAGATGGGCATTCGCGCCGCAATCGGCGTCTCGCTCATGGACCGGCTCGGCGCCGAGCAGATTGCGCGCGACCTTGAGTTTCTCGCGAGCTGGAAGAGCCCGGCCGCCGGCCGCATCGAGCTTGTCGTTGCTCCCCACGCGGTCTACACCGCGGGGCCCGAGCTGCTGCAGCGCTGCGCGCAGGCAGCCCGCGACAACGGCCAGCGGCTCACGCTGCACGTCTCGGAAACGCGCCGCGAAGTCGAAGACTGCATCAAGACCTACGGCATGAGCCCCGTGCGGTGGCTTGACAAGCTCGGCGTGCTCGGCCCCAACGTCATTGCCGCGCACTGCGTGCACGTCGATCCCGAAGAGATGCAGATCATGGCCGAGCGGGGCGTGTCGATCGCGCACAACCCCTGCTCGAACATGAAGCTTGCCTCGGGCATCTTCCCGGCGGCCGCCTTTGCGGCTTCGGGCTGCAACGTCACGATCGGCACCGACGGCACGAGCTCAAACAACAATCTCGACATGCGCGAGGAGATGAAGTTTGCCTCGCTTTTAGCCAAGGTCTCGGGCTCAAGCCAGACGCTGCCCGCCTCCGAGGTCTTTTCCTGGGCCACGGAAAACGGCGCGCGCGCCTTTGGCCTTGAGGCCGGGCGCATTGCAAAGGGAATGCTGGCCGACGCCGTGCTCCTTGACCTCGACAACGAGCGTCTTGCGCCCTGCTACAACCTTGTGAGCAACTGGGTGTACGCAGCCGACAGCCGCGCCGTCTCAAGCGTTTTGTGCGACGGCAGGTTCCTGATGAAAAAGGGCGTCGTCGAGGGCGAAGAGGAAATCCTTGCCAAGGCCCGCGAGTCGGTGGCGCGTCTTGCGCCTTAAAGCCCGCCGCTTTGCCTGCGGCTTCGCCCGCAGGCCTTTTCACGAAATTAAAGGGAGAGTTCTCCGATGGCCTGCTTGATTCGAAACGCACGCGTCTTTACGCCCGAAGACATCGGGCGCGCAGACATTCTCATTGCCGCCGACCGCATCCTTGCCGTGGGGCCCGACCTCACGGCGGTGCTCCCGGACATGGAGGTGATCGACGCCTCGGGCCTTGTTGCCGCGCCCGGCTTTTTTGATCTGCACGTGCATGTTACGGGCGGAGGGGGCGTGAGCGGCCCGGCCACGAGAGCCCCGCAGGTGCAGGCCGCGGAGCTTGTCGCCACCGGCACGACGTGCGTTGCGGGCGTGCTCGGCACCGACGTCATCTCCCGATCGCTGCCCAATCTGCTTGCCACGATCCGGGGCCTTCAGTGCGAAGGTCTCAACGCCTGGATGTACACCTCCAACTACCGCTTTCCGCCCGTGACGCTCACGCGCAGCGTGATGGACGATCTCTTTTGCGTGCCCGAGTGCCTGGGCGTCAAGGTGGCCCTGGGCGACACGTTCGGCTCCTTTCCCGACATGCAGTCGATTCTGAGCCTGCTGGCCGACATTCGTCTTGCGGGCACGCTCGCAGGCAAACGCGGGCTGCTGCACGTGCACCTGGGGGATCTGGTCTCGACCTTTGATCTCTTTGAAGAGATCGAGGCGCGCGGCTTTGCGCTCAAGGAGCACGTGTTGCCCACGCACTGCGGACGCTCGCACGAAATTCTCGAGCGGGCCTGCGGCTTTGCGCGCGCAGGCGGCATGATCGACTTCACCACGGGCGGGGGCTGCGCCTGCGAGCCCGCCGCACAGTCGGTTGCCACGGCGCTTGCCGAGGGCGTCGACATCGAGCGCATCACGCTTTCAACCGACGGGCACGGCGCCAAGCCGCGTTTTGACGATGCGGGCGTGCGCACGGGCTTTGAAGTGATCGGCCTTGAAGGCAATCTCGATACTGTCCGCGCGCTTGCGGGCAGCCACGGCGTGGCGATATCCGACGCCTTGTCGCTCATTACCCGCAACCCCGCGCGGCACCTGGGGCTCGCGGGCCAAGGCGTTCTTTGCCCCGGCGCCTGCGCCAACGTCTGTCTGCTGACGCAGGAGCTTGCGCCGGTGTTCGTCGCAAGCCGCGGCAAGATCCTCATGCGCGGCGGAGAAATCCTCGCCTGCGGCGCCTTCGCGCAAAAGCCCTAAACTTTTGACCGGGGCGGTCCTGCACGGAGAGCGCCCCGCACGTCCCGCACAAAGACAAACGTCCTTTGCGTGTTTTTCTTTTTTTGAGGGAGCCCTACCGTGACAGCAGACATCGAATTGACGCCTGCGGCCGCCGCAGATGCGTCGCCCGAAGCCGCCCGCATTGAAACCCTTCGGCTTGAGATGATCGAGCGCGTGCGCCGTCTCGTGCAGTCCGGGCGCAACGTCGAAGAAGAAATTGAAGGCCTGCACCTCTCTTACGTCGAGCAGCCCCGGCAGGTCACCAACTGCTTCTACGTACTCTCGGTGGGGCTCATTCTGCAAGGACGCAAGCATCTTTTAATCGGCGAGAAGTCCTACGACTACGGCACGGGGTCTGTCATCGTCACCTCGGTGGACATGCCCACGGCCTATGAGCTCGTCGACGTGCGGCCCTCGCGCCCCTTCGTGTCGCTCTCGCTGCGGCTTAATCCCTCGCTTTTGGCCGAGCTACTGGCGCAGGACACCGTTGACCTCCCCGAGCCCTCCGAAGTGTTTCACGTCGAGCCCTCTCCCCTTGAGCTGATGGAAGACTTCGCGCGGCTGCTCTCGCTTCTTGAGCGCCCGGGCGAGTGCGCGCTGCGCTCGCCCATCGTCGTGCGCGACATCCACTGTCTCGCGCTGATGACGGGCGGCGGCGAGTCGCTTCGCGCGCTCTACGCGCCGGGCACGGTCGGCCAGCGCATCCGGCGCTCGATCAGGTGGCTGCGGGAAAACTTCCGGGAGACGCTTGACATCGACAAGCTCGCCTCGACCGCGGGGATGGCTCCCACCACCTTTCATAGGCACTTCAAGGCGCTCACCTCGCTCTCGCCCCTGCAGTACCAAAAGCGGCTGCGCCTGTATGAAGCACAGCAGTTTTTGCTGCGCGGCGACGGCGACGTCAATTCCGCGGCCTACGCCGTGGGCTACCAGAGTCCGCAGCAATTTAACCGCGAGTACAAGCGGCTCTTTGGCGAGCCGCCGGGCAAGGCGTCCAAAAGCCGCCGCAGCGCGCTCTACGACAAGCTAAGCGCCTAGCGGGCCAAAGGCGCGCGCTTTCTGCGCCGCCTCAAGGAGCGCTTTGAAGGCGTTTGTTTCAACGCTCTTGCCCCTGTAGTTTGACAAAACAAACTTCGTTTTCCTGCCTGCGCATTTGCACTTTCCATGCAGGAAAGGGCCGCCTGCAGCCGCTTTTCCCGATGCGACAGATTTAGGCAAAAACTCAGGGCCGAAGCCGCAAAAACGGCGCGGCTCCCGGCTTTAGGCTTTCCTCATCCATTCAAGGGCGCGCGCCCGGCGGTTCATTTCAGCCGCTTAAGGCGTCGCCGACCGACGCATGCAGGAGAGCTTCATGCCGCATCTGAAATCATCACTTTGCACGCTGCTTGCCGCCGCCGCGCTCGCGGCAGGCGCCTCTTCCGGCGCCCAGGCCGCTTTAACGGACAAGGAAAAGAGCATCGTTCCGATTGCCGCGCTCACCGCCCGCGGCGACGAAGCCCGCCTTCGGGGCGCGCTTGAAGAAAGCCTTCAAAAAGGCCTGACCGTCACGGAAATCCGCTCCGTGCTCGAGCAGATGTACGCCTACACGGGCTTTCCGCGCAGCCTCACCGCTCTGGGCGTCTTCGTCAAGGTGCTCGACGCGCGCAAGGCGCAGGGCATCAACGACCCCCACGGCCGCGAGCCCACGCCGCTGCCCGAGGGCGCCTCGATTCGCGAGCTTGGCACAAAGACGCAGACCGCGCTTGTGGGGCGCCCCGTAGCGGGCCCCGTCTACGACCTGTCGCCCGCCATCGACACCTACCTCAAGGAGCATCTCTTTGGCGACATCTTCGCCAACGACCTGCTCACATGGCGCGAAAGAGAGATCGCCACGGTGGCGGCTCTGGCGGCGCTTCCCGCCCCCGCGCAGCTGCGCTCGCACCTCAATGTCTGCCTCAACGTGGGCATCACGCCCGACGAGCTGCGGCAGTTTGCCTCAATCATCCGCGAGCGCCTTGGAAAGGATGCGGGCGATCTTGCCGATGAAACGCTCAAGACCGTCCTGAAGTCGAGAAACTAACGCTTCCGGCTGGGGCCGGCGCAAATCCGCCCGCCGGAATTCACCAACTATTTTATTTGTCAAACTTATAAGCCATGATCAAGAAAGTTCTTGCCGCCGCTGCCTGCGCCGGCGCTGCCGCCGCCGCGTGCGCTGCTGACGATGTTCCCGCTCCCAACCCCTGGGGGCTTGTTTACCGGAGCGCCATTGTTGAAAACGTCCCGGGCAAGGTCAATATTCATCCCGTGCACTACAAGCTCAACGGACTGACGATCGCGGGCAACGTCTACACGCCTGCAAACTTCGACGAGAAAAAGCACTACCCGGCCGTCGTCGTCGCCCACCCCAACGGCGGCGTCAAGGAGCAGGTGGCGGGGCTCTTTGCGCAGCGCCTTGCCGAGCTCGGGTACGTGACGATCGCTGCCGACGCGGCCTACCAGGGCGCAAGCGAGGGCATGCCGCGGCACACCGACCGTCCGGCCTTCCGCACCGAGGACATTCACGGCATGATCGACTTCATTTCAACCTACCCTGGCGTTGACGCCTCGCGGCTTGGCGCGCTTGGCATCTGCGGCGGCGGAGGCTACACGCTCAACGCCGCGAAGTCCGACAAGCGCTTGAAGGCCGTCGCCACGCTCTCGATGTTCAATACCGGCGAGGTGCGCCGCAACGGCTACATGAATTCGGCGCTCGACACAATCGCCCAGAGGCAAAAGGAAGCCGCCGACGCGCGCCAAAAGGAAGTCACGACGGGCGAAATCGCCCTCACGGGCAACATCGACTTTGATGCGCTCACCGACGAGGCAATCGCAAAGATTCCGACGGATCTCTATCGCGAAGGCATGATCTACTACGGGCGCACGCACCGCCATCCCAATTCGACCTTTGCCTACACCACCTCGAGCCTCATGGACCTGATGACTTGGGACGCGCTCAATCAGATCGAGCTCATCGACATGCCGCTTCTGATGATGGCGGGCGAAAAGGCCGACTCCCTTTACATGACCGAAGAGGCCTTCAAGGCGGCAACCGGCACCAAGGACAAGACGCTCTTTAAGATCCCCGGCGCAACACACATTCAGACTTACTACGTGCCGCAGTACGTCGATGCCGCCGTAGGAGAGCTCAAGACGTTCTTTGGCCGCACGCTTTAGGTCTTCCTCTCGATAGCTTTTGATTGTTCGAACTTATGAAGACATCCGCTTTCTCAAGGCTTGCGCTGCCGCCCGCCGCGGCCTGCGCCCTGCTGCTTGCCGCAGGGGGCGCTTTGGCCGCGCAAGACTCCCCCGCGCTCGGCGGACAGACGGTCTCGCGCGTGCTCAACGCCGCCTCCAATCAAGCGGCGGTTGAGCCCGACGCGAGCTGGAGCGCGGCCAACCCGAAGAACTTCTCGGGCAAGGTGCTCACCAAGGCCGCCTTCTCGCAGCCTGCACCCGCAAGAAGCTACGGCGCCTACGTGCACTTTGCTCCGGGAGCGCGCACATACTGGCACATGCACCCGCTCGGGCAGACCCTTGTGGTCGTCTCCGGCACGGGGCTTACGCAGGCGCTTGAGGCCAACGGCAAACCCGCCCCCGTCGCGGTGGTGCGCGCCGGCGACGTCGTGCTCTGCCCGCCCGGCGTCACGCACTGGCACGGCGCGGCGCCTGGAAGCGCCATGGTGCATCTGGCGGTTTCCGAACGCGATCCCGCAAATCCCGTCGTCTGGAAGGAAGCGGTTGACGAAAAGGCCTACCGCGCCGGAGCTGAGCGCGCGATGAAGGGCGCCCCGAAATAAGAAAACACGGGCCGCGGCCTTAAGGCTCCTGCCTCAAGGGCCCGCGCGCGCCCTTTTTTCAGCGCCCTCTCTTTGCCAAGGCCTTTCTTTGTGATTTTCTCTTGCCAGAGGAGTACCCGCATGCAAAAACGACTCTTTTTGAGCTGGCTCACGGCTCTTGCGGCAGGCTCAACCGTAAAGCTCGCCAGCGCTTCAACGACGAGCGCCTCGAGCGCGTCAACGTCCGCAGCCGGCAAACGCCCTGCGCGCATTGCCTTCGTCTACTTTTCAAAGACGGGCCACACGGAAAGCGTGGCTTTAGCCGCACAGGCCATGACCGGGTGCGACATCTTTGCCGTGCGCACGGTCGAGCCCTATCCCGAGCAATACCGGCCGACGACCGAAGTGGTCAAGCGCGAGCTCGAAGAGGGCATCGTGCGCCCCATCGTGCCGCCCGAGATTGATCTATCAAAGTACGACATCGTCTGCCTTGGCACGCCGACTTGGTGGCACCATGTGGCGATGCCGCTGCAGAGCTGGATCAAAACCCAGAACTTCGCGGGAAAGCGCGTTCTCACCTGCAACACGCACGGAGGCGGCGGCATCATGCACACGCGCGAAGACTTCGAGGCGCTGCTTGCCAATTCGAAGGCTAGGCTCGGCACCCACCTGACGGTCTACGGGGGCGTTTCCAAGGACGACGCCGACGTGCGAAAGTGGCTTGAAGCCAACGGCGTGCCGACAAAATAAAGCTTTTGCGCGGGCCGGGATCGCCTTTATGCTCCTCCTTGCACGCTCCCTGCACGCGCTCCCCCTTTCCCGCCCCTTTCCAGCCCCTTTCCAGCCTTCTTTCAGTCTGCGCCTTTGCAATGACTAAAAACGCCCGCCCGGGCGGAAGCTTCGGGCAGGCGTTTTTGTTTTTTCGCGGCTTGAAAAGGGACGGGTGTCCCAGCGCGCGAGGGCTCCTTGACCTTTGTGCGGGCCTCCCAAGGGAGGAAGGCCCGCTCAGAAAGCCCGCTTAAGGCGGGGCCAAGGCGCCCCTTGGCAGCTAGATCGTGGTCGTCTCAGGCTGCCGGTGCACGTAGATTTCGCCCGCGTCTCCTTCGTACTCCTTGATGCGCACCTGCGTGGAGTTGGCCACGTTGCCGCAGGACAGTTTCGACGACGGGATGTCGATCGTGAGCACGTTGTCGCAGCCGTGCAGGTCAAGCGAATCCACGTCGCCCGGATCCTCGGGGCAGTACCAGGCGCCGTGATGAATCACCACGGTGTCGGGCCGGATGCGGTCGGTGACGATGACGCCCGCGAGCACCTTGCCGCGGCGGCTTTCGACCTGGGCGATGTCGCCGCTCTTTAATCCCAGCTTTTGCGCCGTCTGCGGATGAATCCACACGGGCTCGCGGTCTTCAACGTTGCCGAAGGTGTTGGAGGCCGTGCTGTCCAACTGCGAGTGCAGGCGATAGCGGCTCTTGCTCGTTAAGAGCGCATACGGATAGTCCTTGGCCATGTCCGCGCCGATCCACTCGTCGGGCTCCATCCAGGTCGGATGCGCCGGGCAGTCGTCGTAGTGGTAGGAGGCGATCTTTTCGCTGTAGATCTCGATCTTGCCCGACTCGGTGCCGAGCGGGTTGATGATCGGATTGCGGCGGAAGTCTCCGAAGTAGTTGTAGCGGCGCGAGTCCTCCGTCACGGGGAAGAGCACGTAGCCGCGCTTCCAGAACTCCTCAAAGGAGGGCATCTCAAGGCCCTTGTAGCCCGCCTCGGTCTTTGCCTGCTCGTAGAACTTGCGCACCCAGCCCATTTCATCGAGCCCTTCGGTGAACTCTTTTTCAAAGCCCATCTTCTTGGAGAGCTCGCGATAGATCCAGAAGTCCGAGTGCGACTCGTACTGCGGGGCAATCGCCTGCTGCATGGCCACGTAGCCCAGATTCGAGTAGCTGCCGATGGCGGTGATGTCCACGCGCTCAAGCGAGGTGCAGGCCGGCAGCACAATGTCGGCAAAGCGCGCCGAAGCCGTCCACATGATGTCGGTGACGATCGTGGTCTCGGGCTTTCTCCAGGCCTTGATCAGGCCGTTGGTGTCTTCCTGCTGCGCAAAGGGATTGCCGCCCGACCAGAAGACGAGCTTGATGTCCGGGTACGTGATCTTCTTGCCGTTGTAGTCGATCGTCTTGCCAGGATTGAGGAAGCACTCGGTAAAGCGCGCCAGCGGAATCGTGGCAAGCGACGCGCCCTCCCAGGCAAGTCCCGAGCCGCCGCCCTGGGGGTTGGCGGAGATGCCCGGCAGCACGGGCGCCTCGGAAGTCGCCGCGCCGCCGTTTGAGTAGTGGTACGAAAAACCAAACCCGCCGCCGGGCTGGCCGATGTGGCCGCACATGGCCGCAAGCACCACCAGCATCCAGTGCACCTGCTCGCCGTGCTGCGCTCTCTGCATGCCCCAGCCGGCCATGATCATCGAGCGGCGCTCGCGCATGAGATGCGCGATCTCAACGATCCTGGAAGCGGGCACGCCGCAGATTTTCTCGGCCCATTCGGGGGTCTTGGGCGTGCCGTCGTTTTTGCCGAGCAGATAGGGCAGGAACTTGTCGTAGCCCACGGTGTACTTGCGGATGAACTCGCGGTCGATCTTGCCCGAGGCTTCAAGCTCGTAGGCCATGCCGAGCATCATCGCCACGTCGGTGCCCGGGCGCGGCGCCACCCACTCGCACTTCTCGCCAAAAAACTCGGCCGTATCAGGCTTTAGAGGATTGATGGCGATGACCGGAATGCCCTTTTGCTTGACAAGCCGCAGACCCTCGGCGTTTTCGTGCACCGTGGTCGACCAGTCGATGTCGTTGGTGACGGTCGGATCGGCGCCCCAGAGCACGATGAGCTCGGTTTTCTCGCCGATGAGCTCCCAGCTCGTTTGCTGCTCGTAGACGCCGTTGGAGCCGATCACGTAGGGCAGGATCACCTGCGCGCAACCCGTCGAATAGTCGCCATAGTGGCCCGTGAAGCCGCCGTTGAGGTTGAGCACGCGCTGCATCAGGTTGCGGCCGGAGCCGACGTTGCCCGCGCTCATCCAGCCGTAGCTGCCGCCGTAGATCGACTCGGGCCCGTAGGTCTCGCGCACGCGCTTGAGTTCCGAGGCGACGATGTCAAGCGCCTGATCCCAGGAGACGCGCACAAAGGGTTCGGCGCCGCGCTTTTTGCCGCCCGCCTTGTAGCCCTTTTGCAGATAGCTCTTGCGCACCATCGGGTAGCGGATGCGCGCGCCGTTGTAGGGCTGCTGCGCGAGCGCCTGCAGCTGCAGCGAGGGCGCCTTGTCTTCCATGACGGGCTCAAGGCGCTCGATTTTGCCGCCCTTGACGTGGGCCTTGTACACGCCCCAGTGCGAGGCGTTCATCACTTCGGCATCATCGAGCACCGAGCGGCCCAGGTTGAAGGTCTTGGTGAGATCCAGCTTTTCCTGCCCGCGCAGCACGGGACCGGCCTTGACGCCGCCCTTGAACGTGACGGCCCCCGTGCTTGAGGCAGCCTTTGCGGGCGCAGCCTGCACGGCGGGAACGGCCGCAGCCGCGGTAGCTGCGCCCGCGGCCTTGAAAAGATCGCGACGATTGAGCATGTTGCTTGTTTTCCTTGAAATTTGGGTTGACTCGTTCGATTTGACTCGTGTGTGAGGAGTACGTGCAAACGCCTTAATTTTTATTTCTTGGCGTGCGTCTGCAGGTACTTGAACATCAGCGCGTTGACGCCCGCACGGGTGTGTCCGGTGCGGCCGCCGCGCTCAGGCAGAAGGCTCGCCCACTGATTGGCCGTGAAATGATCGGCCGCGGGCGCGGCGTGGCACGACGCGCAGGCCTGTCCAAGGCGCGCCCTGCCCTTGCTCCACAGACCGTCGAGGTCGCCCGTGAGCGCGCCCGCGTCAATCCACCCCTCGGCGCTGGCGCGCACCCACTTGTTGCCCTGCACCGTCTTTTCACCGGCCTTGGGATTGACCTTGACGACGTTCTCCTCGTCAAAGCTTGCGTACTCGATGCGCACGCCGGGCTCGGAGAAAATCTGGCTCGGGTACTCCGCAAGGGTCCACCCCTCGACGCGCACCTTTGCCTTGCCCCCTTGCTTTTGCAGCACCGTCACGGGCGAGGCAACGGCTACTTTTCCGAGATAGTCGGCCTTGGCCGAGCGGTTGATCTGCACGGGCTCGGCGGTGTACTGCACCTGCGCGGCCGAGACCGCCGTGGAAAAGGCCGCGGCGGCAAGCGAAGCGGCCAGTGCGGCCGCGGCAAACGACAACTTCATGATGAAAATCTCCTCATGGCGATGGCGATGAAAATTTTCTTAACCTATCGATTTGCTCGAGTTTACCGACGGCACGCTAAAACACAGCCTCTAAAAAAGAGGACTAACCCGCGAAATTCACGAACGGAATATCCGCTTTTTATGAGCATATGAGGGCGCATCTCCCTTTTATGGAAGACCTTCGTCAAAACGGCTCAAACGAAACGCTCGTTTTTACGTCAATTTTCTTTCACACCCGCCCCCTCAAGCGCTTTCACGGGGCGCGGGCCTCTGCAAGCGCCCCCCGGTTTCCTGAAATCGCTCACCATTCTTGACGCAAGTTTGCAAAGAAAGGCACTACACTGCCTCTAGATCAAAACCGAGCGCGCCGCCTCCCTTCCACGGGGCCCGTGCGCATTGGTCTTAATCGCAAACACGCAACGCCACAGAAGGAAAACTCGCAATGCTCACACGCCGTCAAGCTCTTATCGCCGCTGCCGCTCTTGCCGGCACCGGACTTTCCGCTCCGGCCGTCCTTGCCGCCGACGACCGGCTTTTGGCCGACATCCTCGCCGGCGTCACCGACGCCGTCGTGCGCAACTACATCCGCGAGCACTGGCGCGAAGGCCGCTGGGACGGCAACCGCTGGTACTGCGACGGCCGCTACTACTCGATGGCCGAGTACCGCACCTACCTTGCCGGACGCGCAAGGCCCGCGCCCGGGCACGCCGCGCCGCCGCCCCCCAAGCC
>DYBN01000026.1 GCA_019418605.1 Sutterella sp. | reverse complement strand
GAATAAATGTCTAAAACTGCGCGGATGGAAGATTTGTCAGTTTTGGACAAACGGCGCTCCGTCATCTCTTACTTCTCTTCCGAGTCGGCCTGGTCCTCGTGCGGAATGCCTCCGTACTCCTCCTTGTTCCTTAACGACTTGCCATGCAGCTCAAGGCGAAGGCTTCTCTTAACGATACGGTCAAGAATCACGTCGGCAATCGTGGGCTCGCCGATGAACGCCGCCCACGACGACACAGGCGGCACGCCTGTAATCAGAAGGCTGACCCGGCCGGCACAGTGACGTATGATCTCGTACAGGCCGATGCGATGCACGGGCTGCATTTCCAAGCCGCCTCCGACGGCCCAGTCGTCAATGTGAAGCAAGTCCAAAATTGACAAATCCTGCAAGAACTTGGTCTGTCCGTCGTTTTCCATTTCCGCAGCTGATTGGAAGCGTGCGAATTTCCGCAGCAGCGTAGGCAACCGGTAGGATTTGACCTTGTGGCCCTTCAAGCAGGCTTGCCGTACGATCGCACCGGCCATCCACGTTTTTCCGCTGCCCGTCGGGCCGGTGATGATGCAGTGTTGCTTGCGCCTGACCCATTCGAGCGCAAGAATCGTGTTGATTCTCGCCTTGTCGAGCAAGCGATCCGGGGGCCATTCGATGCGGCTGTAGTTAGCGTCAATGCACTCGATCATGGACTCGCGCAACCTCTTCTGCATGTTTTGCTCGTCGCGCCTCTCGATCTCTGCGGAAAACAACCTGCCCGGGATCCGGGCGATGCTCATCCAATAAATACGTAGTAAAGAGAGAAGGTCGCATTTTTTCTTAAAGGAAATATCTCGAAATACGGATTTTATATATCTTGTGAAGATGGTTATGTAAAATCCGTAGCACCGCATTGAATCCTCTCGTGTCCGTCATGCACATTCCTGCTCCCTCAGAAGTTGAGAACTTTCCTTTCGATGAGCCGAAGGCAAAAATCGTGGTCGACTACGTCAACAAGCGGCTCAGGGTCGTTGTGCGCGACTACTACTGGGATCCGATTGCAAAGAGAGGAAAGGAAAAAAGGCGCTACATCGGCTACGTCGTCGACAACGTCTACTACTCCACGGAGGATTACCGCGCCTTGTTTAAGCGCGACGGCGAAAAGCGCCCGGCCCCGGTCAAAAAGGCCGGCAAGTCCGCCAAGTCCGCAGAGGCCGGCACGGGCCGCGTGCCGACCGCCCTGAGGCCTCTGCTTGCGGCCGAACTTCCCCTCTACTACCAGATTGCCATCAAGACCGGCTTGCGCGAAGACCTGATCCGCACCTGGGGCACGGAGGCGGCCGACGACATTCTTGGCATCGCCTTTCAATGGCTGCACACGGCAAACAACGCGGCGTCCCTCTTTCAATCCTGGGCGCCAAACAAGCTGCTTCCCGGCTGCACGCCGTTTGACTCCAAGGCAATGGGCGAATTCTTTGCGCATCTGGCAGCGCAGCCGGGTTGGCGGGAGAGCTTTTTTGCCGACCGCATCAACCGGCTCCCGGAAGAAGAGCTGCTTGCGTTTGATGCCTCGGCGATCGCCTCAAAAGCCCGTGAGATTTCCTACGCCCGGTTTGGTCTCGAAAGCGGGGACGGGTATCAGCAAAAGGCCGGCCTGATCCTGCTTGTGGGGCGCCAAAGCGGAATGCCCGTGCTGTTTCGCCTGTTGCCCGGGCAGATCACGGACGTGACGACGGTGCAGGATGCGCTCTTTCGGTTTGATCTCATTGCGGAAAAGAAAAAGATCTTTGCGGCGGTCGTTGACCGAAGCAGGTTTTCTCTTGAAAACATTGCGAGCTTTGTCGACAACAAGAGCCGCGTGATCATGTCGGCAGGCTTGGATGCACCGTGGGTGCGCGAGGCCGTTGAAAAGGCGATGCCAAAGCTGCGCGAGGCCGCCGCCCGCATTCCGAGAAGCAGCTTTTGGGGCGGGAGCATTGCGTGCAGCCCGGCGTTTGCCGACGGCATCAGGCGCGAGGTTTGGTGCCACGTCTATCGCAGCGACGGCAAGTCGGCCTTGGAAAACGATGCTTTCTTCGGGGCGCTCGACGAGTTTGAAGCTCTCTGGAGCGGCGAGAAGCCTTGCACGGGCGGCGCCGGCATTCTGCTCAAGAGCCCGTTGCTGAAGTTTTATCAGGAGCCCTGCGGGGCGCCCGGGAAGTCGAAGCTCGTTCGAAACATGGACGAACTTTCAAAAAGGACGCGCTATTTCGGCTTTTTATGCAACGTCTCGACCATGAAGGCTGAGGCGGCCGACGTCCTGCGCGCCTACGAGGCAAGGGACTTGATTGAGAGGGCTTTTTTGGGAGGAAGGGGGGATTTGCATTTGGACGCGACCCGTGCGCAGGAAGACGTCGCGCTGCAAGGGCGCTTTGTCGTTGCATTCACGGCGCTCACGATCCTCTGCGAGCTCAGAAGGCGCATGAAGCTTGCAAGTACGCGGCAGGTCGGAGAAAAGACGGAGACGGTTCGGCCATTGGCCGACGAGATGACAATGGACGAGGTTCTCAACTGCCTCGAGCCAATTTGCCTCGCGCGCGACGCCGCAGGCGGCCTCCGGTGGATGGAGGTGACGCAGCGGCAACATGAGATCGCCGAGCGCCTTGGCTTCCCCGGGCTTTATGTCGACATTCCCGACTGGGTGCCGGCGTAAGCGGGGGCCGGCGTGAAGGTGCCGCGAATGAAAGCATGCAGGCCGCGGGGCGTTTGCAGCGCGGCCGACTTTTGAGGCAACAAAAAAGCAGCCCGAGGCTGCCTTTTAATGAGTGCGCTTGGTGCGCGGTACTGGATTCGAACCAGTGACCCCCGCCGTGTGAAGGCGATGCTCTACCACTGAGCCAACCGCGCAAAGCAAATTTTTTATTTCTCTCATGTCGAGAGACTCAGCATTCTACTCAAAGCGGAGAAATTTGCAAATTTTTTTCAAACAGGGAAAAAAGCCGGCCCCGAAGGATTTTGCGGGCAGCGCCCCGGGCGCTCTGAGTAGAATTTGGAGCCTCGCGCGGTTTCCAGACGGCAGTGCAAGCTCCCCTTTCGTTCTCTTTTTGCAGCTTCATGAAGCAGACCATCCGTATTCTGGGCATTGATCCCGGGCTGAATCACACCGGGTTTGGCGTCATTGACGCCTGCGCAGACAAGCTCACGCTTGTGACGGCCGGATGCATTCATGTTGCAAAGGGGGTTCTGAGCAAGCGCCTTGGCATCATTCACGAGGAGCTCTCGAAAATCATCGAGCAGACGCAGCCGCAGATGGCCGCCGCCGAAATCGTCTTTGTCAACATCAATCCGCGCTCAACGCTCCTGCTTGGGCAGGCGCGCGGGGCGGCGCTTGCCTGCGCCGCGGTGCACGGCCTTGAAGTGTCCGAGTACGCGCCCTCTGAAATCAAAAACGCCGTGGTCGGCACCGGCCGGGCGACAAAGCAGCAGGTGCAGATGATGATGCAGCAGCTGCTGGGCATTCGGGACGAACTTCAGGCCGACGCTGCCGATGCGCTTGCCTGCGCGGTGACGTGCGCGCACGCCCTGCGCTTTACGCAGATTGCGGGCGGCGCCGCGGCCGCCTCCGTCCTTGGACAGAGAAAGCCCGCAAGGCGCACAAACGTGCGCAGCGCTTGGGCGCAGGTTGCGGCAGCGCGCGGCAAGTAAGTAGTCAACAGTCATCAGGAGAAAACGAATTCATGATCGGCCGCATTCAGGGACGGCTTCTTGAGAAGAACCCGCCGCAGATTCTTGTCGACGTGCACGGCGTGGGCTACGAGATCGACGTGCCGATGTCGACCTTCTATAACCTCCCCGGAGTCGGGGAGGACGTGGTGCTGCTCACGCACTTTGTCGTGCGCGAGGACGCGCAGCTCCTCTACGGGTTTCTCACGGCCCGGGAGCGCGAAATTTTCAGGCTTCTGATCCGCATCTCGGGGATCGGCGCGCGCACGGCGCTCTCGGTTTTGTCGGGCATGAGCGTGGATGCGCTCGCGCAGGCCGTCAGCAAGCAGGATACGGCCATGCTCACCCGCGTGCCCGGCATCGGCAAGAAGACGGCCGAGAGGCTGGTGCTTGAACTCAAGGGCAAGATCGGCGCCGACCTCTCGGGCGTGACCTTGGGGGCGGCGGCCAATGACGCGCGCTCGGACGTGGCGGCCGCGCTCATTGCGCTGGGCTACTCCGAGCGGGAGGCCTTTGCCGCGGCCAAGCGTCTGCCCGAAGACATCTCGGTCAATGACGGCATTCGCGAAGCCTTAAAATCGATGACCAAGTAGGTGCCGGGGACCGGTTGACGGCCCCGGACATTTGTCTTTTTCCCCGCTTTTCTTGCTTTTCATGCAGACAGTCGAACGCGTCGTTGACGCCACCAGCACGAGCCCCAATGAAGATAACGTCGACCGCGCCCTCAGGCCGGAGCGGCTTGCCGATTACGTTGGACAGCCCGTGGTGCGCGAGCAGCTCGAGGTCTTCATCACGGCGGCGCGTCAAAGAGGCGAGCCGCTTGATCATTTGCTCCTTTTCGGGCCTCCCGGATTAGGAAAGACGACGCTTGCGCACATCGTGGCCCGCGAGATGGGAGTCAACCTGCGCCAGACGTCGGGCCCCGTGCTCGAGCGCCCGGGCGATCTGGCGGCGCTGCTAACCAACCTCGAGCGCAACGACGTGCTCTTTATTGACGAAATCCACCGTCTGAGCCCCGTCGTTGAAGAAATCCTCTATCCGGCGCTTGAGGACTATCAAATCGACATCATGATCGGCGAAGGGCCGGCGGCGCGCTCAATCAAGCTCGATCTGCCGCCCTTTACCTTGATTGGAGCAACAACCCGCGCAGGGTCTCTCACCAACCCGCTGCGGGCGCGCTTTGGCATCATCAGTCAGCTGCAGTTTTACAGCACGGAGGATTTGGCGCACATTGTCCGGCGCTCGGCGCGGCTTTTGAACGTCTCCATTGAAGACGAGGGGGCGCTTGAAATTGCCCGCCGCTCGCGCGGCACGCCGCGCATTGCCAACCGTCTTTTGCGGCGCGTGCGCGACTACGCGCAGGTGCGCCACGACGGACTAATCACGGCAAAGGTTGCCGACGCCGCGCTCGGCATGCTCGCCGTCGACGCCATGGGGCTTGATGCCGTCGATCAGAAGTTTCTGCTCACGATCATGGAAAAGTTCGCGGGCGGCCCCGTGGGCATCGACAACATTGCAAGCGCGCTCGGCGAAGACCGCGACACGCTCGAAGACGTGGTCGAGCCCTATCTCATTCAGCAGGGCCTTGTGCAGCGCACGCCGCGCGGGCGCGTGGCCTGCGCCGCGGCCTACCGGCATTTCGGACTTGTCGCAAAGCACCCCTCGGGGCCGGGCATGGCCGACCTTTTTGCCTCGAGCGCCCTCAACGAAGAAAAGAGCTGACGCGCCCGCGGCGGCGCCGGCCGAAAATGAAGGCCCTTGCGAAGAAGGAATTTTCGCAAGGGGCGCCTCAAGGCATCTCTAAAGACGCGCCCCGCAAAAGGGGCGCGCTCTCAGGCAGCCGGGATTTCTCTTTTCCTACACCCAGCCGTTTTTGCGGAAGTCGCGAAGCGCCTCGCAGAAGTAGGCCATGCAGTCGGCCGTTCCGAGCGAGATGCGGCACCACTGGTCAGCCGGCGGGAAGGGGCGGCCGACAAGGATGTGGCGCTCGCGCATGCGGTTGACAAAGGGAGCAAGCGGCGCCTTGAGGTTCATGAACGCAAAGTTCGTCTCGCCCTTGAGGTATTCAATGCCCAGATCGTCGAGCGTGTCGGTGAGAATGCGCCGCGCCTTCGTATTTTCATTGCGGCTCGTTTCGATGAAGACCGTGTCGTCGATTTCGGCCAGGGCCGCCTTGATGGCGACGATGTTGAGCATCACGTCGTAGGCGACCTGCTTGCGCACGGACTCGATCACCGAGGGGACGGCGTAGGTAAAGCCAAGGCGCAGGCCCGCCATGGCAAAGATCTTCGAGAAGGTCTTCAGTACGCACAAGTTGTCGAAGCCCTGGTCGACGAGCACCTTGCACGAGACAAAGGACGGATCGGTGACGTACTCGACGTAGGCCTCGTCAATGACAAAGAACGTGTTCTTCGGGCGGCTGCGGATCCAGGCGTGAAGCGCTTCGGTGTCGGCAATGCTCGAGGTGGGGTTGTTCGGATTGACGAAGTACACGATCGAGCGGCCCTTGTGCGCGGCAACGGCCTTGCGCATGGCGGCGACGTCAATCGACCAGTTTGGTCCCATGGGGACCTTGACGACCTTGACGTTGTTTTTGCGCGCCGTGTCTTCGCCGTCGCTGTAGGTCAGGGCCGGCACGAAGAGCACGGTGTCGGGCGTCAGGTGCGACTCGATGCTTGCGCGGATCGATTCGGCCGATCCGTGCGAGAGCATGATGTTTTCGGGCTTGCCGCCCATGAAGCGCGCGCAGGCCGCGCGCATCTGTTCGGCTTCGGCAAACGGGTAGTAGGAGGCCTGGCCGATGGCCTGCATGGCGGCCTTCTGCGCCCGGGGGCTCATGCCGAGGAGATTTTCGTTAAAGCACAGCTTCAGAGGGTTTTCGGCCGTGGGCTCGACAAAAGGCGGCACGGTGAAGGCGCCCTCAAGGCTTGCGGCGTCCTTTGCAGTCTGCGCCTTGGCGGCGCACCCGGCCAGCAGCAGGGATCCTGCTCCGGCACCGGCCAAACGGAAAAGGTCGCGGCGATTCATCGGCATGGTTGTTCCTCCCAGAGTTGTTGTGCGCGAAAGAGCCTTGCGCCCGCTCTTGGCGCAGTGTTTTTGTCAAAGGGTGCCGCTTGTGCGTGAAAAAGGCGGACCGCTTCTCATTGTGCCAGCGGGCGCGCAGGCAGGCGCAGGGGCCGGCCCGTGTTTTGCCCCGCCCAAAGAGAGGACCTTTGCGTTTGTGCAGAAGCGTTGAGCAAAAGTGCCTATTTGGAAGGCGGCAGGGGGTGCGGCGCCGGGCCTGAAGCGCTTTGGCTTTTTTCCGTGTCGGAAAGTTCCGTGTCGGAAAGGGAGGGCGACGGGTGCTGCGCGGCCTTGACCGCGCGGATGCTCTTTCGAAGCTCCTTTAGGAATTCTTCGGTGAGGCTGCGCTTGGGCGCGGCCGCAGGCCAGGCGAAGACGACGTCGGTTTTGAAAACGGGCGTCAGGGGCAGGAAGGCGATCTCGTCGTCCGGGCGCGTGATGCCGTCGATGCAAAGCACGTTGCCGCCGGCGCGCACGATGAGCGAGGCGTTGTAGAGCAGGTTGTAGGTGCCGATGACGTGCAGCCGCTCAAAGGGAAAGTCAAGCCAGCCCGAGAGTTCGCTTCGCACGAGCTCCTGCCGGGAGACGTAGATGGGCAGATTGACCAAGTCCTGAGGCGTTGCCGAGACCTTGCCCGCAAGAGGTCCGTCGCGGCGCGTCAAAAGCCCCCAGCGGTTTTGCTGCGGCAGCCGCAGGTAGTCAAAGCCCGAGAGGTCGGCGGGCTGGTTGAAGACGCCAAAGTGCGAAATGCCCATTCGAAGCGAATTGGCCGCGTCCACGGCGTTGGCGCTCAAAAGATGGCAGCGCACCAAGGGGTGGGTCTGCTGGAAGTGCGCAAGCGTTGTTGCCACGATGTCCATGGCGGGGGTTTCGCCCGCTGAAATCGTCAGATCGCCCGAGAGGTCCTGCGTTGACATCGTCTCAAGCTTGGTGCGCTCCACAAGCGAGAGAATCGACTGGGCCTGGCGGAAAAGAAAAATGCCCTTTTCGGTGAGCTCGATGCGGCGCGTGGAGCGGTCAAAGAGCTTTTGGCCGAGTTCCTCCTCGAGGTCGGCAATCTGCCGCGAGAGCGTGGGCTGCGTGACGAAAAGCTTTTCGGCAGCCGCCGTGAAGCTCTTTTGCCGCGCGATTTCCACAAAGTAGCGAAGACTTTTCAAATCCATGAAACATTCCCCCCTCTGGCAAAAGCACTCCCGGCGCATTTTTTCATTTTAAGAATGCCGGTTTTGCCAATGCGCGCATTTGTTTGCCTGATTGTCCGCGTTTGCGGTGCGCAGAAAAAGCCCCTTCAACTCATAATAAAAAATCATGAATAATGATGAGTATTTAATATTTGAATTATAAAACTTCTCTGCCTATGATCATCGCATCCGGCGGGGCGCAGGCCGGGCGGCAACCCGGGCGGCCTGGCGCGACGTTTGCAAGGGATGCGCCCTGCGGCCGGAAAGCAATGGGAAACGATCAATTTTCAAGCGTTTGGTGGAGGAAGCGAGATGCGCACGGCATTCAATGAAAAGCCCTCTGACGGGCGAAGCGTTCTTTCCTCGGGGCTCTCCCGCAGGATGTTTTTGTCGCTTTCGGCGGCTGCGGCCATGGCGGCGGCCTCGGGCGGCGTGAAGGCCGCGGCCTCGGGCGGATCCGGTTCCGCTTCAAAGGGAATGCGCCATATCACGGCGCGCCGCAAGCTTGGCAGCCTCGAAGTGTCGGCCATCGGCCTGGGGTGCCTGCCGATGGTGGGCTACTACGGCGGCACGTTCGAGAAAAAGGACATGATCGCGCTCATTCGCAGGGCGTACGACTCGGGCGTGACGTTTTTTGACACGGCCGAGGTCTACGGACCGCACACAAGCGAGAGCTGGGTGGGCGAAGCGCTCAAGCCCGTGCGCGACAAGGTGGTGATCGCCACCAAGTTTGGCTTCTCCGTTGAAGAGGGGCGCCCGAAGGAAGTCAACAGCAAGCCGGACCATATTCGCCGCGCGGTGGAGGGCTCGCTCAAGCGCCTGGGGACGGACCACATTGACCTGTTGTATCAGCACCGCGTCGATCCCGAAGTGCCGATGGAAGACGTTGCGGGCGTCGTGGGCGAACTCATCAAGGAGGGCAAGGTGCTGCACTGGGGCATGTCGGAGGCCGGCAGCCGCAACATCCGCATCGCGCACGCCGTCACGCCCCTGACCGCGCTGCAGTCCGAGTACGGCATCTGGTGGCGCGAGCCCGAAACGAAGACCTTCTCCACGCTCAAGGAGCTCGGCATCGGCTTTGTGCCCTACTGCCCGCTGTGCCGCGCGTTCCCGCTCGGGCACATCACGCCCGAGACCCGGTTTGAGGCCAAGGACCGGCGCGCCACGCTGCCGCAGTTCACCCCGGAGGCGATCAAGCACAACATGCCCTTTGTCGAGCTTGTGGCGAAGTATTCGCGGCAGACGGGCGTGACGCCCGCGCAGTTTGTGCTCGCCTGGGTGCTAAGCCGGGGCGAACACATCGCCCCGATTCCCGGCACGACCAACCCCGCGCATTTGGACGACTTCCTGGGCGCGGCCGAGGTCAAGCTCACGGATGCGGACTGGAAGGCCTTCGACGAGGAGTTCTCGCGCATCGACCTCATGGGGCACCGCGCCGATCCCTTCACCGAGAGCCAGATCGATCACACCTAAAACACCGTCAGGAAAGGAGCACAAGCGATGAGGATGAACAACACGGCAGCCCGCCGCGTGCTGGGTTTCCTGGCGGCACTTTTGTTAACTTCCGGAGCACCTCTTATGGCGCAGTCCATTGAAATGCACATTGGCGAGAAGACCTTCCCGATTGAACTCAACGGCAACGACGCTGCCAAAAACTTCGCGCAGCGCCTGCCGCTGCGGCTGCAGTTTGAAGACTATGCGGGGACCGAGCGCATCGCCTATTTAAACCCCAAGCTCGACGTGGGCGAGGCGCCCACGCACACAACGCCCAAGACGGGCGACATCACCTACTACATCCCCTGGGGAAATCTGGCGGTTTTCGTGCGCAGCTTTCGTCCCTCGGAGAGCCTTGTGCCGCTTGGAAGCTTAAGCGAGGAGGCGCGGCGCGCTCTTGAGCAAAGCGGCGATCAGACGGTTGAATTTCGCCGTGCGGCGCCTTGAGGACCGTGCCGGCACAGGGCGCAAAGCCTGATGTCAGGTGCAGATGGACATCACATTTGGGAGACGAAGACGAAAATGACGATTTCTAGACGCGTTTTTTTACAGACGGCCGCAGCCTGCGGCGCTCTTGCCGCCTGCGCGGGCAAAGTTGCCCTGGCTGCTGACGCAGGCAAGTCGATCATCATCTACTACTCGCGCTCGGGCAACACCGATGCGCTCGCGCAGATGATTGCCGCGGCTACGGGTGCTCCGACGCTTCGCATCGACGTCAAGGAGCCCTATGCCCCGAACTACGGCGACATGACCGACATCGCCCGCGACGAAGTGCGCCGCAAGGCGCGCCGGGAGCTAAAGACCGTCATCCCCGACCTCTCGGGCTACGACGTGGTTTATCTCGGAAGCCCCTACTGGTGGGGAAGCCTTTCGGTTCCAATGGCGACCTTCCTGATGGACCACGATCTGCAGGGCAAGACGGTCTATCCCTTCATCACGTCGGGAAGCTCGTCGCCGAGAGGAGCGCTTGCGCGCATTACCGAGCTCTGCCCGAAGGCAAAGATCGGCGAGCACTTCTACGTGCCGGGCTCGGACGCCGCAGGCGCCAAGGCCGACGTTGAGGCTTGGCTCAAGAAAATCGGCGCCGTGAAGTAGTTGGCAGCCCCTTTTGCGGCCGCTTTGGGGCGGCCCGAAAGAGAAAGATTGAGGAGGCGGTGCTTGGGGAAAAACAAGCGCCGCTTCCCTTTTTTATGCGCGAAAGGAAAGCGGCGCGGCGGCTCATGCCGCGGCGCCCGCCCCCTTTGCGGCTATTTTTTGCTTGAGATGTCAAGCCCGAAGAAGCGCTGCGAGATTTTCGAGAGCTCGCCGCTTGCGCGCAGCTCGTCGATCGTCTCGTTGATCAAAGCCCGCAGCGAGTCGGTTGACGGGTCTTTTTTAAGCGGAATGGCCACAAGCCCCTGCTCGGGCACGAAGACGGCGATTTTGATCGCGGCTTCCGGGTGCGCCTTGGTGTAGTCGACGAACGTCACCTCGGAGTTGAGGGTGGCGTCGATGCGGCGCGCGCGCAAAAGCTCAAAGGTCTGGTTGAGGTCGTCGACGCCGATCACCTTGGCGCCGTACTTTTCGGCCGTTTCGGCGTAGGTGCTCGAGATTGTGTTGGCCGTGGTCTTGCCCTTGAGATCGTCGATGCGGGTGATGTTGCTCTGATCGGCGTTGACGATGACCGCCACGCGGTCGTAGGCGTAGGGCTTGGAGAAGTTGTAGGCGCGCTCGCGCTCGGGCGTGACGCCCACGCCGTTGATCATCAGGTCATAGCGCCCGGCGTCAAGCCCGGCCAACAGTCCGTCCCACTTGCCCTCGATGAATTCGGCCTTGACGCCGATTTTTTGCGCAATCCTGCGGCCGATTTCAACGTCGTACCCCGTGAGATTGCCGTCTTTGTCGTGATAGGTCCAGGGCGACCATGTGCCTTCCATGGCAATCGTGATGGTGCCGCGCTCCTTGATGCGGGCAAGAAGGTCGGCGGAGGCGGGAGCTTCGCTGCTCGCCTTGGAATTTTCAGCGCTCGGTGCGCTGCCGTTGTCCGAGCACCCGGCAAGAGAGCCGAAAACGGCGCTTGCGGCAAAGGCCGCAAGAAGCAGTCGTTTGGTGGGTTGCATAGTGGGGATCCTAAAAGATAGAGGTCAACAAAAATGGGTTTTGCGCTCTGCGCGAAAAAAGTGTTGTCAGTTAGCGCGCAGGCTGCAAAGTTACGCAAGCGTTTGCAGAAACTGCGCGGTGCGCTGCTCTCTGGGGTGGGAAAAAAGCTCGGTTGCGCCTCCAGCTTCCACAACGCACCCCGACTCCATGAAGATCACGCGGTTGGCGATGCCGCGGGCAAAGGCGAGTTCGTGGGTGACCACGACCATGGTGATTCCCTCCCGGGCAAGCTCGCGCAGGATGCCGAGCACCTCCTGGGTGAGCTCGGGATCCAGCGCAGACGTCGGTTCATCGAAGTAGACGATGTCGGGCTGCGGGGCAAGCGCGCGGGCGATGGCCACGCGCTGCTGCTGCCCGCCCGAGAGTTCGCTCGGGTAGGCGTTTTCGCGCCCGGCAAGGTCAAAGCGCGCCAAAAGATCAAGCGCCAGGTCTCGGGCGGCCTTTTTATCCATGCCCCGGCCGACAACGAGCCCTTCGGTGATGTTTTCAAGCGCCGTCTTGTTCAAAAAGAGGTTGTAGTTTTGAAAAACAAAGGCGGTGCGCTTGCGGATGCGGGCGATGTCCTTGCGCGCGATGCGGGGCATCTCAAAACTTTCGCCCGAAAAGCGCATGGTGCCCGCATCGGCCTTTTCAAGAAAATTCAGGCACCGCAGCATCGTGGTCTTCCCGGAGCCGCTCGGGCCGATCACGGCCACCACGTCGCCCTTGTCGACGCCAAGGCTCACGCCGTGGAGCACCTCGGTCTGTCCAAAGGTCTTGTGCAGGTTGTTGACTTCAAGAAGCATGCCGCAAAAACAAAAGTCGATGATGTTGCAGTAAAAACGAGCCTTCTCTAGCGCCTGCCGTAGGTTCTGAGTCGTTTCTCGCCGTACGTCTGCAGCCGCGTGAGCACCGTGCAGAAGATGAGGTAGATGAGCCCCACTTCGATATACAAAAGCAAAGGCTCGTAGGTGCGCGCGACGATGCGCTGCGTGGTCATGAACATTTCGGTGACCGTGATGTTGGCCGCAAGCGAGGTGTCCTTGACCATGGCGATAAGGGAATTGCCCAGCGTCGGAAACGCCGTGCGAAAGGCCTGCGGCAGCACGATGCGGCCAATGACCTGCAGGTAGCTCATGCCGCAGGTGAGCCCCGCCTCAAGCTGCCCGGCGGGCACGGACTCAAGGGCCGCGCGCATGGTTTCGGCGCAGTAGGCCCCTTCGTTGATCGAAAAGACGATGACGGCCGCAACAAAGGGATTGATGAGGACTCCTGCATGCGGCAGTCCGTAGAAGACCACGAAAAGCTGTACGAGCAGGGGCGTGCCGCGCGTCACCCAGATGTAAAAGCGCGCGATGTCTTTGAGAACAGGCACGTGCGCGTACTGAATGAGCGCCACCACGACGGCCAGGACAAGCGCAAGGCTAAAGGAGATGGCCGTAAGCGGAATCGTCACGGTCAGCCCCGGCAGCAGGATCTGCCAGAAGGAGTCGATAAAAAGCTCGATGAGCGCGGTGTCCATTGATATGAAATGAAAGGCAGGGCAAAAACAAAAGGGCCGGCAAATTGTAGCGAGTGCTATGCAATGGCAAAGGCTGCCCGCCGAGCGCTCCCGCGCCGCCGCGGACCGGGCCATTTTGCAAAAGAGCGCCCTAATTTAAGCGGAAATGGGGGCGCTTTTCCCTGCGCAATGAATTTTTGGCATGAATGAGCAAATCTTGAGACGGGGGCCGCCAATTTTGATCCGGCGCAAGCCGCGTAAAGAAAAAACGCCGCTTCGGGCGCGGTGGTAGTATGTTCGAGGCACCTGCGTGCACAAATTTGGTGCACTGCAGCGGCCGCTCAAACGACAACTACGACAAGCCTTGCTTTGGAACAAGGCGCGCGCGGCGCTGCCGCTTTTTGTTTTCTTTCAAACCAATGGAGGACGTTCATGTTCGGCGTCGTCTGTACGCTCATTGCCGTTGTGGCGATTGCGTACTTTGTGATCAAAAACTACTACCCGCCCATGATGCTGCTTTTAATCGGCATCGTCATGCTGGCAATCGGAGCCCTGATGGGCAATCCGCCCGTGAGCGCCAAGTCGGCCACGAACTTCGTGGGCTTTGACCTTGCGCAGGCGCTCACCGACCTGATGAAGAGCCGCCTCGGCGGGCTCGGTCTCAACATCATGGCAATTGCGGGCTTTTCCTACTATATGAACAAACTGGGCGCCTCCAAGGCGCTCGTCAAGCTCTGCATCAAGCCTCTGGCGGCCATTCGCTCGCCCTATCTGCTGCTGGGCGTGACGTATCTCGTGGGCCAGACGATGGCGCTGTTCATCAACTCGGCCGTGGGTCTGGGCCTTTTGCTGATGGCTTCGATCTATCCGCTTCTGGTGCAGCTCGGCGTGCGGCGCGCGGCGGCTGCGGCCGTGATCGGCTCGACGTGCTGCCTTGATCTGGGACCGAGTTCGTCGAACTCCATGCGTGCGGCCGACCTTCTGCAGACCGACGTCGTCACCTACTTCGTCACCGGTCAGGTGCCGGTGGCCATCTGCGTGATGCTTGCCGTGGCCATCGGCCACTTCCTCGTGCAGCGCTGGTTTGACCGGCGCGAAGCCGCCCAGGGCATCGAAGATGCGCCGCTGCAGGCGGGCGGCAATGGCAAGACCGAAGACGCCTTTGCCGACGCGGGTCCCGTGCACTATGCGATTTTGCCCGTGCTGCCGCTCTTTTTGCTGATTGTCTTCTCGCCCATGGTCTATGCGGGCGTCAAGCTTTCTCTGGTGACCGCCATCGTGGTCTCGATTCTGATTGCCTTTGTGGTCGATCTGCTCACGCGCCGCACCTTCAAGCAGTGCTGCGGCGACGTGCAGTCCTTCTTTGAAGGCATGGGCAAGGTGTTCATTTCCACCGTGAGCCTCATCGTCTGCGCCGAGCTCTTTGCCGTGGGCCTCACCAAGGTGGGCGGCATCTCCACGCTGATTTCGCTTGCCGCTTCCCAGGAAGGGCTCGGACTGGGTCTGATGCTCTTTGTGATGATGGCGATCATGGTGATTGCCACGATCGTGACGGGCTCGGGCAACTCGGCCTTCTTTGCCTTCTCGCCGCTGCTGCCGGAGGCGGCCGCAAGCGTGGGCTACAACACGATGGCGCTCGTGATCCCCGTGCAGCTTGCCGCAAGCCTTGCCCGTCCGATGAGCCCCATTTCGGGAGTCATCATCGCCGTGTCGGGCATTGCGGGCCTCACGCCCATTGAGCTCATTCGCCGTACGATTCCGGTCATGATCCTCGGCATGGTGGTCAACGTGGCGGCCTCTCTCGTCTTCCTTTAACGCCAGGCCCATTCGTTTGACGGATCAGGATTTATTTTCTCGATGGAGATTTCACAAATGGCTTTGCTAATTAAGAACGCGCGCGTCTTTGCCCCGCAGGAGCTCGGCGTGTGCGACGTGCTCATCGTCAACAAGCAGATTGCCGCCGTCGGGCCCGACCTGACGGTGACGATGCCGGGGCTTGAGACGCTCGATGCGAGCGGCCTCATTCTGACGCCCGGATTCATCGATCAGCACATTCACGTCACGGGCGGCGGCGGAGAAGGCGGCCCGGCCACCCGCACGCCCGAACTCGTGCTCTCCGAGCTCATCGCCTGCGGTACGACAAGCGTGGTGGGCGTCTCGGGCACCGACGGATCGAGCCGCTCGATTCCCAATCTTCTGGGCAAGGTGCGCGGCCTGCAGGCCGAGGGCGTCTCGGCCTGGATGTACACGAGCAACTACGCGTACCCGCCCACGACGCTCACGAGCTGCGTGCGCGACGACTTGTACTTCGTGCCCGAAGTGCTCGGCGTCAAGATCGCCATGGGGGATCACCGCTCAAGCTTCCCGACCGAAGAAGAGGTGCTGCGGCTTCTCACGCAGATCCGCGTGGGCGCCATGGTGGCGGGCAAGCTCGGCGTGCTGCACATTCACCTGGGCAACATCGTCGGCCCCTTCGACATGTTCCTTGACATTGCCAAGCGCGGCTTCCCGATTCAGCACATTCGGCCCACGCACTGCGCGCGCGACCTCAAGGTCTTTGAGGGCGCAATTAAGTTTGGCCTTGCCGGCGGCTACGTCGACGTCACCACGGGAGGCTCGTGCGCCGTGGGAACGCCCGCCGACGGCATCGTCGAGGCTCTCAAGGCGGGCGTTGCGCCCGATCACCTCTCGCTGAGCTCCGACGGCCACGGCTCGGTGCCGCGCTTTAACGACAAGGGCGAGATGGTTGGCCTGGGCGTTGGCGGCGTTGCCTGCAACCTGCGCGAATTCAAGCGCCTTGTGGGCGAGCGCGGCATCCCGATGACGACGGCCCTGCCCATCGTCTCGACCAACATCGCCCGCGCGCTGCGCCTGCCCGGCAAGGGAGAAATCCGCGAGGGCGCCTGCGCCGACATCAACCTCTTTGACGAGAACATGGAGCTCGTGCACGTCTTTGCCAAGGGCCGGCAGATGATGCGCTCGGGCGAAATCATCGTCAAAGGCACGTTTGAGATTTAGCGGCTCAAGGCCGCGCGCGCCCGGCGCCCTCAAGAAGGAGGGCCCGGGCGCCGCGCAAGACTCTGTAAGCCAAAGAAAACGGCAGGAAAAAGGCAGTCGACGGCATTTGGTGCCGCGGCTGCCTTTTTTTTCTGCTGTCCCTTGCTGAAAACTTTTTTCCCGCAAGGGGTGTCAAGCGGTTAGCTCTCTTTGGCCTTTCGTGCGGCCGCAAGGCGCATGCCCCAGCCGTAGAGCATGGCGGCAAGGAAAAGGGCGGCGACGATGCACGCCAGAAGACAGCACTGCGCCATGTTCATGAACTTCCACTGCGGGATGAGGTACCACCCGTCGGAGGTCTGGTAGAGCTCAATGAACCAGGACTGAAGAGAAGAGAGCACGGCGCCGTCGGGGACGACGGGGGAGTCGTAGCCGCAGTCGCCCGTGGGCTGAAACCAGGCGGGAGCCCATTTCTCAAGCGGCAGGCCGAAGGGAAAGTGAGGTTCCGTCGAGCAGCCCTGCATGCCGAACATGGCCATGGGGTCGTCGGAGTGCACGGCGGCATGAATGCCGATGAGCTTGACCGAGCACATGATCGTGTAGACAAGGCCGTAGAGGGTGATGACGTAGCCCGCGATCTTGGCCCAGAGGGCCTTGGGGTTGATCATGGCGATGAGGCAGCCCAGGGCCATGACGAGGTTGCCGTAGCGGATGTAGACGCACTGCTCGCAGGGCAGCATGTGCATCCAGTCCTGAAAGACGTAGTGCGCAAGCAGCACCATGGCGATCATGGCAAAGGCGATGATGCCCCAGGGCCAGCGGGAGTCCTGCCAGTCGGCAAGCGTTTGGGCCGGATCGGCCGCAAGGGAGGAGAAAAAGCGTTTCATGTCGAGGCCTCGGCAAAAGAATCAAGGAAAGCCCGGGACGGCGCTGCAAGCGCTGTTTAAATGAAAGAAGAGGCAAAAAAAGCGAAAAAGCACCCCGATGCGCGCAATTGCCGGCAAGGCGGCTGCAATTGCGCGCATTTTGTGCCGAACACGAAGGTCGGGCGCGGGGGCGCTACTTCATGGCGTTCAAGTCTTTGACAAGCTCCACCATGCCGTCGAAGTTGCGGATGCTCTTGGTCATGATGAGGT
>DYBN01000025.1 GCA_019418605.1 Sutterella sp. | reverse complement strand
AGCTTCAGCCGCGTGCAATCTGAACGATTGCACGCTTTCCGAGGAATTTCAGGGCTTGTGGGTACTGATCTTGAGCCCCAAAAGCACGCGGGCCCCGGTAGTCGTCGAACTACCGAGGCCCTTTACTTACGCGCCTAGCACATCAGAAGCAGGACAACGAAAATCAAAATTTTCGTGGCCGGCCTTGCTATACTAGAGGCATGAGATGAAATGCGCATATCTCATTCCTTCAAGCGGCTCGGATGGTGGAACATCCGGGCCGTTTTCGTTACGGTTTTGTCCCCGACGATTGAGTGGGCACCGTAACAAAACCACTCAATGGAGAGCGGGCTATGCGCTCAACCCGCTGGACATTCGCGCATTGTATCAACAGGCCGCCTTCGAGGTGGCTTTTTTTTTGGCAAAAAAAAATGGTTTACCTTAAATGGATTGCCTTCCTCCCAGCGTCCCTGCTCTTTGACGTAGTCGGTCGATTGCTTGCGCCGGTGGTGGTGCTTTTTGCTGACGATGATGGATGGCCTGCCGAAGTGGCTATGGTGGTTTCAGACGCCTGACAATCCCATCGACGGGGACGCCGGGCACCTCGCGCGCTGGGGCGACTCGATGGAGCCTTGGCCGCGCTACGTCCGGCGCGTGGCATGGCTGTGGAGAAACTGCGGATACGGCTTCAACATCAACGTGATTGGCTTCCACCATCAGGACGGAGACGTGAAGGAAGTCATCGGCGATCCGACTGTGGGCGACAACTCCGGCGTCTCCGGCGTATGCCGGTGGCGCGTCTACCGGGGCGGGAAGCTTGTCTGCTTTCAGTACTATCGTATGCTGAAAACGTTTTTGAGCTTTCTCACCGACTCGGGCGGCTGGGTGAAAGGGCTTGCGCTCGTTGCCGCATTGATCGTCGCCGCCGTTGCAGGCTACACATTCGCGGCAAACAAGTACGCGGCGGAAATCGCTCGCTTGCACGCAGACTACTCTGCCACGGCGCAAACCGTGGCCAAAGCGAACATGGGGGAGGCAGAAAAAAGTGCGCAGAGATTGGCTGATGCGGTCGCTGAAAGGGACGCTGCTTTGCGCGAGCTTGATGCTCGTCGTGGGGACGTTGACGGCTTGCGCAAGTCCCTCGCTTCCTATGAGCGCAGACTGTCCGAAGCCCGCACCGGTGCCTGCCAGCCTGAGCGAGAGCGCCTTGCCGGATGTGTCCGCCTACTCAGCGAAGGTGCAGGATTGGCAAGCGAGGGTGCGGGCTTGGCTGAAAGAATCGCGATCGACAAAGACGCCCTCGCGAAACTGAAATGACGGGCGGCAAAAACGAGTATGGGGGATGGCTTTGGGGCCTTCCCCTGCTTCTTTTTTTTTGGGCCGACGGTACCGGGAGCCTGACGTGTATAGGGTGATTCTGATGGTGACTCAAAGTTTTCAACCAATTGATTTAACAGCAAAAGTCGATGCTCTCAGAATCCACCAAAGGCATTAGACATCGCCCCATAATCGTTGGATTTACGGGGTTTTTTATTGCCCTCAGAAAGCAGAATTCAAGCCTTTTTGGTTTCTGAGATTTTGGATAAACCCAATAAGGGCAAAAGGCCGCGGGGAGCCTTCGCTTAAAACGGTGTGTAAATCGAAGATTCCCTCAAGAAGAAAGAAGGCGCGGCGATTTTTGACATGCAGCACGCCATTGATCCGGTTTGTCGTGCACCTCTTTTCAAGCGGGATGGCTGTTGGCTTTGTTTCGAGCGCTCGTGTCGGCCGCAGTCTTTTTAACGCGGCTTGAAGCAGGCGGCGTTTTCGATGAATGTGTCAAGAGCGGCGGACAAAAAGGCCGACGATCAAAAAATAAGCCTGCTCCCTGCGCCTTTCTCTGACGAATAATGCGGGTTGCGGCCGCGTTTGCCGCCTGAGTTTGCAAAATGAAAGTCCGTCGATACAAGAGCAATTCAATGTGATAATCTTTTGAAGACGCGAAAGGAAGTAGTTTTATCCGCGTGATTTTTTCAATAAAAGGAAATTCCCATGAATGACGCTTTGAAAAAGATCATGAAGGATCTGCAAACGGAGGAAGCGAAGCTGCTTGCGAAAAAGGAGGCTGCAAAGCGCTCCGCCATCGATGAAATCAACGAAGTCATTGCTCTATTCAACATCAAGCAGAGCGATCTCGACTTCTCCGGCAAGGCCCCCGTCAAGGAGAAGAAGGCGCCCGGGCGCAGGGTCAAGCGCACCCGCTCGGATGCAGGCAAAAAGGTTGAGCCAAAGTACATCGCGCCCGACGGCACGACATGGACGGGACGCGGCCGCATGCCCAAGGCCATTGAAGCGGCCGTTGCCGAAGGGTATTCGCTTGAAGATCTGCTGATCGTCAAAAAGGATCCCGCAGCCGTTGATCCGACGTAGGCGGGCAGCGCCTCAGGCTTTGCTTGAATTATTTTGAAGGAAGGACCGCCGGGTGAAAGTCCGGCGGCCTTTTTTTTGCCGGCGCCGGGCAGCGCAGGCTTTTGACTGAGGCCGGGCTTGAGGACGCCCGATGGTGGTTTTTGGCAATCAATTGCGACAAATCTGCGGGCCGCCGGCGGCAGGCTTCGTTATATTTACCGGCAAATCCCCGGCGGCCGGCCCTTGGGCCGGCGTGAACGCCACATGCATATTTTTGGAGGCTACAGACACATGCTCGGCAATTTCACGTACTGCAATCCGACGAAGCTCTATTTCGGTCAGCAATCGCTTGAGGCGCTCAACACGGAGCTGCCCAAGTACGGCTCCAACGTGGTGCTCGTTTACGGCGGCGGTTCAATCAAGAAGACGGGCCTTTATGACGAAGTGCTCTCGATTCTTGAGAAAAACGGCAAGAACGTGGCTGAAATTTCCGGCGTGATGCCCAATCCGACGCTCGACAAGCTCTACGAGGGCATCAAGATTGCGCGCGAGCACAAGGCCGACTTTCTGCTTGCCGTCGGCGGCGGCTCCGTGTGCGACTACACCAAGGCCGTGGCAGTGTCCGTGCACTGCGACGAAGATCCCTGGCAGAAGTACTACCAGCGCTTTGAGGAACCCTCCTGCGAGGTTGTTCCCTTGGGGTGCGTGCTCACGATGGCGGGCACGGGCTCGGAAATGAATGCCGGCGCCGTGATCACCAACACGCAGGCCAAGCTCAAGATCGGCAAGGTCTTTGCCGACGAGCGCGTGATGCCGCGCTTTTCCATCCTCAACCCGCAGTACACGATGACGCTGCCGCACTACCAGATGGTGGCCGGCATCTACGACATTTTCAATCACATCTGCGAGCAGTATTTCTCGGGCACGGACGACAACACGAGCGACTACATCGCCGAGGGGCTGATGCGCTCGCTGCTGGCCGCCAGCCGCATTGCCAACGAAGATCCGCAGAACTACGAAGCGCGCAGCAACATCATGTGGACGGCGACCTGGGCGCTCAATACGCTCATTGCCAAGGGCAAGACGACCGACTGGATGGTCCACATGCTCGGACAGGCCGTCGGAGCCTTGACGAACGCCACGCACGGCATGACGCTTGCGGCCGTTTCGCTGCCGTACTACCGCCACATCATGAAGGCGGGCCTTGCCAAGTTCAAGCGCTTTGCCGTGAACGTCTTTGACGTTGATCCCGCGGGCAAGAGCGACGAGCAGGTGGCCGAAGAAGGGCTTGCCGCCATGCAGGCCTGGATGAAGGAGCTCGGACTGGCGATGACGATTTCCGAGCTTGGCGCGACCGAGGACATGCTCGAGTCTCTGGCTGACGCCACCTTGATCCTCAAGGGCGGCTACAAGGTGCTCGATCGCAGCGAAATCATCGAAATCTTCAGAGAGGCTCTCTGAGGCTTTTAAGCCTGCCGGGCATCGCTTGCCCGGCGGGCGCAGTCAAGATGTTTTGACGTGAGGCCAATCATGGACCAAAAGGTACTGGTGGCGTACTTTTCCGCCACGGGTTCGACGCGGCGGGCCGCGCTGGCTGCGGCGGAGGCGCTTGGCGCCCACATCTGCGAGATCGTGCCGCGCGATCCCTACACGAGCGCGGATCTCAACTGGAGAAACCCGAGGAGCCGCTCCTCGGTCGAGATGCACGATGCGGCCTGCAGACCGGCGTTGGCAGGCAATCCCATCGACTGCACGGGGTGCCGCGCCATCGTGCTGGGCTTTCCGATTTGGTGGGGTGTTGCGCCTCGCGTGGTCGACACGTTTCTTGACGCGCTGCCTCAGGATGTGGCTGCGCAGACGCCTTTTTATGTCTTTGCCACCTCGGGCGGCAGCGGCATTGAAGAGGCTTTGGAGGGGCTTGCGTCCCTGCATCCGGCGCTTAAGGTCGACTTTGGCAAGTCCCGCATCGTGCACGGCGCCGATGCGGCGTACTGGGCCAAGGGGCTTGGGCTCGTTTAACGCAGCTGCGACCCGACAGGACCGCAGCGTGATGCGCGGGCGGCCGTCGCCGCCGCGCCGATCGACCGGAACCCGCCTCTGCACGGGCTTCCGGTTTTTCTTTGGCTGCTACAAACGAAGACGAGGGATTTCGATCCAGAGCGCCTCGGGAAACCTTCTGCGGGCCTCTTGGCGAAGGTAGTCCCGGGTGTCGTTGAAAATTTCCTTTGGGGTGACGCCCTCGCCGCAATAGTCGTTGAAGGCGACTGCACCGATGCGAATGCCGCGGCTTTGAAGCGCTTCCCAGGCAAGCAGCGTGTGGTTGATGGAGCCTAGCCTTGCGTTGGTAACGAAGATGACCGGCCAGCCTTTGCCGCAGACGTAGTCGATCGTCAAAAGCGAGCGCGTCAGCGGAACCATGAGGCCGCCTGCGCCTTCAATGAGAACGATGTCGTAGTTGCTCTCAAGGGTCTTTGTTGAGCGCTCGATTGCATTGAAGTCAAGCGCTCGGTGATCGAGTTCCGCGGCAAGATGCGGCGAGGCGGGGAATGTGAAGATTTGCGGGGCGCTCACGCCTTCGCCCTGCGGATTGTCTTCGGCTAGCGCAGTGCCCATGATGCGGCGGTGCAGCGCAATGTCGATTGATCCCGCCGTGCAGCCTGTTTGCACGAGTTTGAGCGTTGCCGCGCGCCTCTTGGCATCCAAAAGATCACGGGCGATGACGCCTGTTGCAACCGTCTTTCCCACATCCGTGTCGGTGCCGGTGACGAAATAGGTGCCGTCGGCAAGCTCGCGCGCGCCCTCGTGCGGCGTGTTGTTTGGACTCATGCGTTCTCCTTCGTGTATTTTTGGTTTGTTGCGATCATGCCGCGCAGGTTGCGTCGGCGTTTAATAAAAGTCCGTAAAAGCATCTTTATGTTGACTTGATCACCTCGACGTCTGGATTTGTCCATCGACATCGGGACATGCGCCGCCGCCTTGCTTTTTGGCCGCCGTGAGCTTTCAGAAACCGCTGCAAGGCCCGCTTTTGCAGGACTTTCTGCAGCCAAAGATGAGCTGAAGAACAATTCTATTCTTCGGATTTCTTAGCTGACAGTGGTCGAGAGGTTGTCTTAAGGTCAATATAGAAGCTGTTATAGAGAAGTCACGTGCACTTGCATGTGTCGCGGCTTCATTGAATCAACGCCGCCTCTTCTGACAATTAAGAGACTTCATAAAGCCTTTTAATCAAGAGGCGGCCTTGTTTGCAAATGTCGTGCCTGCCGTATGAGGGCTTGATTGCCGTGCGGACCAAGGTGAAAACCGCGCGCCTGATCAGTGCCCCGGAGCCGTTGTCTGCGCCATGAATTCGCCAAGAACGGCCTCAATGGCGTCGGCCAGCACGTCGATTTCGTCGTCCGTGGTGATGTAGGGCGGCATCAGGTAGAGGAGATTTCCGATGGGCCTGATCCAAACCCCTCGCTCAACGAAGGCTCTCTGCACGCTTTTGGCCGGCATGGGTCTGTCGAGCTCGAGCACGCCGATTGCGCCGCACACGCGCGCGTCGACAACGCCGGGGTGAGAGGCAAGGGGCAGCAGTCGGTCGCTCAACTTGCGCTCGATTCGCCCGACCTCTGCGAGCCAGTCTCGGCTTGAATAAAGCGCAAGAGCGGCATTGGCCGCCGCACAGGCCAGCGGGTTGGCCATGAACGTCGGGCCGTGCATGAATCCGCCGGGCGAAGCCGTTGAGATGGCGTCTGCGACGGTGTTGGCGGCAAGCACTGCCGAAAGCGACATGACGCCCGCCGTGAGCGCCTTGCCGATGGTCATGATGTCCGGGACGACGTCGGCCCAGTTGCAGGCAAAGTGTTTGCCCGTGCGGCCAAAGCCCGTGGCGATTTCGTCGGCGATGAGAAGCACGTCGTTTTCGGTGCACAGGCGCCGGACTTCTTTTAAAACCCTGGGGTGATAAAAGCGCATGGCTCCTGCAGCCTGCACGATGGGCTCAAGGATGAAGGCGGCCGTGTGAGAGGCGTGTTTGGCAAAAGCCTCTTTCAAAGCCTCAAGGTCCTCGGGGCGCCACTCGCCATTAAAGCGCGAGACGGGAGAGGCCACGTACGTTCTGTCGGAAAAGAGACCGGTAAAGAGCGCATGCATTCCGCCTTCGGGGTCGCACACGCTCATGGCGTTCCAAGTGTCGCCGTGGTAGCCCGCGGCAAGCGTCATGAATCCTGTTTTGCCGCTTCTGCCGCAGGCAAGCTGATACTGCAGGGCCATTTTCATCGCCGCTTCAACGGCGACGGATCCCGAGTCGGCGTAAAAGATTTTCTCCAGCCCCTGCGGAGCCAGACGCAGGATTTTCCTTGCGAGTTCAACCGCCGGGCGGTGCGTGAATCCGGCAAACATGACGTGGGAGAGCTGCTTTGTTTGCTCTCTTACGGCCTGCGCTACGCTCGGGGGGTTGTGGCCGAAGGCCGCGCACCACCACGAGCTGATGCCGTCGATGAGTTCACGACCGTCGGAGAGCGTGATGCGCGTGCCGCTTGCGGCTTTGACGAACTCTACGGGAGGAGGATTGATCGTGCCTGCATAAGGGTGCCAGATGTGCCCGGCGTCAAAGGTCAAGGCGTCTTCTTCTTCAAAGCCGTAGCCCGCGGCCTTGACGAGCTTGCGGTCAGCCTCTGCGGCCGTTCCCGCCGTGGTGAGCATGTCTCCTGCGATGGCGCTGTTGATGCCCGCCTTCATGGCGGCAAGCTGAACGGCAGGCGAGAGCCTTGCGCGGCCTCCGGCAAAGCGCAGATGCGCCTTGGGGTTGATCAGGCGAAAGAGCGCTACGGCGCGGATGATGGCCTCATCGTCGATGAGCGCAACATTTTCAAGCGGCGTGCCCTTGATCGGCGCGAGCACATTGATGGGAATGCTTGGAACGTCAAGCGCGCGCAGGGAAAGGGCAAGGTCGATTCGATCGGCTTCCGTCTCCCCCATGCCGATGATGCCGCCCGAGCAGACGTCCATGCCGGCCCTGCGGGCGGCTTCAAGCGTTTTGATCTTGTCTTGCGTCGTGTGCGTGGTGCAAAGCCGCTTGAAAACCTCCGGCGCGGCTTCAAGGTTGCAGTGAAAGCGGCTAGCGCCTGCGCGGTGCAGTTCTCTGAGTTCGCTCTCGGTCAGAAGGCCTGCCGAGAGGCACACCTCAAGGTTTGTCTCGCGCCGTATGGCGCGCACGAGGAGGGCTGCCTCGCGCACTTCCCGCGGGGAGAGCTTGCGGCCGCTTGTGACCAGAGAAAAGCGCGTGCAGCCCGCCCGCTCGGCTGCGTGCGCCGCTTCAAGCGCTTTTGCGGCGTCAATGAGCGGGTACTCATCGACGCAGGACTTGAAGTGGCGCGACTGCGCGCACCAGGCGCAGTTTTCGGCGCACCGGCCGGACTTGGCGTTGACGATGGCGCAGAAATTGAAAGTGCGCGGCGCCCAAAGGCGCGTGGTCTCTTCGGAGGCTGCGGCAAGCACGTCGGTGGGGACCTCCTGCAGCGCAAGGGCTTGCCGACGCTCGGGGACCTTGTGAAGGCATTGTTGCGCGAAGGCCTTGAGCTCGGATAGGCTGCAGTGCGGCATGTCTTGATTCCTCCTTGAAAAGCGTGCGGGGCGCGAGGCTCCCTGAAGCGGCCCGCAATGGGCGCCGGGCACGAAAATGAGCGGCTACTTTATCACGCGGCCCTGCGGTGAAATCGCGTGCGTCAGGGGCAAATGGAGCGCTTGAGCCCTGTTGCCGGCCAATATGGGCGCAGAGGCATTCAAGGGCGAAGGCGGTGACCCGCGGGCCAAGAAAAAGCCCGTCTGGCTCAACAGGCGGGCTTAAAAAAACAAGGAGAAATTGGATGACACTTTTCGATGAGCAAAGCTCAATCTGGTGCAAGCATTGTGCCTGCTTGTGCTTAACGCAATGTGAAGGCGCTGATTTTGCACGGGAAAAAGGAAGAATCACGCTCCTTGATCAGGATTTTCCTTGCATTTGTCAAGCCGGCTAGCGGCGCGGGGGAGGATTGCCGGGGCCTGCTCCGGGGCCCTGTCCGCCGGGACCTTGCCCGGGCGCTCCGTAGCCAGGTCCCTGCGGGGCCGGAGCCGGTCCGGGTCCGGGGCCGCGGCCTGGACCGGGGCGGCGGTAGTGATGGCAGCCTGACAGAACCAGAAGGCCGAGCGCTGCCGGAAGGGCCAAAAGCTTGCGTTTGTTGATCTGCATGCGCATTCCCCCAAAAACAACAGAAAGCGGTTGATGGTTCGCTGTGAAAGAGTAGCAGGCAACGCACGTTTTTTGAAGGTGTCCGGCTTGGGGTTGCGAGGCATTTAAGAGACTTTCTCAACCTGCACGAGATTGGTGTGCTGCGCATTGCCTTTGGCAAGCGGACTGGGCTTGAGCGAGGTGAGCGTATTGATCGAGGGACCCGTGTCTGTGCCGTCGGAGCCGGGCGTAAACCACCCGCCCTGCGGGAAGGCGACCACGCCGG
>DYBN01000024.1 GCA_019418605.1 Sutterella sp. | reverse complement strand
CTCTGCGGCAGGGGCGGGGGCCGCTGCGGCGGGAACTGTGGCGGGCTGCGCGGCGACGGCCGCCGGCGCCTGCACGACCGGAGCCGGAGCGGCCGCGGCGCCGTTGCGGTTGACAATGCGGACGTGGTCCTCGCCTTCGGTAATTTCAAGTTCGGCCACGCCGCTTTCGCTGACGAGGTCAATGAGCGTCTTTAATTTGCGAAGGTCCATTTGGTTGTGTCTCTTTTGTAGTGGTGAATATTTTTGTGCTGCCGTCTCGCGGATTTTTATGTGCTCATGAACCTGACGACACCCCCCAAGCGCGAGTCGGGCGCATTTCGTCACGAATTTGTCGTTAACTGTGCTTAATTTCGCGACTTTTCCCCGCTATTGTCATAACTTTGTCATATCTTGGCAAGGGGTTCGCCCTAGGTAAACCTGTATAAAACTGTAAAACCATCCTTATGGATGATGTCGTTTGCGTCAGGTTCGGGGCCAAATCGTCAGACGGGCGCGCTTGCCGCAAACGCTTTTTTGGGAGAAGTCTTGTGCGGGAAGACGGGGAGGCGTCCGGGCACAGACGGCCGCAGAGCAAGGCGACAAAAGCCGCGGCGAGCGGGCGTTAAGGGCCGATGAAGCGGGGTTTTTTGCCGATTCAGGAGAAGTCGGGCGGCTTGCCGGCGCAGGCGGGGCGCCTTTAGACCTCCGAGAGGGCCTCTCGCAGCGCCTTGGCGCTGATGCGCCCCTGCGCCTCCCACTGAAGCTGATGCGCGTCGGGCTTGCGCTTAAAGGGATTGCGGCCGCGCTCGGCGCTAGAGCGCACGTCAAAGCGCACGCCTTCGGCCTCGCGCGCCCCGCGCGGGGCTATCAGAGCTCCGAGCGACTCCAGGGGATCGGGCATGGGCGAGCGGGGGCTCTCAACGGGCTCAAACTCAATGCCGCAGTCCATGAGGGCGGCTTCAAAGTGCTTGACGTCGTCGCAGAAGACGTCAAAGACGATGTTGGAGTCGGCGTGCGCGCAGCCGTTGAGCACGGCTCCGGTCAGAAAGATGTCGAACTCCTCGAGCGTCTCAAGAAGCGAGAGCGCAAGAAGGCGCTTTTTCCTCAGAACGCGCGCGTGCTCTTCGGGCTCGAAGACGGCGTAGTGCTCGCGCACGGCCGACTCGATTTCGGCTGCGCCCGGCACGGCGTTGGCTGGCACAAGGCCAAAGATTTCTCGCAGCTCCTCGAGGGCGCGGCTGCGCGCCGAGGCCCAGTCCGAGGCGTTTTCGGCGATGTCGGCGGCAATGCGCCGGGCGGTCTCTTTGCGAAGGCGGTCGGTCTCTGACATCTTGAACCACAGGAAGCGATGACGGGCCCGAAGGCTCGGCTACAATCGAGGCGGATCAAATCTACACCAAAGAAGGCGGGGTGCGGCGAAAATCATGAGCTCCCGCCTGAAGCATCTTTGCGTCATTTTTCCATTCTCGGGGCGGCGAGTCCGCACACTTCTTTTTATGCACATCCACATTCTCGGCATCTGCGGCACCTTCATGGGCGGCATCGCGCAGCTTGCGCTTGCCGCCGGCCACCGCGTCACGGGCAGCGACGCGCACGTCTATCCGCCGATGAGCGAACAGCTGCGCGCCACCGGGATCGAGCTCATCGAGGGCTACAGCGAAAAGACGATGGCGCTTGCGCCCGACATCTGGGTGATCGGCAACGCGATTTCCCGCGGCAATCCGCTGCTTGAGGCCATTTTGAACGCACGCGCGCCCTACACCTCGGGCCCGCAGTGGCTCTCGGAAAACGTTTTGGGCGGCAGGCGCGTCATTGCCGTTGCGGGCACCCACGGCAAGACCACGACCACCTCGATGATCGTGCACATTCTCAAGGCCTGCGGGCAGGATCCGGGCTTTCTTGTGGGCGGCGTGCCGCAAGAGCAGCAGGTCTCGGCAAGGCTCGGCACGTCCGAGGCCTTTGTCGTCGAGGCCGACGAGTACGACACGGCCTTTTTCGACAAGCGAAGCAAGTTCGTGCACTACAGGCCGTGGACGGCGGTGCTCAACAACCTTGAGTACGATCACGCCGACATCTTTGAAAATCTTGCCGCCATCGAAAAGCAGTTTCACCACCTCGTGCGCACGATCGCCTCGCACGGACTGGTGATCTCCAATGCGCAAAGCGAGGCGCTCGAGCGCGTGCTCGCCCGCGGCTGCTACAGCCGCCTTGAGCGCTTCAACGACCCCGCGGGCTGGAACATCGACAAAGAGCGCCGCGTGCGTCTCTCGGGCGTTGAGGTGGGAGTCCTCAACATGGCCGCGCCCGGCCGGCACAACGCAAGCAATGCGCTTGCAGCAATTGCCGCCGCGCGCGACGCCGGCATCGAGCCCCGGCTCGCGGTGGCGGCCATGGAGAGCTTTGCGGGCGTCAAGCGCAGGCTCGAAGTCAAGGGCGAGGCCGCGGGCATTGAAGTGATCGACGACTTTGCGCACCACCCCACGGCCATCTTTGAGACCATTGCCGCCCTGCGCAGCAAGGTGGGAGACAAAAGGCGCATCATCGCCGTCTTTGAGCCGCGCAGCAACACGATGAAGCTGGGCACCATGAAGGCAAGGCTTCCCGAGGCGCTTGCCGGAGCCGACCGCGTCTACTGCTACCGGGGCCCGGGTGTTGACTGGGATCCGGCCACGGCGCTGCTGCCCCTGGGGCTCAAGGCGCACACCCTCGCCGGGTCAATTGATGATCTCGCGCAGACGGTGGCAAGCGATGCGCGCGAAGGCGACGTGATTTTGTGCATGAGCAACGGCAGCTTCGGCGGGATTCACCAGAAGATTTTGGATAGACTTCGTGCGCGCAGCCAAAGCGCTTCGCACTAAAAGGCCTGTCCGGAATCGTTTCTTTTGTTGCGGCAGGGGCTTTTCCCTGCCGGTTTTGCACTTCGTGATGACGACCGGCGCTTTGCGCGCCGGCTTTTCCTTATGCAGCAGGCACTTTTGTACATGCACGGTTTCCGCTCGAGCCCCGGCTCGATGAAGGCGGCGGTTTTCAAAGACTGCTGCCTTGCGGCCGGCATCCGGTTTTGCGCTCCCGACCTGAACCTTGCGCCGCTGGCGGCCTGCAGGCGGCTTGAAGAGAGCTATGAAAAGCTCTCCCGGGAGTGTTCGGAAGTCATGCTCGCGGGCTCAAGCCTCGGGGGTTTTTACTGCGCCTGGCTTGCCGCCCGCACGGGCGCGAGGGCCGCGCTCATTAACCCCGCGGTTCACCCCTGGGACGTGGTCGGGCGCTATCTCGGCGAGCAGACGATCTACGGCACCGACCGCACGATCTGCGTGAGCCCCGCCTACGAGGGCGAGCTCTATGCGCTGCGCACGCCCGTGCTGCCCGAGCCCGAGCGCGTGCTTTTGTTTCTCACGACGGGCGACGAGGTCCTCGACTGGCACGAGGCGGCGGCGCTTTACGGCTCTTCGCCTTCGATCGTCGTCGACGGCGGCGATCACGCGGTGAGCAACTTTGCCGAGCATGTGCCGGCGGTGATGAATTTCCTTTTTGCAGGCGGGACGCACTGAGGCCTCCCGACGAAAGCTTTCATGTATTTGTTTTTTGAAGAAGACGGCGCCTTCAAGGCGGGCACGATCCTCAAGCAGGACGGCAACAGCTACCAGGTGGAGCTAACGAGCGGCAAACGCGTCAAGGTCAAGGGCGGCCACGTGTTTTTTGAGTTTTCCTCGCCTGCGGCCGCGCAGTTTCTGGCCGAGGCCAATGCCGAGGCCTCGGAAATCGACCCGGGCTTTCTCTGGGAGGTGGCCCCGGACGAGGAGTTTGGCTATGGCGACGTGGCCGACGAGTATTTTTCCAACCCGACGCCCGTCAACCGTGCGGCCGCGCTCATCGCCCTGCACTCCAACCCCGTGTACTTCTACCGCAAGGGGCGCGGGCGCTACCGCAAGGCGCCCGAAGACGTCCTCAAGCGCGCGCTTGAAGCGGTGGCCCGCCGGCAGGCGCTTGAAGAGCGCCGCAGGCAGATGACTGCCGAGATGGTCGCGGGGCGCCTGCCCGAGGAAATCGCCGCCAAAACGTTCGAGCTTTTGCTGCATCCGGACAAGAACAGCATCGAGTGGAAGGCGGTCAACGACGCCGCGGCCGAGTCGCGCTGCACGCCCCTGCGGCTGATGCTGGCGTTGGGCGCGGTCAAAAGCCCCTGGCAGTGGCACGTGGAGTCCTTTTATCTGGAAAACTTCCCGCGCGGGCGGGGGTTCCCGGCGGGACTGCCGCAGCCCGCCGACATCGGTGGCGATCTGCCTCTTGCGAAGGTGCGCGCCTTTTCAATCGACGACTCGTCGACCACGGAAATTGACGACGCCACGAGCGTCGAGCACATCGAAGGAGGCCGCACGCGCATCGGCATTCACATCGCAGCGCCCGCCTTTTTCATCGACCGCGACAGTCCTGTCGACAAAGTGGCCCGCTCGCGCATGTCCACCGTGTACGCGCCGGGGCTCAAGACCACGATGCTGCCCGAAGACTGGATTCATGCGGCTAGCCTCGACGAGGGGCGCGCCGTGCCCTGTCTGTCGCTTTATGCCGTGGTCGACGATGAAACCTTCGGGGTGGTCTCGACCGAAACGCGGCTTGAGCGCGTGGCGGTGACGCAGAACCTGCGCATTGACGTTTTGCAAGACGAGATCACAGAGGAGCGCCTTACGGCCGGAGAGCTTGATTTTCCCTGGGCCGACGAAATCGCCTATTTGTGGCGCTTTGGCAAGGCAAGGCGCGCGCTGCGCGAAGAGCGCCGCGGCAAGCCCGAGATGAAGCGGCGCGTCGACTGGTACATCGAACTTGAGGGCGAAGGCGAAGACGCCCGCATCACGATCAAGGGGCGCATGCGCGGCGAGCCTCTTGATCTTTTGGTCGAAGAGACCATGATCTTTGCCAACGAGACCTGGGGGCTGTGGATGGAAGAGCACAAGGTGGCCGGCATCTACCGCAGCCAGCGCATGGGACGCGTGCGCATGAGCACGGTGCCGGGGCCCCACGACGGGCTCGGCGTGCTGCGCTATGCGTGGTCGACCTCGCCCTTGCGCCGCTACGTCGACCTCGTCAATCAGCGCCAGATGATTGCCGCGCTGCAGGGCACGGCTCCCGCCTTTCAAGGCAATGACGCCGATCTTTTCGGCATCGTGAGTCAGTTTGAGGCGACTTACGAAACCTATAATGATTTTCAAAGGCGCATGGAGCGCTACTGGTCGCTGCGCTGGATCGAGCAGGAGGGCCTCAAGGAGATCGAGGCCGTGGTCGTCAAGGCCGAGCTCGTGCGCATCGACGGGCTGCCCTTCATGCAGCGCATCCCGGGCCTGCCCGAACTCGAGCGCGGTCAAAAGATTCGGCTTGCGGTGCTGGGCGTCGACTACATCGAGCTTTTGATTGAAACGAAGCTGCTCGAAGTGCTCGACGAAACCGACGAGGTTGATGAGACCGACGAGGTCGATGAGACCGACGAGGTCGAAGAGAGCGCCGATGCGGCTGATGCCGCAGGCGGCCCCGAGGCAAGCGAGCCTCAGGCGGGCGCGGCGGCCTCGGGCGAGTCGGGTGCGCCTCAAGGGACGGGAGCCTCGTAAAATTGGCTCGAGGCGGCTTGTCCCTTGGCTGTTTGCCGTCAAAAATATTGAACGACAAAACTAAAGGGGCGCCGCGGTGTCGACGTCTCAAACAAAAATTCAAAATTTAGAGGAAGCGGTACGTGCGGGAGGTGTCCGCACGGGCGCTTCAAAGGGGGAATGATGAAGAAGTTCTACGTGATCGGCCATCCCGTGGCGCATTCTCTTTCGCCGAAGATTCACGGCATGTTTGCCCGGCAGTTCAACATCGACATCGACTACCAGCCGCTTGACATTGAGCCTGGCAGCTTTATTGACAGCGTGGGCACGCTGCGCCGCGAGCAGAATCCGGCGGGCGCAAACGTGACGGTGCCCTTTAAGCAGGATGCGGCCGACTACTGCACGCAGTTGACCGAGCGCGCCCGCGTGGCCGGTGCGGTCAATACGCTTACCTTCAACGGCAACGACGTCTACGGCGACAACACGGACGGCGCCGGGTTCCTGCGCGACTTGACCGGGCGCTGCGGCATCGGGCTGGTTGGAAAGCGCGTGCTTGTGCTCGGCGCGGGCGGAGCCGCCCGCGGCGTGATCGCCGCCATCCGCTCGCAGGGGTGCGCGCGCATCACGGTCGCCAACCGCACGATCGGCCGGGCGATCGCCCTGGCCGACGAGATGGGCGTGCACTATGCGGCCTACACCGATCTTGCCGATGAGTACGAGATCGTGGTCAACGCCACGAGCGCAGGGCTCTCCAACGCCGCTCCCGCCGTGCCCAACACGATCTTCAAGAAATGCGAAATCGCCTACGACCTCGTCTACTCGAAGTACGGCACGCCGTTTATGCGGCTTGCCGCCGAGTCCGGGTGCGGCCGTGTTGAAGACGGCCTCGGCATGCTCGTGGAGCAGGCCGCGGAAAGCTTCAAGGTGTGGTTTGGCTGCGAGCCCGAGACAAGCTCGGTCTACAAGGCGCTTGCGCTCTGAGAGCAGCGCGCCGGGAGCGCACGGCAGGCGCCTTGCCTTTTGCGCTCCCGCGGGCGGCCTGACTTTTTGCTTTGAAATTCGCCATGACCCGAAGAAATTCGGAGAGCGCGGACGCGCGCCCCGTGATCACCGTCTGCCGGCAGGCGGGCGGCTACGTGGAGGTCTGCGGCAGGCTCGACGCTGCCGACGAAGAAGAGCGCGTGCTCTTTGTGAAGGCGGGGCTTTTAAAGCGCTTTGACGCCGAGCACGTCGTGATTCTGGGCACAAGCGGCCTGGAGGAGACGTACGACGCCGCAGGCCACAGCGACGACGAGTTTGGGGGCGACTTTCTTGACAGCCTGCGCGAGGGCGACGGCAAGACGATCCTGCAGTTTGTCTTCATTGCCGTCGTGTTGTTCGTGGCCTACATGACGGGGGCGCTTGAATTTTGAAGGGCGCAAGCCCTTCCCGCGTCTTTCGCGTCTTTCTTTTCTGTCTTTTTTCTTTTTCCCTTCCGCTTTTTTTTGTTGCCGGGCTGTGAAGTGTTTCGCGGTACAATGCGCCCGCGCCTTCAAAACGCCTTCAAAAGGGCCCGGCCGGGCCTTTTTGCGTTTCGCCTGCATGCGCGGGCGCTCTCGTTGTTTGATTTGTCAAATTTAGGCGGGAAAGTCTTTTTTTGTTTCTTTCAAGGCATTGGCCCGAGCAGAAAATGCGCGCGGCCTTTTAAACCGGATCCGGGATCCGGCATCTTTTTCAACCGGTGTAAGGAAAGCACGTCGTGACGGAAATCGAACCTCGTGAAAAAAGCGGCTTGGAAGGCGGCTTTGAGGATGAAGCGGCAGACGATCTGCTTTCCCGCGATCCCGAAGAAGCAAGCCGTGCGCTAGAGCGCATCACGCAAATCTTTAGCGATGCGCTCGAGCGCGGAGACAACCCCGAGCCCGATCCGGACAACCCGGACATGGCCGCGCTCGATGCCAAGGGCATCAACGAGCTGCGCGAAGTCATCGAAGAGCTGCACCCGGCCGACATCGCCTACGTGCTCGAGGCTCTGCCGCAGGACGAGCGACTCACCGTCTGGAGCGTGGTGCGGCCTGAGCAGGAAGGCGACGTCCTCGTCGAAGTCGGCGACGGCGTGCGCGAGACCCTCATCGAGTCGATGAACCACGCCGACCTCGTCGATGCGGTCGAAGGACTCGACACCGACGAGATCGCAGACCTCGTTGACGATCTGCCGCCCGACGTGGTGGCAGAGGTTCAGGAAGGCCTCTCGCACGAAGAGCGCGCACAGCTGCGCGCGGCCATGAGCTATCCCGAAGACAGCGTGGGCGCGCGCATGGACTTCGAGATGATTTCCATCCGGCAGGACGTCACCCTTGAGATCGTCCTGCGTTTTCTGCGCCGCTTTGACACGCTGCCCGACCACACCGATCAGGTCTTTGTCGTGGACCGGCAGGGAAAGTTTCAGGGCTCTCTGCCCGTGAGCCAGATTTTGGTGCACGACCCGAAGACGGCCATCACCGATCTCATCGAAAGCGACATCCTCACCCTCAACCCTTTGGACGACGCAAGCGACGCGGCCCAGGCCTTCGAGCGCTACGACTTGGTGAGCGCGCCGGTCGTAGACGAGGCGGGCCGCCTTGTGGGTCGCCTGACCGTCAACGAAGTGGTCGACGTCATTCGTGAAGAAAGCGAAGAGGACGCCTACGCAGCCGTCGGTTTGGATGAGGACCAGGATATTTTCGGCAGCGTCTGGAGCACGGCCAAAAGCCGCTGGGTGTGGCTTGGCGTGAACTTGTGCACGGCGTTTTTCGCTTCCCGCGTGATCAGCGCCTTTGACGGCACTATTGCGCGCGTGGTGGCGCTTGCCGCCTTGATGCCCGTCGTGGCGGGCATGGCGGGCAATTCAGGCAACCAGACTCTGACGCTTCTTGTGCGCTCGATGGCAATCGGTCAGGTGACCGAGGCCAACACCGCCCGGCTCATCCGCAAGGAGTTGATCGTCGCGCTCATCAACGGCTTGGTGTGGGGCGCCATTGCCGGGCTTTGCGCCTGGGCGCTTTACTACGACAGCCCGCAGGGCATGATGCTGGGCGGCGTCATGGCGCTCGCCATGCTGCTTAACATCGTGCTCGGAGCGGCCATGGGGCTTGCCGTGCCGCTCATTTTGAAGTCGCTTGGCAAGGACCCGGCCATGGGAGGCTCGGTTCTGCTGACCTTCATGACCGACTCGGGCGGCTTTTTGATCTTCCTTGGCCTTGCGACGGTCTTTTTCAGGTGAGGCGCCCGCCGCATTCGCGGCTCTCTATTGGCTTTGAAACCTCACGCCCTTGAGCCCCGCAATGCGCCCGCCTTCAGGGGCCGGAATCGTGCCCTGATGCTGGGCGGCGATTTCCTGCACGTATTCCAAAACGGCCGCCAAATCCGTCATGTCTTCTTCCCGGGCATGGTCGTCGGCGCTGCGCGCCGCATCTTGGAGCATCGTGAACTTGTCGCCTCCGTCGGCAAGGTAGGCGTTCATGACGATGCGGTAGGTTTTGTCATCATCAAGCGCCTCCCAGCCTCCTTGCGGGGTGCGCATCTGCACCTCGCCCAGGCGCGACCCCACGGGGGCTTTGGCGTTGACTGCATAGCGCAGCCCCGCCACCTGAAGGAGCCGGGGACCTGCCACGTCCGGATCCGTGAGCCCGTGCTCGAGCGCCAAGCGCAGCGTGCGCCCGGAGAGGTCGACCACCGCCAGACGATTGGCAAAGGGGTGAATGTCCATGAGAGAGGCGCGCGTGACGGTGCCCTCGGGCAGCGCGGCGCGAATCGAGCCGCTGTTGAGAATGGCGGCGACGGCGCCAAAGCGCCGCCCAAAGGAGAGATAGGCGTCGGCCGAGAGCATGCCCGCCGGGCACTCCGCCTCGCGGCAATAGTCAAGGCCGTCGGGGCCCATGCCGGTTGTTTTGGCCACGGGCGTATTAAGGGAGGCCGCGATCACGGCGCTTTGCTTTTTGACAAGCGCCTCAAGGCGCGGTGCGCGCGGCATCTCGGGCGTCAGAAGCCGCAGCTCCCCGGCATAGGCGCTCACGCGCCCTTGCTCGTCAAAGGCTATCGAGATGGAGCCGGCGTGGCGGGCGCCGAGCCCTGCCTGCACGATAAGCGAGCGGCTGCCGTCGGGCGAGACGACGACGGTCGGGTAGGGGCCTTCGCTGCCGGGGTGGCTGCCAAGCACGCTGTGGGTGTGCCCCCCGACGTAAAGGTCAACGCCCGAGACTTCGCGGGCAAGCTTTTGATCGGTGTCGTAGCCCAGGTGCGTCAGGGCGATGATGCGGTGCACGCCCTGGCTTTGAAGGGCGGCGACGGCCTCTTCAAGCGCTTTTTTGCGCTCCTTGAAGTCGGTTTCGGGACAGGCCTTGGAAATTTCGCGCACCTCGTCGTTTGACAGTCCGATGATGCCCACCCGCACGCCGCCCGCGTCCCGCACGACGTACGGGGCAATGGGAGCGCGCGCAAGCGCACAGGCGCTCTCGCGCACGAGATTGGCCGAGAGCACGGCGACTCCCGCGTTGGTCAAGCGCGAGACGTAGCGCGAGGCCGCCTCGCACCCGAGGTCAAGCTCGTGGTTGCCGAGCGTGACGGCATCGTACCCCATGGCCGCTTCGACGGCGCCTGCAAAGTCATCGTGCCCGGTGCTGAAAAAAAGCGATCCCTGCCAGGCGTCTCCGGCGTCAAGCGCCAGGACGTGCGGCGCGCGCGCCCGCTCGCTCTCGATAAAGGCGGCGATGCGGGCGTAGCCCCCGAAGCACGCTTCGTCCTCGTAGCAGGGCGCGCCGCGCAGCGTGCTGCCCGCGGCCTGGCTGTGGGTGTCGTTGACGTGTACGACGGTTAAAACGAAGGGGGCGTCCTGTCCGGCCTGCGCCGCATGCAGCAGGCTGCAGAGCAGGGCCGCGCAGAAAGCCGCCCGCAAGCGCGGCAAAAAACGGTTTGTCATGGATAAAAAAAGGAAGGCAAGCGCCTTCGGGACAGAGCGGAAATAACCTGTTGCGATTGTATGAGCGATTTTGCACGAAACATGGTCCCGCGGGCGGCGACAAATGACGCATGTCGAGGTAGAGTACCTTTATGGGAAGACTCGGCGCGGCCGGGCGGGCCGAGTGCGCCGCCGGTTTGGGTCCGCGCCACGAAAACAAATCAGAGACGACAATGAAAAAACTCATGCTTTGCACGCTCTCCGCGCTCGTGCTCGCGGGCTGCGCCAATGACGGCTCGGTGTATCGGTCCGACGTCTACAGCGCGGGCCAGGTCAATCAGGCGCAGGAGGTCAAGGTCGTGCGCATCATTTCCGTGATGCCCGCGCGGGTGGCCGTGCGCAACAGCTCCGAGCGTACCGAAGGACTGCAGGTGGGCGCCATTCTTGGGGCGCTCGCCGGCGCCGCCGTGGGCGCCACGGTGAGCGATTCGCCGGACGCCGTGGTGGCAGGGGCCATCTCGGGCGGCGCCCTGGGCGGCATTTCGGGGCGTGCGATGAGCGGCAAGGCGCAAAATCTGGTCGACGGAGTTCAGATCACGTTCCGCATGGGCGACAAGATCTACAACTCGGCCCAGGTCGGCCGCGTCTGCGAGTACCGCGTGGGCGACGCCATCATGGTTTCGCCCGCTCCCAACGAGACGCGCATTCAGCCCAACAATCCCTACGGATGCGGGCAAAGCAATTAGTGCGCAGAGGCCTTTGACATGAAAAAGCTTCTTTTGATGACCGCGGCGCTTGCGCTCGCGGGGTGCTCGGCGGCGCAGCAAAATCCTCCGCCGTATCAGACGCAGGTGCCGCCGGAGTATGTCGGCGTGGTGCCGCCCGACTATCCGGCGCAGCAGGCGGCGGGGCAGGCCGCTCAAGGCGCCTACTACGCCGATCCCGTGCAGGCGCAGATTGAAGACGTGCGCCGCAACTACGAAGAAGTGCGCATCAAGGCGCAGCAGCAGCTCGACGCCCGCAAGGCGGCCGAGGCTGAAAAGGCGCGCGCCGAGGCCCGGCAGGCGGCCGCGCGCCAGGCCGCAGCCAAGGAGGCCGCGCGCAAGGCGCAGCGCGATGAAAAGTACGAAGACGAGCAGCGCTCGCTTGATCTGCAGCTCAAGCGCCTTGAGGTGCGAAAGGCCGAAAGCGCCGTCAAGGTGCAGGAAGCCGTCGACAGCAGGAAAGTCGAGCGCGCCGACGAGCTCGTCGACGTCTACATTCAGAATCAGCGCGCGGAACCTCCGCATCGCGCAGAGCCCCCCGCAGCGGGCGCGCAGCAATAGTCGCTGTGAAAGGTCGCTGTGAAAGCGCCCGGGGCCGCCTGCAACAAGGCGGCCCGCCGAAATCTGCGTACTGGGCCGAAGGCGGGCTACTTGTCGCCAAAGAGCTTTAAAAGCTCGTCGGGAATCCCCTTTTTGACGGGGTGCGGGGCCTCTTCTTCATCCTTGAGAGCCGAGGAGGGCAGCTCGCTTGCCGTGTACTCCTCGGCAATGACCTCGTGGTAGTAGGCGACCGGTTCGGCCGAGTTGAGAAAGCGCTCGGCCACGGCGCGGCCGACGTCTTCATAGCGCAGCACCCTCTTGGTATCAAATTCAATGTCGAGATAACCGCGCGCGGGGTCGTAGCCTGCCGACACAATGCCGCCGCGGTGGATGGGTCTGCGCTTCATCAAAGGCCTCCTTCGTCTGGTGCCTTCCCGGATTGTATCCCAGGACGGGCGTGGCGAAGGGTCAAAATCCGCTGATGGTTCGCGTGTAGCAAATGCGCGGCGCCTTCAATCTCGGGCGCCGCGGTAGCAGGAAAGCGGTTCTGGGCTTATTCCTAGCGGATGATCGTCAGACGGTGCACGTCGACCGTGTTGGGCTCGACGAGCTCTTTTTCATATTCGCCCTCGATGCGCACCTTGGTGTTGGGATCAACGCGCTGGCCGGCAAAGACGCGGTCGTCGATTTCGACTTCGATCTGCCCCGTGGCGTCCTTGAAGGTGTAGTCCTCATGCTTGATCTGATCGACAATGTAGCCCTCGAGCACGACGAGCTGATCGTCGCGCCCGTTGGCAAGAAGCTCTTTGACGGTCGTGGTCTTGTCGGGGCCGCCCACGAACTGGGCCATGGCGCCGCCCGCGGCGGCAAGAAGGGCAAAAAGAGCGATGCTCGAACGGATGGCTTTGCGAGTGAACATGGCGTAAGTCTCCAAAAAAGACAAATGGTTGCGTCAGTCAAGTGGGAAAGAGGCCTTCTTTAAAGTGCGGCCCTTTTGCGGGGCCCGCCCCGGCCGGAGCCGGGGCCTTGGGTGTCTTCTGAATGTGTCTTCTGAATGTGTCGTCAGAAGGCGTCTTTCTTTTTCTTGATGTTCACTTTATCGGGCGCCTCTTAGGCCCGGCATAGGCACGGGGCTAAGTTTCGGCAAAGTCTTGAAAGCCCGCGTGCAGGGCGGGCTCAAGCGCGCCAATTTTCCTCAAGGCGCGTCAAACGTGCGGGTGCGCAGGCGCAGATTATGGGTAGAGGCCCGCAGCGCGCACAACGCAGTTTTTGCAGTGCTGCAGTTCCTGCTCGCCCGCCTCGCCCGGGCTGTGGTACTGAGACGCCCAGCGGCAGATCTGCCGCAGAAACGGCACGAGCTCCTGCCCTTTGTCCGTGAGCGTGTATTCCACCCGCGGCGGAATCTCCGCAAACTGGCGCCTTTGCACCAGCTCGTTGGCGATCATTTCCTTGAGCGTGGCCGCAAGCACCGTGTCGGTGATGCCCGTGAGATTTTTCTTGATTTCCCCATAGCGCATGGAGCCCGCGCTAAAGAGCAGGCACAAAATGCGCGAATTCCACCGGCCGCCGACGAATTCCAGAGCGTGTTCGAGCGGGCAGCGCAGATCCTTCGGAAGTTTCGGCTGATACATAAGCTATTCGTAGAAAACCTTGGTTTTGCGAGAATAACACTGCTTTTGAAGGAAGCCAATGCAAAAGGCAAGTGTTAACCCCTAAATCGACTGGGTGAGTTTCTTTGCCGAAGCTTTCCTGCCTCCTCCTTTTGGGGAAGGTCCTAGAGGCGTCCCCGGCCCTTGCCGAGCCTGATGCTTAGGAATTTCTGAGTAAATCATTCATTTCTGAAGGTCTTCCCCTACGACTTTTGGCCAATAGAATGGATCATGAGTCAAAAAAGAATACGAGTCCTCCAACACGAGAAGATCAAGCAGCTCTCTCCTTTGAAAGCGAAGCCGCGGAAACAAAAATAAACGCCACACTCCCAAGGCCGCCCTCAAGGAGAGCATGTCTCACACGTCGTTCGGAGACGCGCCTTTACCCCAGGCGCGCGGGCGCAGCTTTGCCGCTTTTTCCGAAGGTCAATCGAAGACGCCCCAAACGATCTTCCCGGCCCCGTATTTCTTCTCTGACAGCCATAACAAACGAAAGTAGGAGAAGACGACGATGTCAGACCTCAACGTTCCCCGTATCTCCCGACGGTCATTGCTGGGCGCGGTTGGTGCCGGCGCAGCAACGGCCTCCGTCGGCTGGGCGGCCGTCAAGCAGGAAGTCGAGACACTCAAGAAAAAAGGCTGGGTTGCGCACCCCGTGGCCTGCTGCGTGTGCGGCGCCCGCTGCGGCCTTCTGGCGTTGCACAAGGAAGGCGAAAAGCCGAGCCGCGCAACGATTCGCATCCTTCCCAATCCGGATCATCCGCAGCGCGGCTTCTGCGGCAGAGGCGCGCAGACGCTCTGGGCGTGGGATCATCCGATGCGCATCAAAAAGCCCTTGAAGAGAAAGGGCGAGAGGGGCTCGGGCGAGTTCGAGGAGATTTCCTGGGATCAGGCTTTGAGCGAAATTTCCTCCAAGTTAAAGGGCATCGTTGAGAAGTACGGCGAGCGCTCGGTGCTGCTTACAAGCCACAACTTCACGGCCTACCAGAACTGGTTTGCTCATGCGCTGGGCACGCCCAACGTGATCAATCACTCTTCGACCTGCAACTCGGCCTCCACCCTCGGGCGCCGCATGATTTTCGGGCCCACCTTCTCGGGCCTTGGCAAGGTCGAACCCGACTACAGCAACGTTCGCTACCTCCTTTTGGTGGGCAGAACGCTCAACTGCGCCATGGGCGTTTTCTCGACGGCTGCGGCCGCGCGTGAAAACGGCGGCAGACTCGTCTTCGTCGATCCCCGCATGCCCGAAGGCGCCCTGGGCGAAAGCGAATGGATTCCGATTCGTCCGGGCACGGACGCGGCTTTCCTGCACTCGCTCATTCACGTGGGCTTGAAGGAAAACCTCTGCGACCTTGAGTGGGTGCGCAAGTGGACCAACGGACCGTGCTTGGTCAAGGACGATCTCACGCCCATTACCGAAGAGATGGTGCGCGCCGAAGGCAGAAAGCGCATGTTTGCCGTCATCGACGAAAAGACGGGCGAGATGCGCTTTCAGGGCCCGAAGTTAAACGACAAGGGCGCCCCCGTGGGCTTTGACGAAGATCCGGCCGTGCGGCCCTCTTTGACCTGGCAGGGCGAGGTGAGCCTTGCCGACGGCAGCCGCGTGCACGCCAAGACCGTTCTTGCCGCCTTCATTGAAGTCAACAACAAGTACACCCCCGAAGAGGTGAGCAAGCTCACCGGCATTCCCGTCAAGCGCATCGTCGAAACCGCGCGCGACTTCTTTAATCTGGGCGGCGTCTGCGACGACGGCTGGTACTCCTCGCGCAACGGCAACGATGTCGAGTGCTATGCGCTCATGAACATCATCAACCTCTTCACCGGCATGTTCGACCACAAGGGCGGCTGCATCATCACCCAGGGCGCGGGCTACGGCGGCCCGGGCGTGAAGAAGGCCGGCACCAAGTGCACCGGCCCCACGGGCGAGACCTGGGAAGTTGCCCCGGGCAAGCCCATGGACAAGCTCTTCTTCCCGGAGGGCATCGGCACGCTCTGGACCACGTTTGACGCCATCAAAAACGGCAAGCCCTATCCGATCCGCGCCATGTTCATGACGGGCTGCTCGATGTTTCACCGCGAGGCCAATTCCGATCGTCTGATCGAGGCCTTCAAGGGACTTGACCTCATCGTGAGCCAGGACATCCTCCCGCAGGAGTCCAACGACTGGGCCGACTATGTGCTGCCGAGCACGTTCTTTATTGAAAACCACGAGTATCTGGGCGTGAACTACGCGCTCGAGGGCTGGGTGCAGAAGTCCGACGCCCTGCTCGATCCTCCCGAAGGGGTCGAGGCGCGCCACGACATCTGGCAGTTCCTTGAGATTTTGCGCCGCATGTATCCCGAGCGCGCCGCGCGCATGGGATACACCGAGGAGATCAAGGATAGGGCCGGCTGGAAGAAGTGGTTTAACGAAGGCTTGGTTGACAAGGCCTGGAAGGGCTTCATTGCCAAGAAGAACGCCGCCAAGCCGGGCGAGGGCGACAGGATCGCCGCCGAAGTTGAAAAGCAGGGCTTCTCCAAGGTTGCCAGCAAGCGCTATGACGCCACGCCCTACGTGACGCCCTTTACGAGCCCCACGGGCAAGGGCGAGATCATCAGCTTCTATACGATCTACAACGCCAGCGCCAAGGGCATTCAGCCGCTGCCTGAGTACTACCAGACGAAGTGCTACACGCAGCCCAAGCCCAACAGCAACGAATTCATCATCGCCTCGGGCAAGAACGCCTCGTCGTGCGCGGGCGTCTCGCTCTTTACCTATCCCTCGCGCTTTGTGGGCGACAGAACGCTGTGGATCAACCCGATTGACGCCGCGCGCCTTGGCATCGCCGACGGCGACATGGTCGAAGTCGAAGGGCTTGATCTGCCGGTCAAGGGCCGCACCAAGGTCACCGTCACCAACCGCGTGATGCCCGGCGTGCTCTTCTCCTACGGCTTTGCCGCGGGCGTTCGCACCAAGAAGCTGCTGCCGGAGTACGAATGGGTGCGTGAAGGCATCAACACCCAGTGGTTTGCCACGGGCAGGAGCCAGGTCTCCTGCGGCAACATGAGCAACAACGTCTCTGTTCGCATCAAGCGCGTCTAAGGAGTAGGAAAAGATGACAAAAAAGCAACTTGCGCATCTTTTTGATGCGACCAAATGCATCGGCTGCCAGGCGTGCATTGTTGCCTGCAACGAAACCAACTATCCGGAAATGGCGGGCCGCTCCGTGCCCGGCCGCGACTGGCTCGCTTCCAACATTCGGCGCCTGACGCTTGAGACGGCGCGCCGCCCCGTGCAGCTGCTCGTGCAGTGCCAGCAGTGCTCGGAGGCCCCGTGCGTGCGCACCTGCCCGTTCGGCGCGAACTACTACGACGACAACGGACTCGTGCGCAACGACCCGAAGCGCTGCATCGGCTGCAACTACTGCATCGCCTCGTGCCCGTACGACGCACGCTGGTCGCACCCCGTCACGGGGCTGCCCTCCAAGTGCATGGGCCAGGGCTGCATCGAGCGCATCGAGGACGGACTCGCTCCGGCCTGCGTGGCGGCCTGCCCGGTGACGGCGCGTCTGTTTGGCGACGTCAACGACCCGGCCAGCGACATCTCGGCCAAGATCCGCGTCGCCAAGACCCAGAAGCTTCTTGAAAGCCACGGGACCCAGCCTAACTTCTTCGTAGTGGTGCAGAAATGATGGAATTCACAAATCTTATGCCGCAAGTCCAGTCGGCCAACTGGGGCTGGAGCATTGCCTTCTTCCTGTGGTTTATCGGCCTCTCGGGCATGGGAATGTTCCTCAACAACTGGGTGCGTGAAAAGGCGCTCGTGTACGTGTGCACGTTTGCCAGCATCGCGGGCACGCTGCTGGTGGTAAGCCACCTTGCGCGCCTCACAAACCTGCCGATGGCCGCAATCAACAGCCTTCTTGCCGGGTCGCTCAACTTCGGCAGCTGGATGCTGATCGGCATGATGCTGCTCTCGGTGCAGTGCATCTTCACGATCATCTACTCGCTGGCGCTCGCGGGGGTCTTCCCGGGCCTCAAGCAGATGGTGCTCGGAAACTTCTACAACCACTTCATGTCGGTGGTGGGCGTTGCCGTGACGATCTACTCGGGCTTTCTGCTCACGCAGGCCGTGGGCGTGACGCTCTGGAACACCGCTCTCATTCCGCTGCTGTGGATCATGTCGGGCATGGCAAGCTCCATCAGCTCCATTGAGCTCTTGATGATCACGGGCAAGCTGCCCAAGGAGAAGGTCTTCTGGAGCCGCCGCACGGCGCTCTGGACCGAGGTGGCCGAGCTCTTTACGATCTTTGCCTTCGTGCACGTGGCGCTGAGTTCGACGTCGGCTGCGGCCCGCGTCGGCGCCGAAGCCCTGATCAGCGGTCCCGGTTCGATGATGTTCTGGCTGGGCGTGGTGATCTGCGGCTCGATCGTTCCGCTCGGCCTGTACTTCTTCACCCGCAGCCACGCAGCTCTGGCCGTCGGCGCCGTGCTCGGCCTGGCCGGCGCCCTGATGCTCAGAGCCTCCGTGCTCTTTGCCGGGTACTATGAACCGATCCTTTTCTAAAGAGGACTCCTAAGGAAAAAACGGACCCCGGAGCTGCATCATCTTCTCGAGCTCCGGCGGTTCCGCCTCTTGGGCTGCCGCATCTGGTGCACCGGACGGGCAGCCTCTTTTTTTCCCATAAGTACGACGCGGCCCGCAGGACCGCGTTTTTTTGTTCGGTCTGCAAAAATCACAAAAGACGGGTTTTGATTGTTTTTCCCGGTAAAGGGATGCTCGAGATGCCAAAGGCTCTTTTTGAAGACGCCCGCGCGGGGCGCGATGCGGGCGGAGACGAGGCCGCTTCCGCGCCTGCGGGCGCGTCTTTTGACGACGCCCCGGGCGAGGGGATTGTTTTTGCAGACACCCTTGCCGCCCTGCAGGAGTCGCCTGCCTTCAAGAGGCTTTCCATGCCGCTTGTGCACGTGCTCGTGCGCAGCGGAGCGCTTTGCTTTTCCTTTCAGGGGCGACCTTGCCGCGCGGCAGCGGGCGACTACGTCATCGCGGCCAACTTTGAGCTGGCGGCGGACTTTCTCGAGGCCCCCGGCACGGAGCTTCTTTGCTTTGGCTTTGCGCCGAGCCTGGCCGCGCGGCTGCCGCTTCGCAGCACCTACGGCGCAACGGGGCACATCTCCCTGATGCGCGACCCGGTCATGACAATGACGCCCGAGGCTTTTGAGCGCTGCCTGCGGCAGGCGCTTGCGTTGCGCGAGAGCCTTGCGCGGGCGCAGGAAGGAAAAAGCCGCTTTCTTGACGAGCAACTGCTGCACCTTTTGGCCGCGCACGTGCTCGAACTTTTTGACATCCACGAAAAGGGGCGAGGACACGAGCCCGTGAGCAGGCGCGTGGCGCACATTCTCGAGCGCTTCATGGCGCTCCTTGAGCAGGGGGCCTACCGGCGGCACCGCGCGCTTTCCTGGTACGCGCAGCAGCTTTGCGTGACGCCGCACTATCTCTCGGAAGTCTGCCGGCGCGTAAGCGGCCGGGGCGCGACGGCGCTCATCGACCGCTTCGTCGTGCAGGAGGCCGTGCGGCTTTTGGGTGAAAAGAAGGCAAGCGTAAGCGCTGCGGCCGAGGCTCTTAATTTTTCCTCGGTCTCCTACTTCACCCGCTATGTGGTGCGGCACACGGGGAAAACGCCCTCGGCGCTGCGCACCCGCAAAAGGGACGCATGAAAACCAAGGCCGCGCCGCAGGCAAAAAGCCCCGCGCCGACAAAAAATCCCGCCTCGCGCAAGGGCAAAGACGGGATTGTTGGCCTCGATGCGCCGGCGGCGTCCCGCATGGGGGCGCTCTACGCCGGTTCGGTCAGAGCTTTAGCTCCAGGGCTTTTCAGCGGCGACGTTGCGGCCGGCGATGCGCCCGAAGACGCAGGCCTCCGAGTTGTTCGTGGCGCCCTGATAGATGTGGCCCCACATGGAACCGAGTTCGCCTGCGCTGTAAAGGCGCGGGCCGTCCTGGGTGTAGGGCGTGGCGTTGTGCACGACCGTGGCGAGGTCCTTGAGGCCGAGCGGGCGGGCGGCAAAGTAAAACGAGGCCGAGGAGAGCACCAGGTCAAAGCGGCCGGCCTCGATGCTCTCGGCCAATTCGTCCTGCCAGACCTGCGCGACCGTCACGGTCGTGCGCGGCAGCTTGCGGCGCAGCTCCTCGACCGTGCGCTCGATGATGGGATCGTTCAGATTGGGCGAGGCAAAAACGGTGACGCCAAGACGCAGCGTGCGGGTGGCGTCGGCCTTTTGCTGCGCGGCAAGCCACGGTGCCGAGGAAAGCCACAGGCGCTGATCGGTGTTGGCGGCCTGCGTCTGCTGCGCACAGGACTGAGATAAAGGAGCGCAGAGCAGAGCCAGAACCGCGGCAAGACGCAGGAGGGCTTTCATCAGCGCGGCGGCTCCAAAGTCAGCGGCTTGAGGCATGTGCGGGACACGAGTGAAAAAACGGGACTGAGCAAAGCCGCAAAGGCTTGCGGGCATGCACGGACATGTATCGGCATGATAAGGCCGCCTCAGGAAGCGGCCTCTTTACCGAGCTGGCGCGCCCGCCTTTTTTCCCAAGCCTCCTGCAGCCTCTTTTCGTCTTCGGCGATGGCTTCGAGCTGCTCTGGCGACCGCACCAGAAGATGGTCGATGGTGTGTTGATAGGTGCTGAGAAAAAGCTGCGCGTACTGTCGTCGATCGCCTGTTTCGCAATAGCCGATGACGGCCGACAAATACCCGGCGATGTCTTCGGAGCGCATGAGAACGGGCGTGATGCCGTGATGAACCAAAACGGCCGCCTGCATCAGGCGCGCGGTTCGCTTGTTGCCGGCTGCGAAATAGCGGAGATAGGCGAGATTGCAATGCGCGTAGACCGCCTGCTCAAACGGATCGGTAATGGTTTTCAAAACGCTGAGCAGATAATCAAATTCAGAATCGAGCTGCGCGGGCGTTGCCAAAGGCTTGCAGCTGCTGCCCGTCACTTCAGAGGAAACGCTTCTTGCAGTTCCTCTGTACTTGTCCTTGAGCTCACGGGCGGTCGTCTTGGCATGAAGGTCTTTGACAAAGTCTTTCGAGCAGACGTCCTTGCCGCCGGCGTTTGTCATGACGTAAAGAAACGCTGCATGCAAGTCAAGAAGCATCAGCGCGTCGGAGACGAGCTTTCCTCCTTCCGTGAAGCCGTATTCCAGAAGAAACGCAGCGCCCTTTTTTGAATAGGCGTTGCCTTCGATTTTGCTTGAGACGTAGGCATAGTCGATTGAGCGCTCTTCAAGAATGCGGGAAATCTCGAACAGTTCGCTCAGCGGATATTCCGAAGCCAGGACATGGAGCTTTTTTAATTCTTCGTCCGTGAAAAATCGCACGGGGTCAAGACGAGACGGGTCATAGTTGGTCATTTCGTTTACAAGCTGCTCGGTGGAATTTTCGAAAAGAGCGCCTCTGGTCTCGCTCCGGGCTTGTTTGGGTAGCCAAGAAATTTTCTCCTGCCGCCAAACCTTGAGCTCTTTTTAAGCCGCCGTCCCCGGGAGAGAGCACGAGATTTCTGCCGCCTGAATGTTACTTGAGCCTCCCGCGGCGTCTGCTGCGAGAGGCTCGGGGCGCACGCGGGGCGGCTTGAGGTGCGGCGGGAAGCCGCCGTCTTTATTCTCAAGTGCGGCCCCCGGGGAGAGGGCGGCTGCGGATGCCTTACTTGCTGTCTTTCTTCAGACCGTCGGGCCAGGCCTTCATGTCGTCGTAGTAAAAGCGGCCCTTGATCGTGGCGCTGTCGCCGCCCAGAGCGTCAACCAGAGCAAAGGCAAAGGGCAGCGCCGTGCCGGGCGCCTTGCTCGTGATGAGCTTGCCGTCGCGCACGACCACGTCGGGCACGTACTTGGCGTCCTTGTAGAAGGGCTCGGTCTTTTTGCCGGGATAGGCCGTGATGGTCTTTCCCTTGATGACGCCAGCCTTTGCCAGCACGTTGGGACCAGCGCACATGGCGGCGACGAACTTGCCGGAGGCGTCGTAGCGCTTGACGAGTTCAATGACGCGGTTGTCGGCAACGAGGTGATCCACACCCGTCCAGCCGCCCGGGACGACGATCATGTCGTAGTCTTCGAATTCCTTGAGATCCTTCATGTCCATAGAGAGCACGCGGTCGGCTTCAAGGACGATGTTGTGCGAGCCCGGCACGTACTGTCCGGCGATGCTCACCGCGTCGACGTGAAAACCCCCGCGGCGCACGACGTCGATGATCTCAACCGTCTCGCCCTCTTCAAAGCCGGGCGACAAAAGCACCATGACGCGCGCCTGCGCGCCCTGCGCTGCAGCAGCAAGACCCGCGGCCGCAGAGCAGGCGAGCGCGGCGGCGCAAAGAACAAACTTCTTCATTTTTTGATCTCCTTGGTGTAGGCAAAAGCACGGGGCCCTGCCTCTGTCGACGGGCGGCGGGGCTGCACCGTGCTCTGCCGTGGATTGTTCGAGAGGGCGCGCTCGGGGCGAGAGCTCCCTTGTTTCGGCCTTGAGTCTAGGAACGGCCGGTGCGTAAGTACCTTGCCCGAGCGCAACTTCGCTGCAGGGGGCGTTCCTTGGCGAAAAAGGCCGTGCGCGCAAGCCTGCCCGCGCGAAGCTTCTACAATGGCGCTCGCGAGAAAGGCTCTTTTTTCGCGAGCTCTCCTTTGAAACACCCTCCAAACCTCCAACTCAGCGCCAAGCCAGTGCCATGACCGTCACCGATCAAAACATCGCGGAACTCGAAGAGCTCTTTGCCGACTTGCCGGGGCTCGGGCCCCGCTCGGCCTCGCGCATCGTCTCCGAGCTGCTCACGACGCGCAGGGGCGAGGCCAAACGGCTCTGCGAGAAGCTCTCCGAGGCGATTAAAAGCGTGCATCACTGCCCGCGCTGCCATACGCTGACCACGCAGCCCCTGTGCGGGCTTTGCAGCGATCCCGCGCGCGACTCGCACGTCGTCTGCGTGGTGGAGTCGCCCGCAGACCTCAAGGCAATCGAGGCTTCCGTCGCCTACAAGGGGGGCTACTTTGTGCTCATGGGGCGCGTCAATCCGCTGCTCGGGGTGGGGCCCGAGGAGCTCGGCGTCCCCGCGCTTTTAAAGCGCATCGCCGACGAAGACGTGCTCGAGGTGGTGCTTGCCACGAGCTTTACGGCCGAGGGAGAGACGACGGCGCATCTGCTTGCCTCCGTCATCAAGAAGTACCGCCCGCAGATTCGCGTCACGCGGCTTGCCAAGGGGCTGCCAAGCGGCGTTGAAATTGAATACACGGACGCCGCCACGATCGCCTCGGCCGTGGCCGGCCGCAGGTAGGCGCGCAAGGCGCTGCGCTCCTTCGTGCTTTTGCGGCTGTTGACAAGGTTTTTGCCGCGCGCTATCTTGCGAAGAACGGCGTTTGGCTCATTGCGGCCGGCGCGGTTGGAATCAGGATCAAGTGACATGACGTACTTCAGACCGACCTTTGCCAAGGAGGGCCTTCTTCAGAAGGCCCGCGGTCTGTTGCGCTTGCTATCTCTAGCTCTAGGAGCCGGAAAGGGCATGCGCGCGTGCGTCGGTGCATGAACCCTTTCCTTGCGGGAGAGGGTGAAATCAGCCGCACCAACCGGCGCGAGGATCCCCGAAAAGGAAGATTTCCCCAAACTCCTAGATGCGCACCGCTCCCTCAAGAAGGTGCAGTGCAAAAAAATGAATCACCAAACAGACGCACATCCCTTTTTGGGGTCGTGCGTTTTTTTTCGTATTGGAGAATTGAAAATGCTCTTTACCCGCCGTCAGTTCATCGCCGCGGCCGCGGCCGCAGCCGCCGTCGGCTCGGCTCCGGCTGCGTTTGCCGCCGGCAAGTCCGTCAAAATCGCCGTGGGCGGCAAGGCTCTTTACTACTACCTGCCGATTTCGATTGCCGAGTCGCTGGGCTACTTCAAGGACGAGGGGCTTGACGTGGAAATCATCGACTTTCAGGGCGGCTCGCGCTCGCTGCAGGCCGTGGTCGGGGGCTCGGCCGACGTCGTCTCGGGCGCCTTTGAGCACACGCTTGCCATGCAGGCGCGCCGCCAGTCGCTGCAGGCCTTCGTGCTGCAGGGGCGCGCGCCGCAGTGCGTCTTTGCGGTGAGCAACAAGACGATGCCGGGCTACAAGTCGCTTGCCGATTTGAAGGGCAAAAAGATCGGCGTCACGTCCCCGGGCTCGAGCTCGCACGCCATCGCCCTTTATGTGCTGAGCACCGCTGGCATCAAGGCCAATGAAGTCTCCTTCATCGGCGTGGGCTCCTCGTCGGCTGCCGTGGCCGCCATGCGCTCGGGCCAGATCGACGCCTTCGTCAATCTCGATCCCGTGATCGCCACGCTCGTCAAGGACGACATCATCCGCATCGTGGCCGATACGCGCGTCGTCAAGGAAAGCGACGAGCTCTTCGGCGGCCCGCTCGTTGCCGGGTGCCTGTATGCGCCCACGCGCTACATCAAGGAAAATCCGGAGATCGTGCAGGGGCTTGCCAACGCCGTCGTGCGCGCCGACCGCTGGCTTGCCAAGGCCACGGCCGAGGACATCGTCAAGGCCGTGCCCGAGTCCTACTTCCTTGGCAACAAGGAAATCTACGTCGAAGGGTTCCTCAAGAACCGCCCGGCCCTTTCTCCCGACGGCTACATCCCCGAGAAGGCGCCTGAAATCTCCTTCAAGATGCTGCAGATCGTCAACGACAAGCTCGAGAACTTCAAGCCCGACTTCAAGGCGACCTACACCAACCAGTTTGTGGAGCAGGCCTGGAAGAAGTATCCGGCCTAAGCTGCAGGGTCTGCGCGGGAGCCTTTTTTTAAGGCGCCGCGCAGGGGCCTTGAGGGCTGGGTTTAATAGCAAAGAGCATTTTTAAAGCGGCTCCGGCAGCCTTTTGCAGCGCGAGCGCGCGTCTGCGGCTGCCGTGAGCCGTCCCCGGTTGCCCATACAACCACGATCAACCCCTTTTCATCCTTGCAAAAGCAGGAAAGAACAAAAAGAAAATGTCCAAACCGGCAATTGAATTGTCCGACATCGCTTGCACGTTTGTGAGCGACGACTCGGGCGTGATGAGCGTCTACACGGCCGTCAAGGGAGTCAACCTCACGGTGGCCGACGGTGAATTTGTGAGCGTCGTGGGCCCCACGGGCTGCGGCAAGTCGACGCTTTTGAACATGAGCGCGGGGCTTTTGGAGCCAAGCGCAGGAGAGGTAAAAATCTTTGGAGAGCCCTTGACGGGCCTTAATCGCCGCGCAGGCTACATGTTTCAGGCCGACAGCCTCATGCCCTGGAAGAGCGCGCTTGACAATGTGGCGGCGGGCTTGATTTTTGAGGGCGTGCCCGAAGACGAGGCGCGTCAAAGGGCTCGCGAGTGGCTCGCCCGTGTGGGTTTGACGGGCTTTGAAGACCGCTATCCGCACCACCTCTCGGGCGGCATGCGAAAGCGCGTGGCAATGGCGCAGACCCTCATCAAGGACCCCGACATCATTCTCATGGACGAGTCCTTCTCGGCGCTTGACATTCAGACGCGCCAGCTCATGGAAAACGAGCTTTTGAATCTCTGGCAGGCCAAGCGCAAGGCCGTGCTCTTTATTACGCACGATCTCGACGAGGCGATTTCAATGAGCGACCGCGTCGTGGTTTTAAGCGCCGGCCCCGAGAGCCACCCCATTGGGGAATTCATCATCGATCTTCCGAGACCGCGCGACGTCAGCGAAGTGCGCGTGACGCCGCGCTTTATTGAGCTGCACACGGCCATCTGGTCGGTGCTGCGCGACGAAGTCCTCAAGGGCTACGCGCAAATGCAGCGCAAGGTGCAGCCGTAAGCCGCCTGCGCCGCAGACAGAGTCAAAAAGAAAAAGGAACCTCTCGGGAGAACATGCACATGTCGATCAACAACGTCACCAAATACCGCCTGAAGCTTCGCGTCTGGCAGTTCGGCCTTCTGGCCGGGCTCTTCATCGTCTGGTGGGCCCTCACAAAGCCTGGTCTTATTCCCGCCTTTGTCTTTGACAACGACAATCAGGCGGCCTTCTTCTTTGGCGAGCCGCTCGTAATCTTTTCACGCATCTGGGACTGGTTCGTCGTCAACGCCGACATCTACGCGCACCTCTGGACCACGCTCATTGAAACGATTCTCGCCTTTCTCGTAGGCACCGTCACGGGCGGAGCCACGGGCATGTGGCTTGCGCTGTCGCCCTTTGCCGCGGCCGTGGCCGACCCCTTCATCAAGGGGCTCAACTCGATGCCGCGCGTGATTCTCGCGCCGATCTTTGCCGTTTGGTTCGGCCTGGGAATCGCAAGCAAGGTGGCCCTTGGCGTGACGCTTGTCTTTTTCATCGTCTTCTTCAACGTCTATCAGGGCGTGCGCGAAGTCAACCCCAACGTGCTCGCCTCGGCCCGGATGCTGGGGGCCAACCGCAATCAGCTGTTAAAGAACGTCTATCTGCCCTCGGCCATGAGCTGGGTGTTTTCGTCGCTGCACACGTCGGTGGGCATGGCTTTTGTCGGCGCGGTCGTGGGCGAGTACCTGGGATCAAGCCACGGCGTGGGCTACCTGATCCTGCAGGCCGAAGGCGTCTTTGACATCAACACGGTCATGGCGGGCATTCTCGTGCTCACCATCTTTGCCCTGGTGCTCGACTGGCTTGTGGGCATCGTCGAGCGGCGCGCCATGCGCTGGCAGCCGCACGCCGGCTCCTCAAAAACCTTGAAGGGCAGCGGCATGTAGCGCCGAAGCCAAAGGGATAGCAAAGAAAATCCTTCGGCCGCCAAGCATTTTTTTTGAGGTCGTCTTCCGTATGGGAGGAGGCGGCCTCTTTTTTTCGTTTGCGGGAATTCAACAAAAAGGGGCCCGCCGGCGCTCTTTAGTTGAGGTCGAAAATGAGCCGCGCCTCCTGCGCTCTTGAGCGGTAGATGCGGTACTCGACAGGCTCGGTGCCGAAGGCGTAGGAGACGCGGTCAAGCCGCAGGGCCCGCATGGGGGAGGAAAGCCGCAGCGCACGCGCGAGCTCTCCGTCGACGTCTTCGCAGGAGACGGCGCACTTTTGCCGCGTGACGACGACGCCGAACTCCCGGTCGTAGAACTTGTAGAGCGAGTCCGAGGGCAGAAAGCGCGTGAGAAGAAACGCCTCGTTGAGCCCCTTGAAGACGTCGCAGCGCAGATAAAGCTCGTCGACGGTGACGATCGTCTCAATGGATTTGCGGGGGCCCGAGAGCCGCACCATGTGCCGCACGATGTGAATCATCGGGGTGCCGTCGGCAAGTCCCAGTGCGCTGCTGGCTTCGACGGGCGAGGCCTTTGTCTCGAGCAAAATGAAGCGGCGCAGATCGTAGCGCTCGCTTGCCTCGACCGTGTCAAAGGGCTGAAAGCGGTTCCAGTAGCCCGCGGTGCGGTAGGTGGTGACAAACGTGCCCGCCCCCTCGCGCCGCACGAGAATGTTTTCGGCCACGAGCAGCTCGACGGCGTGCCGCACGGTCCCGAGAGAGACGCCGAAGTGCTGCGCGAGCGCGGTTTCGGCCGGCAGCTTCTCCCCGGGCTTCCAAAAGCCCGTCAGGATGCGGTCCAAAAGCAGTTTGTGGACCTGGGAGTAGAGGGGATTTTTGCTGACGGATGCGGGCATGGGCGGATGTCAGGCGCTCGCGCCAAGCGCGAGCATGGTCGTGCGGTTTTCCTGAAGAGCGGGAAGGATGTTCTCGTAGAGGGCTTGGCGAGGCTTGCTGCGCTCCAGCCACAGGGGCTCGGCGTGGCCTGCGGCAAGACCGTAGAGGGAAAGCGCCATGTTGGCCACCTCCAGGCCGCCCGCGGGCGCAAAGTCAGCCGACGCTTCGAGAATGGGTGCGGCGTAGTCGGCGTTGCGCTCGACCCAGTGTTCAACGTGCCTCGCCCCCGCCAGCCAGTTGGACTTGCTTGCGTTGCACGAGGGACAGGCGAGCACGAAATTAAACAGCCGCGTGTGCGCGTAGCGCGTAAAGGGCAGGAAGTGATCGACGTGCAGCGCGTCGTGCCTTGCGATTTTTTTGCCGCAGTAAAAGCAGCGCGCGCCGGTGATCTCGACGAGCGCGCGGCGAATGCCCGCGAGCGTGTCGCCGCGCACGGGGTTAAAGAGAAAGTCGCGCAGCGACGCTCCGGGAGCCTGCCCCAGGATGGAATCGTTGCTCTCGATGCCGCGCAGATGCGCCACCCAGCGCGACTCAACAAGCTCGTTGATGATCGGGCGAAAGCGCTGCAGCAGATGCACGCTAAAGGCAGCAAGCTCGAGCGCGTCGCCCTTTTGCTCAAAGAGAAAATCAGCCTCGGGAGCGATGTACTTCAAGGGGTTTTTCTTTAAAAGCGCCGTGCAGCGGCGCGCGGCCTTTTGAAGCAGCCCTCCGCAGCGGGAAAACTGCTCGAACGTGACGATGCCTGCCTCGGGGTGCAGGCGGTGCGCCTCTTCAAGCGCCTCGTCGATGATCGTAAAGACGGCGTCGGAAGATTTGGCGCCCGCGCGGCGGTTGATCCCCTGCGAGAGCCTTGCCGGCGCAACGCCCGGCAGGCCTGAAGAAAAGGGCAGCCGCTGCGGCCAGTAGATGCGCAGAAACTCCAGCGCCACGCGCGAGAGCGGAATGCGGCAGGTCTCCTCGTTGAGGCCCGTCGGAGCAAACGCAAGCGCAGCATCGGTCACCGACATGAGCAGCGCAAGCTTGTAGGTGCTGTTCATCGACGTGCCGAGGATGAGCTGCTGCATGCGATCGAGAAAGTCTTCCGCCGACAAAGGCTGCATGAGAGGGGCGTTTGTAAGAAAAAGAGGGCCGGGCGCCGCGGGCGTTTTGCGAGCGCAGACGCCCGCTGCGGTCGTCGTGTATTTCCGTTTGTCCATTGTATCGAAGGCCTGGATTTAGGGACGCGAAGGTGCGGCCGGAAAGCCCGCGCGAGCCCAGTGAAAAGCAAAGGCAAAGGAAAGCGCAGCCCGTCCGGGTTGGAGGCTGCCGCCTTGCGCCTACAATGCTTTCCGTGCGCCAGGCTTTGGGGAAAAGTGCGCGCGCACCCTTTTGGAGCTTTGTTTCGCTTATGGCCCGCTGCATCAATTTCGCATCGTCGCCGCGCGGCAAGTCGCAGGGCAGTCTTGCCGAGGCCGCGGTCAATGCGCTGCTCTCGGAGCTGCCCGACGACTACACCGTGATGACGGGCATCACGGTGCTCAACGACGACGCCCGGCGCGCTCTCACGGAGCTCGATACGGTCGTGATCACGCCGCTTGGGGCGGTCTGCGTGCTTGAGGTGAAGTCGGGCAGCCTTGAAGTCGACGAGAGCGCGGGGCTCTTTCGCCACTACCAGGGAGGAGAGGGCGACAAGAACATCAGCGAGCAGCTCGCGCGGCAAAGCAGCATTCTTGTCAGACGCATGAAGCAGTTTGGCTCGCCCGTGCACTTTGCGCACTTTCTCGTGCTGCCCAACGGCGTTCTTTCAGACGGCGCCGCCGCCGTGCTCAACCATCTGGAGGGGCGCGTCTTTGACAGCAAGAGCGTTGCGCGGCTGCCGCAGCGCATCGTTGAATTCAATGCCGAGGCCGGGTGTCTGGGCCGGATATCGGACGCCCGGGCGCTTGAGTCCTTCTTTGCCTCGCACTACACCTACAAGCCCGATGCGGCGGCCATCTGCGACGCGATCGCGCTGGCGCGAAAAAACACCCGGGCGGGTCTTGCGGCCTGGGTGCCGCGCATTCGCACAAAGCTCCCCTTTGTCGTCGTTGAGGCCCCGGCCGGGGCGGGCAAGACGGTGCTTGCGCAAAACCTCCTGAAACTTGCCGCCGCCGACGGCCGCAAGGCCGTTTATCTCACCTTTGCGCGCAACATTGCCGAGCGCATGCTCGAGGCGGGAGCGGGCATCAAGGCAAGCTTTCTTGGCACCTGGCACGAGCTTGCCTGCGAGTGCGAGGGGCCGGGCAAGGACATCAGCACGCTCAACGCGCAGGAGCTGTCGGAATATTTCGACTATTGCTCGGAAGTGCTCATGCGCGCTTTAAACGCACACCGCTACGCCTGGGACGTCATCATTGTCGACGACGCCCAAAGCTTCAAGCCCGAATGGGTGCAGGCGCTTGCGCAGGCGCTCACCGCAACCGGACGCATGTACGTTTTAAGCGACCCGTACGCCCGGGTTTTCGACGGGCGCGACGAAATTGAGTTCGATGAAGATCAGACGATCTTCGTGCACTCAGACGAAACGCTGCGCGTGCCGCAGTGCCAGGCCGAGGAGCTTCGCGCCTTCGGGCTTGTGAGTCCGCAGTTTGAAAGCACCTGCTCGTTTGCAGGAGACCACACGTTCATTGCCGAGCGCTACACGGGGCCCGATACGCTCTACAAGGCGACAAAGCGCACGCTTGAAGAGTTTGTGACGCGCGGCTTTCGGCCCGATCAAATTTTCGTGCTCTCCTGGCGCGGCCGCTCGGGCTCGGACATTCTTTCGCGGCAGATGCTCGGCGCCCATCACCTCAGAAAGCCGCTTGAGAAGTTTGACGCCAACAACCTGCGCGTCTTTACCGAAGGCGACATCTACTGCGACACGCTGCGGCGCGCCTGCGGGCTGTCAGCTCCCTGCGTCATCGTCACCGAAATGGATTTTGATGAAGTCGGCCCGCGCGAAAAGGCGATGCTCTACCTTGCGATGACCCGGGCCGAAGCGGCTTTGGCCTTCGTGATGAGCGAGCGGGGCTACCGCGCCTTGATCGAGTATCTCGAAAGCATTTAAAGGAGTGCGATGTCCTTTCTACCTCTTTGTTGGTATGAGTCATCTATAAGATAGATGACATGCCGCGCCGCGTCTTGTGCGCCGCGGCTACACTGCCTCGCAGCCGGTCAGGCAGGCAGAGGGCTCTTTGGCAGGCAGCGGTGCGCGCACGCGCACGCCGCTTTGCAGCAAGGGCGGGGGGCCGGCGGCGACAAAACAAGAAGAACAGAGGGGAAAAATGTTTGAGGCTCTGGCCCATTCACTGACGGCGGTGTTTGTTCTCGTGATCGTGGCGGGCGTCGGCTGGGTGACGGCCCGGCGTGGCTGGTACGACGACAAGGGGCGCACGCTCATGTCAAGGCTCGTGAACTGCGCGCTGCCCTTCTTTCTCTTTTACTCGGTCACCTCAAAGTTTTCCCACGATCAGCTCCTTGAGCTGCTGCAGATGGCCTTTCTGCCATTTCTTGTGGTGGCCATCAACTTCGCGATTTCGCTTGTGCTCGTGAAAGCGGGCGTCGTGCGCGAGGAGATTCACGGCGCCTTCATTGCGTCTTTTACTTCCTCGACGGTGCTCTTTGTGGGCGTTCCCGTGACGATCGCCATGTTTGGCGAAGTGGGGATCCCCTACCTTCTCGTGTACTTTTTTGCCAACGTGGTCTTCATCTGGACCATCGGGCTCTACAACATCAAGCTCGACGGCGTGCGCCGCCAGGGCAGGGCGCAGCCGCGCATTTTCTCGCTGCAAAGCCTCAAGCTGCTTTCTTCGCCCCCGCTTCTGGGCTTTTTGGTCGGCATGGTCTTCATTTTGCTTGCAATCGACGTGCCGCGCGTCATTTCTCTGTCTACCCACATGATCGGGCAGCTTGCCACGCCCCTTGCGCTTGTCTTCATCGGCATGACGGTCGAGAAGGTGGGCTTTAAAAAGCTCTTTTGCATGCCGCGCGAGGTTTGGCTCATCCTGGTGGCCTGCTTTGTGATCCGGCCCTGCCTGATGTACGTGCTGATGCTCCCCTTTGACGTCGATCCCTTGATGCGGCAGGTCTTCATCATCGCCTCGGCCCTGCCCGTGTCGTCGGTCATCGCGGTACTTTCGCGCAACTACGGAGCCGACGAGGAGTACGCCTCGGAGGCCGTGAGCATGTCGACGATCGGGCTCATCTTTGCCGCTCCCGTGTGGCTGACGCTGGTGAACTTCATGTAGCAAAGAACTCATTTTCTCCCTTTTTCATTTTTGTCCTCCAAAGGCTGCCGCGGTTGGTTCCTTCTGCCCAATACACTGCGGCGGCCTCTTTTTTTTTTGAGCCGCCGCGCGCTTTTCCCGGCAGCCAAAAAAAGCCCGCCGGCAACGCTGCCGGCGGGGCTTGAGAGCGAAGCTCGCGACAAAGGGCCGCCCCCTCGGGGCCCCCGAAAAAGGGGGAGCCAAGGGGGCGCGGGCGACTTTTTTTAAGCCTGCTTCATGATCTTGGGAATCACGTGAGTCCAGACCTCAAGCGCCTTGTCCATGTCGGGTTCGCAGATGTCGAACGTGGAGGTGTGGTGTCCGCTCGGGCGGTTTGAACCCCACAGGAAGAACGCGGCCTTGCCGCCGTGGGACTGCACGCGGCGCGCAAGAATCGTGGCGTCTTCCGAGCCGCCGAAGTTAAGGGGCTTTTCGAGCACCGTGATCCCCGGCGTTTCCCTGCCGGCGGCGTTGAGGATGTCGACGAGCTCCTGATCGGCCGAAAGGTCGACGGCCTCGCCCATCTTCTCGGACTCGTAGGTCACGCCGAAGGACTTGGAGACGCCCTCGCAGATGTTGTGCACCTGCTCGACCATGTAGTTGTTGATTTCGCCCGTTTCGCCGCGCACTTCAAGCTTTAAAACGGCCTTGGAGGGGATGACGTTGCGGCCTTCGCCCGCAATGAGCTGTCCGACGTTGATGCGGGTCATGCCGCCCGAGTGGCGCGAGATGCCGAGCATCTGCACGACGGCGTTGGCCGCGGCCGCAAGCGCGTTGCGCCCGTCCTGGGGGCAGGCGCCGGCGTGCGCGGGCTTGCCGTGGATGGTGACGTCAAGCTTGGTCGTGCAAAGGTAGCCGTAGAGGTTGGTGGCCATTTCGCCCGACTTGGCCGACATGGCACAGTGCGCGCCGAGGAAGTAGTCGGCGTCGTCAACGATGCCGCTTGCGGCCATGCCGGCCGCGCCCCGCACGCCCTCTTCGGCGGGCTGAAACAGAATCTTGATGCGGCCGCTGAGCTTGTCCTTGTTGTCCATCACCCAGTGCGCAACGGCAAGCCCGAGCGAGGTGTGCGCATCGTGTCCGCAGGCGTGCATCAGGCCGGGGTTCTTCGAGATAAAGCCCAGCTTGGCGGGCAGGTGCGAGGGATCCGTGCTCTCGGAGACGGGCACGCAGTCGATGTCAAAGCGCAGCGCCAGCGTCGGGCCCGGACGTCCGGTGTCGAGCACCGCCACGCACCCGGTGAGCTCGTGCATCTCGGCCAAAAGCTCTTCGCTCACGCCGTTTTTGCGGGCGCGCTCGATGCCGGCCTGCACCACGCTCATTGAGCGGCCGAGGCAGGCCTCGGGATTGACGACCTTCGGGCCGCAGAGCACCTCGTAGCCGTAGCTGCGAAGCGTCGTGATGATAAAGGCCGTGGTGGTGAATTCCGACCAGCCCTCTTCAGGGTTTTGGTGCAGCTTGCGGCGAATGCTCACCAATTGGTCGTGATAATCATTGGCAGTGGTCATCTTGAGTACCTTCTGTGACTTGGCAAGAAAAAACCATGAAAAGACCGGTGCGCTCGGAGCGCGAGCCCGGGACGTAAGCCAAACTGAGTACGTCGCCGCCGCGTTCTTCGGCCGTCAGAGTCCTGCGTCAGCAAGCCGAAGATGAGAAAACGGCGGGCGCATGTTGTGCTTTCGAAAACATCCACCTAGATCATAGGCGGGTTTTCGCGAAGGTGCGCGCGGCCGCGGGGTTCGTTTGAAAACGGCCGGACCAATAATTGGCTAACTACCGCGGTTAGGTCAAAAGAGGGCGGCGCCTTTTCAATTGGAGCTGCATGAATCAGGGGCATAATCCTTTGTGGGTAGGTTAGGGAAGCCCTCCTTGAAGAGACAAATGCGCCCTGCGCCGCGCGCGGGGGCAAAAACAATGCTTCGCCGCCCGCCCTCCTTCCATGCTTTTTTCAGGAACATGCAATGCCAGGTGACCTACAGCGAGACGGCATGAAGTTTTGCCGCACGATTTTTGATACCGTCCGAAAGATGAGCATTGACGGACTCGGCGTAACCCGTCAGGGCTATTCGCAGACCGAAACCGACGTCATCAATTATTTGGCGAGCATTGGCGCCGAACTCGGCATGGAGGTGCACACGGACCCCGCGGGCAACGTCTGGATGACGTACCCGGGCAAAAACCGCGAGCTCAACTCCTTTGTGGCCGGCAGCCACGCCGACAGCGTGCCGCAGGGCGGCAACTACGACGGTCTTGCGGGCGTCACCGCGGCGCTTGCCGTGGCCTGGTGGATGCGGCGCAACAACTACGTGCCCGAGCGCGACTACGTGGTGCTCGTGATGCGCTGCGAGGAGTCAAGCTTTTTCGGCAAGGCCTACGTGGGGTCGCTTGCCATCACGGGCAAGCTCACCGACGCCGACATGATGCTCAAGCACCGCTCGGAAAATACGACGCTCGGCGAGTGCGTGGCCGCCTGCGGCTTTCGCACGGCCGACCTCACCTCGGGCAAGCCGCTGCTTGATTTAAGCAAGATCGAGGCCTTCGTGGAGCTGCACATCGAGCAGGGCCCCACGCTTGACAGCTCAAGCGAACTTCGCGCGGGCATCGTCACGGGCATTCGCGGCAACATCCGCCACCGCAACGTGCGCTGTCTCGGGCAGACGGCGCACTCGGGAGCCGTCGACAAACAGTACCGGCACGATGCGGTGCTTGCCACGGTTGAGCTGCTGCACCGCATGGACAAGCACTGGGATGCGTGGATTGAAAAGGGCGAGGACCTGGTCTTTACCGTGGGCGTTCTGCACACGGGCCGCACGGCCGCCATTTCCGTCATTCCCGGAGAAACGAGCTTTACGGTGGACATGCGCAGCCTCAGCATGGACACGGTCGAGCGCTTTCATGCGCTGCTGCTTGAAGAGGCCGAGGCCGTGGCGCGTGAAAGGGGCGTGAAGTTTGAGTTTGACAAAAAGCTCGTGACGCCGTCTTCAAAGGTAAGCGAGACGTTAAGCGCCAAGCTTGTCGAGGCCGCGAAGCTCTGCGGCGTGCCTGTGCGCCGGCTTGCAAGCGGCGCAGGCCACGACACGGCCGTGCTTGCCAACGCCGGCGTGCCGGCGGCGATGATCTTTGTGGCCAACCAAAACGGTTCTCACAACCCGTACGAAGACATGAAGATCGAAGACTTCATGAAGGGCGTGGCGATACTCTGGAGTACGGTCGAGCACTACGAGCAGCTCTAGAGGGCGAATCGTTTCTGAAAAAAGAAGAAGAAAAACAGCCGGCGGCAGGGACGATGCGGCCTGCCGCCGCAAGAGAGCTCTCACGCATCACGGCTATCGGGAAATTTGGAAGTTCATGACGTATCCCGCAGGCAACCGCACGGCCCGCTGCCGGGCGCTGGTATTTGATCTCTGTCCGCTTTTTGCCGACGGGCTCGTGCGTGTTTTGCGTGAGCTCGAGGGCTTTGAAGTCGCCGCCGTCACAAGCGACGTGCACGCCGTCGCCGACCTTGTGACCGAGCGCAAGGCCAATTTCGTCATTCTCGATTTGGATGCGGGGCAGGGTGCGGTGCGCGTTCTGGAGCGCGTCAAGATGCAGGCCGAGGCCGTGCGCTGCGTCATGACGATCACCGACGGCTCGCAGCCCGCGCTGATGGCGGCCATCCGCATGCAGGCCGACGGCTTTCTCTCCAAGCGCCTGACGGCCGAGCAGTTTTCCGAGCAGCTGCCGCGCATTGCCGCAGGCGACATGGTCATCAGCGACGTGCTCACCAATGCGCTTGCCGAGACGCTGCGCAACGTCTCCTACGTCGATCAGGGGCGCGACATTTCGGTTCTAAGTCCGAGAGAAGTGCAGGTGCTGCACTGCATCGCCAACGGCATGAGCAACCGTTTGATTTCCGAGCGGCTTGAAATCTCCGACGGCACCGTGAAGGTGCACGTCAAGCACCTTTTGAAAAAGCTTGGGTTTTCCACCCGCGTGGAGGCCGCGCTCTGGGCGAGCGAAAACGGCCACCGGGCGCCGCTGCCGCCCAAGCAGTAGGCAAAGGCCTCGCGCTCTCTCTCTTCTCTCTCTTTGGGGCTCTCCCTAGCCCGCCACGAGCCCGCCGTCGATCAAGTACAGCCCGCCCGTGATGAAGCTTGCCGTGTCGCCCGCAAGAAAATAGATGAGCTCGGCCACTTCCTGCGGCTCTCCGACGCGCCCGAGCGGATAGAGGTCGGCCTCGGCCTTCCAGTAGGCGCTTGCGTCCCCGTTGTGCGTGATGTCGGCAAATTTCTGAAAGAGATTGATCGCAAGCGGCGTGCGGATGGTTGCGGCGCACACGGCGTTGACGCGCACCTTTTTGGGGCCCAGATCAATGGCAAGACTTTTTGTGATCTGCCCGAGCGCCCCCTTGGTGAGGCCGTAGCCGAAGCTGTTGGCCTTGCCGATGTAGCTTTGATCCGATGCGTTGATCACAACCGAGCCCGAACCCTTGCGCAGGATGCTTGGCACGGCCGTCTGCAGCGTGTAGACGGTGCCTTTGATGTTGGTGTCGATCATGAGGTCGAGCTCTTCGTCGCTGATCGAGAGCATGGTGTTGCAGCGGTGAATGCCTGCGTTGGCAACAACGCAGTCAAGTTCGCCGAAGCGCTCGATGCCCGCGGCGACGGCTCTCTGCAGGTCGGCGCGGCTTCGCGTGTTGCCCTCGACAAAGAGCGAATCCGTGGCGCGGGCCACTTTTTCACCGTCCTCAGTATTGATGTCCATAAAGGTGACGCGCCAGCCTTCGCGGCGGAACTTTTCTACGGTTGCCGCGCCGATCCCGGTTGAGCCGCCGGTGATGAAGACGTGTTTTGCTTGTTCGGGCATGTCGAGGCTCTCCTTGCTTTAAAACTACAAAGTGCGGCCGCTTTTTTGCCAAAGCGCGCCCCCTTGCGTGCGCTGCGGGCCGCGCAGGAACGCGTGCGGCGCCGTTTGAAGTCAACTTTAAGGAAGTTGAACGATTTCGACAAACCGGCCCGTGCCGCCTTTGTTTTTGCGGCCCGGCGCCCTCGCACGATTTAAAGCAGCGGCGAGAGGCGCCCGCGCAGCGCGGCGATGATTCTGCGCACGATCGGATCTTTTTCTGCCGAGCGGCGAAAGCCGAGCTCAACCGGGTACACGGGATAGGCGATCGGGCACTCGTGAAACTCAAGCGTTGTCATTCTCGAAATGGCCAGGGCCGCGTGCCGCGGCATCGTGATGATTGAGTCGGTGCCTTTGAGAAAGTAGGGCACGGCTGCAAAGTGCGAGGTGGACACGCGGATGATGCGCCGGCAGCCGCGCCTGCCGAGCACTTCGTCGACCACGCCGAAAAAGCCGCCGTAGCCCACGAGGATGTGCTCGTGCGAGACGTAGTTTTCAAAGTCAAAGGCGCTCGAGAAGCTCTCGGGGTCGATGAGGCACCCGTAGGTGCCCGAGCCCACGGATTCGTGCTGCAGGATTTCGTTGGAGATGCCGCCCGCGGTGATCGACAGATCAATTTCGCGCGAGACGAGCATGTCGGTGACAAAGTGCGAGTTCGTCTGCCGAAAGCGAAGCCGGCCGCCCGGAATCAGCGTCTTGGCCATTTCCACCATCTGGGGCCCGAGCGCAATCTCAAAATCGTCGGACATGCCGACCGTGATCGTGCGCCCCTCAAAAAGCCCCTTGCGGCCGGCGTAAAGCTCAAGAGTCTTGCGCGCCTGATTGAGCGACTCGGCGGCAAACGGATAGATCTGCTGGCAGAACAAGGTGGGCTTGAGCCCGCGGCCGGTGCGCGCAAAGAGCGGATCGTTGTAGATGCGCCGCAGCTGCCCGAGCGTGGCCGAGACGGCCGACTGCGTCATGTTGAGCCGGATTGCCGCGCGCGAGGCGCTTCCTTCTTCAAAGACGGCTTCAAGCACGCGCAGGGCGTTTAGGTTGAGGCTTTCAATAGAAGAATCGTTCATATCTGATACCTCGTTGCGGGTCTGTTCTTCAATGGGCAACACAAAAATAATAAGCCCGTTAGCAGTTTCAGAAATACCGAACAAAAGGAGGTGTCTCGATGAGCAAACATGTTGTTGCGGCTTTGCAGATCGGCTCGGATCTGCGCGGCAAGGAAGCGACGCTCGAAAAAATCCTCTCCTACGAGGACCGCATCAAGCAAAGCGGGGCCGACCTGGTCGTGTTGCCCGAAGCGCTGATCGGCTCCTACCCCAAGGGCGAGATTTTCGGCACCTACATGGGCTACCGGCTCGACGAGGGGCGCGACAAGTTCTGCAGCTACTACAAAAACGCCATTCGCGACGACGGGCCCGAAAGCGAAGCGCTCGCCGAGCTCTCCTCCCGCACGCAGGCCTCGCTTGTGGCGGGCTGCATCGAGCAGACCGATCATGCCCTTTATTGCGCGGCCTTTTTCTACGATCCCGACAAGGGCTTTGTGGGCAAGCACCGCAAGATCATGCCCACGGCCGCCGAGCGGCTCATCTGGGGGCAGGGCGACGGAGCGTACCTGCCGGTTGTCGCCACGCGTGCGGGCAAAGCAGGAGCGTGCATCTGCTGGGAAAACCACATGCCGCTGCTTCGCGCCTACATGTACGACCAGGGGGTGGAAATCTACTGCGCGCCCACCGTTGCGGTCACGGACGTATGGCAGGCCTCGATGCGGCACATCGCGCACGAAGGGCGCTGCTTTGTGGTCTGCGCCGTGCAGTACCAGCCCAGCCCCGAGGCGCTCGGCATCGAGGTGCCGCACTGGAATGCGCAGGATGAACTGATGCGCGGCGGCTCGGTCATCATCGATCCGCAGGGCAACGTGCTCGCGGGCCCCTTCTATCACGAAGAGGGGCTTTTGACGGCGCAGATCGACACCGACGACATCATCCGCGCCCGCTACGACCTTGACGTGAGCGGGCACTATGCGCGCCCGGACATTTTCAGCCTCAAGGTGGATACGCGGGCAAAGCTCAACGTCGAGCGCATTGCCGCCGCCTGCGGCGGCTCTGAAGACGATCCGCAATAGGTCAAAAGGAGTGCAGCCATGCAGACACAGTTGATCATTGCGCAATTGATCGTCGGCGTCACGCTGATTCTGATGATCATCGGCAGAACGCCTCTTTTCATGACGGCCATGATCGGCGCGACGATTGCCGCGCTCGTGGGCGGCATCCCCTTGACGAGCGCCGAAGGCGTCTCGATCAAGTCGCTTCTGATCGGAGGGCTCAACCCGGTGCTCGTTGACATGGCCGGGATCCTGCTTTTCATCGGGATTATGAAAACCTCGGGCTTTCTCTCGGTCATCATCAAGGAGGTGATCAAGTTCGGCAACAAAGTGGGCGGCGGCCCCGGCATCATCACCGCGGCTGCGTTCGTCGCCGGCGTCATCGGCATGTTCGTGGGCTTTACGCAGGCGGCGATTACGGGCGTCATTGCCGGTCCTGCGGCCATCAAGCTCGGCGTCAAGCCAGACGAGGCGGCAGGGGCCCTTCAGCACGCCAACAACCTTGGCTGCGGCGCAGGCTTTGCGCATCCCACGGAGCTCGGCATCCTGGCCCTGACGGGCGTCACATTCGGCATGTTCAACGTCTGGGGGGCGCTTTCGGCCTTTGCCATCATGGGCGCGGGCTACTGGCGCATGCGCCGGCGCATCCTGCGCGAGGGCGGTCAGGTCTCGAAGTTTTCCCGCGAGCAGATCGAGAGGATTCTCAACGAGTTTGAAAAGACCGACCACATCAATCCCGTGAAGGCCTTCATTCCTTTTCTCGTGCTTCTCGTGTTCGCGGCAACCGGAATTCCTATTTTCGTGGTGTGCTTTGTCGCGGCGCTTTTGACGATCGTGCTCTCGCACCGGCCGTTTATGCAAAGCGAGGCCGACATGGTCGAAGGCGTCAAGATGCTCTCGGTGCCCTTTACGGCCATCATCATCTTCCTGTTTCTCTCGGGCGTCATCAACAACGTCGGCGTCATCGAAACGCTCAAAGGGTGGTTCGAACCGATTTTGAACACGGCGCCGATCGCCTTGATGTTTGTGGTGGCGATGATTGCGGGCATCGTGACGCAGTCCTACACGGGGTCGGCGGCCATCATCCTGCCCTTTGTGACGCTTGTCATGGGCGCGGGGGCCGACCCGATGGCAACCGCCGTGGCAGCGGCCGCAGGCGGCAACATCGGGCAGTACTACCTCACCGGCGGCCCCGTTTCGGGCCTTAATACGGTCACGCCCGTGGTGCCGGGATCCGACTTGCGCAAGGCAAATCTCTTTCAGCGTCCCAACCACATCGTCGGCATGATTGTGGCGGGCATCATCACGGCGGGGCTGGCGCTGACGGCGTAGGCCTCAAAGAAAAAGGCGCCCCTCAAGACAAAGGCGGCCGCCAGGACGGCGGCCGCAAAGAGGGCGCCTTTTGCCGCCGCGGCGCCCTCTTGGAGCGGGCTCGTGCGGGAAAAGCTCTTTTGCAAGGGGCTTTTCAAGCGGCCTTGCCCTGCTCCATGTTCGCCACCATTTTGCGGATTTCGTTTTCTTCCCTGGCTGCGATTTCGCGGCTTTCCTCTTCGCTCATGATGGGCGCCGTCGTTTTGTGGTCCGAGGCAAAGTACTCGAGCACCTGATCGGTGAGATCGAGCACGGCCGCATAAAACTTCGTTTGCGCCTGCGCCCTTGCGCGGCGTGTAAATTCAAAGACCCAGGGCATCAGGTATTGCTCGAGAAACACCTTGCGGCAAAGGCCAAGCCGCTTTAATTCCACGGCGTCTTTCGTGTCGACGGCGTGCACGATCTGCAGATCAAGCGTGGAGAGAAACTGCAGGCACGTTCCGATGTAGTCGATCCGGTCGTGGATCTGCTGATAGCCGTCGTAGCCGCCGTCGATGTAGAGCGCGGCGAGATCGCCCATCATCTCCACGGCCGAGCCCTTTAAAAACAAGAAGGCGTAGGGCGCCGTGGGCCCGTACGTGGGCGAGATGCCCCGAAAAAGCCGCGTCCAGTCGCGCTTGAGGTTAAGAAGCGCAAGGTCGTCGATCCGGGCGGCTGCGGCTTCGCTTCTGATGACGCCAGCCGTCGCCTGCAGGCGCGCCTCGTCGGTAAACCCTTCGGGAACAAGGCCTTCGAGCGCTTCGACAAAGGCCTGGTCGGGGTTGTGGAGGAAAAATTCAGCCAAAAGCGCGCATGCGGCCGCTTCGTTTCGGGCTTGATCGGCGTTGGAGGGCAAAACAGTGATCGATTCGTCCGTCATTTTGTGGCTCTGGGAAAATCGAAGGGAAAAACGTTCGGAAACCGGGAACAGATATCGGGAAAAGAAATTGGAGGCAAGGCTCTTTCAGGCGAGCGGCATGCGTCAATTGCCTGCCGCCCGTCCGAAAAAGAGCCCTATTTTCTTGAGCTGCTACTTTCTCAAGAGTCCGCTTGGCTGCACCTCCTTGGCCCTTGCCTTGTGTCCTTCCATGAGTTCTTCAGGGCAATTCTTTTCGTCCGTGATGTAAAAGACGCGCGGCTTGGTCTTTAGCTCCGGATTAAGCGGCTTGGGGTTGTACTTCTTCATCATCTTTGCGATTTCAGAATTCGGGTCGTCCAAGTCGCCGAAGATGCGCGCCTTGCCCGCGCAGGTCGCCACGCAGGCCGGCGGCAGCCCCTGTGCGCGGCGGTCCGCGCAGAAGTCGCACTTGTCGGGCGTATTGAGGCGGTGCTCCTTGTAGCGCAGCTTCTCGTACTCGTCGGGCCCGTGTCCCTCGTCCTTCCAGTAGCTGGGATTGGGGTCGGTGTAAAAAGAGCGCGCGTCGTACGGGCAGGCGTTCATGCACATCTGGCAGCCGATGCACTTTTCGGCGTCCACGCGCACGACGCCCGCCTCGTCGCGATACGAGGCGCCCGTCGGGCAAACGCGGATGCAGGGCGCATCCTCGCAGTGGTTGCACAGCGTCGGCAAAAACGTCTGCGTCGAATTCGGAAACTTGCCCTTTTCACCAATCTTGACTTTGCAGCGGAAATGTCCCGGCGGGGTTGCATTGGCCGCCTTGCAGGCCACCACGCAGGCCAGACACCCGTAGCAGCGGCGGGTGTCGATGATCATTGCTAAGCGCATACGCAAACTCCTCCCTCGACAAGGCCCGTGGCCTTGTAAATGCGAACGGCAACGTTGTTCTCAACACCCATTTGGAAGGGGCAGCTCTCGCTCGGCTTGCCGTTGCAAAGCATGTTGTACATCGGACGGTTGTAGGCTTTTTCGCCCAGAGACTTGACCAAGCGTCCCAAAGAGCCCGCGATGTTGACGGTGCCCGGACTGAAAAGTTCGGATAGGTGCACCGGGCCCTTCGTGCGGCCGTTCTTGCTCTCGACCCAGATGACGTCGCCCTCCTTGAGCTGGTAGTGCGCGGCGGTCTTGGGATTGATGCAGACCTTGCCGAACTGCGGGTCGAACGTTTCGCTTGCCTCAACCACCCAGGGCATCTGGTCGACGCCGCCGCAGCGCGAGGGCGAAGTGGGCGTCTTGAAGTTGGTGGCAATGAGCGGATACTTGTCCGTGGACTTCACCTCAAGGATCTTCTTGCTGCGCCACTTGATGACGGCCTCGAAGTACTTGAGGTTTTCCTCGGGGTCGAAGTCGGGCAGATAGATCTTGTCCTTGTACTTCTTGAAGAAGGCGCGCTGGCGCTCGCCCGAGCGCAGCGTGCGCTCAAAGTAGATCGGGCAGCGCGTCTCGCCGTCCTTGTACCAGTACGAGTTGTAGGCCTCGGCCGGAGCGCGCTCCTGCACGATGAGTCCGTTTTTCTTGAGGTAGTCGAGCCCCCGGCCGTTAAAGGCCTTGCGCACGCCCTTGTCCCAGATTTCGGAAATCGTGTAGCGGCGCCCGGGTTTTAACTGCTCTTCGGGATCAAGCTGCACGGTCGTCACCTCGCCCAAAACCACGCCCACCTTGTTGAGATTGGCGTTGAACTCGTCGATCATGCCCATGCGGTCGCACAGTTCGATGATGATGTCCTGGGGCTGGCGCGTGTTGTAGATGGGCGGCAGAGGATCGCGGTACATCATCAGGCGCTGGTTGTTGGTCTCCATCGTGGAGAGGTCGAAGGCGCCTTCAAAGCAGTTGACGGACTCGCGCTCGAGCACCGAGTTGGAGGCAAGCAGAATGTCCGAGAGCTGCGCCATCTCGTCGTAGTGATAGGCGATGTTGACGGCAAAGGGAATGTTGAGCACGCCCTTGACGACCTCGTAGGGCTCGGTGGTCGAGGCCACGGGGTTGGAGCCCACCGTAAGCGAAGCCTCGATTTCGTAGTCAAAGCCGTACTTTCTCGGATCCTGGCAAACCTTGTAGGCGAGCACCGGCAGCGTGTGCTTGTGCGGGAAGTAGTCGCTCAGATTGATGTGCTTGGGCGGATAGCTCATCGGATTGTCGCGCGCCTCTCCCTTGGGTTCGACGACGCCGTCGGCATCGGGCTTGAGGTGGTAGGGGCTGCGCGCTTTGGCAACCGTGCCGCCGGGCACGTCGATGCCGCCGATGAGCATGGCGAGCATCTTGCACATCAGATCGCACGGCACGCCGTCGCGCTGGTTTTTGACGCCGCGCTTGCTCTCGATCATCGAGCCGCGCACCGGCATTTCGACCATTTCGCCCTTGCTGTTGGCAAGCTTGATTGTGTCGCCAATGCGGGCGTTGTCGATGTAGTCCTTGGCAATTTGACGGATTCGCTCCTTGGGAACCCAGCAGATTTTCTCGGCCCACTCCGGCGTCGTGTCCTTAAAGCCCCGCTTGACGAGCACCATGGCCGCGTTGGTCCTGACGCCGTTGACCTCGATGTTTTCGCACCACAAATCGGGATCCTTGAGCGACTTGTCGTCAAAGGACTTGACGCGGCCGTCGGCGAGGTCTCGAATCTGCGGCTTGCCGTCTTTGCCGCGGGCGTAGTGGCCGTCGGGACCGATGAGGTAGGGGGCGTTGGAGCGCCACTTCAGGAAGTGGTCGTCGATCCTGCGGATTTCGTACAGGATGCAGTGCACGAGCGCCATCAGGAAGGCAAGGTCGCCGCCCGGACGAATCGGCACCCATTCGCCCTTGCTTGCCTCGGGGCTGCAGCGGGGGTCGACCACCACAAGGCGAAAGTCCTTCTTGCCCTCGTACATCAGGTCGAAAATGCCGCGCGTGCCGCCCTCGCACGAGCCGATGCCCATGCCGACGTTCAAGCCGATGGCGATGAAGTAGCGGCAGTACGAGGCATCGGGCACCGAGCCCGGGAAGACGCCCTGCACGAGGTCCGAGGCGTAGTGCAGCGTGCAGAGAATGCCGTTGCTCTTGACAAAGTTCGGCGTTCCGTAGCACTGCGCAAAATAAAACATGAAGGTGCAGAAGAAGTCCATGTCGCCGAAGCCCACCTGATAGAGGAACCGGCGGGGATCGCGCCTGCGGATGTCGGCTAAGCGCTTGGCGACCGTGTCAAGGGCTTCCTCCCAGGAGATTTCGACCCATTGCGGATCGACGTCGAGCCCCTTTTTCGGATTGGTGCGCTTCATGGGCGCCTTGACGCGGTAGGCGTTGTAGGTGTTCTGCAGGATGCTCTGGCCCTTGGCGCAGAGCGCTCCCCGCGTTGTCGGCGTGGCGGGATTGCCCATGATTTCCACGGCGATGCCGTTTTCGACCCGGTACATGTTCGGGCAGGTGCCGCGCATGCACATGCGGCAGTGGCCGTAGTGCCAGCCGTCTTTCATCTTGGGATTGAGCTTGACTCCTTTGGCGTGTTCGGCCGCCTGCAGAGGATCAAGCGATATGCCGAGCATTCCGAACACCGAGCTCAAACCCGCGGCCTTGATCAGATGTCGTCTTGAAAAGGTCAGCATTGTGAGTGTCCTGGTTGGTTTGGGGTTTGACCGCTTCAAAGAAAATCTGCGCAGTTTTCGTTACGGTGCGATCAGGGCTATGGTAGTCTTTGCCGAAATTGGAATCGACACCTCTTATGAAAAACAACAATTCCATTTATGGAAATCTCGACGACATCTTTCTTTTCTGCGCGGTCATTGAGAACGGGTCGCTCACGAAGGCCGCCCGGCAGCTTGAGATGCCCGCCTCCACGCTTTCGCGCCGCCTGAGCGCGCTGCAGGTGCGCCTTGGCGCCTCGCTTGTGCAGCCGCACAAGCGAGAGCTCGTGCCCACTGAGCTCGGACAGAGGATTTTCGACGCCCTGCACCCCAACCTCTGGCAGCTCGACAGCGCTCTTGCATCCGTGCAAAGCGAGCAGCACACGCTGCAGGGATCGGTGCGCCTGACGGTGCCGAGGGCCTTTTTCTACGACGTCGTGCGCCACGCCGTGCGGCGCCTGCGCACGCTCTACCCGAACATCAAGGTGATCGTGACGATCAACCAGTCGCCTTTGATCGCTTCGCTTGACGTCAACTCCGACATCCTGATGACGTTTGACGACTTGTCCGAGTTGGGAGACTGCGTGGCCGTGCCGATCTACAAAACAAAGCTCGGCATCTACGCCCACCAGAACTTCTTCAAGGACAGACCGGCTCCAAAGAGCGTGGCCGACCTTGAGCGCTGCCCGTGGATTTGCAACTACGACGCAAAGACGATGCCGTTGTACAAGGGGGAGCTTCTCTCGGAGGTTCTTGATATTTCTCCCGCCCTGGTCGTCAACGACATCCTTGCCGTCGCCGACGAGGTCCGGGCCATGGGCGGCGTCGGGATGATTCCGATTGCCAAGGCGGCCAAGCACAAGGAGCTGGTGCGGCTTTTTGCCGAATACAACGGGAAAATCCGCCAGAGCTATCTCGTGTACCGAAAGCACCGCTATCAGCCCAAGGTGATTAGCGTGGTCATCGAAGAGTTGAAAAAGGCAGTCAAGCGCTGGGTGCGCTATCGTGACGACTGGGCTGCCGAAGAAAGCGTCGGGCCGCAGGTGGATTCAAGAGCGTCTGGGGGCGAGGCTGTTTCGAGGTGATGAGACCGGAGGGGCGTTGAAAGAGTGCAACTCTCAGGGCGCTGAACGGGCGTTGATCTCTCGACTCCAGTCATGACAGGCATAACAGACGTCCCGGCATGAGAAGCATGACGCAGGCAGGCCAAAAAGTTCGAAAACAAAAACAAAGTGCCGCTTGCGGAAGGCGATTTCCGCGCAACTGTCAGTCGTCTTTTGCAGACGGCTACAGATCCCAGACGGGCAATGCAACGACGTCTTCAGTGAGATACCGTGCTTCAGGACAGGTGCATATCAAGGCGCCCGGGCCTCTTTTGATTGTGTTGCCCTTGAGCACGCCGAAGTTGTTGAGCATGCTGCGCCGCGGAGTATCCGTTGCCTTGATTTCAATCGGGTAATAAGTGTCGCCTTCGCGAATCAACAGGTCAATCTCTTTTCTTGCGATGTCCCGGTAAAAGTAAAAAAAGAGCTCTCCTGCCGTTGTGGCGCCAACTTTTTTATAGACAGTACTCTATCGATTAAATAGAAACCATACTTTCTATTTGATCGCCAGTTTCTCAAAGCTTTTGACGCTCGTTTCGCCTGACTTCAAGGATGAAACTCCGCCTGAGCATCTCAGATTTAGGAGCTTCAGTTGTCACACAAGTCGAACAGACAGCTCTGGGAGCGGCTCTACGATCGCTAGCCTGCATATTGCAAGTGCCCCGACTCTAGCCGCCCATCGGTCTGACCGGCCGGAAAGCCGCCGTGCTGGCAAGGGTTTTAACTAGCAAACACAAATTCTAAAAATTTTGTCATAAGAGATTGTTTGGAGCACGTTAAGGTTAAGGCAAGCCAAGGGGAAACAACTCGTGGAGATTGCCATGACACTCTGCTCAATTGGGGTCGTTGCCCGCCGCTACGGCGTTTCTGCCAGCACCATTCGGCGTTGGGCCGCCAAGGGACTTGTCAAAATTGCTTTGCGTACGCTGGGCGGACATCGCCGTTTTGAACTTGATGCCGAAACACCTGCCGGCGCATCAGGTGAACGAAAGCACATCGGGTATGCGCGGGTTTCTTCTCATGATCAAAAA
>DYBN01000023.1 GCA_019418605.1 Sutterella sp. | reverse complement strand
GACTGCCAAAGGAAAGGTCAGCATCTATGGGGTCACCTTCCAGCTGGGCATGGAAATGGCCGAAAAATGCGTCTTGGTTTCACTTCGGGTCAACGGCGAGGTGCTCGTCATGGACCTGAGCGGCGTCATCGTACTGCAAGCCGAAATCCCAAGAGACAACATGCTTCACTACAAGCGCGACGATGCCGCTCCAGCCTCCGTCAAGCATGTGCGCGCTGCTGCGTCTGCCCCCAACCCATTGGATGCCTATGGCGAAATCCCTTTTTAAACCCCTTCAGCCCCCGGGGAAAGCGGGGCAAATAATCAGGAGATAAATATGGAAAACTCAAAAGCCTTGTCGTTAACCGGCCAAACATGGCCCTCTCTGCCAGAAACCTTGGTCGGTCTGCGTCTCTGGCAGGTGCTCTCAGATGTTGACGACATCATCGCCGAGTGTGAGCGACAGAAGATGCCGCTTGAAGGAGCCGTGCGCACCATCTTCGGCATCGCCCTGCGACGCCGCCAGAGTCACAGGCAGGAAATGCAGTTGACGATGGCTCGCTTTCCGACCCCGGCCACATTCGAAAACTTCGACCTGAGCAAAATTGATCAACGTAGCAGACAGTGTTTGCTAGACCTGTCAATCTGCAAGTGGATCAACGCCGGCGAGAACATCCTTCTTCAAGGTGCATCGGGAGTGGGCAAAACCCACCTGGCCGTAGCCATCGGCAGGCGAGCCATCGCTCAAGGTTACAGGACTCTTTTTGTCGAGGCAAAAAGCCTCCTGTGCGAGATGAGGCACTGGCAGCAAACGGGGGCGCTGACTGAAAAGCTCAAGCAACTCAACCAGATCAAGCTCCTCATCCTCGATGATGTCGGCAACAAAGACGATCCAAACCCCGAGGACTGCACTCTGTTCAGCGCTCTGATCCGTTCTCGATACGCCGCGCACCGCAGCGTCATCATCACATCAAGCACGATGCCGGCCGGCTGGTTTATGCCGAGACCGGATCAAGTCCCGACGTTGGTGGCGGCTGTTGACCGCTTGGTGCACCACTGCCATCTCATCAAACTCCAAGGAAGGAGTTATCGGCTCGATGAATTTCAAACCCGCATCCGCGACGAGCTTGGATCGGACTGTGAGCTCATCACCGGGCAAAACGGGGCATTGGCCGTCGAGCTTGCGGCTGATGACAAGAGCACGGCAACCGATACAGTACAGTGATACGGAGACAGACAATGACAGTCAAGGAAACCGTATTCAAGCTGCTCGATGAAGCGCAGGCCCACGGCGAACCACTGCCGAGTCTAAGGACTCTGAGAGCGCGTGCCGGTGCTGGATCTCTCACGACCATCTCACAGGCCGTCAAGCAATGGCGTCTGTCCAAGATGGTCGAAAGCGGGCAGATGCCGCCGTCATTCTCCCCCGAGGAAGAGGCAGCCATCGGCCGAGCCGTTTGGGAGATCGTTACTCCCATGTTGTTGCGTCGACTCGAAGCAATCCAGGACAAGGCGAACCGTTGCGTTGAAATCGAGCAAGCCGAAGCCGCCAGGCTGATGGCGGCCGCAAATGAGATTCTCGCCGAGGCCGAGAAGAAAGAGGCCAAGGAGGAGCTGTGGCGAGCGCAATTTGCCGCCGTCCAAGAGCAGAAAGCAAGGCTTGAGGCACGGCTGGCTCAGTCCGAACAGGCCATGACGCTGGCGCAGGAACAGGCGCGAGCGGCTCGGGAGGAAAGCAGGCAGGAGCAACGGAAGTTCTTGGATCTGGCGGCACAGACCCGAGAGCTCACCGAGAAGCTCATGACGTTACTGGGTGAGCGCTCTGGCAACCCCGGGGATGCGTTGCCGAGCCCTGCTCCGGCTGCGTCGGATTGATACTGTAACAGCGTACCGTACGGGCCCCCCGCGCCCGCGGGGGGCCCTTCGGCGGCGCGCGCGCAGAGGGGGCAGAGCCGGAACCCGCTTCGGCCTACGGCCTCAGCGGATTCCGGCTCTGCCCCCTCTGCTTAAAGTCAGAAAGGAGAAAGAAAACCCGGGTCAAATTCCCGGGTCAATGTCTAGCGTCCGAAGTGGGTCCACGATGAAAGTCCGAAGGGGTTAATTCCTTGCGTCCTCCAACA
>DYBN01000022.1 GCA_019418605.1 Sutterella sp. | reverse complement strand
CAAAGAGCTCGCCGCCGTCGGCGAAGTTATTGATGATGGAGGCGCGCTTGTTGGCCGCCTCAATTCCCATCATCGTGCCGTCAATCGCGGCGGTCTGCACGCCGGCGGCCGTGGCAAGGTTCACGGCGGCATTGAGCTGCTGCGAACGGTTGCTGCTGTTGACGCCTGCGGCGCCTTCATCGAGGAAGCCGCTCACAAAGCGCGCGCCGCGGTTTGTCGATGCCGAGCCGTTGACCTGTGCAAGGAAGTCCAGATCATCAAAGTCCGAAAGTCCCACGGCGCCGAGCTGATCGGCAGAGCGCCGGGCAAAGGTGTAGCCGTCCGCCTTGCGCTCGGCGACGAAGAGCACGTTGTCGACCGTCGTCTGGGGATCAGCTTCATCAAGATCGATCAACACCTTCTTGTTGTCGTCGACCGCGGCGGCAACGTTCGTGAAGTGAATCTCAGACTCTGAAGCAAAGCTTGTTGCGCCGTTGATTGCCGTATCGCCTGCGGCATCGGCAATGAGCGTGCCGCTGGCGCCGACGGCCAGGCCGTTTCCGAGCGTTGTAGAGGCCGCGTCACCCAGAAGCACCAAGGTCTTGCTCAAATCCAGAGTGCCGGTCACATAGGCTGCCGACTGCGTCTGCTGCGAGGCGGCAACCGATGCGGCGGTCGCGACGTCGCTGTTAAACGCCGCAAAGCCGTTGGCGACGTCGATTGTCAGGATGCCGCCCGCATCCTGGCGGGCGAGAGCGTCCTGGGCAAACACGGCTGTTGCCGTCGACTCTTCCGTGCCGACTGCAAGCGTCTTGCCGTCTGCGCCGGTAATCGAGGAGAACTCAACCGTGCCGTTTTCAATGGTCGTGCTGTCCTTAATGTCGAAATCGTAGGCAAGGTTCGTGACGGTGCCGTCAGCTTTGATGGTGTCAAAGCCCACAACCTTTTGACCGTCGTCGAAGGCGTACTCGGCAGGATTGATGGTAAGCATCGCGGTGCCCGCGCCCGTGCCGTCGAGAACAGTGCCTTGGAAGACATCGGCAGCTTCGATGATGATGTTGGCCGACTCAACAGTTGAACGGTCGCCAACGCCGCCGGCATAAATATTGCCGTGCACCGCACCGCGCGACAGAGTGATCGCGACGTTCTCTACGCTGGTCTGCGATTGATTCACGTAATCCTGCGAGTAGATTCCCTCAAGGGCGATGCCGCCGCCGTAGATGTTGCCGTAGACGGTCGAACCGTCAACATTCACCACGACCGTGTCAACGGCTGAATTGCCGCCGTCGGTCGCCAGGCCGCCGCCGTAGACGTTGCCCTTGACAGTCTCGGTGCCAACGTCGCCGCCGTCCAGGTTGAGCGTAACTGTCCCGACATGAGCGCCGACCTTATTATCGTCAGCGCCGCCGGCCGCGATGCCGCCGCCGATGACGGCCGCATCATTTTGCGTCATCGCGTAGGTCACCGACTCCCAATAATCACTCAGATCTTCAGGACTCGAGCCATTCGGCTGCGATGATCCGCCAAAAGCACCGAACTGCAGCTTACCAACCGACGCACCTTCTCCGAGGGTGATGTTGACCGAATCCACGTCGGAGAGCGCGTTGGTGACTGCGCCGTTTGTGTCGTCCACGGCGAGACCGCCGCCGACAATTCCGTCAACGGAAGCCGTCTCGCTCTCAGACCCCACATTGATGTTGACTGTACCCGTCTGAGCCTGAGCGCCGATTCCGTCGTTGGGTTCGCTGGTGCCGGTGAAAAGCGCGATGCCGCCGCCCATCAACCCGATGGTTTCCCCGCCGGTAACGTTGATGGTCACATCTTCCACTGAGGAGGATGCATTGGCACCTTTATCCGTCGATTCATCACTCTGCTGAGCCTTGCCGGCCGATGCGGCAGCCAAGCCGCTGCCGAAGATGCCGACGTTGTAGCCGCTCTTGACATCAATGGTGACGGATTTCGTCGACGTCTGTGCGTAGGCCGAATGAGCAAGCTCTCCAACCGTTTCAGCATTGGCTTGGTAGGCCAAGGCAACGCCGCCGCCGATGACACCGATCGTCACGCCGGGCTGATCGAAGTTTTCGATTGCATCCCCGACAAGCTCAAACTCGGGGACTTCTTGACCTTCAAGGTAGTCGGCAATGCGGCCAAAGACATACTCGACGCCGTCAAAGAAAGGCTTCTTGTCGGTCTCGTAATCCTCAAAAGCAGACCCTTTGCCCTGCGTGCCAAGGGTGATGTGAACGTTTTTGGTTTCAGCCGTAGAAGTTGAATCCGTGGCGCTGTCGCCCATGGCCTGCGCCGCAGCCAACCCGCCGCCGATCACACCGACGGCTGTTGCTTCCGGAGAAATGTTGAGGAAGACGTCCTGAGACTCGGCAGTCGCAGTCCCGCCTGCCTCCACCAAATTCTCATCAAAAATGATGTTGTTCTCATAACTCGAACCTGTCAGCAAACTTTTGACCACCGACGAGATTTCTCCGGAAACGGCCGCACCGCCGCCCACGGCTCCGACAAGCAGACCTCCGTTCAAGTCTATCTGCGTATCGGCGCCAACAGTCGCCGTGCTCTGGCCTCCCATGGTCGCGGCGGCCAGTCCGCCGCCAATCACGCCGACAGCAACGCCCTCATACCCTGCAGACGAGACGTTGGTATCGATGGTGATATTGGATTGACCGGTTACCGTGGAGGTGCTTGTTCCTCCCAAGGCAATCGCCGATCCGGCGCCAATCAAGCCGGCCACGGTTGAGGTACCCTTTACCTCAATGGACGACGACCCATCGAGCGTGACGTGGGTTTCGGATGCTCGTGCAGTCAAACTTGGGTTCAGGCTTCCAAGTGTTGCAGTCAACGCCAAGCCAGAGACATTTATGGCAGAACTCCCGCCGACAAAACCCAAAATATTTCCAGAGTAAACGCTTGTACTGGAATTGCCCGTTCGAGTCAGCTCAACAGATGTGACCTCGTAGCCAGTATCAACCAACCCTGCATTGACAACGCGGTCAGCGGCAACAGTGGCGACCAGAAGAGGATTGCTTTGTCTTTCCCCGGTTTTATCTCCTATTTCCAAGGTGGTATCGCCTTTCAGATCGCCATCAAACCTATTGATACCCGATCCATCATCAGAAGTCAGGTCCCTCCACTTGTCAACAATAGGCATGAGCTGCTCGCCCACCGGCTTGAGCGGATCACCCAAAAGCCCGTCAGTGAGCCCTTCAATGAAATTTGCATAACCTTCAACGGTATCAAACGATGTGGCGTCAAGCACGTTGCTGCCGCCGGCAAGTCCAACCAGCGTCGCCTTGCCTCCGCCCGTGCCAAGAGCGGCACGCAGCGCTTCAAAGTTCCCCGTTGCAGCAGCGCTCTTGATTGCCACCAGAAGCTGCCGAGCGTCACCATCCGTCTGAATCACCAAGCTCTGGCCGTTGCCAGAAATAAACTTCGTTGACGAGTATTGGTTATCGCCACTGCCGAAGCTGTCGTTGGTGATAGGGGCACCTTCTGCAAACGCCGCACCGCCAAAGGCCAAAGCGCCCGCCACCGCGGCCGCCGCCACCGTCTTTGCCGCCTTGCCGGCCTTGCCGCGCGAGGCGCGCGCCTCGGAGGCAACGACGTAGGAGTTTCTCACTCGATTCCACAAAACCTTGAATGCCTTGTTCATAAATTCACCTGTCAAAAGGTCATACGCAAACTCAAGCGCCCGGGGCTTGCCGGCGGGCAACTACCTCCAAGGTAGTACCCCCCCCCTGAGGTATTGACTTTTGTCAAGCAACGTTCAGGCATTCAAAATCAGCTCTCTTCAAGCTGCATCAGCATCAAAAACTTCTCCTTTCAAATCAATGCCCTGCATGCATCTCTAAAACCCCATCCTGCCTATTAGGGTTTTCGCTCTCTGAGTATCCGACCTGCGACACCTGTGGCAGATCAGCATCATCTTTGCTGCTCTCGGTACGCGCGCCTTGCGTGCACGGCGTCTCTCCCAGCCCGGAGACCCGCCTCGATGATGCCGCGCAAGCACCCTCAGCAGGCTACTTCAGCCTGCGGGACCTGCCTTCTCATCGAGCCCTCAACTGCCCTTGCACCCTTTCGTGGCGGCCTCCGCACTGTCAACCTACTCGCCCCCAGGTCGGGAACCTTCGGCTCACTCTTTCAAACCCGACTTTTATACCAAATTGGACAAAATCGCGCCGGAAGCCTTGATTGACGG
>DYBN01000021.1 GCA_019418605.1 Sutterella sp. | reverse complement strand
TGGGTCCACGATGAAAGTCCGAAGGGGTTAATTCCTTGCGTCCTCCAACACCCTGTTCTTTAATGACAGTATCGACACGATCAGGATGCTTGTGTTCTCGTGTATCTCATCTATCATCTCGAGCAGGCAGGGGCGCAGTGAATCCTTGATTCTGCCAATTCCCCAATCGTCTAGAACCAAGAGATCCAGCTTGCGAAATTGACTTAAAAATTTGCTGTGGAACATGACGGGTCTCATGAGCGCCGCCTCCATTTGCGCGAGCAATTTGGCCAGTCGGTAGTAAGCAACTGTGTAGCCTTTTTCACAAGCGGCATTCTCCAGCGCTCCTGCCAAATACGTCTTTCCGCAGCTGGTTACGTCTGTAATTAATTTGTATTCCAATCTGTGCAAATTGGCGATTTTTACCTCAGTTCCCCGCCTGTGGAGAAGCCGCTGATCCAGCATTTTTGCTTGGCTTTTTTTCATTTTGAAATCCTAGTCAGATAGCTTGACATCCTAAACTTTAAATTTATTCTTTCATTTTTTGCCAAGCAATTTACCATTAAATTCTCTTTGTTATGTCTGAACTTGAACCCTTCTCTCCCGGCACCCGCGTCCAACCCAAGGGAAATCCCACCTCCACGGGCACTATCTTGGCAGGGAATCCAAGAAAAATCGGAAAGAAGATTAAACAAAGAGTTAAGTGGGACAATGGAGTAACCGACGAGGTCAGCATCGCGACACTGGAACCAGTACGGGAAAGTGATGAGACAACTCTCGGGCTGATTGAATCGCACATATACGGGAGGCGGCTTTCTCTTTGCGATTCGCTTGTCCATTACAGGTTAAGCGGTTCAATCGAGGACATGATTTATAGCTATAACCTGACGAACACTGAGTTTTTTGCGTACCAGTTCAAGCCCCTTTTGACCTTTTTTAATTCCTTTAGCAACAGTCTGCTGATTGCTGACGAGGTCGGTTTGGGAAAAACCATTGAAGCGGGGTTGATTTGGACCGAACTCACCATGCGTCAGCATGCTCAAAGACTGCTCGTGATCTGCCCCTCTCAGTTATGTGAAAAATGGAGAGCTGAACTTCAGTCAAAATTTTCCATCTCTGCGCAGATCGTGGACGCCTTGGAGCTGTATCAAGCTATTCAAGAAATTAGTTCCGGGATTCGGAGAGCTGGAGTTTTCATTACCAGCTATGAAAGAATCAGAGCTCCAAAAAATTGGGATGCACTGTCAGATAAGGAGATTGAAAGAACCCCTCGCGCCAGACTGGCTTCTCTTCTCGAGAAAATCGATGCTCGAGGAGACATTTTTCAAATGCTGATTGTGGATGAGGCGCACCGTCTCCGCAATGCCAAAACGCAGCAGCACCGGACAGTGGCCAACGTGCGCATCCTCTCGGAAAATACGCTCTTTCTTTCAGCAACTCCCGTTCAAACAGGAAACGACAATCTCTTCAGCCTGCTCAATATTTTGGATCCCACCACCTTCCCCTATCAAGAGGCTCTTGACGATATTGTCAGACTTAACGGGCCTTTAACAGAGATCGAAGCAGGGATTGCCGGAGGGAAGATCACTCCAGGACAATTAAGAGACGATCTACTGTATCTAAAAAATCTACGAGAAATTTATGGAGCTGACACCACAGAAATAAAAAACATTTTAAGCGACTCTCTGAATAAAGAGCAACTTCAAGACAAAAGTTTTAAAATTCGCTTGATAGAACGCATCAATCATCTCAATCCCTTGACACGCATCATGACCAGAACACTCAAGCGAGATGTTCAAGAAAGGCGTGTTGAACGTAAAGTTGCTCGACGGGCTATTAATCTCAATGATGACGAAAGAGAATATTACCGCAGAATTACCTCTGCCGTGTACCATTACTGCTATGGTCTGGACTATCCGCCGGGGTTCATCTTAAGCTTTTCCCAGCAAATGATGTCAAGCAGCTTGTCTGCGTCATTTGAATATTGGCTGCACCATCCTGCCATTGAGAGAAAACCAAACCTTGACGATGCTCTGGAGGAAGCCTCCATTGAAGGAAATGAAGAGCAAGAAGTTAGTCCGTTGCTGAGGGAACTGCACAACATTGCTGTCTCATTCAGTCACAGTGGTCTGTGCCTGGATCATGACTCAAAGTTGGAAGAACTCCTGAAAGTCATTCATGAGCAAAAAATTGCCGATGGTTCAAAAAAAATCATCGTCTTTTCGTTTTACAAAGCAACGCTACGTTACCTCGAAAGAAAACTTCATGATTATGGAATTTCCTGCCGACGCGTAGATGGATCCGTTGAGCGCAATGAACGGCAAGTAATCGTCGAGCAGTTCCGTAAGGGAGAATTCGATGTCATGCTGTGCTCAGAAGTTATGGCAGAAGGCGTTGATTTGCAGTTTGTAGACTGTATGGTCAACTACGACTTGCCTTGGAATCCCGCACGCATTGAGCAGCGAATCGGCCGTATTGACCGTATTGGACAGAAATCAGACGTCATTACGATCATCAACTTCTTTTACCAAGATACCATTGAAGAGAAAATTTACCGAACCCTTTTGGAACGGCTGGATGTCTTTACTAGAACACTGGGGGTGGCAGAGGATGTTCTCGGTGAGGAACTGGATAAATTAACCAAGGACCTATTTTGTAAGAAGCTCACTCCAGAACAAGTGCAACAACATATTGAGCAGGCCGCCATGGCTATAGAGCGCCGCAAATTGCACGAAGAGGAAGCAAAAGGGAGTTCCATCCTCTACGATCTCATGCGCTCACAACTGGCCGATGTTCAGAGACTTCAGCGGTACGTAACAGGGGACGACCTCAAGGCCTATGTCGAAGGCTTTTGCCGACAAGAAGAGGGTGGATCAAGGCTCATCCACAAAGGGGAGAACCTCTACTCAATTGAACTCTCTAGTCAGGCGAGAGCAGGCCTTGAACACTTTTTCCACGACAGATTCAGCGATTTGGCCCCAACTGAAATTCTTTCCAATCCTTCACTTCTTCTACGGTTCGTCAATAAACAGGGAATCGAACCTCGAGGAATTGAGAGAGTAACCCAAGGCCATCCATTCATCCGCTACATCTCTTACTGGAGAAAAACCAATAAAATTTCCAACGAAAAAACTGCAGCAATTGTCCTTTCACCCGGAAAGGATTGTGGGGGAATTTATCAAAACATTCCCTACGGAACCTACGCTTTCTCGGCTCAACTTTGGGAAATCAGGCTGAAAGGAGAGTTTCGCAGACGCAGCAAAATTGGTTATGTTGCCGTCAATATGGAAACACTAACTTTTTTATCCGAAGAAGACTCAGAAATCTTGATTACGCATGCTGCTCGTTACGGACGCGATTTGCTTAATTTTCGAACCCTTCCCTCGGATGATGCGATCCTATCTGCAGTGTCTGACGCCGAAGATCATCTTTCAGAACAATTTGAATCCTATCGAGCCTCCGTCCTCCAAAGCGCTCAAGAGAACCTTTCAATGATCGAAAGCATTAACAAAAACAAAATTAAGGCGTTAAAAATTCGCCTGGATGAACAAATAATGAACTTGGAAAAAAATAAGAACAATTCGGAAGGCCTCCGCAAGATCTTCAGCAACACCTTTGAGAAAAAGAAAAAAGAACTTTCAGCCCGCATCGCAGAGGCAGAATTAAGTCTCAAAGAGCAGACCAACAATCGCGTACCTTTTTCCAGCGGAATTATCGTCTTTCAGGGGCAGCCATGAGCCAAAGTCTTAGGGAACAATTGATTGAGAAATTCGGTGCTCCTATCGTCACTGAAACAAGAAAGACACAAGTCAACCCATCATTTAACAAAAAAGGCAGGAAACGCAAAACTTTTATTGGAGCCCACATCGAACAAAAGGCTACAGCAAAGAAGTTTCAACACACGAGAAAGGGCGTCAATTCATATACTAAAAGACGCCCTGCAGCAGCCACTGCGTCGTCAATGCAGCGCACCTTGAGTGCTGCACAATCGACACCAACAATAAAGAGGACGGTCAAACCCGCAGCTCCTCTGAAATATTACACCGCACAACCCGAGGTCGCCCAAAATTCTACCCGGCCACAACCCCCAGAGATCAAACACTCCCGCATTACCCACATTAAACCGGGAGCAAAATTCTATTTCCCCACGCACAACAATGAGCAAGCGTTTTCACTCTTGGCGATTGAGGATGCCGGCATCGATACTCATTTTGATGATGGCAGTCAAATCGAAATAAAAATTGGGCTTGACTTCGGAACCTCCAGTGTCAAAGTTGTCATTAAGGAGGGACTACATTTCATTGCCATCCCGTTTCTTAATGCCGATGGCATTACCGCTTATTTGTTGCCAACAATCCTTCGCCAGCGTAGCAACGGGAGCTTTACGCTTGATCCACAGGAAAAAAAAGTCAGTTCGTCACTTAAAATTGACTTGATTGAAGCCCCTCAGGACATGAAAAACCGCTTGAATGTCACTATTTTCCTCGCGCTCGTTCTCCGCCATATCCGAAGTTGGATATTCAGTAATCTTTCAAAATATGACAAAGAGTCCATCGCTTGGGAATGCGTTATTGGCTACCCGTCCGTCGACATTGACAACCATACCAACACCTGGCGCACTCTGCTCTACCACGCGTGGATTTTGTCGGAGTACCCTGGTGAAATCACTTTAACGCAAGCTCAAGACGTCTCGCAAATTGAGCTTAAAGAGAGCGAAGAGCTTATTGACCCAGACTACTTTCAGGCCGTTCCTGAAGTGTGTGCCGCCGTCGCCGGATTTTTACGGAATCAGCCAACCTCGGATGATAATAAAGGCAACTACACGCTTGTTGACATCGGCTCAGGCACTGTCGACATCTCGTCATTTTCTCTGACCCGGTCGTTCAACGACGGAAGTCTTTTCAGAGCGGCATACTCTATGAGTGTCGAGCAACTAGGGACCACCAACTGTCACCGCAGGAGGTTGGAGTGGTTGCAACAAATGACCAAGGAAGCGTCCGCATCGGATCAATTCACCCCCACCGAAAGAAATATCTTAGAAAACTTCTCTACGCAAATTGATTCTGAAATAAACTTCGCTCTCCTCGAACCCCTGCGAGATTCTTATCAAGATTATTTCTCAGGGCTTACTCTTGCGACCCAGGGAAAGACTGTCGATGATGATTTCTCTGGAAAATTGACCTCACTCTTTTTCAAAGTGCGCCACAACTGCGAGCCATATCTTACCCGTAAAGACATAATGGCCATGCCTGTCATTTTTTGCGGAGGAGGGGCTCGATCCAATTTTTACAGAAATTCCTTCCTTTATCGTCACCGAAATATTGAGTGGGCTAGCCAGTTCAGAGTCTTGCAGCTCGACAAAATCAAAGATCTTCATGATTCGATGACAATTCCCATTGCAGACGACGACTACGACCGGCTTCTGGTTGCCTATGGGCTTGTTTGCGAAGAGCCTCCCAAAGTTTGTAAAGCTTCCGTTCTCGAGCAGCCCCCTAATCCTCTTCCTGACATCGTCTCCAAAGATGATGTTTGAAGGCGGCATCGCTCACTGAACAGAGCGCGTAGAATCGGGCTCGATTTGCGCCGGACAGGGGCGCCTTTGCACAGCAAGCCTTCTTTGCCGTCCCTGCCGGCCGCTTTTTGTCGAGTGTCGGTTGACGAGGTAAAACAACATGCCGCAGGACGCGCATCAGCCCGATCGAGCATCGTCTATCTCAGCACGGCGCAGCATTTTGCTCGTCGTCCTACTCTTTGGCCTTGTGAGCTGCTTTGGCGACGTCGTCTACGAGGGCGCGCGCAGCGCCAACGGACAGTACTTCAGCCTGCTTGGCGCAAGCGCCACGATGATGGGCGTGCTCTACGGCGTGGGCGAGTTTCTGGGCTACGCCCTGCGCCTGGTCTCCGGGCGCATCTGCGACGCCACCGGAAGGCCCTGGCCTTTGATCATCGCGGGCTACGCCTCTCTCATCGTCGTCCCGTTCATGGGACTTACCGAAGACCTCACCGTTCTTTGCACGCTCTTTTTGCTTGAGCGCATCGGAAAGGCCCTCAGAAATCCGCCGAAGGATGCCGTGCTCTCGCAGTTGGCCGACAAAAAAATCGGCACCGGCATCGTCTTTGGCATTCAGGAGGCGCTCGATCAGATCGGCGCCTTTGCAGGCCCCCTGGTCTTTACCTTTGTCTTCTTTAAAACCGGACAAAACGATCTGGCGGCCTATCAGACGGGCTATACGCTTCTTTTTGCTGGCGTCGTGCTTGTAGTGGCGGCCGTGCTTGCCGCCTGGTGGATCGTGACGCGCTCAAATCTTGTCAAGGAGCCCGCCCCCGCCCCGGAAGAGGCGCGCCCTGCGGCCATCTTTCCGCTTTACATGGCCTTTACCTTTTTTGCCTCGGCCGGGCTCGTTGCCTTTTCCATCATCGGCTTTCACCTCAAGTCCAAGGGCGTCATGGCCGACGGCTCGATCACCACGCTCTACGCTGTGGCAATGATCGTCGACGCCGTCGCGGCTCTTGTCATCGGTCGGCTCTACGACGTCTTCAAGGAGCGCTCGGGCAGGAAAACGGCGGGGCTGCGCACGCTCTTTGTCATTCCGCTGTGCTCGCTTGGCGTTCCATTTCTCGCCCTTTCTTCAAGCGCTGCGCTTGCTGCGGCTGGTTTAGCGCTCTACGGCGTCGTGCTCGGGACGCACGAGACGATCATGCGCTCGGCCATTGCCGATCTCACCGTCTTTCGCAAGCGCGGCACGGCCTACGGCATCTTCAACGTCGTCTACGGTCTGGGCTTTCTTGCGGGCAGCAGCCTGATGGGCGTTGCCTACGATGCCTTCGGGCCTGCAAGCGTTGCGGTCTGCGTCGTGCTGCTTGAGGCTGCGGCCTTTGCGCTTTTCTTCGCCCTCAACAAGCGGGCTGCAGCTGCGTAGAAACCACGCAGAAGCCGCATGGAAGCCGCGTTAAAAAACGCCGCCGGACTTTAGCCGACGGCGCCCAATGACGGGTCTTGGGACCCGGACACTTTTCTTCCCTGCCCCGGTCTTGCCCCTGAAATAAGGGGCGGCATCAGGCTGCCAAAAGCCGGGACGCGGTCAGAGGTTTTGGACTACACGCCCTTTTCGATTTGCGAGAGAGCGACTTCGGCCGCCACGCGGCCCGAGGTCATGGCAAAGGACGAAGCCGACCCTTCGCAGCGCAGATCGTAGGAAGAGTCGTACAGGCCGCCGATATCCTGCCCCACGACAAAGAGGTTGGGGATCACGTCGCCCTGCGGGGTCTTTGCCTCAAACTGCGGCGTAACCGTCACGCCGCCCAGCGTGAGGAAGAAGCACCGGATCGCCTTCAAGGCGTAGTAGGGGCCCTTTTCGAGGTCAAAGGCCTCAAGGTGCTCCGGACGGCGGTTGAAGTCCGGATCATTCTTGTCCTTGGCAAACTGGTTGACGCGCTTCATCGTCTCAAGCAGATTCTGCGACGGCACGCCGATTTGCTGCGCAAGGTCTTCGATCGTGTCGGCCTTGAACGCCCAGCCGCGCTGCATGCCGATCTCCCAGGTCTTCGGAAGGAGCTTCAAGGGCACGCCGGCAAGCACAATCGCGTTAAAGGGCAGCAAGGCGCCCTGATTGATCATGCGGTCCATCTTCTGCTGATCGAAGATCGTGTAGGAGACGCCTCCTGCGGTCGTCATGGCGTTGTAGACGTCGACAAAGACCGAGCCGCGGGACTCGTTGAAAAAGCGCCGTCCGGTGTGATCCACCCACAGCCAGGGCTGCGCGAGGGCGCAACGGCCCTGCTTGAGCTCGTCGGGCCCCGAGAACTGATTGATCGGGGGAACGTCGGGCAGGTACGGCGCATTGCCCGCCACCGCGTGCATGCCGGCCACGCCCGCGCCCACAAGGCGCGCCATGTTGATGCCGTCGCCCGTGCGGCCGTCGACCACGGGGCCGCGCAGCCAAATGGGCTCGACCATGCCGAGAGCCGACGAGTCAAAGACGTACTGCGCGAGCATCTCCTTGTTGGCCGCAAAGCCGCCCGTGGCGATGATCACCTTCTTTGCGTGAATAATGAGCTTGCCTTCCTTGGGGCTCGTGGCTTCAACGCCCACCACGCGGCCCTTGTCGGTGATAAGGCGCGTCGCGGTGGTTTCCGTGTGGACCTCGCCGCCGCGGCGGCGGATGTTTTCCAAAAACTTCTCGCACACGGCCGCCGCGCCGCCCTTGAAGAGGTGCCAGCACATGAGCGACTCTTCCTTGGGATAGGTCGTGCGGATGCCGCGCAGCTCAATGCCCATGTCCTCGATTTCGTTGATCGTGCGGGTGGACTCGGTGATGAGCACGCGCAGAATCTCGGGATCGCACCGGAAGTGGTGGTACTGCAGCGCCGCATCCATGATCTGCTGCACGCTCGTGGTGATGCCGTGCTCCTTTTGGTAGCGCGTATTTACGCCCAGCGACCCTTCGGGAAAGAGCCCTGCGCCGCCCAGGAACTTGAGCTTTTCGAGAATGATGGGCTTGGCGCCCTTGTTGACGGCGGCGTTGCCTGCCGAGAGGCCGCCAAGGCCCCCGCCCACAATCACCAGATCAGCCTTCTTTTCGACAACGGCGGCTTCGGCAGCCGCAGGAACGCCGGCCACGGCCGCCGCCGCGGCGGCCGATCCGAGAAACTGACGACGATTGAGTTTCATGAATGTCTCTCCTTGTATTTTTTGTGTAAAGGCGTCCGGGTCCGGCACGGGCGGCGTGCGCAAATCCCGCTGCAGCGCTCTGCCTTGCCCCACAGGCACCTTTTTTGGATCTGGTCAAGCGATCGCTGATCCGCAGAAAATGCTAGCAAAACCCGGCTTGCCGCATGGCCGCCGCCACACTGCGCAAGGTCTCCTTTGGCAAGCCCCGAAGCCGCCCCAAGGAAGAATAAAAGAGACTTCCTCAAATCACGCGCAAAAACCAGGGGAAAGCCCGAAAATCAAGGCGAAAAGCGCCAATTCCCGGCACACCGCCGCAGCTTTCTTTGTCACATTCCCGCATCAAAGACACCGGGATTTTGTCTGAGCCTTTTGCGCCCGCCTCCGACAAAATCCCGAGCAAAAGCGCGCGGCTTTCACAAACCGCAAAAGGCCTATTCGTCCGGCTCGATCCAGGCAAGGGCCTTTCGCACCATTGCATCCGGCGAGTCCGAAAACTTCTCGCGCAGTCTGCGGCTGACCTCGTCAAAGCACGCGTCTTCTTCGCCGTCAAAGCCGCGCGAAGAGCAAAACGCATCGAGCATCGTCGGATCGTCGCCCACGAGCGAAAGGACCTCGTCTGGCGCGGCAATCGAGGTGAGCGCGTGATTCTCCAAAAGTTCGCGGCGCACGCTTGAAGAGGCGTCGGAGGCGAGCCGCTCAAAGGCCTCGCGCGGCATGTCGCCTGAGGCCACGGCGGCGCGCACCTTTGAGGATGGGTGCTCGGCAAGACGCAGCATGACGCTTGCAAGGCCGGGTTCGTCTTCAAAGCTTGAGAGGCACTCGCAGACGGCTTCATCGTCAAGGACAATAAAGGGCCGCGTGCGGTCAATCGCAAGAGGCTCTCCGGCACCGGCAGGCTTTAAAAACCCCAGCACGCACACGATCGATCCCGCGGAAGTGTCTGAGAGCGCTGAGAGAAGGCGCGCCTTTTTCTCAAGCCTTGCGCGCCGCAGAGACTGGCGCCTCTTCAAAATCTCTTTGCGGTGCGCGGAAGCGCCTGCGGCTGCAGCGATCGAGCCTTCGGCCGGTGCGCCTTCCTTGAGAGCGCGGACCTGGGGCCTATGCTCTTCAAGAAAGTCCGCTTTTAATTCCCGCACCTGCAGGATCACCTGCGGATCCGGGTTTTGCCCGAGGCTTTCAAGAAAGCTCTCGAAAGCTGAAAACCGCGCTTCGTAAGCTGGACAGGACTTTGCCTCAATGCCGCCGTTTGCAAGCCCCCAGCGCAGGGACTCAAGCGCCTGCAGGATGCTCTCCGTGTCGCCGCCCGTTGCCGCAAGAAGCTCCTGCGCGGTAAGAAACCCCAGGGCCTGCTCATTGGCAAGAAGGCTCAGGCGCACGTCAAGCGCACGGTCTGAGGCAAGCGCCAGGGCCGAGTCGTGCGTCTGGCAGGCGTATTGCGCGGCAAGCCGCCGAATCGACGTGTCGGGGTGCCGGGCAAGCTCAAGGACAAATGCCTGGGCCGACGAATAGTCACGCTCCAAAAGGTTTTCAAGAAGCGACGAAAACCCCAGAATGTCGCACGCCGTTTCTGATGTCAGAGCAATCACGAGCTCCTCGCCCGCAATCGACCCGTCTGGTCCCATCCCGCCGCAGCAGGCAAAACCAAAGCGCGCGCCGCCTTGGTCTTCAACACGCATTGCCCTGCGAAGGCGCGCAGCGCGACTCTTCATGTGCCGCGGGCGCTGCTGCATCGCGCGGCCCCTGCGAAGCCGCATCAAGGTTCTTCTATTCATGCAAATCCCCGTTTTCACCGGCTTGCGAACCCAAAGCCGTGTTTCTATGAGAGAGCATCTTAGAGAGCGCCTGCGTCAGCAGTTGACGCTCTCTGCCGGGAAGATTTGAAGAGCCGGCAAAGAATTCCTTGCGCAGGCAGCCCGCGCAAGACTCACAGCGAATCGAGTTCTTCTTTTTTGACCTTGCGGATGCCCGCAATCTCGCGCCAGGCGGCAATCCACCCGTCCAAGAGCACGGTGTCGTCCATTTTCGCCTCAAGCCGCCAGGCGCCGTCGGGCAGCCGCTCGAGCACCTGCTCGCGCGAAAAGGGCGTCTCCTCAAGGTTCTTGGCCGTCACGGGGTTGGTGAACTCAAGCTCAAGCCGAATCTTTTTGCCGTTGCTGAAATTGAGGTGCCGCGCGGCAATGTAGGCCTTGAGCGAAAAGTTTTTCGGCCGCTCGGCGGGAAACTCAAGCACGCTTGCATCTTCGATGCGGTGCAGCGCCAGGTGCCGGATGTCGTCGTACTTGTCGAACTTGCAGATGAGATACAAGCGCTGCTCTTGCTGCACGAGCCCCAGAGGGGAGACGACCCGCGTCTTTTTCTCGTCGTTGGTGTTGATGTAGGTCACCTCGAGCTTGGAGTCGCGATAAAGCGAATTGCTCACCTCGGTGAAGACGCGCTCGGTGATTTTCGGGGGCAGCATCGGAACGGTGCCCGAGACAAAGGCCACCTTGTTGAGCCACCCGCTTTCGTGGCCCGAGGGGTTTTCGTTAAGAGACGCGCGGGCTCGCTCAAAAACGCTTGACAGGGAGCTGCGGATGCGCTGCGGCAGCTGATAGCGCAGGTGCTCCTCAAAGAGCCGCACGAGCAGACACTCGTTGGGCTTCATCTGGTCAAAGGCAAATTCCCCGGCCGGCAGCCTCTGGCGATAGCCGTAGGGCTTGGCCTTTTTGTTGGTTTCGATGCACAGGTCCGGCGTCTCGCTCATGGCCTTCATGATGCGCTGCAGGCGCCTTTCGCTGATGTCCTCGTAGCCCGCTTCCAGCAGCGCCTCGCGCATCGACTGCACGGTGATCCAGCTGTTGCGCGGAATGCGCTTGAGAATGGCTAGCAGCAAAAGGGCTTCCTTGGCGGCTGGCGAACTGCGGGGCATAAGTCAGGTACTCCAAAAGCGGACCCTTTGACGCACAAACGGGCTCGCTTAAAAAAAAGAGGTCAAACGCACGATGCGCTCACATTGTAGAAAGCGCCGGGAAATTTTCATTTCTAAAAATTCCCGTCCGTTTGCCGCAGATGCGAACGCGTAAAAGGAGCTTCACCGCATCTGCAGGCATCTGCGGCCAAAAGTAGAGAAAATCCCGTCTTCACCCATTGTCCGCATCCACGCCCGCCGCAAGGGCCTGTGCGAGCCTTTCCGCGAGGCCCCCTTCGCGCTGCACGGGATTGCGCACGCAGGCCTCGATCACGGCGCGTCCGGCAAAAAGGTCAAGCTCGCCAAACCGCGTGCGGCCGTCGGCCGTTTTGGTGTCGCTTACGCGCGTGATGGCCGTGTAAAGGAGCTCGCGCGTGGCCAGGGGCGAGTCCGCGCGCTCGGGCATAAGCACCGCCACGCGGTGATATTCCGAGCCCTGCGACTGGTGAATGGTGATCGCAAAGGCGGGATCGTAGGCGGGCAGGAGCCCGGCCTTCACAAAGCGTCCGGCATCGGCAAAGTAAACCTCGTCGCCCCCGTCTCCTCCGGCTGCGGGCACCACCACGCCCACGTCGCCGTTGTAGAGCTCAAGCACGGGGTCGTTGGCGCGCACGATTATCTGCCGCCAGCGGCTGCCGGAAAAGCCCGCGCGCACAAGCATCGCGTCGGCAAAGCGGTTGACGGCTTCAACGCTCATGGGCCCGCGCCGGGCCGCCGCGAGCACCCCAAAAGAGCGCATCACGCGCGAAAGGTCGGCCGCGGCCCTCTTTCGCGCCAATTCATCCGTCCCTTCAAGGGCCGGGGCGCATGCCCGCACGGCATGGAGGATGTCGTGCATCATGGCATCAAGCCAGGCGCGGGCGGCGGGCGTGAGGGAGCCGCCCAACGCGTTTGATTTTTCCTCGTGCCAGCGCACGGGGTTGTCTTCGAGCACGCCCGCTCTCTCCCGGGCCCGGGCGTTGAGAGCGGAGAGCGTCTCCAGCACCCGGGGCGCGTCCGCCGCATTGATGAGCGAGGACAAAACACCCACGGCCTTGTCCGCGGCAAAGCGGTGGCTCACCACAAGCTCTGTGATGCACGCGCGCAGCGCTCCCTTTTGGTCTGACAAATCGGCAAAGACCGAGCCCGGCCCCACGGCGGCAAGCTGGTGCCTGTCGCCCAGGAGCACCACGCGCGTGCGCGCAAGATCCACCGCATCAAAGAGCCGAATGGCAAGCCCCATGTCGATCATGGAGCTCTCGTCGACCACGAGAATGTCGACATTCAAGGGAGACCCCGGCCCGGGGCGCGAGCCGTCGTCCTGCACGGCAAAAAGCAGACGGTGAATGGTCGAAGCTGAAAGACTTTGAAGGCGCTCGACGACGGCGGGGTTGGAAGACGCGCTCGATGCGCGGTCGTGCACGGCCTGCTGCATGCGGCCCGCAGCCTTGCCGGTGGGGGCGGCAAGCGCAATCCGGTAGTCCGCGTTTTGCTCCAACAGGGCCGCCAGCACGTTCGTGACGATCGTGGTCTTGCCCGTGCCGGGGCCGCCGCTGATGACCGCGAGGCGCCCTGCGAGCGCAAGATTGACGGCGCGCCGCGCGCGGTCGCTCTCTTCATCGACCGCCAGCGGCAGGCTTTCCCCAGCCGCTGCAAGCCTCAGAATGCGCGAGGCAAGCCGCCACTCGTCGTAAAAGCTTCGCTCCGTGTAGACAAAGAGGCTGCCGCGCGTTTTGTCAAACACAAGCGGCGCGGGAGCGGGCTTGCCTTTGTTTTCAAAGCGCACCGCAAGGCCGCTTTCAACAAGAATCTCAAAAAGGGCCGGAAACGCGCCCATGCACTCGGCTTCAATGCGCGCAGCAAGGTCCAGGAGCTTTTCCTTTGCCATGCTTGCAGCATCGGCATCGGCCGCCTTCGGGCTGCTTGTCTCATCTTGCGGGTCAGGGGCTTTCGCAAGAGAGGCGGCCGCACGGTTTGAGAGCATCGCCGCATGCCCGCGCAGTCTTTCACGCGACAAGCAGACGCTGCCCTCGCTCTCGGCCGCGGCAAGGGCGTCGAGCAAAATCGCAAAGGTCCGGCGCGCGTTATCGTCCATGCGGTGCGCTCTGCCGCAGCGGCAGGCCATGCCCGCAAAAAGCTCTGCCAGCGCGCGCGAGGAGGCCTTAAAAAAAGGCGCGCACAAGCCGGCCGCACCTGGCATTTGGTCCTTCTCCATCATTTCCTGCCCTCCGCCTCGCACGCCTCTGTCGAACCATCACCATCCGGCGCTCTTGATAAAAGCGCATCGAGCGCATCCACGGCCTGCCGCGGGCGCGTGACGAAAACGCCGTTGCGCCTGCCCTGCGCGTTGAGCGTTGCGCCTGCCTCAATGCCGCGCAAAAAGACATAGGCCGCGCCCCCGATCGCGTCCCACACCGTCTGCGGCGTGAGACTTGTTGTGGCAAGCAGATGGCGCTTTAAAGCCACCAGATAGATCGTGTACTGCAGCGCATAGTTCTTGGCGAGAATTTCCTGCTCCATGGCCTGCTGCGTATAGGATGCGGGCAACCCGTCGCCCAGGAAGTTGCTCTTCCAGTCAATGATCCAGTACTTGCCGCCCGCGGCAAACATGAGGTCAATGGAGCCCGTGACAAAGCCCGAAAGCGGCTTGCGGGCGCTGCCCTCGTCGCTTTGAAAGGAAAAGCCCGCGCGGTTGAGTTCCTCGATCAAGCGCTCGACGACAACCCCGTGCGCGGGGGCGTTTAAAAGAAATCCCATTTCGGGCACCACGCTGCCGGGCTCGATGTCGGGGACGGCAATCGTGCAGTCCTGCTCGCAAAAGAGCACGGCCTCGGACAACGCCTCAAAGCGCGCCCGCACAAGGCGCGCGGCCGCTTCGCGCTCGTTGTCGGCTCTGCCCGTCATGAAGTACGCATTCGAGAGCCGCTCGGCGGCCGACAAGAGACTCTCGCGCCGCTTTTTCACGCTTCGTGCTTCAAAGGCGGCCTGCAGCTGCCGGTGCAGCCAGTCGCCCACGCCCGCGCCGCGCAAAAAGGGCGCGGCGGCAAGATTGTCCGCTTCGGCCGGCGCCGGGACGGGCTCGCCGTCTGCGGCTTCAAGGCTCGCCAACCTTGATTCGGGCGCAGCGTCGGCGGCCTCCTCCATGCGGTCAAGCGCGTCGGGCCCGGGCTCGTAGTCGTCGTCGCTTTTGCCCTGCGGGTGCACCAGGCCGCGCGCGATCGCCGTAAAGCTCGTGCGCACAAAGCTTGTGCCGAGGGTGACGGGGGCAAGAGCGGCCACTTGCGCGGGGTCTCCTCGGTCGGCTGTCGCGCGCGCCTTGAGAACCTTTTCGGGCGGCTGCGTGCGGATTTCAACGAGGCTCTCAGGGCTTTTAAAGAGCTCCGAGAGCACAAGGTTTTCTCCAAAATCAGCGGGATCGGGCGCAAAGTCCTTGCATGTCTCATACAAACGCTGCTGCAGCTCAAAGCACTTTGTGCGAAGCCGCGGACAGAAGTCGTCTCGCTTGGGCGCGGCCGCGTCGCAAAGGGCAAAAAGCGCCCGCGCATAGGCATGCGCAAGGCTTTGATTGGCCTGGCGGTTCGTCGAATAAAAAAGCGGCAGCACAAGGCGCGAAGACGCCCGCGTCATGGCCACGTAGGCAAGCCGCACCCGCTCCTCGCGATCGCGCGTCTTGGCGCGCTCCTTGTAAGCGTCCCCAAGCCCCAGGGGCGAGAAAACGGCGTACACACGCCTGCGGCCGTCTTCGGGGTCAGTGTCTTCGCCCTTTTGAAAGTACGCTTCAAACCGGCTTCGCTCCTTGACCGACATGGGGTCGGCAAGGTAGACCACGGGAAACTCAAGCCCCTTGCTGCTGTGCATCGTGAGGATGCGCACGACGTCGTCGCCTGCGATGGTGCGCACCTTGCGCTCTTCGGGCACACCCTCGCGGTCGGAGGAGCCCACGCGGGCCATTTCAGCGTGCATCCACTGCAGCACGGCCGAGAGCGTGCGCAGCGACGCAAAGCGCTCCTGCAGCACCTCCAGCACGTGGCTGTAGTTTTCAAGCACCCCGCGCCCCTGGCGCACCTTGAGAAGCCGCCTTGTTGTCTCACGCGCGGCCATGATGAGGCCCACGGCGCCCGCAGGCCCCGAGACGCGCCAGCGGCTGGAAGCCAATTCAAACAACTGCCGGTCGGCCACGCCCAGATCATCGCCCCCGCGAATTTCCGCGAGCGTTCGGCCAAAAAGGCGCGTGGCGCGCGCCGCGTTCAAAATGCTGCGGCTGCCGGGCGCGTCCATTGCGCGCAAAAGCGCGAAAATTTCCAGCCCCTCGTCGGTTGCGAGCACATCGTCCTTGGCGTCGAGCACGCAGCGCACGCCTTTTTTGGCAAGGGCGTCGATGTACTTTTGGGCGTTGCTGCGCGAAGCCATGAGAATGACGATGTCGCCCGCGCGCAGCGGCCGGCTTCTACTCACCCGGCCGTCGACCACCGTCTTTTTCTTTAAATAAACCGTGCCGTCAAGAAGCCCCGCCACGTCCTCGGCAATCCACTGAGCCTCCTTGTCGCGCACGGCATCGGCATTGAGCTCCTCTTCACCGGCGCACCCCTGTTTCGTGTCAAAGCGCTCTTCGTTTAGCCACAGGCTCACGGCGGGCACGGGCTCGAGCGCATTGCCCTTGACGCGCACAAGGGGCAAGGCCGACCCGGCGGCCTTCACCGGGTCGAGGTGAATGTCAGGCGTCAAAAAAGCGCTCTGGCCACTCTTGCCGTCAACTTCCTTGTCTTTAAAAAAGAGGTTGACAAATTCCACCAGGGGCCTGGCCGAGCGAAAGTTTTCCTCAAGCGAGAGCACGCCGCCGGCACCGGCCGGCAGCGCCTCGATCTCGCGGCGGGCCTTGATGTAGGTTTCAAGTTCGGCCATTCGAAACGAATAGATGGCCTGCTTGGGGTCGCCCACAAAAAAGATCGCCTCAACCCCCGCGCCTTTGTCCGTTGTGCCGAATTCCGGCGCCTTCTCATCGGGAAAGAAGACGGTCTTGAAGATGCCGTACTGAATCGAGTCGGTGTCTTGAAACTCGTCGATCAAAACCGCGTCGTAGCGCCGGCGAATGCAGGCGGCAAGCGCCGGCATCGCGTGCACAAGCCGGTAGGTCTCCACCAGCAGGCCGTTAAAGCTCATCGTTCTCGCCTGCTTTTGCAGCGCCTCAAGGCGCTCGGGGGCCTTCTCAAGAAACTCCTTGAAGGCGTCAATGAGCGCGCCGGACGTCTCCTCAGAAAGGCTCTCGTCAACGCGCAGTTCGTCGACCACTACCTTGTTCAAAGCCAGGTCTTCAAGAATTTTCACAAGAGGCTTTTGCCAGCGGGCAAGCGCGAGCACGTCTTCCGGCGCGAGCCTGCAGGAGTACGTGCGGATAAACTCTTCGACCACCTGGCCAAAGAGCGCATCGCCCTCGTCAAAGCGCACCCCGTAGTCGCCCGCGCGCGTAAAGCTAAATTCGCTTAGCATCTTCTGACAGAACTTGTGAATCGTCAGAATCGAGGCGTCTTCAAAGTCTTCGAGCGCTTTTGAAAAAAGACAGGCAAGCGCATCGCTCTCCAACCCCCAGCGCGCGATGAGCTTTTCTTCAAGGGCGTCGGATAGCACGGGCAGAGTTCCTTGCGCACGCGCGAGCATCCGGCGCAGGAGCGCTCGTACGCGCTCGCTGATTTCGTTGGTGGCGGCGTTGGTGAAGGTCACAAGCAGCACGCGGTTGACCGGCACCCCTCTTTCAACCAAAAGCCGCACCACGATGTGCTCAAGCGAATAGGTTTTGCCGGTGCCCGCGCTTGCTTCCAGAAGCCAGCGCCCCTGAAGCGGCGACGTGCAAAGATCAAATTTCTGCATGCATCTCTCCCAGTGCGTCGACAGCCGCCTCAAAGTCGGCGATGAGATCGCGGGCTCCCTTTGCACTTGCCTTTGACTTGGCGCTTGAGCGCTTCTTTTTGGCGCTCGCTCCTTCTGCGCCCGAGGCGGGCTCCGGCGCCTTCTCTGCAAACGCTCCTTCAAGAGCCGCGATGGCCGACAAAAGATTTTTGGCGCGCCGCGACAGGAGCGCCCTGTTTTCATTGCCAAGCCAAATCGGCGCGCCGTTTGAAAAGCTCGACTCACGAGCAAAGTCGTCGGCCGTTGCAAGCACCGGAGTGTCTGAGAGCGCCACGCGCTCAAAAAGCTCCATGAGCCGCACGAGAGCCTTCTTTGCAAACCCGGCATGGGGCGAGTTGCAGACGGGGGGCAGAACGCTTGCACCGGGATCAGCGGCAACGGTGACAATGAGCATGCCGATATTGGGCGCAACAGCCGAGAGCGCGAGATAGCGCAGCATGGCGCGCGCGGCGTCGCGCGACGAAATGGCAAAAAAGACAACCCAGTCGCCCTCGGGGGTTTCGCAAAGCGTCTGGGCGGAAAACTTCAGGCGTCGAAAGAGCCCCTCTTCACGGACAAAGTCGTCGAAAACTGCTTTTTTTACGCGAGCGCCCCCTTTGTCGGCTAGAAACCCTGCGGCCTTCTCAAAGGCTCGCCGCAGGCTGGAGACGCCCTCCCGGGCCCTCGGCTCTCGCGCAGCCTCAAGCCCCATGGCGGGCATTTTGGAGAAAACGTCAACCAACTCCTCATCAAAGTCTTCCGCCCCGGTTTTTCCAGCCTCCATGCCGGAGGCGGGAAAGACAGCTCCTTGCGAAGCTTCAAGCGCATGCGCCTGCATTTCGTCGAGGATCCTGGTGCTTGCGATTTTTCGCAACAGCGCGTTGTCAAAGAGGGAGTCAAGCGCCACATCGGGCTCGCCCTCAATCGTCACCCGGCCGATGCCGGCAGCGCGCAGCAGCCACCGCTCGGGATCAAGCAGGCAGTCCTGCAATTCCTTAAAGCTCACCGTGCGGGAGGCATTTTGTTCGTCCTCGGCAAGAGCGCTTGCGTTCATAAAGGGCGGCTGCGCGGCGAGGTATTGAGCGGCCTCGGCTTCGTTGACCGCCAACGCGGCCTGGGCGTCGTGACTGGCCAAAAGGCCCATCCCGGGGGCAAAGCTCTCGGGCGAGGCAGCCTGCGCAGCGAGCCGCACGACCAGGGCCTTTTGCACGATCTCTTCGCCTCCGAGCCCGATGGCAAGCGTCTGCATCAGGTCCGAGAGCACCACCGAAGGGTTCTTTTCGACCGCGTCGGTCCCCGCCGTATAAGAGCAGTAGAAGTAATCGCGCGCCGAAATGAGAAGATCAAAAAAGACGTTGCGGTTGTTGGCGCGGCTGTCGCGGTCCCCGCGCCGGCGCGTGGTGAGGGCCGGCCCTTCGGGGGCGTCGGGGTCGACATACTGCGCCTGCATGAGGTCAAACTCTTCGCTGCGGTTGACGCCGGGAAACTGCGGGCCTTCATTTAAGCCCAGCACGGCGATCACGCGCCGCGGCAGCCACCGAAAGGCCCCGATCGGCGCAAAGACGATCCGGCCGGTGGCGCGCACGGGCGTTTCGCTGCCTTCAAGCCGCACCGAGAGCATCGTCCAGAAGACCTCAAAGGCAACGCCCTCTTCGCCCCTGACGCGATGCATCACCTCAACCATCGCATCGAGCACGCGGCGAAAGGCAAAGACGTCGTCGTCAGCGGCCGCCTCCGGAAAAAGCGTGTCGATGAGCCCGTGGGTGTAGGCCTGCCAGCCCAGGGCCGAGCGCGGCTCGTCGCCGGGCAAAAGCTTTGAGAGCGCCTCCCAAAGGCCAAAAAGGTAGTCAAGAAGCGGAGCATTGTCGGTTTCGCCAACTTTTTGAAAGCCCCCGAGCTCATCGCCCCTGACGCCGTAGACGTCTCCCATGGCGGCAAGCGTGCGGCTCTGAGAAAAGCTTCCGAGCGCGAGGCGCTCAAGCGCTCTTTGAAGCGTCCCCTCGTAGGTGTTTTGGTCGACCCCTTCGGGTTGGGCGGCTCCCTTGCGGCGCAAAAGCTCCGCATGCTCCTGCGTCAAGCCGAAGCGATAACCCGCCGCCGCAAGCCAGGTCGAGGCAAGCTCGCAATCAATGCCAGAGGCCCCGCGCCCTGCCGTCATGATCGGGTACTGCAGCAGCGCCTCAAAGTCGCGCCGCTCGGCTCTCCCCGACAAAAAGCGGCCGACGGCAAGGATCGCCTGCGCGGCGCTGTTGACGTCCTTGACCGACTGCCCCACGATGCTGTAGGCAAGCTTTTGATCCGCGGGCCTGTTGTCGAGCACGGCGGAAATGACGGGCGCCATGGCGTTGATGTCGGGCGTCACGACAAGGATGTCGTGGGCCGCAAGGGGCCTGCCGCGCGCTTTTTCGCGCGCGCACACGCTCTGAATCCAGTCAAGGAGCCCCTCGACCTCGCGGGCTGCCCCCGGGGCCTTTACAAACGTGATCGAATGATCGTCCTCTGGCACCGCACGCGGCAGCTTTGCGGCATCGTCTTCCACAATGGCCTGCTGCAGCGCCCCTAGAACAGTGTCTTCGGGGCGGTTGACGTAGATCATCGTCTGCGAGCTTCCCGCCGCCGCCTGCGCCCTGAGGTCATGAAGATTTGCCAAATCAAGCACGGGCTGCTGCGGGTCACTTTCCGCCGGCACGCCTTTTAAAAGCCCCGGCGCTGCCTCTTCGTTGAGGTTGTCCGCAACGTCGTCTTCGTAAAGGGACACCCCCTCGCCCGTGTCCGGGTCGCGGGAAAAGTTCCAGATGCGCTCGATCTGGGCGCGCTCGCTTGCGGCATTGCGCCTGAGGTAGTCGAGGGCCGAGGCACCCGTTTCCTTCCAATTTTCAAAGACGCTTTTGGGAAGCGTCTCAAACCAGTAGGCTGACGACGGATTCAGGCAATAGATGCGCACAGTCGTCGTGCGCGAAAGGGCCTGCAAAAAGGCTAGCGCCAGAGGCGGCAGCCCGCTTGGCACAAAAATGTGCAGCGCGTCCATCTCCTCCGGGGCGGGCTTGGGGCGCGAGAGAAGCGCGCGCCACTCGCCCGGCACGCCTTCCAAGTACCTGCTTCCAAACCAGGGGCGGCGCTCCGTCCCCCAGAGGCGGTGCTTGATTTCGTACCACATCTCCCGCTGCCAGGCGGCGTCCGGGGCGTGCTCGAGCACGCGTTTTTCTCTAATGCGCGCGGCGCTCTTCGTGATGCCAAAGTCCTTGGGATCGTTGCCCATCCACTCGATCACCCAGTCAAGCCGGTACGTCGTATAGGTCACAAAAAGGCGCGAGAGGCGCGCTGCGAAGTCGCACAGAGCCGCCGGCCCCTGGCCGCTTGCGTAGTGGCGCAGCCTCGCGCAGGCCTCGCGCTCCAAAAACGCCTTGTCTTCCAACAGCGCAAGGATCATCCAGTCGAGGTCGTCCAAAAACGTCCCCTGCGCCGCGCCCGCGCGCTCGGTGAAGCGCTCAAGCCACCTGCCGATGTAGTCAAACCACAGGCCCGTGGCAACGCCCAATTTCCTCGCGAAGTACATGTTGAGGTCGTCGGCCACGGCAGCCGACGGCACCAAAATGTGGTCCCGGGCAAAGGGGCCGCCGTGCGGCCCGCGGCGGGCGCTGCGCCCCTGCGCAACGATGCTTCCCATGAGTTCGCGCAAAAACTCATAGGAGTTGCTGTAGTAGGTTTCGATCACGTATTTTTTTGCATGCAAAAAAAAGAAGCCGCCCGGTCTCGTTTAAAGACGGCCGGCGCATTTGATCGAACCATTCTACGGGCTTGCGTGCGCAGCGCTTGAACGCGCCTGTTGCTGTAGGTGAAAAAGAAAACGTCGCCAAAGGCCCGAGGATTGGGCCGCTGACGAAGGATCTGACGGGACCGCGGCTTCATAGTCGAGACCCGCTGCTTGAAGCCTGCCCGAGCGCGGTGTCGTCAAAACCGCCACGGCTCGCCGCCGACTGGGAGCTGCAATGGGTGCAAAGCGCAGAAGCGCTTTGCTCCTCATGCGGGAGTTTGGGAAGGATGGGGGCAAAGCGCAAGAGAGTGGACCGCAGGGAAACCGCGGGCGGGCAAGCGATTCAACGCTTGATCAAACCGCACGCATTGAAAAACACGGGCCTTTTGCCGCGGCTCAACGCAATTGGCGGCGGAAGTCCCGCTTTCACGGGAATTTCGCCGCCTGAAGACCCGCCGAGAGACAAGCGGTCAATGCCGCTTTGCGGCAGGCGGCCTTCCCCGCCCGCCGGAGAACCCTCTAGCGGTTCAAGGCAAAGCCGTGGGCGAGCGCCTTGCTGTGAAACACGGCCGAAACCTTTCCGTCGTCGCCGTCGCCCGCAAGAAGCCAGCAGTCCTTCTTGACGGGGTCAATCACCATGCTCGTTGAGCGCATGTAGCGGCCCTGGTCGCGCCCCGGGATGAGAATCTGCCCGATGGGAATGCCCACGGGATTAAAGACCAGAAAACGACCCTGCCGGTGCATGGCGACGTAGAGATTGCCGTCGGCGTCAATGCGCATCGAGTCGGGTGCGGGGCCCGTGAAGTAGTAGGCCGTCGTCGACCCCACGGGCATGATGTGCGTGGCGTCCTGAAGCTCAACCCTGTGAAGCCGGTTGCGCGCATACTCGGTCACCCACAAGGTCTTGCCGTCGGGGCTCAGTGCTATGCCGTTGGCCTTGCCCATGTTGGGAAGAATCGTCGAGACGCGCCCGCTCTTGCGGTCAAAGTAGTAGACGCCGCCGCTGCCCACCGACGAGAGGCCCCTGAAGTCGGCAAAGTAGAAGTTTCCCGCCGTGTCAAAGACAAGGTCGTCGGGCACGTAGCCCGCCGTCGGGGCAAGTTCCGTGCGCATGGCCGAGCCGTCGGTCTCAAAGGAGACCACCTCGCCCTTTTGGTGCACCATGTCCATGCACGCCACAAAAAGCCTGCCGCTTGCGTCTAGCGCCATGCCCGCGGGCTTGAAGTCCTTAAAGCGCGCAATGACCGAGAGCTTTTTGTCCGGCGTCAGGCGCAGCACCCGCTGCTCGGTTGTGTCGGTGAAGTAGAGGTTGCCCGCCGGATCGAGCACGGCGCCCTCAAGCGTTCTTCCGGCGCCCGGCACGCTAAACCAGAGTTCGGCCGTGGCCGTCTGCAGGCTGCGCTCCACAAGCGGCACCGGCACCGGCGTGCGCAGCGCCGGATCGTCGTCGTAGGAGAGCGCCTCGACCGGATCGGCGCGGACGGCTCCCGCCATCAAAAGCCCCGCCGCAGCGGCTGCGGCAAGCGTCTTTACAAAGACTTTTTTCATGGCCTTGTTCCTTGTTGCATTCTCAAAAACAACACCCGCGCAAAGCTGCTCTTTGAGCAAGCTCTGCGCGCTCCGTACGAGACCGCAACGATAGGAAGGCGCGCCTTACCCGTTTGACCGGATTTGACCGAGTTTTTGGCCGATTTGACCGGGGAAAATGCGCATGTCCGAACAAGCGCAAAAAAAGGCAAATCCCCGGTCGGCTTTGAGCAAAGGCAGGGATCTCCGCCCCCCTACAATCGCCTTCCTCCCAAGGAAAAGAAGGCACACTCAGACATGCGGGACAACAAATGGTCCGGCCACCTCATGATCATCTTCACGCAGGTGGTTCTCGGCATCAACATTCCGATCACGCGCGATCTGCTCATCCACTACCTGAGCCCCATGGCCTACATCGGGCTGCGCGCCGCGGGCGCGGCGCTTTTTTTCTGGATCGTGCAGGCCTTTGCCGCGCGCGAGAAAATCGAGCGCCGCGACTTTCGCCTGATTCTGCTCGGAGGCTTTCTGGGATTTGTGTTTTCGCAGTACCTCACGTCTTTGAGCCTGCAGTACACGACGCCGGTCTATTTCTCGCTCATCCTCGCGCTCTCGCCCGTGGTCGTCATGCTCCTGCAGGCAGTCTGCTTCGGAGAGAAAATCACCCGCCGCAAAACCATCGGAACCGTGCTGGGCATCCTGGGGGCGGCCATTCTTGCCGTGCGCGCGGCCTTTGAAACGGGCCCAGCGGGCACCAACAATCTCCTTGGCATTGCGCTTGCGTGCGTCTCGATTGCCGCATTTGCCGCCTACGTCGTGATCTGCGGCGACATCAGCCGCAAGTACCGGCCCGCCACGCAGATGAAATGGATTTTCACCGTGAGCTGCGCACTCGTGTGCCCCGTCTGGGGCGCAACCGGCGCCTGGCGCGACGAGCTTTTGTGGACGTCTCCCACCATGGGAACGGGGCTGCTTGAGGTCGCCTTTTTGATCGTCTTCTGCACCATCGGCGTCTACACGCTCATTCCGATCGGCATGCGCACGGTGAGCGCCACGATCGTGAGTATCTACATGAACCTGCAGCCCATCGTCGCCTCGGCCACGGCCATTGCCGTGGGCATGGACGTCTTTACATGGGACAAGCCCGCGGCGCTTTTGCTGGTGCTCCTCGGAGCCTTCGTCGTGACCTCCGACAGGCCCGCAAAGGGAGAGCCTGCCGTGGTGACGCCCGACTCAAAATAGCGCGCCCGCGGCAGGGCGGCAGCCCTTGAGTCCCAAAGCCGACCCGTGCGGTTTCGTGCGACAATACGCCCCGCACGGATTTTCCTTCAATGCCAGAAGCGGCGCCCGAGCGCCCCGCAAAAGCCCTGGCAGGGCAAAGAGTTTTTGCTCGCCTTAAGGCCGAGCCCTCCCCGGTCGTTTTTTTTAAGGGGGCCTCTCAAAAGAGAAGGGCTTGCCGGCGGCAAGGCCGCGCTGGCGGGCGTGCGCCCTTGTTTTACTGCGCACGCGCCCTCCTTGAAGGTTTTTTGTCCATTTTTTTCCCGTACGCCAAGCCGGGAGCTTTTCCCGATACGTGTTTTGTCATGAGCCAGTCCACAACCCAAGAGACTTCCCCGCAGTTAGCCAAGAGCTTTGAGCCCGCCGACATCGAGGCGCGCTGGTACCCGATCTGGGAGAAGCGCGGCTACTTCGACGCGGGCCTTGATCCGGCCAAGCCGAGCTTTTCCATTCAGCTGCCCCCGCCCAACATCACGGGCATCCTGCACATGGGGCACGCCTTCAACCAGACGGTGATGGATTCGCTCACCCGCTACTACCGCATGTCGGGCTACAACACGCTGTGGCTGCCCGGCACCGACCACGCGGGCATCGCCACCCAAATCGTCGTGGAGCGCCAGCTGCAAAAAGAGGGCCTCGACAAGCGCGACCTCGGACGCGAAGAGTTCATCAAGCGCGTCTGGCAGTGGCAGCAGTACTCGGGCGGCACGATTCTCAATCAGATGCGGCGCTTAGGCGACAGCCTTGACTGGAAGCGCCTTTACTTCACGATGAACGACAAGCTCTCGGAGATCGTCAAGCAGACCTTCGTGAAGCTCTACCGCGAGGGACTCATCTACCGCGGCCTGCGGCTCGTGAACTGGGATCCGAAGCTGCAAAGCGCCGTGAGCGACCTTGAAGTCGAAAGCGAGGAAGACGACGGCTTCATGTGGGAAATCCGCTATCCCGGCGCCGACGGCAGCGAAGGCGTCGTGGTGGCGACGACCCGTCCCGAGACCCTTTTTGGCGACCAGGCCGTGGCCGTGCACCCCGAAGACGAGCGCTACCGCCACCTCGTGGGCAAGATGCTCAAGCTGCCGCTTACCGACCGCGAAATCCCCGTCATTGCCGACGAGTACGTCGACCGCGAGTTTGGCTCGGGGTGCGTGAAAATCACGCCCGCGCACGACTTCAACGACTTTGAAGTCGGCAAGCGCCACAACCTTGCCATGCTCAACGTTCTCACCAAGACCGCTCGCATGAACGAGAACGTGCCCGAGAAGTACCGCGGGATGGACCGCTACGAGTGCCGCGAGGCGGCCGTCGCGGACCTCAAGGCCGCGGGGCTGCTTGTTGCCGTCAAGCCCCATCGGCACATGGTGCCGCGCGTGAGCCGCACGGGCGAGATCGTCGAGCCGATGCTCTCCGAGCAGTGGTACATGGCCATGAGCAAGCCCGCGCCCGAGGGCACGCTCTATCCCGGAAAGTCCCTTGCCGAAGTGGGGCTTGAAGCCGTCGCCTCGGGCGAAGTCAACATCTTCCCCAAGGAGTGGCAGGGCGTCTACAAGCAGTGGCTTGAAAACATTCAGGACTGGTGCATCAGCCGGCAGCTTTGGTGGGGGCACCAGATTCCCGCTTGGTACGACGAGGCGGGCAACGTCTATGTTGCAGAATCCGAAGAAGAGGCCCAGGCGCAGGCGGGCGCCGGCGTTCACCTCACCCGCGACGAGGACGTGCTCGATACGTGGTTTAGTTCGGGGCTTGTGCCCTTCTCCACGCTGGGGGGCCCCGAGCCCAAAGAGGACGAGAAGCTTGCCTACGACTTGTACCTGCCCTCGACCGTTCTCGTGACGGGCTACGACATTCTCTTTTTCTGGGTGGCCCGCATGGTCATGATGACCAAGCACTTCACCGGCCGCGCGCCCTTTAAGAACGTCTACATCCACGGCCTCGTGCGCGACGCCGACGGCAGGAAGATGAGCAAGAGCGAGGGCAACACGCTCGATCCGCTTGACATCATCGACGGCTGCGGCCTCGAAGGCCTGATCAAGAAGAACACAAGCGGCCTGCGCCAGCCCGAAAAAGCGCCGGAGGTCGAGCGCAAGACGCGCAAGCGCTTCCCCGAAGGCATTGCGCCGCACGGGGCCGACGCGCTTCGCTTTACGATGGCCGCCTACGCCACGCTCGGGCGCAACGTGAACTTTGACATCAAGCGCTGCGAGGGCTACCGCAACTTCTGCAACAAGCTCTGGAACGCCACGCGGTTCGTGCTCATGAACATCGAGGGCAAGGACTGCGGACTTGGTGAAAACGCCGGACGCCCGATGAAGTTCTCAATCGTCGACAAGTGGATTCTCGGCGAATTCAACCGCACGCTCAAGGCCGTGCACGCGGGCTTTGCCGAGTACCGGCTCGACAACGTCGCCAACGCCATCTACGGCTTTGTCTGGAACGAGTTCTGCGACTGGTATCTGGAACTCTCGAAGGTGCAGCTCAACTCGGGCGACGAAGAAGCAGCGCGCGCCACGCGGCACACGCTTGCCACGGTTCTTGAAGCCACGCTCAGAATGGCGCACCCCTTGATTCCCTTCATCACCGAAGAGCTCTGGCAGAAGGTCTCGGTGTGCGCAGGCACCCGCGCAAGCGGTGTTGAAGCAAGCGTCATGACCGCTCCCTACCCGCAGCCTGATGATGCGGCCGAAAACGCCGATGCCGACGCCAAGACCGCCATCATCAAGGAGATGATCGACGCGGTGCGCAACCTGCGCGGCGAAATGAAGCTCACGCCCTCGACGCGCGTGCCGCTTTTGATTGAAGGCGACGCGGCGGTGGTAAACGCGGTCAAGGACTACATCGCGTTCCTGGGGCGCCTTTCCACGGTTGAGCACGTCGAGGACATCGACGCGGCCAACACGGGCTCGATTGCACCGGTGGCCATCGTGCGCAGCTTCCGGCTCATGCTCAAGGTCGAAATCGATCTTGCCGCCGAGCGCGAGCGCCTTTCCAAGGAAATCAAGCGGCTCGAAGGCGAAATCGGCAAGTGCAACGGCAAGCTTGGCAACAAGAACTTCGTTGAACGCGCGCCGCAGGCCGTGGTTGAGCAGGAAAGAAAGCGTCTGGCCGACTTCTCGGATCTGCTCGAGAGAACAAAGGCGCAGCTCTCAAAGCTGCCGGCGGCCTAATGGCTGCCTGAGGGTTCTTTGCCGCGCCGGTCGCCTCAAAAGGCCCTCCCGGCGCGGCAACCTTGACGCATTCATCTCAAATCCTCCGGCCTGCCGGGGGATTTTTTTTAGAAGGGCGCCGCTCAAATCTCTTGCCGCCCAAGGCCTTTTTTCGAGAAAGCTTCATGCCAAGCCAAACACCGCGCTCGCTGCACCCGCTTCCCGAGGTTTTGGACACCCCGGAAAACGCCTCCGGCGGCATTCTTGTCGTGGCAATGCCGGGGCTCGGCCCCGAGACAGCGCCCCTGCGGCGCGGCAACTTCTTTGACAATTCCATTGACCGCGGCGAGGTGATCGAACGGTTCATCGGCTGGTTTTCGCTCTGGGGCGTTGACCTCGAGCGCGTGCGCGGCCGCGAAGGGCCTTTTGAGCGGCAGTTTTTCACCTGCGAGTGGCCGCAGACGCCCCCCGCCGGGCACGGGCCGCAGATGGTGCCCAACATTGCCAAAGAAGTAGGAGCGCTTGCGCAGGTGCTCCAAAAAAGACGCCCGCGGCTTGTCATTTTTTTATCGCGCTACCTGTGGCTTGCCGCCAATACGCCCGAGGCCCGGGCCGTGCTTGACCCCGTGATCGGCGCTCCGGTCGACGAAGGGCGGCGCATCAGCTCCGCGCGGCTCAACGCACACGTGCAGCGCTGGGAGAAGTGTCTGGTGCTCTCGCTTCCGCAGCCCTCAAAAAACACGACAACCGCCTTTGTGCTTTCGGTTGCAGCCGGGGTGCGCCGCGCGCTTGCGGCTTGCGGATCACTTCCTGCGGCACGCGCCGCCGATCCCCTGCTGCCGCAGGCGGGAGGTTGCCTTGTCATTGACAAGGAAAAGAGCATCCGCAGCATCGCCGCGCGCCTTCACGTTGAGCGCGAACGCGCGGCAGCGCTCTTTGATTCGCTCGAAAACAAGGCATGGATACGAAATAACGGCGTGCTGCTTGCCAAGACCGTTGAGGCTCAAGACGCCTCAGGCTCCTTGCGCACCAAGCAGCAGAAGTCCCGCACAACCTCAAAGAGCACCCGATAGGCCCGCAAGGCCCCGTCCTTCAAATCGAATTCCGGCACGCACAGCATGAGTCGGCGCCCTCTGATGCGGGCGGACGGTGGCTAGGCATTCAACCTGACTTTTCGACCACTTAGCAGGTGACCTGCTCGGGAACCCCCGGCAGGTCTA
>DYBN01000020.1 GCA_019418605.1 Sutterella sp. | reverse complement strand
CCGGGTTTTAGCAACTGCTGGGAAAGAGCGTTTTCAGCTATGGGGAACTTACTTTGAATTCAAGCTTGCCGCCGTGGCTCTCGAGAATGCCGTTTACGATCGACAATCCGAGCCCCAGGCCTTCCTTTTTGCCGCTTTTCAAAATGAACTGTGTGAGCGCCGCAAAAGCCTCGTCGCTCATCTCGGGCCCGTTGTCGGCGACCGTCAGCACGGCCATCTCGCCAATGGCCTCCACCTGCACGAGCACTTCGCCGCCGGGGACGTTTTGCAGCACCTCGAGCGCGTTTTTGATGAGGTTGCTCGCCACAAGCTGCATCTCAAGGGGATCGGCCATGACGAGCACCTTTTCCATGCGCCCGCGCCGAAGAACGGCCCGGTAGCGGTCGGAAGCCTGCAAATCGGCCATCGCAAGCTGCACCGGGTCGTCGAGATAGATTTTTTCGCGCTGCGGGGCCTCGGACTTGGCGTACGAGCGCACCTTGGTGACGATGGCGTTGGCGCGCGCCGTTTCGGTTTCAAGCTTCTCGATAATGTCTTGGACCATCTGCGGCTCGGGCTGGCGGCCTGGCTTGCCGAACATCTTTTTGAGCGCGTAGATGTATAGCGCAATGGCGCTCAAGGGCTGGCGCATTTCGTGGGCGACGATCGAGGAGAGCTGCCCCACGGCGCCCGCTTTTTCAAGGTGGCTGATCCGATCGGACGCCTCTCGCGTTCTTTTTTGCAGCGCCGTTTGCTTTTGCAGCGACTCGTTTAATTCAGCCGTGCGCCTTCTCACAAGCTGCGTCACCCGTACGCTGTGTAGCGTCAGGCCCGCAAGCGCCAATACGGCAATCATGATCCAGGGCCAGTAGTCTTCAAAAAAGCGCCGGATCGTCCAGTGTCGCAGATACTCGTAGGGGCCGATGCGAAGGTCCCGAAAAAGCTTGTCCACGGGCGTAAAGTCCGTTGCCACGCCCCAGTAGAGGCCGTCGCTTCCGATGGGGGGAATTTCAAGAAGCGCGCGCGTCACCAAGCGCGAGAGCCTTGGATCTGTGTTTCCCGTCGTTGCCATCGTCCAAGTGGGGTAGAGGGCCGTTGAGCGCATGCAGGGCTCTGCGGGGCCGTCCTTGCGGTTGATGACGCGAAAGGTCTTCTGATCCTCGGGGTGCGAGGCGAACCACCGGTCGATGTAGCAGAGCCTGAAAAAGGCCACGTCGGCTGCGCCCTCTCGCAGCAGTTCAAGCGCCTCCTGCACGCGCTTGCCGTCGCCCAAAAACTGCATGCCGCGGAAAAAATCCTCCGGGTCAAAGCCCGCGCGCAGGATTTCCCCCATGGGCACCTGCATGCCGGTAAAGCCAGTCGGAGAGCTCGTCACAAGGCGCTTTCCCTTGAGGTCGCTGATTGCCTGCAAGTCCTCGCGGTCGGCTCTCACCACAAAGGTCGAGCCGTCGCTGTGGTTGGGGTCGGGATAGTTTTTGGAGACCACGGTCACGAGGTCTCGGGCGCCCAACTCCACCATGCGGCGGTAGTAGCCTGCGCTTGCCATGAAGATGTCGACTTCGCCGTTGCGAATCGCCCGCGTCAATTCCCTTAGCGAATAGTCGCGCACGACGACGTTTTTCTCTCCAAAGGCAAGCTTGAGCTTCTTGATCGACGGCTCAATGATGGGCTCGGCAGGAGCCGGCCGCACCACCCGCACGATGCCTACGTCAATCGTGAGGTCGCTTGCCTAGGGGTAGGCCGAGGTGGCCTTGCTTACCACATCAAAGACGCGGGCGGCCTGCATTTTTTCGGCGCGCGCGTTTGCGCGCTGCGCTGCCGGCTCGGGAGTGCCGGGGCCGGGCTCCGAGGCCTCGGGCTCGGCAAAGAGAGCCTGCGGGGTCGAACTGTCGGCGCTTGCCGCGAGAAAACCCGCGGCGGCGGCCGCCGCAACGGGAATCGAGAGCAGAAGGCAGGTGATCTTTGCGGACATGAGAGGCAATCAGCGCAGGGAACAAAAAGTCTCAAGCGGCAGGCGGAGTTGGGGGTTCGGGGATTTTGCTCTTCGTTGTCCGCGCAATTTAGCGCAAGGCGGGCGCCTGGCAACGTACTACTTTGCGCTCTCTTGACTTAGTTCTTCTCTACTTAGTGGGTGGTCGACCCTAGACTTTTCGACGTCAGAAAATGGGTTGGGAGCGGCGCGAAGCGCCGGACGACAGAGCGCCCGCGCCAGTCAACTTCTTTTCAAAGGCTTCATCCCCGGCCTTTGAAGCGGCGTTGGCTTTCGATTATCCCTGAAGCTCTCCACCCGCCGTTTTTTATGCGTTTTTCCAAAGGAGAGGAGAAAAACCATGTCCCTTCAGGTTTCCCGCCGTACGCTTTTGAAGGCCACGGCCGCAGGCGTTGCAGTCGCCTCGGCCCCGGTCTCGTCTCTGGCCCAGGCAGCCGAAAACAAGGATGCGACCAACGCCATCCGCGACTTTGACATGATCCAGGCCTTCTACGAGGCCTACCCCAAGAAGCTTGCGGCCGTGCGCGGCAAATTGAACCGCCCGCTGACCCTTACCGAAAAGATTCTCTTTACCCACCTCTTTCACCCCGAGAGCCTGCAGGAATTCAAGCGCGGCGACGCCTACATCGAGCTGCGTCCGGACCGCGCGGGCACGCACGACATCGGCGGCCCGATGGCGATCATTCAGTTCCTGAGCTCGGGCAAGGAGCGCATCGCGCTGCCCGCGGCCATGGTGTGCGACCACCTCGTGCAGGCTAACGCCGGGGCCCTGCCCGACATCAAGGTTGCCGAAAAGGGGAACCTCGAGACCTACCAGTTCCTCAAGGACGTCTCCAAGCGCTACGGCTTTGACTTCTGGCCTGCGGGCGCTGGCATCTGCCACCAGGTCTTCATGGAGAACTACAACTTCCCGGGCGGCATGATGCTTGTGACCGACTCGCATACGCCGACCGCCTGCGGTCTGGGCATGCTCGCCATCGGCGTGGGCGGCGCTGACCTGGTCGACGCCCTGATGGGCATGGAGTGGGAGCTCAAGATGCCCAAGCTCATCGGCGTCAAGCTCACCGGCGAACTCAAGGGCTGGGCCTCTCCCAAGGACGTGATTCTCAAGCTCGCGGGCATCCTGAGCACCAAGGGCGCCACCAACTGCGTGATCGAATACTTTGGCGAAGGCGCTGATTCGCTCTCGGCTTCCGGCAAGGCCACCATCGGCAACATGGGCGCTGAAGTGGGCGCCACGAGCTCGATCTTCCCGTTTGACGACGCCATGGTGCGCTACATGAAGGCCACCGGCCGCGGCGCCGTCGCTGACCTCGCCGCCAAGGTTGCGGGCGACCTCAAGGCCGACAAGGAAGTGATCGCCAACCCCGAGAAGTACTACGACCGCGTAATTGAGCTCGACCTCTCGACGCTTGAGCCGCACATCAACGGGCCGTTCTCGCCTGACGCTGCGATGCCGCTTTCGACGGTTGCCAAGACCGTGGCCGAAAAGGGCTATCCGCAAAACCTCGAAGTTGCGCTCATTGGTTCCTGCACGAACTCTTCTTACGAAGACATCACGCGCGCGGCCTCCGTTGCCCGCGAAGCGCTCGACGCAGGCGTCAAGGTCAAGACCCCGATCATCGTGGTGCCGGGCTCGATGCGCATTTACGAGACGCTCGAGCGCGACGGCGTGCTCGAAGTCTTCAGAAAGCTCAACGCCACCGTCATGGCCACGGCCTGCGGTCCCTGCATCGGTCAGTGGAAGCGCACGACGGGCCACGTGGGCGAGCGCAACTCGATCATCGAGTCGTTTAACCGCAACTTCGCCGGCCGCAACGACGGCAACTCGAAGACGCACGCCTTCCTTGCCTCGCCCGAAATCGTGATGGCCATGGCCATCCAGGGCGATCTGGGCTTTAATCCTCTGCAAAACGAACTGCACGGCAACAAGGGCAACTTCAAGCTCTCGGTGCCGCAGGGCGAAGAGCTTCCCTCCAAGGGCTTTGTGAGCGAACTCACGGGGTGCGAACTGCCCACCTACGAGAAGATCGAAATCAAGGTGAGCCCCAACGCCGAGCGCATCCGTCTGCTTGAGCCCTTTGACGCCTGGGACGGCAAGGACTTCGTGGAGCTGCCGCTTCTGATCAAGGCCAAGGGCAAGTGCACGACCGACCACATCAGCCCGGGGGGCAAGTGGCTTCCGTACCGCGGCAACATCGACCGCATTTCGGACAACCTGCTCGAGCGTGCGGTCAACGCCGCCAACGGCCAGGCCGGCAAGGTCTGGAACGTCGCGACCAAGTCCTACGACACGCCCGCCAAGGTGGCCCGCTACTACAAGAACCACAACATCACCTCGGTGATCGTGGGCGACGACAACTACGGCGAAGGCTCGAGCCGCGAGCACGCCGCCATGGAACCGCGCTACCTCAACGTGCGCGTGGTGCTCGCCAAGAGCCTTGCCCGCATCCATGAGTCGAACCTCAAGAAGCAGGGCATCCTCGCGATCACGTTCGTGAACCCGGCCGACTACGACAAGATTCAGGAAAAGGACCGCATCTCGGTTCTGGGCTTAAAGGACCTTGCCCCGGGCAAGAACGTGGTGGTCGAGCTCACGCACGAAGACGGCACGAAGGAGCGCTTCGAAGCTCGCCACTCCTACAACGAGAAGCAGCTCAGCTGGTTCCGTGCGGGTTCTGCTCTGAACGCTCTGAAGTCTTAATCAGGCGCTCGCAAGTCTTAGACACTTCGCAAGCAGAAGGCGAGGGACTGAGTTTCTGAGAAGTGCAGCGGGCAATTGAATTGCCGCTGCGCTTTGAGGGGCTCAGCAAAAAATCACAATGCGGCTCGTTTTGAGGCGGCCTTGGGCCGGCTCGAAGCGGGCCGCTTTTTTACGTTCAAGGCTGCCCGCCTGCGCCTTGTTGCCGCAGGGCCGAGGGCAAGAGGGCGGAGCAATCCCCGCACGCCCTCAATTAAGATGAGGACATTGCAAACCGCCGGCGCCCTTTGTTTAAAGCGCGCATTCCTGAGTCACTCAAAATGTCCCGTACCGACGCCTCCAAGCCCGCCCGCCGAACACCCGCCGAGCGCCCCGACAAAAGCAAAATCGCGGGCCTGCCCGCCCAGGCGCAGATCCAGTGGCAGGGCAGGCGGTGGTACGTCTACTACGCCTATCGCTACAACAAGGACGGGAAAACCGTCTACGAGCGCGACTACATCGGCACCGTGAGCGAAGACGGCACGCGCTTTGAACCCAACCTGCGCTTTATTCAAAGCGGTCGGTACGAGCGCTCGCAGCGGCCGCCCGAGAACTGGAAGGATCCCGAGCGGCGGCAGATGGCGCGGCAAAAACTGCAGGAGAAAGGCAACATCCGACCTTCCGGCCGTACGGCTTCGGCTGAGCGCGAGGCTGATCAAACCCAAGACGCAAGCGCGGGCGCAACGGCGCTTTGCGCGGCAATCCTCAAGGATTCCGGGTGGGATCAGACGCTTTATTCGCTTTTGGGGCGCGACGCTGAGAAAACCCGGCATGCGCTTAACCTTGCCATTCGCGCGGTCCTTGCCTCGGACGCAAATCTCAGTCCCAAAAGCCGCTTGCGGCCGCAGGAGGAGGTGTTTTTAAAGGAGATCGGCGCAAATGCAGAGCTTGCGCGGCGCTTTGCCAAAGCCCGCAGCGCGCATCTTGAGGGCGGCGCGCTTCTTGCCGTTGAAGGAAGGCTTGAAGAGCACGTGCCAATGTCTCTTGTCGTGGACGCGGGCTCGGGCGAGATTGTTTTCTATCGTGGTGCAGTGGGAGGCGGCAAGCGGGACGTCGTTCAAATCTTGCAAGCTTTGCCGGACCTGCCGGGCCTTCGCCCGGGGCAGGTGCTCTTGGTGTCGGATCTGGGCGCTCCGAGCGCGTCCGTGCTCGAAGCGCTCAAAAAGAAGGGCTTTGCGTTTCTCTTTGACGCCCGGGACGACGAGGCCGTGCAAAGCATCATCGACAACGAGAGCGCATCCTTTATCGACTTGAGAAACTACCTGCGGACGACGCACTGCTGCGGGCGAAAGTTTTCGCACGAGGCGAGCGAAAGTCCTTGCGGCGTTGCTCTCAACACGTACGTTTTTCGCGCAGGCTTTCTGCAGGAGCAGACCTTTGACGCGCTCCTTGATCGCTTGGACGCCTTTAAAGCGCAGTGGGCGCAGGCGAGCTGCGGGCAAAAGGAAAAGCTGCGGCGCGATGCACTTTTTCGCTTCTGCCGGGAAAACACGCCGTGCGGCACGATTGAGGAAGACATGGACGTCGTCAGCGAGACGAGCCGCGCCAAAGGATTTTTCGCCCTGACGGGCAGCGCGGACATGGAGCCTCTTGAAGTCTGCCGGGCGTACTGGCGCAAAGAGGCGCTTCTTTCGTGCTTTGTCGCGATTTACAAGCACATTGCCGCGGGGAGGCGGGTGCTGTCGGCGCAAGAGGCAAACGCAGGGCTTTTGATCGCAAGCGTCGGCACAAGCGTGCTGTCAAACCTCGCCAGCCGCCTGCAGAAGGTGCAGCCGCACGAGGCTGCCTTCGAAGTCCTTGAGCGTCTTCAAAGCCTTGAAGCCGCTCCAGACATCTGGGGCTTTGGCGCCGCGCGGGCGCTGCTCCGAGACCTTGGCCGCATTCGCCTTGCTGCCGGGGACGACGGAGAGCCGATTCTGGCAGGCGTTTGTTACGGGGACTGCGCGATGGCGCACGCGCTTGGCTTTTCAGGCCTTTTTGATGAGGCCCAGGGCGTGCTTTCTCTTTTGTCGGGCGAGAGGTTCGCGCAATAAAAGGAAGGCTGATCAACGAGCGGGCGAGAGCACACGCTTACTTACGCACCTTCGCCGGCCTTGCAGGCGAGAAAAAAGAAGAGCCGCCCTCAAGGCGCAGGTCCTTGATCGGCGGCTCGCGCTGCGGCCGATTTTCTTTTTCGCACGGCCGCCCCGGGAAAAAGGGGCGGCGGCAAATCGGCCTCTTGAAGAACTTTACGGCTTAACGGCGGATGAGCAGAATCGGCACGTCGCCCTGCGCGGCAATGCGCATGGCAGTCGACCCCATCACGGCCGACTTGAAGCGTCCGTAGCCGTGGCTGCCCATGACGATGAGGTCAAGCTTCTTTTTCTTGGCAAAGGCCGCGATTTCATCGCCCGGGTTGCCCACAAGGCACACTTCCTTGGGGGCGATGCCAGCCTTGGCAAGCATCGGACGAATCGGGTCGACGGCTTCGGAAAATTCCTTTTTCTGCAGCTCGACCACTTCGGACTCAGAGAGCGCAGGCAACGCCATGCCCGCCATGTCGGGCATCACCGTGCCGGCGTAGTCGCTCGTGACGTTGATGAGGAAGAATTCCGCCCCGGTGCCGAACAAATCGCCGTTGCGGATGGCGTACTTGACGGCCGCCGTGCCGAACTTCGAGCCGTCGACGCACACGCCCACGCGCATGCCGTCGCGATCGGGCGGGTTCTTGTCGCGCACGATGAGAATCGGGTTCTTGGTGCGGGCGAGCACGCCGTTGGTGACCGAGCCGAGAAAGAGCCCGGCCAGAGCCGTGCGGCCGCGCGAGCCCATGATGATCAGGTCGACGTCAAGCCGCTGGGCTTCCTCGGCGATCTTTTCAGCCGGATCGCCCACGATGAAGGCCTCGTTGACGTGGATGTTGTGCCCGGTGAGGAATTCGCGCGCGGGAGCAAAGACCTTTTCGGCCTCTTCTTCGTAGTAGCGCATCAGGGAATCCTTGCCGACCAAACGGGCGGCGCGCGCGGGCAGCGGATCGAGCACGACAAGCAGCTCGATCTCCGGGGCATGCCCGAGCAGCGAGGTGCGGGAAGCCACGAATGCAAGCGAGTTTTCACTGTAGTGGCTGCCGTCAATGGGAACGAGAATCTTCATATGTGTCTCCCTGTTCGAAGGAAGGTGTTTTTCTCATTTTTCATGCCTGCCGCAAAAATTTGGTAGCGGGCAGGAAAGCGTTGTCCCGGACCATGGGGGGCCGCTGCAGGCGAATCTTTAATGTACAAAACCCGCGCAGAGCCAAGCCTTGCCGATCAGAAGGCGCGAGGCAACCCCTTGCGTCCTTGAGTTCATGTTAGCGCAGTTCACCAAGGTTGTGAGGGGAGTTTGAGGGGAGCGTGCACGCGCCCTGCGGTGCTTGGAGAACGGACAGGCGCCACCGGGGCCGCCAAAATTAAAATTCCTCTTGCAAAGTCTGCGTGAAAGACGCGCCGAATTGCCGTTGCGGCATCGTCTCCTCATCGTTGCAGTCAAAGCTGTGTCGATTGCGGGACGCTTTTGGTGCGCTTTTGGTGCGCTTTTGGTGCGCTTGTGGCGTGCCTTTTGTGCGTTTATTGTGAGCCTGGGGCTTTGAGCCGCCAGCGGCTTCCCGGGCCCGAGAGGCGCTCGCTGCGCCCCGGCTGCAGGACATCGGCGCACGTCTTTTTTTTAAAACCAACGGCAGGAAGGTCAAATGCGGGAGCCTCTCTCAAAGCTTGAAGCCTGGCGCGTGTTCGAGGCGGTTGCCCGTACGGGGAGCCTCTCGCGTGCGGCAATTGAGCTTGACATGTCCGTGAGCAAGACAAGCCGCACTCTCGCCCGGCTTGAGGCCCAACTGGGCGAGGCGCTCTTTGTGCGCGCTTCAAGGCCCCTGAAGCCCACGCCGCTTGCCGCGGCGGCGCTGCAAAGACTGCAGGCGCTGCTGCCGGCCTGGCGCGAATTTGAGGACTTCGTGCAGGCCTCGGCGGGGCTGCGGCGCGTCGTGCGGCTCTCTACGCCCGCGGGCATCGGCAGGTTCTATCTCAACGAGCAGATTGCGCAGTACCGCAAAATTGATCCCGCTCTCGTCATCGAAGCCTTTGTTGACGAAGATGTGGAGGCGCTTTTGCACCGCACGATCGACGTGGCGTTTCTGCCTTATACGCCCGAAGCCCGCCAGTGGGAGGGTCAGGGCGGCGCGCTTGCGGTTTATCCCGCCATGAGAGGCTTTACCGTGCCGCTTGCAAGTCCCGCGTATCTGCGCACCCGCGCAAGACCCCGAACGCCGCAGGACTTGAAGCGCCACACGCTCATTTTGAAGACGGGCGGGAAGTTTCCGACCGCAACTCACCTGGTCTGTCGCGGGCAGAGGCAGCCCGTGCGCTTTGAGCACGTCGTGCTGCACCACGACATGCTCAACATCAAGGACGCCGCGCTGCGCGGTTTTGGCATTGCGCTTGACATCCCGCTTGGCATGGTGCTCGAAGAGCTGCGCGAAAAGTCGCTTGTGCCCGTGCTCGACGGCTGGCACCGCGACTATTGGAACTACTCGATCGTCACGCGAAGCGAAAGCGGCCCACACACCGATATCGGCCGCTTTGCCGCGTGGTACGCAAAGCGCGCCACCGAAGAGATCAATAGCCGCAGAGACGAGGGGTTTCGCATTCTTGGCATTGACCCGGCGCAGATTTGACGTTCTTCTTAATTTTGCAAAACCCGCAAAATGTTTGGCGCTTTGAGCCGCACGGCGCAGGCGGGCCTGTTTCTACAATCGACGCGGGCGTTTTTTAACGCCGCTCGAAAAAAAATCCATCAAGGAGAGAAACATGCTGACAAACAAACTGAGCCGCCGCGGCTTCGTGCAGATTCTGGCCGCCTCGGCCGCCGTCTCAAGCCTGCCGCGATGGGCGGCGGCCTCCTCAAACGTGCCCCAAAATTGGGACGAAACCGTCGACGTCGTGGTCGTTGGCTCGGGCTTTGCGGGCCTTGCCGCCGCCTATGAGGCAAAAAAGGCCGGGACCGACGTCGTCATTTTGGAAAAAATGCGCACCGCGGGCGGCAACTCCGCCATCAACGGCGGCATCCTTGCGGTTCCGGGCTCGCCGCTGCAGAAAAAGCTCGGCATTGAAGACTCGCCCGAGCTCATGATGCAGGACATGCTCAAGGCCGGAGACCTGCTCAACCACCCGCAGAAGGTCAAGGCGCTCTGCGAGGCGGCGCTTGCCACCTACCAATGGACGGTCGACGAGCTCGGCGTACAGTACCAGGACAAGAACATCAAGCAGGAGGGCGGACACTCGGTGCCGCGCAGCCTCTTTACGATCAACGGCTCGGGCTCGGAAATCGTCAACAAGGAGCTCGCCGCTCTCGAGCGCCTTGGCGTCAAGCCGCGGCTGCGCACGATCATGGACGAAATCATCGTCAACGACGCGGGCCGCGTCGTGGGCGTAAAAATCCGCGAAGGCTACCGCTTCCCGCAGAAGGACTCCGGCCGCGTGAAGTATCTCGCCGCCCGGCGCGGCGTCGTGCTCTGCTACGGCGGCTTTTCGGCCGATGCGGCGTTTCGCCGGATTTACGACCCCAAGCTCACGGACAAGTTCGACACCACCAATCAGCCCGGCGCCACGTCGGAGGGTTGGAGAGCGGCGATGGCCATCGGAGCGCACGTCATTCAGGCCGACCAGATTCAAATCCTGCCGCAGACCTCGCCCGACGAAAAGGGTTTCGGGATCGGATTTGCCTGGTCCGGGCACGTCTCGATGTTCGGCGTCTGGATCGACGGCTCGACGGGAAAGCGCTTTGTCAATGAGCTTGCCAACCGCAAGGTGCGCTCGCTTGCCATCCTCGAGCGCCTCAACGAGGGTCACGAGTGTCTCGCAATCGGAGACGCCGGCACGGCGGCGTCCTTTGCCGAGATTCGGCCTGGCATGCTCAAAAAGCAGCTCGAGCGCGGCGTGGTCTTTGAGTTCAAGACGCTCGAAGACATGGCCGCCAAGTTCAACATTCCGCTCGATGCCCTCAAGCAGACGATCGAGGAGATGAACAAGTCCGTGGAGACCAAAAAGGATCCCGTTGGGCGTCCGGTCAACGCCAAGGCCAAAAAGCTTGAAAACGGCCCGTGGTACGTCGCGCGCATGTCGCCCAAGATCCATCACTGCATGGGAGGCCTCTACACCAACGAAAAGGCGCAGGTCTACCACGTCAAGGGCCATCTCATCGAGGGACTTTATGCGGCGGGCGAGGCCACGGGCGGCGTGCACGGCGCGGTGCGGCTTGGCTCGTGCGGCACGGCCGATGCGCTCATTAACGGACGCATCGCCGGCCGGCAGGCCGCAGCGCAAAAGCCTTGGATTTAACGCGCATCAACGGGCGAGGCCGACGCAGTTTCGCGGATGCTCGACGCAGGGGGCGCTGTCGGCGCGCCCGGGGCGGATGCGCTCAGGCCCGCGGTTTGCGGCGGCGAGGGCGGCAGGAGGTCGCTCCTGCCGCTCTTGCGCGGAACGCCGGTCGCCTTCCGGCTGCTTGAGAGGATGGTGACTGCAGAGCTGCTTTGGAAAGCGCCTTCTTAATTTGCGAGACGCCCGAGGCTTTTCGAATCTGAAGCGCTCGGAAGAGGCTTCGCTTTCAAAGCCACGCGGGAAGCAGGTCGAAAAGCTTTTCAAGGGGAGGGGCTTGCGAATAGAGAAGGCCCCGAAAGCAGAAATGCCAAGGGAACAAAAACGACAAAGCCCAGTGCTTGCTCCACTGGGCTCGTCATTTTATGAGGAGTTCAAGATGGACGCACATCTGTTCTCGTCGTGGAAGATTATGCCGAAAGACCGCTCAAAACTCAAAAGTCAAGAGCGGTGGAATGACTTAACGCCCGGACAGCGTTGTGTGACGCATCAACATCGGTCTGCGAAAGAAGGGAATTTTGGCTTTCCCTACACCCGTCTCAAGACGGAAAATACGTTAAAATGCCCTTCACCACGTTGAGTCAACAGCGGGTTTTGTTGTTGCCCGGAGCCTTTTCCGGAACTCCTTCAAAATTCTTTTAGTCAGGAGTTTTCCGGCTAAAAGAACGGGCCCCGAAAGCAGAAATGCCAAGGGATCAAAAACGACAAAGCCCAGTGTTTCCTCCACTGGGCTCGTCATTTTATGAGGAGTTCAAGATGGCTGAACATCTGTTCTCTTCGTGGGAGATTATGCCAGATGTTGTCATGATCTGCACGGGTGACGTCAATATTGACGGAGCCTTTCTTGCAGTCGTGCTTCTTGTCTGGATGTTAATCCGCACGAAGTAATCGGTGGCCGCCCAGCAATGGGCGGCCTTTGGCGCTTTACGGGCCACGAACACTGGCCCGCCCTGGAAACATCGGGCGGCGCAGGCACCGTCACGCGCAGTGCGCCGCAGGCGGCTGCGTCACTTCACTTCCAAAGGCAAAGCCTTGAGAGTGAGCGCCGCAAAACACTGAAAAAAGCGTTCGCAGCGCCCTGCTCCCCAAGGCAAGAGAGCTGCAGCAGCTAGTTTCTCAGGCTGTGAATGGGCGCCGGGATCCTTCCGCCGAAGTCGATGAACTTCGTGGAGTCGCCCACGGGCACGCGGATGACGGCCGCCTCGCCCAACAGACCTCCAAAGACCGCCATGTCGCCCACCTTCTTGCCCGGCACCGGAATGACGCGCACGGCCGTGGTCTTGGCGTTGATCATGCCGATGGCGCTTTCGTCGGCAATGATGGCCGCGATGGTCTCGGCGGGCGTATCGCCCGGAATGGCGATCATGTCAAGCCCCACCGAGCACACGCAGGTCATGGCTTCGAGCTTTTCAAAGCTGAGCCTGCCGCTGCGGGCGGCGGCCTCAATCGAGCTGTCTTCGCTGACGGGAATAAAGGCCCCGGAGAGGCCTCCCACGTTGCCCGAAGCGAAGATGCCGCCCTTTTTCACCGCGTCGTTGAGCATGGCGAGCACGGCCGTGGAGCCGGGTGCGCCAATGGAGCTCAGCCCGAGGGTCTGAAAGATTTCGCCGACGCTGTCGCCCACGGCGGGCGTGGGAGCAAGCGACAGATCGGCCACGCCAAAGGGGATGTTCATGCTGCGCGCCACGCCCCGGCCGATGATTTCGCCCACGCGCGTGACCTTGTAGGCCGTGTGCTTGATGATGTCGGCGATTTCCGAGAGAGTGAGCTTGCGGCCCGCCTCGCTGATGGCGCGCTGCAGGGCCTTGTTGACCACGCCCGGGCCCGAGACGCCCACGTCGATGACGACATCGGGCTCGCCCACGCCGAGATAGGCGCCCGCCATAAAGGGGACGTCCTGCGGAATGTTGCAAAAGACCACGAGCTTGGCGCAGCCGATGCCGTCGCGGTCGGCCGTGGCCGCCGCCACCTCGCGGATGGTGCGGCCCATGAGGCTCACCGCGTCCATGTTGATGCCGCTTTTGGTGGAGCCCACGTTGATCGACGAGCAGATGCGGTCGGTCGTGGCAAGCGCTTCGGGCAGCGCCGCAATGAGGTTCGCCTCGCCCGGCGTGACGCCCTTTTCAACCAGCGCCCCGAAGCCCCCGATAAAGTCCACGCCCACTTCCTTGGCGCAGTCGTCGAGCACGCGGCAGGCGCGCACCATCTGTTCGCGCGTAAACGAGGCGCCGACCGTGCCGATGGGGCTCACGGCGATGCGCTTGTTGACGACGGGAATGCCGTAGCGGTCTCCCACGGCGTCGCACGTCTCCACCAGACGCTTGGCATAGCGGTTGATCTTGCTTCTCACCTTGACTTCAAAGACGTCGAAGTCGTGGCTAGCGCAGTCAAAAAGGTTGATGCCGAGCGTGACGGTGCGCACGTCAAGGTGCTCGCTGCGCAGCATGTTGATGGTCGAGAGGACTTCGCGGTCGGTAAGCATGAAACGGTGACTCCTTTCATGAAAGGAAATTTCGGACGGGGCCTTTTGCGCCGGTGAAAATCTTTGTCTTTGCGGCAAACAAGCCGCGCCGGCCCGGCCCGCTCTATTCGTATGGGGGCAATGAGGGCGAAAAGCGCTGCAGGCTCCGCCGCTTGACTGCCCGGTCTGTGCGGCGCTAGACGATCTCCACGCGGTGGATGGCCTCAAAAATGTCGCGGTGCTGCATGGTGAGCGTCAGGCCCATCGACTTGGCGCGCTCCTGCATCACGCGGTGCAGGCTGCGCGTGTCGAGCCCGTCGGGAATGGAGACCTCAAAGACCTGCATGGAGGCGTTGTCGCCGACGGGGAAGGCGCGCAGCGCCTCGATGTTGATGCGGTGCTCGCCGAAGATGTGCGCAAACGTGCCCACGATGTCGTTGCGGTCGGGTCCGTAGACGCTGATCACGAAGGGCTCGCTTTTTGCCGTGCCCGCGGGCGGCTCTTCAAAGTCGCGCGTGACGATCGACAGCCGCATGCGCTTTGCCGCCACCGCCTTTTCAAGTTCGGCGTTGAGCGCATCGTTGGTGAGCGTCACGGGCTTTTCAACGAGGTAGATGCCGGCAAACTGATTGGCAAGCGTTGACTGCGTCATCTCCTTGATGTTGCAGCCAAGCCGCGTGAGAACGGCCGAGACGCAGGCGATGACGCCGGGCTGATCAAGCCCGATGACGGCGACAACCACGATGTTGGTGTTCGATTGCATGAAAAGACACTCCGGGAAAACAAAGACCCTGCGCGCCGGACTGCGCAAAGGGCGCGCGCGGCTCGTCCAGACACAAGGGGGACGAAAAGAAAGCGCTCAGACGCCGGGGCCGGGCTCAAAAAAAAACGTGGACGAGGCCCGGGCCGCGTTCGCTTGTCGCTCTATCTTAAAGACTTTTGCGTGCTTCTTGCTTTTTTGCTGCAAGCAACTTTGGACCATCCTTGTCGTCGTGACTCTGCGGCTTTGCGCCTGCGGGCGGCAAAGGCGCAAGCGGCAGGCGGTGCAAAGGGTGGAGGTTAAAATCGGCGTGACGGCCGCAAGAGGCACTTTGAGCGGCCCGCACAGGCGCCGTTTCGCAATCGGCCCGGGCAAACGCTCGAACTTTTTTCACAGAGCGAATGTCAAGGCTCGACAACTCTCTCAAGCCCGTCTTACGCTCGTTTTCCCCCCCTGCTCGCGCAGTGCCCGACTTTTGCTGCGGCTGGTGTGACGCGAATAAAGAACATGATCATGACTTCCAACTTCCCCGGCTTGCCTCTTGGCTACTCTTCTTTTGAAAGTCTGAGAGAGTCGGGCAGGATTTATGTCGACAAGACGCAGCTTGTCTACAAGCTCTGCACGGAATCAGGAAACAAAATTTTCCTTGCCCGCCCTCGGCGCTTTGGCAAGAGCCTGCTGGTGTCGACATTCGAATCGCTTTTCAAAAATGGCACGCGCAGCTTCAAGGGGCTTGCCATTGAGCAGCTCTGGGAAAAACAGAAGTCTCGAGATGTCGTACGGCTTGACTTCTCCGAGCTCGTTGGCGGCTTTCACAGTCTCGAAGAGTTCCGCAGGCTGATGCGCACGCGCGTCATTGATCGGTTTGGCCGGGCTGGATTTTCACCTGATGCGGCAAAGCCGGATGTACTGGCGCAGTTTGCCTCGTGGTTGAGCGACAGGCCGGTGGACTCGCTTGTCGTCCTAATCGATGAATACGATGCTCCGCTGACGTATTGTCTTCACGACAAGGAACTTTTTGAGAAGATTCAGCAGGAGATGATGAATTTTTACTTCATCATCAAATCGAATTCCGGCTGCCTGCATTTTCTTTTCATTACCGGCGTTTCTCGATTCAGCCATACGGGGATCTTCTCAGGCTTCAACGACCTGACGGATGTTTCCTTGTCGCCGGATTATGGAACGCTCCTGGGCTATACCGAGGAAGAGATCGAGGTCTTTTTCGCACCGTACTTAAAGCGGGCGCAGCAGGTGCTTGGACTTGACGCAGATGCGCTCCTGTCGGGGTTGCGGGAGAACTATGACGGCTTTTGCTTTGACATGATGGCCTCGACGCACGTCTACTGCCCCTGGTCCGTTCTGAGGTTTTTGCTTGAGCCAATGCTGGGCTTTAGGAATTACTGGTATCAGACGGGAGGACAGCCATCGGTTCTTGTGAATTATCTCAAGATTCATGCACTGAACGATCCGCGGCGGTTTGATCAAGAATTCACCTTGGGGCTTGATCAGTTCCAGCAATCTCTCGAGTACAGCAAGCTGTCGGTGGATGTCATGCTGGCGCAGGCGGGGTATTTCACGATCCGGTCGGCGACGGAAACGGACGTGACCCTTGGGTATCCCAACCGCGAGGTGCGCTCATCCATGGCTCGGCTTTATGCCCGTGAGCTCTTTGAGCAGGCAGGGACGGGGGAGTTTGCCTTCAACGACCTTCAGGAAGCTCTAAAAAGTGGAGATTTGGACGCCGTTGTCAAGGACTTTAATGCGGCTTTCAATATGCTCGATTCACTTAGTTTTTCCTCGGCCAACGAAAATACGTGCCGTGCGCTCTTGAAGATCTTTTTGATCGGACGCGCCGCGGGCCAGGTTGAAAGCGAAAAGCAGTACGGCAAAGGCCGCAGCGATCTTGAAGTCGTTACGGCGGGACGACACTGGGTCTTTGAGCTCAAATATGCCCGCAGCAGCAATGAAATTCCGAGACTTCTCGAGGCCGGCGCAAGACAGATGAAAGAAAACCGTTACGGCATCGGATTGGGGAGCGAAACGCTTTTGCGCGCCGTACTGGTCTTTGACGGGCAAAAGCGGCAGTTTGCGGCATGGAAACTGCTCGAAGACGCAGACAAAGATTGTGCGTAGAAAACGAGCGCAAGAAGGGCTCGGCCAAAGACTTGCGCAAAGCGCCGCCGCGCCGCCCTTTGGCGGCAAGAGAGCTGTTCAAGTCCCAAAAAGCGCACAGGCATTTGCCCATGCATGCGCGGCCGTCTCGCAAAGAGGCTCGCCGCGGATGTGCGCCGCGGCAAGCGCCACGCGCGGCAAGTCCTCGGGCGTGGTGAGTGCCAAGACAAAAGCGTGTGCGGCAGCGGACTTGCCGCTGCCGGCAGCTTCTTTCCTGCAGGCCGCCGCCATGAAGGGCGCGTCGGTTTCAAGCACGAAGTCTTCGTTTGACAAAGAGGCAAGCGTTCGGGCCGCCTTTTTCGCCCGGGGGTTGAGAAGCACTGTTCCAAAGCCCAGCTTGAAGCCGAGTCCGAGAAAAACGCGCGCTTCTTCAGCCGAGCCGTTAAATGCGTGGATGACGCCCCTTAAGCCCGTGTTTCTGTGCCGCTTGAGAATCCGCACAACATGCCCGCAGGCTGCGCGCGCGTGAATCGAAAGAGGCAGGTCGCAGGCAAGGGCAAGTTCGACGGCGGCATCGAGCACCGCTTCGGCTTGAGCCAGGAGTCCCCGCTTGAGGTGTCTTGCGTCAATGCCCACTTCGCCTATGGCCCGAACGGTGTCCTTTGCGTCGAGGATTTCCTTTTGCAGCGCCTCGAGCGCTTGGCGGCCATTCAGAAGAAAGTCCCCGTTCATGTCAAAGACGCCCGCCGCGTAGGAAAGATTGGACTGACCAAGGCAAAGCTTTCGCGCGCGCGCGTAGTCCTGCGCGCCGCACGTGCACACAAGGGCGCGGGCAACGCCGCTGTCGGCCGCAAGGGCGCGCAGAGCCGCATGGTGTCCGTCAAAAGCCGCGTCGGCTGCGTGGCAGTGGGTGTCAAAGTAGCGGGGCGCTTGTGCGCTTGTCAAAGAGGACGTGACGCATCGGGCATGTGCGTCAGGCTGCGGCGCTTGAGTCGGATTCGTCATGGATTTTTCCCTCGGAAAGCCGCAGGATTCTGTCGCAGCGTGCTGCAAGCGCCGCGTCGTGCGTCACGATGAGCACGGCGCAGCCGCGGCTGCGGGCGCTTTGCGTGAGCGCTTCAAACACGTCAAGCGCCGTGTCGTGATCGAGATTTCCCGTGGGCTCGTCGGCAAGGATGCAGGCGGGGTTTGTGACCATGGCCCGGGCGATGGCCGTGCGCTGCCGCTCGCCGCCCGAGAGCTGGCTTGGAAGGTGCGAGAGCCTCTGCCCGAGCCCGAGCATCTCAAGCGCGGCCTGCGCGCGCGCATGGGCCTGCTGCTGCGGCACGCGCGCGATCACAAGCGGCATGGCCGCGTTTTCAAGCGCGGTGAATTCAGGCAGCAGGTGGTGAAACTGATAGACAAAGCCAAGCCTTTGGTTTCTGAGCGCGCACATCTCCTTGTCGTTCAGGTTGCCGAGCACGCGATCTGCGATGCGCACCTCTCCTGCGTCGCACGCATCGAGCCCCCCGAGAATCTGAAGCAGCGTCGACTTGCCGGACCCGGAGCTGCCGACCACGGCCACGATTTCTCCGGCGCAGATCTCAAAACTCACGCCTTCGAGCACCGGAACGCTTGCGCCCGCGCCGTCGTCAAAGCGCTTGAAGACGCCTTTGGCGCTTACAACGACTTCGCGGGAAGCCGCCGGGGCGGCGTTTGAAGAGCTTTCAAGAATCGAGACGTCACTCATAGCGCAGGGCCTCCGCCGGGTGAATGCGCGCGGCTCTCCAGGCCGGGTAGATCGTGGCCGCCAGGCTCATGAGGAAACTTAAAGCCGCAATGGGCACGATGTCGGACGCGCGCGGGTCCGAGGGCATCGAGCTGATGAAGTAGATTTCCTTGGGCAGAAACTGCACGCCCAGGGCCGATTCGATCGCAGGCACGATTACGTCAAGGTTCATCGCGACTGCAAGGCCCGCGGCTACCCCGAGCGCTACGCCCACAAAGCCCACGACCGCCCCTTCGATCATGAAGATGAGTTCAATCGAGCGCGCCGAGGCCCCGAGCGTGCGCAAAATCGCAATGTCGGACTGCTTTTCGGTCACCGTCATCACAAGCGTTGAGATAAGCCCAAAGGCGCCCACGAGCACGATCAGAAACAAGATGATCGCCATCATGCGCTTTTCCACCTGCACGGCGGCAAACCAGGTGCGGTTTTGCATCGTCCAGTCGGTGGCGTACCAGCCCGAGGGGAGCGCCGAGGCAATGCGCGAGGCAACCTTGGGCGCCTCGTAGAGATCCGAGAGCTTGAGCCGTATCCCCGTGGGCCCGCCCGTGCGGTAGAGCACGGCCGCGTCGTCGACGTGCATGAGCGCAAGCGTGCTGTCAAACTCATAGTGCCCGGAGTGCACGACCGCTGCCACCGTCATCTGCTTCATGCGCGGCACAAAGCCCGCGGGCGTCATGTTGCCCTTGGGGACGATCAGCGTCACCTTGTCGCCCGGCACCGCGCCAAGGGCCCGCGCGAGGTCCTGCCCGAGAATGATCTCAAAGGAGCCGGGCTTTAAGTCGGAGAGCTTGCCAAGCCGCACGGCCGAGGCCAGGTCGCTGACGCCCGGCTCTGCCTCGGGGTCAACGCCGCGGACCATGGCGCCGCGCACCGAGCGGCCGGTTGACAAAAGCGCCTGGCCCGAGACAAAGGGAGCGCCAGCGAGCACCGCGGGATCGGCTTTTTCAATGGCCGCCGTTCGCTGCTCCCAGTGATCGACGGGACCTGCGAGGTTGACCACCTCGATGTGCGAAAGGACCGAGAGCATGCGGTCGCGCACTTCCTTCTGAAAGCCGTTCATCACCGAGAGCACGATGATGAGCGCCATGACGCCCAGCGCAATCGAGGCGACCGACATGCCCGAAATAAAGCTCATGAAGCCGTCCTTGCGGCGGCCCCGGCGGCCTGCGCGCGTATAGCGCAGCGCCACCATCAGTTCAAAGGGAAGATGCACTTTTGGAAATTTCCGCGTGTGTGTGAAGGGCCGCCTCAAAGAAGGCGGCATAAAACTAAGAGCGCGCTGTTTTTTTTGGAAGCCTTAAATGGCCACGTCCACGGGCTGCGCGCCCAAAACGTCCGAGAGCACCCGGCCTTCGATTTCGATGATAAAGCCCCGGCGGCCGCCGTTGATGAAGATGCGCGGCATTTCCAAAATGTCCTTTTGCACGTACACGGGCATCTTCTTTCTGGTGCCAAAGGGGCTTGTGCCGCCCACCATGTAGCCCGAGTTGCGCTGCGCCTGCTCGGGCTTGCAGGGGGCGACGGACTTGCGGCCGATTTGGCGGGCAAGGTTTTTGGTCGAGACCTCCTTGTCGCCGCACATGAGAATCACGAGGGGCTTGGCCGATTCATCCTCCATGATGAGCGTCTTCACCACGCAGTGGTGGTCGACGCCAAGCTCGGCGCTTGCGCGCGCCGTGCCGCCGTGCTCGACGTATTCGTAGGAGTGCTCGATGTAGGAGACGCCGCGGGCCTTGAGCCACTCGGTGGCGGGCGTGGCGCTTTCGTGCTTGGGTTTTTTCATGTTGCTTTTTGTGTTGTGCTGATCGTGCGGGGTTGGCCCCGGCAGGGGGTGCCCCTTACAATGGCCCCGAGCGTCCGGCGGGGCCCCGGCCGGCAGGGTGAAAAAAATCTTGCGCCGCCCAGTCAACGGCCCTTTTAACGGCCCGCTTAACGGTCTTCTTAACGGCCCGCTCAAAGTTGTACTACGGAGAATTCAATGTCTTTAGATTCAGGGCTTAAAAAATGCCCCCCCCCCTATGACCTTCAATAACGGCCTGAACAAGGGGGCAAAGCGCGCATCAAGCCTGCGCCTGTCTCAAACGCGAAATTCTTTTTCCCTCTCTCTTGTTGCCGCCGCCGTAATGAGCGGCCTTGCGGCTTCTGCCTGGGGCGCCGATTATCCCCGTCATGCCAATTGGGACAACGCTGTTGCTCAGCACGCAATTGTCCAGGATTCGGACTTTGCCGGCAGCTCCCGTCTCGAAGAGACCAAGGAAGGCTCTCAGGATCTCCCCTCATCTTCAGCCACCCAAGAAGTAGACACAACGGTGCTCGTGCGGGTGGACGCAGGGGACCCCGTCAACAAGACCATCACGGCCTCGGACCTCAATCTCACCTACACCATCAAGCGCCCTGAAGGCGCGGGCAACGATGCGTATTCGCTTGCGGGCGGTACGCTCCTTGTTGCCGATGGAACGGCGCTCTCCCTGTCGGGCACCAACATCATCGTACTCGACGTTCAAAACGGCCGTACGTGGACCGACGGCGGCGATTTTAACGCGGCAGTTCACGCTTCAACGCTTGCAATCACGGGCGGCACCACGACGGTGACCACCAACGCGCACGATGCCGGCTCGCCTTCCGTGACCGGCGTGGGCATCTCGGAGTCGCTCACGCTTTCAGAAGAAGCGACGCTCAACATCAACGTCACGACGGGAGCGGTGGCCGATCCCAGTGCGCTCAAGAATACTTCTCAGGAAAATCCCGGCGTTAATGACTACGAGATGCAGGCCGAGGGCCTCAACATCAACGAAGGCGCGACGCTTGATACAGCGGCGGGGTCAACGCTCAGAATTTCTGTTGTGAGCGAGGCCGACTCGCCAGACGCCGCCTTTGCGAACGGTCTCGTTGTGGGCGGTGCGGCAACCTTCAACGGCACGACGGAAATCACCGCACAGGCCAACGGCGGCTACGCCGTGGGCGTCGATCTGGGGTTTGAAGACAGCGAGCCCAAAGAAATTGCCTTTAACGGCAAGACCACCATCACAGCGACTTCCGAGAAGCTTCTTGCCGTCGGCATTGCGCCCGATGACACAACGAGCGAAGCGGTGATGACCTTTGGCGAACTCGATGTGACCTCGGAGGTCGGCTCGGGCGAAGTTGCAGGCGTCATGGCCTTTGACAACAACACGATGAACTTCAAAGGCCCGACGACGATCACGGCGCGCATCAAGGACTCGCAGCTTGATGACACGGTGCCGCAGTACGCCCCGGGCGATCAATTCTTTAAAGGCAACGCAACGGGCCTTGACCTGCAGATGCGCTCGGAGGCCTCCTTTAGCGGCACGACGGCCAACATCACTGTTGAAAGCGCGGCCAATTCGATGGTTGCAGACGCGGACTGGCCCAACGTTGCCGCGGGCATTTCGATGTCGGGCCCTGCAACGCTCACTTCGACGGCGGACAATACGCTCACGATCAACGCCACGAGCACGGGAGCAGGCAGCGTCACCACGACAGCCTGGGATGACTCGATCGCGGCGAGCGTTGACAGAAGCAACTATGCCGGCTTTGTGTCCGGCCTCATTGCCGAAGGCGGCACGATCAATCTTGCGGGCAATGTCAGCATCTCGGCCAAGGGTGCCGGCGCCTACGCAAGCGGCATGACCCTTCAGGCGCTTGCGGGAGACTCCGACTGGGCCTCTCAAGAGGGTGCAGACTACAGCACCAACGTCACCTTCGGAGGCGACTTGACGGTGTCGGCCACGTCGGAAACGGGCGGTGCTGAGGCCATTATTCTGGGCGGCTATGTGCCGCTGCCCGATGGCGAGGACTATCCCGAGAACGTCACGGTGACGATGACCACGGCGGCAGGCCACACGACCACGATAACAGCCGATTCGGGTGCTGTGGAGAGCGTGGGCGTCAACTTCGTTTATCCGGACGCCGAGGGAAACAACCCCGTCGATACGCCCGAAGAATTCACCACAGGTCGGGGCGTTTTGAACCTCAACGGCACGACCGTCATCACGGCCGCTCACGCCCTCAAGGGCGATGTGGGTACGGTCAACAACGCCGGCGACCTGACGCTCAATGGCCGCGTTGATCAGTTCAAGGGCAGCTTTACGCAGACCGCGGGGACGACGACGTTAAACGACGACGGATTCTTTGGCGGCGACGTGACGATCAGCGGAGGTTCGCTGACGGCAGCTGATGCGGACTGGAGCAGCGGAGAGGGTGCAGGCAGGCTTGCGGTTTCCGCTGGCGAGCTCACCCTGGGCTCCATGACCATCAACGACGCTTCGGCCTTTGATTGGACGGGCGGCAAGATCACCACGAGCTCCCTTGTCATCGCCGAGGGACAGAATGTGGCGATCCAAGGGAACACCGACACCGATCTCACCATCAACGGCAGCGCGATGATTCAAGGAAGTCTGACGGGGGTGAAGAACCTTACCTTCGACGGCTCCAGCGCGTCGACCGGACGGGGTGATTTCGTCAGCCTGGGCGACGTGATAGCCACGGAGACGATCACGGTGCGGGACGCCACGAGCTATGCGGGCGCGCATTTTGACGCCCCGATCACCTATCTTGAGCGTGTCACGAGCATCCAAGACTCCTTTGAGAGCCAGAAGTACGATCGGCTTTCGGAGTACGGCGGCGACGGCGAGGTCTACTATCGCGACTCAGAGCTTTTGGATCTGCGGGAAGACGGCTCGACCGTTGCCGTCAACGGCATCTGGACCTATCACGAAGATGACGAAACGAAGGGCGGCGTGCAGCTCTTCTTTGACAGCGGCGAGTACGACTTCGGCTTGGCCGTGCACCTGCAGGCGGGCAACACGACCGTTCGCGGCAACACGGTCATGCACACGCCCACGCTTGACATTGACGGCGGGTCGATGGTGCTCTCCGGGCTTGATGGGCAGTTCGGCCGTTTGGAAGTCGACACGATTCTGTTTAACGGCGAGAGCGGTTCTCTCAAGCTGGATGGCGGCGAACTTGTGACCTCCACGGGCCAGATCTTTTCCACTGCTCTTGACGAAAACGGCGGAAACAGTCAGGTTGAATCGTTGCGCGAAGATGGCCGATTTGAGTTTGGAAGCGGCACGCTCACCTTCAACGATAAGTTTTTCAATGACCTCTACGCCAACGAAGTGCGCGGACTTATTGGTCAGGGAGTTCTGATCAACTTCACGGGCACGCTTAACACGGCGGTCAACGGCAAGGTTTCAATTGACGACATCAACGGGCAGGATGGGCTCGTCTACAGCGGCATCACCGCGACCATTGATTCGGAAACCGGCAGCGCAACCATCGACAAGACGATCGGCGTGGGCAGCATCGAGGTGGGCGAGGGCGTTGACAGCGTCTCTGTCAGCGCGGGCAGCACGCTCACGCTTGCCGGACAAAACGGCTCTCTCATCACGTTTGCCGACGGCGACGAAGGAAAGACGGTTCAAGTCAACGGTACGCTGGCCCTTGGCCTTGCCAATTCCGAGGCCGCGGCTTCGGTGGGCAGCAAGCTTGAAGTCGTAAGCGGCGCTGCGCTTGAAGTCAACGGCGGCAATCTTGCCATCACCGAGGCGGCCGTTGATTCCGGCACCGTTGCCGTCAACGGAGGCGCTGCATCCTTCGAGAGCCTGACGATGTCGGGAAAGTCGACGCTTGAAACCGCACGGGAGGCGGCCGCTACGACGGTCGAGTCCCTGACGCTGGGAAGCGGCACGCTTACCATCACGGGCGCTTTGCAGGCGTCAAATCTTCAGATTGCCCAAGATGCTCAAAACGTCAGCATCAACATCGGCACGACGGGGGAAGCCGGCAAGGCGGGCGACCTCACGATTGCCTCGCAAAGCCTGCAGGGCGCAAGCTACTTCCTTGACCCGGTCTACGTGGACGGACAGACGATTGAAGACGCCTCGGCGCTCAAGTTCGCAGGCGACAAAATCGACGGCCGCATCGTCGTGGGTGAAAACAGCTACGCGGTGCTTGGCTCAACCGACGCGTCCGGAATCTTTGATGCCGCCGACAAGGGGTATCTCTCCTGGGGCGACGGCGAGGGCGAAAACCTTGCCGCGGTCTACGTGGCCAAGCCCGTCACAATCGATGCGGCCTCGGGCGGCCTCAAGGTCGACGGCACGGTCAACGCAAATTCCGGCGACAAGACCGTGACCGCGGGCAGCGTCGTCTTTGCCGCCAACTCCGCGCTGGTGGCCGACGTCACGGGCCTTGACGGGACAACCGCCGTGATCACGGCGTCAAATCCTGAGAGCATCACGGTTGCCGAGGGCTCCAAGGCCGTGCCCGTGGGCGACATTCGCCAGGGCGTAGGCTATCTTCTCACCAACAACACAGCCCAAAACCTTAACTGGGCGGACAACCTCGTGGCGGGCAACGCGCTCTGGAAGCTTGAGATGGGTGCCGACGGCACGATCGGCGCGACGCTGCAGGATGCGGGCCTCATCTACGGCGATCTCATGCAGGGCTCGGCGCTTGCCAACGCCGGCATGCTCGCCGGGGGCGAAGCCTACGACTACGTCAATGCGCTCCTGACCGACGCCTCGGGCAACATCTCGGCGCTGCCCTCGGTGGCTGCGCGCTTTGATGCGGCCATGAACCCGGCCGGGGCGCTCACGGCCTTTACCACCGCCTATGACCGCGCAAGCGATCTGCGTCAGGTCGTGCGCGAAGAAAGCGTCAAGGGCGAGGGCAACCGCCTGTGGGCGCAGTTTGTCGGCGGGAAAACGAAGTTGGACGGCATTTCCTCGGGCGGCCAGGACATCAACACCGAAACGGACGTCTACGGCATCGTGGTGGGCGGCGAAGCCCAGACGGAGCGCTTTACCTTCGGCGCGGCCTTCACGGCCGGCACCGGCAAGACGGAAAACGACGCCGTTGACGGTGAAGACGACTTCGACTTCTACGGATTGTCTTTGTACGGCAAGACCACGGTTGCGGGTTTTGACATCCTGGGCGATATTTCCGCCACGTGGCTCAAGAGCGACTTCACGATCGGAGGCGCGGCCGACGTTGACACGGACACGACGACCGCGGTGTACTCGTTCGGCGTGCAGGGCGAGAAGACCTTTGAGCTCTCCTGGGCCGACCTGACGCCCTTTATCGGCGTCGACGTCTACCACCTGCGCTCGGACGGCTTTAACAACGGCCACGGCGCCGAGGTTGACGATTCGGACGCCACCGCCGTCGAATTCCCGATCGGCGCGCGCATCACGAAGGACATTGAAACAACGGGCGGCTTCTCGATGACGCCCTCGTTCATGCTCGCCGTGGTGCCCACGGTGGCCGACACCGAGATCGACAGCAAGGTGCGCTTTGCGGGTGCCGAAAGCACCTACAACTACACCTTTGCCGACGACGTGAAGATCCGCTCGCGCATCGGACTTGATGCCACGAAGGGAGGCTTCACGTTCGGTCTGCGTGCGGGCTACGAGTGGGGCGACGAGGAGCGCTCCGCACTCAACATGCAGTTGAGAGCGAAGTACGCCTTCTAAAGAGCCTCGCTCAAAAGAAGGCGCGCGGGCGCCGCGCGAGGGCCCGGGACAGGATGCCTGCTCCGGGCGCGTCAAGCCCGCCCGTGCGCGCCAAGCTTCGAGCGCAAACGCCGCGGCCCCGCCGGGACGGCGAAGGAGAAAACGACTTCGTCTCCCCGGCGGGGCCGCTTTTTGCGTACAGGTCTTTTGACAGTGCGGGAGGATGCCCGGGCTCGGGCTGAACGCTTGGACGACGAGCGTGCAGGATTGCCGGAGGGCGGCTTTGCGGGGTTAAAGGGCAAAGCGCGGCGGGCTCTCCAAAGCGGGGGAGAAGAGGGCGCGCCGGGAGAAAAGGCGCTCAAAGCCGAGAGCTAAAAAGCCGCTCGAAAGACGCCCGAAAGACGATCAAAGGGCGTGAAGAAGATGCGAAGCGAAGGCGAGAAGCCCTGCTTGCGGCGGGCCGGATAAATGCTGCTCGAAGGCTGCCGGGAAAATGGTGGTCAGAGGCCGGACGCCCGGGGAAGGAGGAAAATGAAAGAAGCGGGGCGGGGGCGGAACGGGGCCCCTAAAAAACAAAAACTGATGAATCCCGTTTGCCAGGGAATCATCAGTCCTTGCATGCAGCTTGTTGTACGGGCAGATTGCGTATGTCTCGCGCTTTAATTTTTTCTACCCAGCCCCTCAGGCCGATGCGGGCTTCTGACGGGGTCTGCACCTGATCCCAAAAAAGGGAATTAGCGCAGCTTCACTTCCTTAAACAGGACGTGCTTGCGGGCAACCGGATCGTACATGTTGCGTTCGAGCTTGCCCGAAGAGTTCTTCTTGTTCTTCGTGGTGGTCACGAAGTAGCCGGTGCCGGCCGAAGACTCCATCTTGATGATTTCGCGTGCACCCTTTGCCATGGTTCAATCTCCTTGAATTAGATTTCGCCGCGGGCGCGGAGATCCGCGAGAACCGCATCGATACCAACCTTGTCGACAGTACGCAGACCAGCCGTCGTCAAACGCAGGCGGACCCAACGATTTTCACTTTCGACCCAGAAACGGCGATACTGCAGGTTCGGCATGAAACGACGCTTGGTCTTGTTGTTCGCGTGCGAGACTTGATGGCCGACCATCGGCGCCTTGCCGGTGACTTGACACACTCGTGCCATCGCTTACTCCCGTAAATAAAAAATGTGTTGATGACGCTTCACGCCTTCGCTTCTCTTGTTGAGCAAAGCGTGAGCGCGAAAATTCCGAAAGACTAAAATTATACGACAAAAACAACCCCTTGCCAAGAATCATCCCGGCAAACGGTCGACCGATGGAAGCTGTCGCGTGCGTGCATCCCGCACGGCTTTGTGTCGCAGGGCGCGCATTTTACTGAAAAAATCTCAAAAAAACCAGAGGGTTGGAGAAAAATCGCCGGGCGCCGCGGGCTCCCGGGCGCGGCCGAAAAAAGACAAGGGCGCTATCCCGCAGGCTGCCTTTGTTAATGAGAGGGGCGGGAGGCCTGCCGCTTGTGCTTTTCACGGGCTCTTGGATATAGTCGCAATCAAAAAGGGGCGGCGCGAGGAAAGTTTTTTTCCCGCGGGCGCCCGCGCGCCTTGCGCAGGCCTTGCCGCCCCTGCCGTTTCGCTTTCTTAAATTTAGCGTCGCTTTTTCGACCTGTCCGGTCCGGCCCTGCCCCGAAGGCTGAGACCTTCCCTTGACGGCCGGCGGCCGTGCAGGCCCCGGGCACGAAAGAGGACGCAGCACAAAACATCGACAAAGAGGAGCCCCCTTGCCCATGCAGGTTCTTTTAGCCCGCCCCCGTGGATTTTGCGCGGGCGTCACCCGCGCCATCGCCATCGTCGAGCGCGCCATCGAGGTTTTCGGCGCGCCGATCTACGTGCGCCACGAAATCGTGCACAACCGCACCGTGGTTGAAAAGCTCCGGGCGCAGGGCGCGGTTTTTGTCGACGACATCAGCGAAGTGCCCGACAACGCCACGCTCATCTTTTCCGCGCACGGCGTCTCGCGCGAAGTCGAGGCGCAGGCCCGCGGCAGGGCGCTGCGCATCTTTGACGCGACCTGCCCTCTGGTAACGAAGGTGCACCGCGAGGTGGTGCGCATGCGCGAAGACGGCAAGACCATCATCATGATCGGACACGCGGGCCACCCCGAAGTCGAGGGCACGATGGGGCAGGTCGACGACGGGATGATTCTCGTGGAGTCTCAAAAAGCCGTTGAGAAGCTTCCGGATGCGCTCAAGGAAAAGCCCCTAGCTTATGTCTCTCAGACCACGCTCTCGGTCGATGACGCCAAAAGCGTGATCGATGCGCTTAAAAAACGCTTTCCCGCCATTGCCGAGCCCAAAAAGAGCGACGTGTGCTACGCCACGCAAAACAGGCAGGATGCGGTGAAAAAACTTGCCCGCGCCGTTGACCTCATTCTTGTAATCGGCTCGATGACAAGCTCCAACTCCAACCGGCTGCGCGAGGTGGGAAGCCGCGAGGGGGCCCGCGCTTATCTTGTGGACACGGCCGAAAACATCGATCCGGCCTGGTTTGAGGGAGTCGAGCGCGTGGGCATCACGGCGGGCGCCTCGGCCCCCGAGTTTCTCGTGCAGGGGGTGCTCTCCTACTTGAAGAAGACCTTCCCCGCCGTCGAGGTAAGCGAAATCGAGGGAGCCGACGAGGCGGTGGCCTTTCCCATGCCCAAGGGCTTGTGGGAGAGCGACCTTGCGGCAGCGCGAGACAAGACCGGGCGCGCCTGATGCGCCCGCAGGCGCACGTGCGTTTTCAGAAACAAAAAGAAGAGTTGAGAGCAATGCATCGATCTGAACATCAAGCCCCGCAGGGCTATCGACTTCCGGCTCCCTGGGGGAGCGTGCGCTTTGAGGAAAAAGAAGGCGCTCTGTGGGCCGTGGTGCCCGAGCTTGACGTGATCGACGTCCCCGACCCGGCTCCGGAATCGATCAGCCTCTGGATGCAGGTTGTCGACACGCTTTTGGACCACCCGCATCTGATGGAAGAAAACGAAAGGAAGGCGCTTTTTGCGCTTCCCCGCATGCAGGCGCTCTCGGCTTTTTCCCGGCGCGTGCTCGCGTGCGTCTGCGACATTGCCCCGGGCGAATTTCTTACCTATGCCGAAGTGGCCGAGCGCGTCGGAAAGCCCGGGGCCGCGCGCGCCGTCGGAGGCGCTCTTGCAGCCAATCCTTTTCCGATTTTGATTCCCTGCCACCGGGTGACGACGAATCAGGCGCTCTCGCGCATGGACATTCTCAAGCCCGAGACGTTAAGGCCTGCGGCCTACATGGGCGAGAAGGAAAAAAGCGGCATCGGCGCCTGGCTTCGGCTGAATGATCTCGCAGACAGGCCGTAGTTTGAAAATGCCCCGGGAGGACGCCGGCATGTTTTCCCGGGCTTTGGCTTGGCCGAGGAATTTCAGGCTGTGTTGCGAGTGGGAATTCTCGAAAGTTTGTCTCTGAATTTGGATGCCAAGATCGTTGAGCGGACATTGCCTACCGTGTCGCAGATACTGCTGATTACCGCCAGTGCCAATATCTTGATGCAACGTTTGTTAGAACGTAAACTCGATTTGGTCATTTCTAACGACATTTCCCTCGAGCCCGCCAAAATCTGGCGTACTAAACTGTTTGAAGAGCCGTCGGTTATTCTGCTGCTAAATCTGTAGCCGCCACTCGAAAATGTTGGACTTGGGATGACTTGAGACTGTGTGGGTTGCCTTTGATTCACTATTGGAAAGAAAGCGGTGCCGGCAAACTCAATGATCTCTTTGCGCGCAGTAACGGTTTTAATTTCCCTGAGCACATAGCGGTGGACACCAACGCATTAATGCTGCGTTTGGTTCAACTCGGGATCGGCTGGGCCTATACTCGACCAACCAGCGTTTTGCAAAATATCCACATGCTTACAGACTTGGCTGTGCTTCCTATGCCCGCGCCAACTTTGACGCGTGAGGTTTTGTTGATGGGGCGAAAAAACGAATATCTGTCTGAAGCTGCTTTTCTTTGTGACATTGCGCACGATTGCGTCAGTAATCAAATTATTCCGCACATTTTGCAGTTTGCGCCGTGGTTGGCAGGCAAACTGAAGATCGTGATCTGAACGCACAAAAAAATCCTCGCTGGCGATGACCGGCGAGGAAACCCTGGAGAGTTGTTTAAGTTTTAGATTGCTTTGATTCGCTCTACTTGTTGGCCTGGATCGACGACCGTTGCCTTCATGCCGCGCGATTCAATGGCATTCGCTCCGCGCTCTGTGCAAATCACAGAGGCGCCCTGACCCACAACATTCCCTTTTTGTAGAACAGGAAGACCTGCCACAAACGAAGCCACAGGTTCCTGACGCAAATAGTCAAATACCGTAATGTCAGCGTCAGCACCTACAGAGAGATGCCCCTTATCCTTAAGTCGCAACATGCGCGCGGGATTTAAGGATGTCTTCTGTACAAATTCCGTGAGCGACAACACATCAAGCTTCACTAAAGAAAGCCCAAGAGACAAAATCACATTGCGCGGTATACAACCGCCATCGGTAGAAATGGCATCAACCACGAATGCTCCATCGGGACGCTTGGCTTGAGCCAATTCAATGCGCGGCAAGGGAGGATTCACATTGAAACTGCCGCCTACATCGGTATCTGCAGCTTCCCATAACTTAAGTGCTTTTTCTCCCGTGCAGAGGTCGGAATAGCCGCCTGCATCGTAGACCGCAAAGGCTTTACCTGAAAGAAGCGCTTGTCTCACGCCGTCACGGTCTTCCGAGAATCCAAAGCGTCTCAAACAATTGCCCGTTACCTTGGATTGAATCTTGCCATTTTCATCGCAGGTTAGACGCGTACCGTTTTTGGGGGAAATGTAGCTTTCGCAGAAGATGTTTGGGTTTTTGATGAGCGCATCAATGGCCATTGCACATTCTTCGAGTTCGGGCTTAATGGCTCCACGACAATAGGCATTAATGTGCGCGAGATGCAATGGGTAGCCTTTGGCCATTTCTATCGCTTCGAGCATCCCTTCGATATTAGAACCATGCGCTGTTGTCCCCGCGTGCCAAGCTACATAGGCGCGCCTTTCAAGCGCTGTTTGGATGAGCACGGAAGAGACTTCGGGTGTAAGTGGGTAGTGACCGCCCAAAAGTTTGACGCCAAGTGCTCCGTTTTCAAGAGACCTGTCGATCAAAGCTTCCATGTCGGTCTTGGAGGGCGCACTGGTTTTGAATGTAAATGGAGGCGATGCAAACTGCAAAATCGCCATGTTAATTCCAGCGCCGTATTCTGGAACGCTATCCAAAATGTCGTTCAAGGGGCCGGCCATATCTAAGCAGGTTGTAACACCTGCACGAGCCAGCATCCGAGGTCCAAAATGTGATCCCCACATGGAGCCAAGGTGCACGTGAGAGTCGATAATTCCAGGCTGAAGCACCAGTCCAGAGAAATCCTCTTCGTTCTTTGCCGAACCCTCAAGGTTGGCCCCGACAGCGGCAATTTTTCCATCGGAAATTGCTACATCGCTTACGCCATTGACCCCATTTAAAGGATCCACTACGTGCGCATTACGCAACAATAAGTCATACATCTTGTTATTTCCCTTCTGATGTCGGTGTTGAACGGGCCTTTTCAGTAACGAGCAAAACACCGAGCTACAGCTTTCGCGTTCTGCCCGTAGCGGGTAAGGGCAAGTTGCAGAAGAATTCGAGCTTTCTGAGGATTGAGCGTTCCGGCGGGAATAAAACCTGCCTTCTGCCATTTCTCCAGCCCCTCAAGCACAGGACCTGCTCCTGTGCGGGAGGCTCGCACCACTATTACCCCTGCTTGAGCGGCTTTAAATAAGCCTGTTTCCATTTTTTTGGAGATGTTGCCGTGACCAGTACCGACATGCACAATGCCCTTTACTCCTGCAGCTAAGGCTGCATTTACAAACACTGCGTCATCACCCCCGTGAGCAAGCACTAGCCTGAATATTTCATCGGCCCTGGATGCGATGCCTGAGGGCGCTTTGTGACGAGGCTGGACGTGCGCGGCGGAACGTAAGATTTCAACTACATCTAGCAAAAGAAAGTAATTTTTGCAAAATGTGATTTTAGTCAATAAAATCAAGGCTTCGCGGACGATTCGAGATAAAATTAAGGGCGCTTCCCCGCGAAGTATTTCTACCACAAAACACACATGAGGAGCGCCCGAATGAATTGTAGCCTTTTCCCGGACAAGATTGAAGTCTCTTTCACCAGCAAATCTGTCACCCGTCGTCCCGGGGTGGTATCAGCCGCCCGGTTCGTCCGACACACCAGCGTGTTCAAAGAGATTGCTGCACTTTTTGAGAAGTACGCTCCACGTCCCCTTCTGCTTTACCGTTATTCCCACCAAGATCTCCTGCTGCAGACCCTCTCTTTGATCTTCAGCGGCGACTATCAGCTGACGGCCGTTGAACACGCGCAGTTCAATCCGATTTTCCGATATTCGACCAGAACGCAACGGCTGGCCTCAGCGCCGACGCTGTCGCGCTTTTTCTCGACACTTGGCGAAGTTTGCAATCTCCAGCGGGCGGCCATACTCGAGCGCGAAGCAGTCACTCTTGACGATCTTCCCAATGATGACCACCGCAAGATTTCCTGCCCGCTGATGGACTCCGTCACCAGCAGGCTGCTCGATCACTGCCTCGAGATTGTTGCCGGAAAAGATCCCAAGTGCATCGTCATTGACGTCGACAGCACTCCCATTGCTCTGAACGGCAATCAGGAAATGCGCAAATACGACGGCGCCTATCAGGAGACGGCGTATTTGCCGATCTTCGTCACCATCAATGGCGTGGCGGCCTTCGCACAGAACGCTCCGGGCGCAACCAACGGTGCGCATCTCATGCTCAATCAAGTGGAAGCACTGCTCGATACCGTTCAGGAGCGGTTTCCTGGAAAACTGGTCGTGATTCGCGCCGACACCGGCTACAACAACGACGAGCTGATCTGTCGCATTGAAGACAAAGGAGCAAAGTACGTCATTGGCTGCAATGCAGCCGGCGGGCGCTATATCCGGCCACAGTTGATCAGGCAAATCCAGCATCAGTGCGCATTGAGCGAGTCGTTTGCCAGGTCGTTGCCGACGGCTGTGTTGGAACTTTTCGGAGATCCGAAGGCATTCAAACTCAAAGCCGGCAATGAAGCCGATGCCGAGCCGTTTCGCTGCTGTGGCGTCGTGCGCGATTATCAAGCACAGAGTTGGAGTCAAAAGCGCACCGTGATTTACCGCCTCAACTACACGCCGGAGCACAAGGACGAGGCCAATTTACGCTACATCCAAACGAATTTGACCGTCGACGAGCTCTGCGCCATCACTCAGGGTCGCGGCGAACGAAAAGGGCGCTCAGCTCCCGTGCTTTCCTTTGAACTGGCCGAAAAAGATGCGAAGTACGCCGTGGAGTTGTACGAGGCCCTGTTCTGCGACCGGGGCCAGGATGAGCGGCTCAATTGTGAATGGAAAAGCGAGTGTTATGCCAGCAAGTGCTCGCTTTCCGGGTTCTTTGCCAACAGCATCCGAATGGCGGTGTGCGTGCTCGCCATGCAGTTCATGGCGCGAATCAACAACGCTGTCTGTCCGCACGGTCCAAGGCTTTGAGCATCAGGCTTGCGCACAAAAAAGGAAAAGGGCGCCTCCCTCTTTGCAGGAGCGCCCTTTTCCCGTCTTGTCAATGCGCGACGCTTGAAAAATCAAGGCATCTGGATCTTGCCGCCCGTGGGAGGTACGGCAAATCCGGGCGAGCCCGGCGTCACGATCTTGCTTGCCGCTTCGCGGCGCATCTCCTGGAGGCGCTCAAGCGTCTGCTTGACGCCCTCGCGGGCCGCTTCGCCATACTTGGCGACCGCTTCGGCGAGCGTGTCGGCTTTGATTTCAAAGGAAATCGGAAGTCCCCCGACCTGCGTCATGATCTGCACCTCGCCCGTGAAGACGGGTTTTCTTGCGGGATCCTTCTGACCGTCGGCCGTCACCGGGGTAAGCACGCGGATGGTGCCCACCTTGCGGTCGGTCACGATTTCCTCCGTGTAGAGATTGGCGGCGTCCATCTGGACGTTCATATCGTCAAGTTCGGGCATGTCAGTCCTGTTTTGATTGAAAAATTCTTGTCAAAGAAAAAACGGCTCCTTCAAAAGGGAGACTGCACGCCAAACCCTGCATGCAGGCCGGCCCGGCAAAGGAGCACGATTGTCAAACAAGTAGATGAGGGCGCGCGGGGCGCTTTTCAAGCCCCGTGGGACAAACTCTTCGAAGTGCTTTCACCGCAGATGCGCGCCCCTGGTGCATCAACGGTAGACCATCACGGGGATCTTCGAGTGCGTGAGCACCTTCTGGGTTTCGCTTCCGAGCAGCACGGCGGCGATTCCCTTGCGCCCGTGGCTTGCCATGAAGACGCAGTCGCAGTCGTACTGCGCGCTTGCCTCCATGATGGCCTCGGCCGGAGAGAAGGACTTTACGGCAACGGTCTGCACCGGCACCTGCGCCTCTTCAAAGACCTTGCGCGCCTGCGCGAGCCGCTCCTCGGCAATGCCGCGCATTCTCTCGTCGTAGTCGTCGATCGATTCGGGCCTGTATTCGGAAAGAGACGTGTAGCTGTAGGGCTCGATCACGGTGATGAGCACCACCGAGGCGTTGAGGGGCTTGGCAAAGCGCGCGGCTCCCTTGACGGCGTCGATGGAGAGATCGGACCCGTCCGTGGGCACCAGAATGCGTTTGTACATGGCTGGGAAATCTCCAAAAAGACAAATGTGTGCAGTGATTGTAACCGCAAAGGCTGCTTGCGAATGGCGCGCAAACGCAAGGCCGGCTCCCCCGACCGGCGCCGGGTTCTTGAGAAAGTTGCGGAAGAGTTTTCAGGCGCTTTTGCCTTCGGCGGCAATGCGAAGCACTTCGGCGGCCAGCCTGAGACCCACGCTCGCCGTCACAACCATCGAGGTGCCAAAGCCCGCGGCCTGGCCCACCTCGAGCGCTGCATCCGGCGCGCAGGGCCTTGCCTTTTCAGTGGAAAAGACCGCGCGGATGCCAAAGGGCCGGGTGCGGGAAGGATCGGCCGCACCCTTGGGGAACCCATAGCCTTTTCTTAAGCGTGCGCGCACCTTGGAGAGAAGCGCGTCGTTTTCCGCCCTCGCAAGGTCTGCAACCGTCACCGCCCCCGGATCCATGCGCCCTCCCGCGCCGCCCGAGACCACGATTGCGCGGCCGTGCGCCCTGGCCCAGGCAATGAGCGCGGCCTTGACCGACAGGGAGTCGATCGCGTCGACGATGATCGCCCCCGGGGGGATGCAGGCATCAAACGAGGCTTCATCGAGAAAAGACTCGACGACGTGCACCCTTGCCTCGGGGTTGATGTCGGCGATGCGGTTTGCCAAAACGCGCGCCTTGGGCTTTCCGATGGTTGAGACGAGCGCGGGCAGCTGCCGGTTGATGTTGCTCTCGGCCACGACGTCGCCGTCAATGAGCGTGATCTCACCCACGCCCGTGCGCGCGAGCGCCTCCACGCACCAGCTGCCCACGCCTCCCAAGCCCGCGACGCAGACGTGGGTGCGCGCAAAGGCGCTGCGGGCGGCGTTGCCGTAGAGGCGGTTGACGGCGCCAAAGCGCCGGGTGTCGGAGGAGTTCATGGGGCTGCTGCTGCGAAAAGAAAAAAGGGGAGAAAAAAGGAAAGGGCGCTTTGCCTTGCGCCCGAGGGCGCCCGTTCCGTTTGTGCGGCAAGAAGGCTGCCGGACGGCTGCCAAGGCCTCTTTTCACGGGTTTTGAAGGCGTGCGCCGATGCGCCCGTATTTTGGCAGATTGCCGCGGGTTGCTCGAGCTGTCCGGGGCCGGCCGCAGGCCCTGATGGGCGACTCGATTTAAACATGCCTTCGGGGCATATCTGAGCATAAAAACAAAGTATTTGCTATTTCAAACTTTTGGCTTGACAATACCTCCCGTCATTTCAACGGAGGGTTCAGAAAATGGACGCACAAATGCTTGAAGGCAAGGTTGCCGTCATCACCGGCGCAAGCTACGGCATGGGCCGCACGATCGCCGAAGTTTTTGCCGAGGAGGGCGCGGCGGTGGTGCTCACCGCGCGGCACGCCGAGCAGCTCAACGAGGTGGTCGAGGGCATCCGCGCCAAGGGCGGCCGCGCAATCGGCGTGGTGGCCGACGTCTGCTCAAGCGACGACACCAAGCGCGTGTTCGAGGCGACGGTCAAGGAGTTCGGGACGCTTGACATTCTCGTCAACAACGCGGGCATCGGAGAGCAAAAGATCATCGACGAGACAGACGACGAGTGGATGCTCTACGTTATGAACACCAACTTGGGCGGCCCGATGCGCTACATCCGCGAGGCGCTCAAGATCTTTTTGCCCAAAAACGACGGCTGCATCATCAACATCAGCTCGGTCAACGGCACGCGGCCGTTTTGCGGCGCGACCTACACCTCGACCAAGGGGGCGCTCAATACGCTCACCAAGAACGTGGCGATGCGCCTGATTGACACGAACATCCGCTGCAACGCGGTCGCCCCGGGCGCCACCGTCACGCCCGCGCATCTGGCCAACAAGGCGGGCGACCAGCCGGGCGGCGCCAAGATGCTCGGCTGGAGCGGACACTTCGTCTACTTCCCGGGCCCTGAGTGCGACCCGATCGATCAGGCCTACGCGTGTCTGTATCTGGCAAGCAAAATGGGCCGCCACGTCAAGGGCCAGGTTCTGCAGGTCTGCAACGGCGCATTCCTGTGAGAAAAGCGCACACCGGGCAAAAGGGTGCGGCGGCGTGCGCTGCCGCTGCCCTTCCCGCCATTCTTGCCGCCGTCCTTTTTGGCGTCCTTCTTGGCGTCACCCCGGGGCCTGCCGCTTTTGCCGCGCCGGGCTCCGGCACGGACGTCCCGCAGGCAGACCAGTTCAGCAAAGAGGAGCTGCAGATGCAAAAAATCCGTCTTGAAGTCAACGGGCGCACGTTTGCCTTGACGCCCGCCGATACGCGCGCAGCCAAGGCGCTCATGCAGATGCTGCCGCTTGAGCTTCATTTGAGAAGCTACGGCGGCTTTGAAAAGGTCGGAGCGCTCGGCGCGAGGCTTCCCGCCGACGACACGTGGACCGAGGCCCGCACGGGCGACATTCTTTTGTACAGCGGCAATCAGATCGTGCTCATGATGGGCACCAACGCCTGGGACTACACAAGGCTAGCGCGCGTCGACGACGTCCAAGGCTGGGTGCAGGCCCTGGGAGAGGGCGGCGTGACGGTGCGCCTTACTCTTGACTGACGCGGGCGGAGGCGGGGCCCGGTGCTTTCTCTTGCGCTTTACCGGGCTTGTTCTGTCTCTTGTCCTGTCTCGTTTCCCCGCGCGTTTCTTTACGCGCGTTTTCTTTCATCGGCTGTGCGATCGCAGTGCCGCGCGGCTTCGGTTTTTTCTTCTTTGTTTTTCCCTTTCGCCATGCCTTGCAAGCTCTTTGGCCGCCGCGCCGCGGCTGCCCCTAAAACGCCCTGCAGCACCGCACTTTTTGCCCTGCTGTGTTTGCCTTTTGTGTTGCTGTCGCCCCTTCCTGCGGCCGCGCAGGACGCCTCTCAAAGCAAGGTCAGCGCGCAAACCGCCGGGGCAGCACATGAGTTGGTGCAGTCGGTGCAGGTCGGCCGCATCAGCGTCAAGGCTATCAACGACAGCCGCCTTGTCTTTGACAAGTCGATCTTTCCTGCGATCGATCAGCACCCGCAGCGGCTCTCGTACATGCCCGGAGGGCGCTTTGAGGCGCTCGTGAAGACTTATTTCGTAGAAACCGCCGGCCGCAAGGTGCTCTTTGACGGCGGACGCTCGCACGAGATGGGAGGAGAGGCGCGCACGCCCGCGGCGCTTGCCGCAATCGGCGTCAAGCCCGAGGACGTCACCGACATCTTCATGACGCATCTCGACGAAGACCACATCTCGGGGTTGACGGTCGGAGACAAGGCCGTCTACCCGAACGCCGTGCTTCACATCGCAGCAGTCGAACACGACGCGTGGCTGCACGACATGGACCGCGAGCCCGCCTTCATTGCGCTCGCAAAGCGCGTGCTCAAGGCCTACGCCGGGCGCGTGCAGACGTTTGAGTACGGCGACGAGGCGGTGCCCGGCATCAGGCCTCGCGCATCGCGCGGGCACACCTTCGGTCACACGCGCTACGACATCGACTCCGAGGGGGAGGGCATGACGATTGTGGGCGACCTCATTCACGTCGCGCCCCTGCAGATGCGCTGGCCCGAATACTGCACGATCTACGACGCGCACCCGACGATGGCCGCCCGGGCGCGCGAGGCGGTGCTCGCCGAGGCTGCCGCCCGCGGCCGCATCCTTGCGGGCATGCACTTCAAAGAGATCGGACGCATTGAAAAGGCGCCCGACGGGGGCTACCGGTTCATCGGGAAATGACGGGCGCTCTTTCGAGAGGCCTCAATCACCGCCCGCCCGGCTCCTTTCAAAACGAGGTTTGATTTGGCAAAGCAAGGCTGCTCTGGTTTCAGGGCGGCCTTTTTTGCGGCCGGGCGCTTTTGCTTTTGAGCCCAAGGGGAGCGCCTTTTGCCTGCGGGGCGTCCATTGCGAAAGGGGCGAGCGCACTCCCAAAGGTGGAAACATTTGACGGGAAATCTGTTGTATTTGCAGGCAATATCTTGATTTCCCCTGCCGGGGGGGGGGTAGTGTTCAGAAGACTTTTACAGATTTCTGCGGGGACGGAGAACGACTTCCCTCAAGGCCGGGGGCGCCCGCAGATTGGGAGAGATCTTCATGCGCAAAACCTTCGACCTTTGTGCTTTGTCAGCGGTTTCGCTGGCCATTTTGTCCGTGTACTCGACGGCTCATGCGGCGGATCCGATTCAAATTTCGGGAGAAACGGCTTATGCAGGGCCTTATGAGAACGTCGCGGTGACAATTTCATCGACCGGCGATCTCTACGGCACGGCCGGTGAGACGGAGATGGTCATCAGCGGCGGACGCTCTGACGGGTACCCTGAAGTGCTCTATGTTGGGGGCAAGATTCGCGACGGCGCGTCCTTAACTGTCGACGGAGGTTCGCATGTCACGGGGACTGTGACCGGTTTCGGAACAGTTACTTTTACCAACACCTACAACCATCACATCGATGATGGAACCGAAGGGGCCTTGGCAGCTTCCCTCAGAAACGAAGGGACGATCAGCGGCGTTGGGACGCTTCTTGTCAGCGGCACTGTGACAAACAGCGGAACGATCAGCGTTGGAACGCTTGGCAGCACCGACTACCGTAGCGGCTTCACCGTGAGCGGCGGCACGCTTAAAGTGCAAAACGACGCGTATCTCAATGAGCTACGGATCGACGGCAGCGCTGGTTCCGACACGGTCGTCGACATCGACGGCACGCTCGATGTGACCATGGGGTTCCGACTGCAGGCAGACATCACTGCCGAAGTTGGGGCGGTGACCGGCACTGGGTACGTGACCGCGGAAAAGGGCACGATTATCGCTGGCGACGTCGATGTTGATCAACAAGTCGGCGCGCGAAACGGCGCTCAAATCAACGTAGGAGGCGCGATTGCCAGTTCCAGTGTTCAGACGGAGGAGGGTGGCAAGATATCGGCCGACTCTGTCCAAGCCGATCGCATTTACTCCTCCGGAGAAGGTTCTTCGATCAGCATCGAGGGGCAGGCGCAGACAGACTCCGTCGAGGTTCACGCGGGCGCTTCACTCTCGGCAGGTGCGCTTGCAGGCCAAACGGGCGGGGAGATCGACTCTTTTGCCAACCAGGGCACGGTGACGCTCAACGAGGGGAGGCTTAACGTTCGAGTCTTTACGAACTCGGGCACGATCAACGACAACGGCAACGGCGTCAGCCAGCTCGAAGAGCTCACCATTTCGCAGGGCGGCTTCTTTACCGGCGACATGAACGTCAACGACTTCAATGTGTCCGGGAATGTCACCGTTAACGCCAACAGCACTCTCACGGTGGACAAGCTCGGCACGAGCGAAGCGGCCGTTGAGGCCGTCAATGTCGCGGAAGGCTCGAGCATCTCTGTTGCACAAGACGCCTACTTCAACAACAGTCTGGGGGGCGCGGGACGGCTTGACGTTGCCGGCAAAGCCAACTTTGTCGCTGTATACCAAGAGATTTACAATGAATTTTCAGCGGGCTCCGTTGAAACCTTCGGAATGACTTCAATTAACGCCGGCGCAAGCTTTGCTGTGGAAGGCGATCTCACCGTCGGCACGGCCTCGACGCTTATCGTGAATACGGCGGATTTGACGGTTGACAACGACTTTGTCGTCAACGGCGGCGGCAAGGTTCAGATGCGCGACGGCACCGACGGCGCGACCGTCAACAACCTCGTGCTCAATACGACGGAAGAGTCGTACTTTCAGGTCTACAAGAATCTCACGATCAATTCGGTTGAAGTAAACGGCTACGGCACTTTGGAGACCTACGCCACCGACGGCGACTCGTCGCTTTCCATCGGAAGCCTTGTCGCGGCCGAGGGCGCCGTGGCGGCTTTTGTAAACGAAGGGACCTACGAGGGGCACCAGTCAAGCGCGTCAGTCGAGCGCGTGACGCTCGGCGACGGGGCCGCGCTCGTCAACAGCGGCGGCTCGCGCGATGATGCGCCGACGCCGCCCTTTGCCGGCATGACAATCGGAAGCCTTGAGGGCACCAACGCCTTGATTCAGAGCGCAGCAGGGGGCTCGATGGACATCGAGACGCTCTCGGGGTCGGGAAACCGCATCGAAGTCGACACGATCGCCTCCGGTGTGCGAGTCGCGCGCAACGCCTCAACGGGACTTGTCTATCAGACGGGTGGCGTTGACGCGGATACGCTCGGCACCCAGCAGGCGCTTGAAGCCGTGGCCGGCATGATCGGTCAAACCGACGAGACGTTTGAGGCGCGGGTCGCCGACGGCCTTGTCGCAAGCGCCGGGTCGGCGACGTTTGATGCAAACGGCAACATGGTGTTTACCAACGTCGGCGAGAGCCTGACGATGTCGGCTTTAAAGCAGTTTTCAAACGCAACGCTTGCGCAGTGGCGCTACGAAACCAATCATCTGAGCGAGCGTCTGGGCGAAGTGCGGCGCAACATCGGCGCGGCGGGCGCCTGGGCGCGCATCTACGGCGCCGACAGCAAGATCACCGATGCCGTCACGACCGAAGTCAAGACGAACACGATTCAGGTGGGCGGGGACGCAACGATCGGCGGCAACTGGATTGTGGGCGGCGCCTTCAGCTACACGGACATGGACGGCACGATCTCCAACGGTTCGGCGGAGGGCGAAACCTACAGCCTTGCGGCCTATGCCAGCGGGTTCTTCGACTGCGGCGGCTACATCGACGTGATCGGCCGCATCGGCCGCCTGTCAACCGACATCGATGCCTACACATCAAGCGGCCGGCTCTTTGACGGAAGCTACGACAACACGGCGCTGGGCCTTTCCGTCGAGGCGGGCTACAACTGGCGCCTGACCGACGTCTTCTTCGTTGAGCCGCAGGCCGAGCTCTCCTACGGGCTCGTTTTGGGCGACGACTTCACGACCTCTTCGGGCGTCAAGGTCGAGCAGGACGACTTCCAGTCGCTCGTCGGGCGCATCGGCGCGCGCTTTGGGGCGGACTTCCCCGAAAAGGCGGGCACGTTCTACGTTCAGGCCTCCGTCAACCACGAGTTCCTGGGCGACAACGACTTTGACGCGGCCTATCAGGGCTACGCCAAGCGGCATTTTGAAAGCGAGCTTGACGGAACCTGGATGAGCTACGGCGTCGGGCTGCAGTTCAACGCCTCGGACGCTCTCTCGATCTACGGGTCGCTTTCCAAGGCAAACGGCAGCGACTACCAGGACGACTACCGCTACAGCATCGGCGCGCGGTATGTCTGGTAGCAGACTTGCCGCAGGCGGCGTGTCGGGCGAGCCAAGGCGCGCCGCGAAAAGCAGCTGTGCCAGCTGCGCTTGACACAAAACGGGCCTTCTCGAAGACGCACTCGGGAAGGCCCGTTTTCACAGGGTTGGCTTTGATGAGCCCGCCAGGCTCAAGGGGCGGGATTTTCAAGAGGCGGGATCGGCTGGCTGCAGCTTCGTGCCAAGCGCGCCGCAGCCTGTCAAAGCCCGCCCTCTACTTGTGCTTCTTTCCTCTGGCAAGCCAGGTAAAGAACACCGGCACGAAGATCGTGGCGATGAAGGTGGCCGCGATCATGCCGCCGAAGACGCCCGTGCCCATCGAGTGGCGCGCCTGCGCGCCCGCGCCCGTGGCAAAGACAAGCGGCATGACGCCGAGCACAAAGGCAAGCGACGTCATCAGGATGGGGCGCAGTCGCAGGTGCGCGGCTTCCAAGGCAGCATCAAAGGGATTCATCCCCTCCTGCATCTTCTGCACGGCAAATTCCACGATCAAAATGGCGTTTTTAGCCGTCAGCCCGATGAGCACCAGCAGGCCGATCTGAAAGTAGATGTCGTTGGGAGCCGAGCGAATCCAGAGGCTCACCAGAGCGCCCAAAACGGCAAAGGGAACAGCGAGCATCACGGCAATCGGAAGCGACCAGCGCTCGTAGAGTGCCGCAAGGATCAAAAAGACGATCACAAGGCCAAAGATGAACGCGGTCGACGACGACGAGCCGATGCGCTTTTCGTGCCAGGCCTGTCCGATCCACTCGATGGCGTAGCCCTCGGGGAGCATTTCCTGCGCGGTCTCTTCAACGATTTTGATCGCGTCGCCTGAACTTACGCCCTGCACGGCTGCTCCCATGAACTGCGAGGCGAGGTACCCGTTCATGCGAGCAAGGCTGTCGGCGCCCGTGTTGCGCTCAACCGTCAGAAGCGACCCGAGCGAGACCATCTCGCCCGTGGTGCTAGAGCGCACCCAGCATTTTCCGAAGGCCGCTGGCGTCATGCGGTAGGACGTGTCGGCCTGCATGATCACGCGGTAGATGCGGCCGTTGCGGGTGAAGTCGTTGATGTAGGTGCCCGCAAAGAAGGCCGTGAGGCTGTCAAAGACGTCGGCCGTGGAAACGCCAAGCTGCATCGCCTTGGTTTCGTCAAGCGAGACGTTGAGAATGGGGGCCTCGGCGCGCAAAAACGTTCTTAAGCTCGTTAATTCCGGGCGTTGCGCAAGTGCATCCATGAAGTCGTTTGTGACCTGCTGCAGGAGTTCCACGTTGTCGTTGCCGCGCGCCTGGATGTAGCCCGTAAAGCCGCTTGCCGACCCAAGGCCGCGGATGGGGGCGGGAAGCGACGTCACCGACACCGAATCGGCGCTTCGGTTGGCGATCTGCTGCAGCTTCGTGCGCACGTCAAAGGCAGTTTCCGTGCGCTTGTCCCAGTCGTCGAGCCTTAGCACAAAGGTGGCCGTGTTGGGGCGGATGTCGCTGCCTTGGGTGTCAAAGCCCGTCATCACGAGCACGCTCACAAGGCCCGGGATTTCGGCTTCGATCTGCTTGCGCACCTTTTCGGTTTCGGCCTCCGTGCGGTTAAAGGACGCCCCTTCGGGCAGCGTCATGCTCATGCGCACGATGCCCTGGTCTTCGCTTGGCACAAAGCTCGTGGGCGTGGCCTGAATGAGAAACCAGCAGCCTGCGATGACCCCGATGAGGATCAAGGCCGAGATGTAGCGAAAGCGCAGCGCGAGCTTCACGAGCTGCAGGTACCCGAAGGTAAAGTGCGAGAGCCCCGTGTTGAAGGCCTTGAAAAAGCGGTTGGTCGAGGGCTTTTCGTTTTTAAGAAGAAGCGCGCAAAGCGCAGGCGTCAAGGTGAGCGCCACAAAGCCCGAGAGCGCCACCGAAACGGCCACCGTCACCGCAAACTGCCGGTAGAGTTCGCCCGCGATGCCGCCCAAAAACGCCACCGGCACGAACACGGCCGAGAGCACGAGCACGATGGCAACCAAGGCGCCCGCCACCTCCTTCATGGCCTTGACGGCCGCGTCAAAGGCGCTCAAGTGCTCGTAGCGCATCAGACGCTCGACGTTTTCAAGCACCACGATGGCGTCGTCGACCACGATGCCGATGGCAAGCGTCAGGGCAAAGAGCGTAAGAGTGTTGAGCGAAAAGTCCAAAAGCCAGAGCCCTGCCATGGTGCCGATGAGCGAGACGGGGACCGCGAGCATCGGAATCAAGGTCGTGCGCCAGTTCTGAAGAAAGAGAAACACGACGACCAACACGAGAAGCCCCGCCTCAAGCAGGGTCTGGAGCACTTCGTGAAGCGATGCTTCCACAAAGATCGTCGTATCGTCGGTGATCTCGTGGGTGACCTTGTCCTTGGGGTATTCGGCCGCAAGGCGGTCAAGTTCGGCCTTCACCGACTCGGCCGCGGCCACGGCGTTGGCGCCCGTCTGAAGGTAGACGCCAAGCGTGATCGAAGGCTTGCCGTTGAAGACGTTGACCGTCTCGTAGCTGCGCTTTCCGATTTCGGTGTGCGCGACGTCGCGCAGGCGCACGATCGAGCCGTTTTCATCGGCCCTCAAAACGATGGCGCCGAATTCGTCGGGCGTTAAAAGCTGGCCCGGGGTTTTCGTCGTGTAGTAAAGCTGCTGGCCCGGCAAGACGGGCGCGCCGCCGATTTGGCCCGCGCCTCGCTCCATGTTCTTGTCGTTGATCGCGTTTTCAATGTCCTGCGTCGTGACGCCGAGTTTTCCCATGCGCATCGGATCCATCCAGATGCGCATGGCGCTCTGCACGTTGCCAAAGACGGAAACGTCGCCAATGCCGGGCAAGCGTTTGAGGTAGTCAACGACGTTTAAAAGCGCGTAGTCGGCAAGTTCCGTGGGCGAATACGAACCGTCGGGCGACGTGTAGGCCACCATCATCAAGACTTCTTCGGAGCGCTTTCTGACGTTGACGCCGTTTTGCCGCACCGGTTCGGGGAGCCTTCGCTCGGCCGTGCGCACGCGGTTGTTGATTTCGAGCATGGCGTAGTTGGGGTCGGTGCCCACGTCAAAGACGCACTGAATGCGCACTTCGCCATTGGCTCGAATCGAGGTGGTGTAGTAGATGAGGCCCTCGATGCCCGAGAGCTGGTCTTCGATGGGGGCTGCGACGGTACGCGCCAGAGTCTGCGCGTTGGCGCCCTCGTACTGCGTAGAGACCGTCACCGTGGGCGGGGTGATGTTGGGGTATTGCGAAAGCGGCAGAACGCGCATCGCCACAAAGCCCGCGAGCACGATCAGAATCGAGAGGACCGTGGCAAAGATCGGCCGCTTGATGCAAAAGCTGCTGAGCATCCCTTATCCCTCCGCTGCTCTCAGAGTGCCTTGGCCTGGCTGCCGGAGGCTGAAGCGGTTGCGGCTGCGGCTGCAGGCGCAGAAGCAGATGCAGAAGCCGTTTCAGGCGAGGATGCGGGGGCGGAAGAGGGCGCAGGCGCTGCAGGCGCTGCAGGCGATGATGCAAGCTTTACGTCCGAGCCGTCTCTGAGGCGCTGAATCTGATTGGTGATGATCTGATCGCCCGCGCGAAGGCCGGCGAGCACAATCCAGTCCTTGTCCTTCCAAGTGCCGAGCTCGACCTGCACCTGGCGGGCCTTGCCGTCTTCAAGGCGGTAGACGAGATAGGTGCCGTCGGCTTTTTGCAGCACCGCCGACTGCGGCACGCGAAAGACTTCGGGCAGCGTCTTTGTCTGCAGCTGCACGTGTACGTACTGACCCGGGCGCAGCCCGTGCGGGGCGTCCAGGGTGGCGCGAAGGTTAAGGGTCGCGCTGCTGCTCTCGAGCATGGGCGAGACGTAGTCAAGCTGCGCGGGGATCATGTCGGCCTCGTTTACGCGCAATCGCACGTCATTGGCGGTCGTCACCTGCGCGCCCTTGAGATCCCCTTCGGAAACGGAAAACGTCACGCGAAGCTTTTCGGGCTGCGTGATGGTTGCAAGAAGCGTTTCCGTGGCCGAAATCAGTGCGCCCGTGTTTACCAGCGAGCGGCTGACGATCCCGTCGCTTGGGGCCGCCACGCGCGTGCGGTCCAATTCAATGCGGGCGTTGCGCTCGGCCGCAAGCGCCGTCGTGAGCTGCCCGCGGGTGATGTGCACGGCGCTCAAGGCGTCGTCGTACTCCTTTTTACTTCCTGCGCGGGCGTCCCAGAGCTTTTTGTAGCGCTGCGCCTCGCGCTCTTGCTGCGCGAGCTGGGCTCTTACTTCGCGCACGGTGCCCGTGGCTTGATCGAGGGCCGCGCGGTAGGGCGCGGGGTCAATCTGAAAAAGAGAGTCTCCGGCCTTGACCCGGTCGCCTTCCTTGTAGTTGATTTTCTCGAGAATGCCCGAGACCTGCGCGCGCACTTCAGCCTGCTGCACGCCTTCAACCAAGCCGAGCGTCTCCACCCAGATGTTTTCGGGGGCGGCCTTCATGGTGACGGTCTGCACCGTGATCGGTGCGCGGGCGATGCTCTTGGGGGTGTTGTCGCTGCAGCCCGAGACAAGAAAAACGAGGGGAGAGGCGGCTGCTGCAATGAAGATTCGAGTCAGTAAGCGATGCATACGGTGTGGCGAAAAATTATTCGTTGACACGAAACCGCACAAGCGGCGCAAAGCGCTTCGCCGGGCTTCTTAAATCAGCACGGAAAGAGAGCTTTGCTTGAAGCAAAGACAAAAGGGCCGCGCGAAGGCGCTTTTTTTTAGGTAAAAAAGGCAAGCTTCGCCTTTCATCCCACGAAAGAAAGAGCGGCGCGCGAAATAAGAGCTTGTGCGCCGATTCGCTGGCGGGAGCCTTGACTGAGGTCTCAAAAGGAGCCCGCGCCAAAAACGCAGGCTCATAAACCGGACAAGTTTACCCCAGGGGCCCAAGCGGCCCGCAAGGGCTCGAAAATGCGGTTTTCCCGCGCCAAATGTAACGAAATGCCAAAGACGTTTGCGGTGGTTTCGGCCGGAAATTTGCACAACTTTACCTGCGCGAGGGCCCCGGGGCTCTCTTGCCCTCTCTTGCCCTCCCTGGCCTTCCCTTGCCTTTGGCGGTCAAATCGTCTCGGTTGCGCGTTTAAGCCACGCCTGCGCCTCAACGCTCAATAGCGGCATCAGGGCCTCGCGTACGCGCCGGTGATAGTCGTTGACCCACCAGATTTCAAAGGGCGTCATCATGGAGGTCAGAATGAGCCGGGTGTCGATGGGGCACAGCGTCAACGTCTCCATCACGAGCATGGGCGTCATCTGATCGACTTCGTATTCAGCCGCCACGGGCGTGACGAGATTTTCCGTGCGCACGCCCCAGCGTCCGGGCCGGTAGAGCCCCGGTTCGTTTGAAAGCACAAGGCCGGGGACGACGCGCGAGGAGGCCTTTGCCTGCGCGCGCGGCGAAATGGAGACGGGCCCTTCGTGGACGGACAGGCAAAACCCCACGCCGTGCCCGGTGCCGTGCCCGAAGTCGCAGCCGATTTCCCAGATCGGCATGCGCGCAAGGGTGTCAAGCTGCGAGGCAAAGGTCCCCTGCGGAAAGTGCGTTGTCGCAAGAAGAATGTGCCCGCGCAGCACGGCCGTAAAGTCGCGCCTCTGTGCATCCGTCGGACACCCGTAGACGATCGTGCGGGTGATGTCGGTGGTGCCGCCCTCGTACTGGCCGCCCGAGTCGATCAAGAGAAGGTCGCCCTCCTTGATTTGGGCGGCTGTTTTTTCGCCTGGCTGATAGTGCGGCAGCGCCGCGTTGGGCCCTGCTGCCGCAATCGTCTCAAAACTCAAGCCCATAAAGCCCGGGATTTCGCTTCGAAGCGCCAAGAGTTTTCTTGAGACGTCCATCTCGGTGAGGGGCTTTTCTTGACTTCGGCGCTTTTCAATCCAGGCAAAAAGCTCGCACATTGCCGCGCCGTCGCGGCGCATGGTTTCGCGCAAAAGGGCGAGCTCCTCGGGGCTCTTGCGGCTTTTGATAAGTTCCGTGGGCTGCTCGCCCGCGACAATCCGCACGCCCGCTTCTTGAAGGACTTCAAAAAGCGCTTCAGAGGTTTTGGCGGGATCGATGAGCACAGAGCGGTTCTTTAAAAGCGCGGGGATCTCAGTAAAGGCCTGCGCATACGGCAAAACGGAAAAGCCGCCTGCGGCCAAAAACGCCTTGATATCGTCCGTGAGCTTTGCTTCGTCAACAAAAAGGTGCGCGCTCTTGTCCAAAACAAGCGCATAGGCCGCAAAAACCGGCGTGCAGGCAAGATCGCCCCCGCGCAGGTTTGTGATCCACGCGATGTCTTCAAGGCTTGAAAGCAATAGCGCCTGGGCGCCCGCACGGGCCGTCGCCGCGCGCACGGCCGAGAGTTTCTCGCTTGCCGCCTTTTGCCCGAACTCAAAGCGCCGCACGGGAGCGCGCCCGGCGGCCGGGCGCTCGGGCCAAACCGCATCGATCATCGTCGTGTCGGAAACGAGCACGAGGCCAGACTTTTGAAGGGCGGCCTTGAGCATCTGAAAGCGCTTTCTGCTCATCGTGCGGGGATCGACGCCCACGTGCGCGCCAGGGTCAAGTTCCGAGGAGAGAGCCGCGGCAAGCTCCGGCGTCTCGGGCGCTCCGTCGGGCATGAGGTCGATGCCGCTGGGAGCGAGCTCTTTTTCAGCCTGCTCCCAGTAGCGGCTGTCTGTCCAGAGCGCGGCGCTCGTGCTCGTGACGGCAAGCGTTCCGGCCGAGCCCGTAAAGCCGCTTAAATATCGGCGAAAGGCCCACTCTTTGGGCTCGTACTCGCACAGGTGCGGATCTCCCGTGGGGCACACCCAGGCCGCAAGCGAGCGCTGCGCCATCTCGCGGCGCAGCCTGCGAAGACGGTCGATGACGGCCGCTCCGGAATCCAAATCGCAAGAGCCGTTGGCTGCTGCAACGGCAGCATCTTTGTCTTTGTTTACGCGCGTGTTTTTGTCATTGGCCTGCTGCGACATCTCGTGCATCCTCACAATCTTCAAATGCCGGGAGGATACACCGCAACGAAGGGCTTGCGGGCGTAAATAGAGTCGGGCGCCCGCGCGAAAGAGGGGCGCAAATGAGGAGGGAGCAGAGGCGCGGGGACAAAGCCCCGGCCAAAGGCGAAAGGGAAGGCCCTTTAAAAGAGCTTGATCATCGTGATCGTCAAGGGCAGCCCCATCAGGCCGTCGGCGCGGTGCACTTCCTGACCCACGTCCACGGCCATGAGGCGCCAGCCCGCGTCGCGCATTTCAATGAGGCTCGCCTCGACGTGCATCTCGGGGCAGACGAAGGTGAGATTTAAAAGCGACTTTTGCGTTGAAAGGGGCTCGGTTGACGTGCACACAAGCGTCATCTGATCGGGCGCTTCCATCAGGGCCGAGAGATTTCGCGCAACCGTGGCCTCGTCGAGCTTGACGCCTTCGATGGCGGGCGTCGTCGTGCTGCAGCCGGAAGAGATCAGCGCAGCGGCAGCAGCCGCGCAGAACAAAAGCGCGCGGACCGCGCGGGCCAGGCGCGCAAACGGGCGCACAAGCGGGCGCGCCCGAGAGCGGCTCTTGCCGCGGGCAAGGCCCGTTGGGGACGAAAATGTCGCAGCAGTCTTGGCCATGATGCGCCAGATTCTACCTGCCGCGCAGCTTGCGCTGCATCTCGGGCGGCAGCGTCGAGCGCACCGACTCGACGTGATAGCCCCGGCTCTTGATGCTTCGCTCTTCATCAATCCAGCGCCCCTCGCGGTGCACGGTCGACTTGATGTTGGCGGCGCGCCTGCGGCGCTCTTCAAGAAGCCGTTTTTCCTTCCAATCCTCGCGTGTGGTTTCGCGCACAAGGCGGCCGGCTCTGCCGGGGGCTTTTGCGTTTGCCTTGCCGATTGCATTGTTGTTCATGCGGCCCTTTGCCGCGGCCTCGGCCTTGCGAGCGAGGCTCTTGGCGCCGGGGGCGGGCTTTGAGGCTTGAGAAGTGCGCAGGGCGGCGGCGCTGCCAGAGCCGCCGGCGGGCTTTTGCCTGCGATTGCCCCTTGCCCCGGCGTTTTGCGAAGGCGTTTCATTGCGCGGATTTTCAAGCGCCCTCGCAACGCTTGCGGCCGCGGGCTTGCGGCGCGGCTTTGCGGGGCGTGCCGCGGGGGCGCTGCGGGCGATTTTCTTTTCAAAGCGCTCTTCGGGGTTGACCGAAAGCCCCGAGGCGCGCTCTTCTTCGCGCGCAGCACGGGCGGCCGTCTCCTGCGCGGCCTTGCGCGCGCCGGACATTTTGCGGGCCTGCCGCATGCGAAGAAGCTCTTCGGCTCTTGCGCGGTCGGCCTGCGCCTCTTCCAAGGCAAGGGCTTCGGGCATCTCGCCCTCGTAGCCTTCGGCCTTGCGGGCGGGAAGCTTCTTTTTGAGAAGCCGCTCGATGTCCTTCAAGTAGTCGGACTCATCGGGCGAAACAAGGCTCACCGCGTGGCCGCGCATCCCTGCGCGGCCCGTGCGGCCGATGCGGTGCACGTAGTCCTGCGGCACGTTGGGCAGTTCAAAGTTGACCACGTGCGGCAGCCCCTCGATGTCAAGGCCGCGCGCGGCGATGTCGGTTGCAACGAGCACGGTGATTTCGTGCGACTTAAAGCCCGCAAGCGCCTTGGTGCGCGCCGACTGGCTTTTGTTGCCGTGAATGGCCGCGGCCTTGATGCCGTCTTTGTTAAGCTGCTCGGCCAAGCGGTTTGCCGCGTGCTTCATGCGCGTGAAAACGAGCACCTGATCCCAGTTGTTCTGCGCAATCAGATCGCGCAGAAGCTCGCGCTTTCTCTTTTTGGGTACAAGGAAAACCTCCTGGTCAATGAGAGCGTTTTCCTTGTTGCGGGCGACTTCGACAGCAACGGGGTCTGTGAGATAGCTCTCGGCAAGCTCCCTGATTTCATCGTTGAAGGTCGCCGAAAACATCAATGTCTGGCGGCGCGAGGGCAGCACGCGCACAATCTTGCGGATGTCGTGGATAAAGCCCATGTCGAGCATCCGGTCGGCTTCATCGAGCACGAAAAACTCCACGCCGCTGATGTCGACGTTGTGCTGTCCGAGGTGATCGAGCAACCGCCCGGGCGTTGCCACCAAAAAGTCCGTGCCCGCGGCGAGCGCCTCGGTCTGGGGCTTGATGTTGACGCCGCCAAAGACAAGGGTGCTGGTCAAGGTCGTGCCCTTGACGTAGGCGCGGATGTTTTCATCGATCTGCGCGGCAAGCTCCCGCGTGGGAGCCAAAACGAGCGCGCGCACGCGCTTGGGCTCGCGCGCCTTGGGCGTCTCAACCATGCGCGTGATCACGGGCAGCGCAAAGGCCGCGGTCTTGCCGGTGCCGGTCTGGGCGGCCGCCAAAACGTCGCGGCCCGCCAAAAGCTGCGGGATGGCCTTTTGCTGAATGGGCGTGGGATGCGCGTAGCCCAGGGCGGCGATTGCCTTGAGTACGCACGGAGCAAGGCCCAGAGCGGAAAATCCGTCGGGCGTCGAATTCATTGTCGTCACTTGGGTTGGCGTTTGGTTCAATGGGGTTTTGCTTTTGAGAGCGGGAAAATTCAATCCCGGCCTGTGTACGCGGGCGTGTTAAGAGCGCGCCGGCCGAGGCTTCGGCCTTTCAAGGGCCGCCCTGGAGCCGTCCTTTTTCCTGAGGGCTTGGAGCAAAACCGTTTTGGTTGTTCGGGGGATCTTGTTTTTGTCTTTCGAGTTTTAAAAGAGGCGCGGCAAAGCGCCTGAGAGAAAGCGGGCCTTCAAATCTGCAAGACGACGCCGCTGATGCGGCTCACGCAAAAACAAGCCCCGGCAACAAGGGGGTCTTCGGGGACTGGCCGCTTGACCGGTCGATCTTTTTGCGGGGCAAAGCCCGGCGCGCGGTTTGCTCCCGCGCGGGCAGTCAAAAAACAAGATGCGAGGCCGCATTATAAGCAAGGCCCCCCAAGCGCCGCCTCGGGGCCCTTCTTCTCTTTTGTGACAAAAGAATGCCGGCGCCGGGCAGGGCGCCCTGGTCTTCGTACAATGCGCTCAAACCACAACGGCAATCCGCCAGGTTTCGCCGGCAGGGATTGCCATCCATCACCTATTCCATCAAGGAGACGCTTCAAGAAAATGCGAGTGGAACAAAAAATTGAGGACATGGGGCTTGCCCTGCCCCCGGTGGCGGCTCCGGCCGGGCTTTATTCCTTTACCCGGCGCACGGGCAATCTCGTCTACGTCTCGGGCCAGACGCCCGACATCGACAGCATCCTGCAGGTCAAGGGCGTGGTGGGGGAAGACCTCACGATTGAAGAGGCGCAGAAGGCCGCGCAGCTCGCGGCCCTCAACATCCTCTCCGTGCTCAAAATCGAGCTTGGAGACCTTGACCGCGTCAAGCAGTTCGTGCAGGTCATGGGCTTTGTGCGCGGCATCCCGGGCTTTGAAGAGCAGCCGCAGGTCATCAACGGCGCCTCGCAGCTCTTTAAGGACCTCTATGGCGAAGCGGGCGTGGGCACGCGCGTGGCGCTTGGAGCCGCGGACCTCCCCGAGGGAAGTCCCGTGGAGATTTTGGCCGTGGTCGAAGTCGCTGATTAAACATCCGGCGCCCCCTTGATGGGGCGCGCATAAAACCAGAAACGACAAAAAAGGGGCGCCCCGGCTTTTTGAGGACGCCCATTTGTTTTTGCCTTGGTTTTTCCCGCAAACGGATTTCCCTTTGCGGTCTTTTTTGCCTAGCCGCGCCGCGTGGCCGCCTTCATCTCCGAGACGTATGCGGCGATTTCTTCGTGCATGCGTGCGTTGTTGCCGATGTTGGCGTTGATGATGCGCACGATGGCCGAGCCCACGATGACGCCCGAGGCGCCGCAGGCAAGGGCGTCCTTGACGTGCTGCGGGGTGCTCACGCCAAAGCCCAGAAGCCCGGGGGCGGCGTGGTGCTCGGCTAGGCCCTCGATGACGGCTTCAGCGGGCATGTGCGCGGGGTTGTTTTCGCCCGTGATGCCCGGGCGCGAGAGAAGGTAGACGTAGCCCGCGCTTGCGTGCGAGAGCTGCGCGAGGAGCTCCTTTCTTGCGTTGGGCGGGGCGATTGCCACCAGCCCCACGCCGTGGGCGTCGGCCGCCATGTCAAAGCTGTGGTCGATGGCGCGCATCTCAAGCGGCAGATCGGGCATCAAAACGGCGTCGACGCCCGCATCCCGGCACATGGCAAAGAAGTTTTCCACGCCCGGGGCGCAGACAAGGTTGGTATAGATCATGAGGCTCACGGGCACCTCGGGGTGGCGCTCCCGGAAAGCCTTGATCACCTTCATGCATTTCTCGGTCGTGGCGCCGGCTGCGATCGCGCGTTTGGCGCTTTCCATGATCACCGGCCCGTCGGCGCAGGGGTCGGAGAAGGGAATGCCAAGCTCAAGCGCGTCAACGCCCGAGGCAACAAGCGTCTCAAAAATTGCAAGGCTTTCTTCTTCAGACGGGTCGCAGACGTTGACAAAGGCCACGAATGCTCCCTCATTGCGGGCCTTGAGGTTTTCAAACATGCGCGCAAAGCGTTGTGTCGTCATGGTGTTGAGTCCTTCTTTTTCGTTTCTTTTGCTTTTGTTTTGCCTTGTCCGCGGCCTTATGCGCGCAGAGCCCCGATCACGTCGCCCTTCAAGCGCCCATCCTGCATGAGGCCCTCGGCCTCAAGGCGGCGCGCCACCTGAAAGATGTCCTTGTCGCCGCGCCCGGAGAGGTTGACGATGATGCGCTGCTCCTTGTCGGGCTCGGCGCGGATCACCTTCAGGGCGTGCGCGAGGGCGTGCGAGCTTTCAAGCGCCGGGATGATGCCTTCCTTTAGCGACAATTCCATAAAGGCTGCCAGAGCCTCCTTGTCGGTTGCAGCCACGTACTGCGCGCGGCCCGTCTCCTGCAGGTAGGCGTGCTCAGGGCCCACAGACGGGAAGTCCAGGCCCGCCGAGATCGAGTAGGACTCTTCGATCTGGCCCTCCGGCGTCTGCATGTTTTTGCTGCGCGCGCCAAAGAAGATCCCTTCGGTGCCCTTGCAAAGCGTGGCGCCGTGCTGCGCGGTCTCAAGCCCCATGCCGCCTGGCTCCACGCCCACGAGCTTGACGCTCTCGTCCTTGATGAAGTCGGTGAAGATGCCGATGGCGTTTGATCCCCCGCCCACGGCCGCAACGACCATGTCGGGCAGCGTGATGCCGGCGTCGGCCTCAGCCTCGGCAAACTGCTTTTTGGCCTCTTCGCCAATGATCTTTTGAAACTCGCGCACGATCGTGGGGAAGGGGTGGGGACCGGCGGCGGTGCCGAGCATGTAGTGCGTGTCGGCAAAAGAGCCCGCCCAGTCTTTTAAAGCCGCATTGCAGGCTTCCTTTAGCGTGGACGCGCCCTCGGAAATGGGCACGACTTCAGCGCCCATCAATTCCATTCTGAAGACGTTGGGCTTTTGCCGCTCGACGTCCTTGGCGCCCATGTAGATGCGGCACTTAAAGCCAAGGAGCGCACAGGCTAGCGCCGTGGCAACGCCGTGCTGGCCTGCGCCCGTCTCGGCGATGATGCGCGTTTTGCCCATGCGGCGCGCAAGAAGCGCCTGCCCCAGCACTTGATTGGTTTTGTGCGCGCCCCCGTGCACGAGGTCTTCGCGCTTGAGATAGAGCTTTGCCTTCGTGCCCTGCGTGAGGTTGCGGCACAGCGTGAGCGGCGTTGGGCGCCCCGCATAGGTCGTCAGAAGGCTCGTGAGTTCGGCCTGAAACGCTTCGTCTTCGCGCGAGGCGATGAAGGCCTCTTCCAGTTCGTCCAGGGCGGGCACCAGAATTTCCGGGATGTACTGGCCGCCGAAGCGTCCGAAGAAGGGATTGAGCAGCATGATGAATCGATCCTTGTTGGTGTTTTTTTGTGCGTGAGCGTTTAAGTGTCTGAAAAAGGCGGCCTCGGCGCGTCTTGTTTTTGACCAAAGTTTTTTTTCAAGCGGCGCGCTCCTTGCCTGCGGCGCACTCCTGCGCGGCGCGCTCTTTTTTCGCGGCAAAGGCGCGATGCGCCTCAACGACGGCCATGGCGCGGCCGTCGGCAAGAGTTTCGCGCGCAAGCGCAAGGCCTTCTGCCAGACTCTTGACGCGGCCGCCCGCTAAAAGAAGCAGCGCCGTGTTGGCCGCCACCATGTCGTTGTGCGCGCGGCTGCCGCGGCCGTTGAGGATGGCAAGCGCGAGTTCGGCGTTTTTCTCGGGCAGGCCGCCAGCGAAGTCTTCCGGCGCATAGGCGCCCGTGACGCCAAAGTCTGCGGGCGTAAAACTGCCCGTTTCAATGTCGCCGTTTTCCTTGAGTTCGGCGTAAGCGGTGCTGCCCGTGACGCACACCTCGTCAAAGCCGCAGCCGTGCACGACGAAGGCGCGCTTCATGCCAAGCTCCTTGAGGGTTTTTGCCACGGGTTCAATAAGGCCCGGGGCGTAGACGCCGATCACGGCATAGTCGGGCCGCGCGGGGCTTGTCACCGGTCCCAGGATGTTGAAGATCGTGCGGGTGCCGAGCGCCTTTCTCACGGGCATGACGTGGCGCATCGCGGGGTGATAGAGCTGTGCAAAGCAAAAGGCAAAGCCCGTTTCCATCAAAAGGCGGGAGGCTTCCTCGGGGCTCGGGGCGATGTCAAACCCGAGTGCCGTAAGAAGGTCCGAGGCGCCCGTCTGCGAGCTCACGCTGCGGTTGCCGTGCTTGGCGATTTTGAGGCCGTTAGCCGCGGCGCACAGCGCCGAGATGGTCGAGACGTTGATCGAGTGCATGCCGTCGCCGCCCGTGCCCACGATTTCGCCGATTTCAATGCCCGCGGGCCGGGGAAAATGCAGAGCCGAGCGCACCATGGCGCGTGCGGCGCCCGCGATTTCCTGCGGGGCTTCGCCCTTCATCTTGAGAGCGGTCAGAAGCGAGGCGAAGACGGCGGGGTCGGTTTCGCCGTTGAAAATCTGCATGAAGAGTTCTTCGGCCTGCAAGGCGGAGAGGTCCTGGCGACGATAGAGTTGTTCGAGAGCGGGAGTCATGGCTGAAAATTCCTTTGTCTGAGTGCTGCTGAGTCTGTTGGGGGTTTCGCGTCAAGGCGCTTGTCTTGTTTTCGGCCGGCGCCTTGTTGGGTTTGCCTTTGTGCGGGAATCAAACCGTGCGGCCGTCAAGGGCGTTTTGGTCAACGCCATCGCAGCGTGAGATAGGAGAGAATGACTCTGGCCTGATTTTCTCGAGATGTTGTCATGATGTCTTTTCGCATCCGCTTGATTGCAGGGTTTGTGGGTTTTGCTTTTTTACCCGCGGATGTCTGAAGACCGTCTTTGAGAGCTCTCGGGGCTTTGTGTCGGAGGGAGGAATTTTTGATCCAACAAAAAACCCGCTGACTTCAGGTCCGCGGGCTTCTTCGTTGGTTGTCGACTTGTTTCTTTAGACGTGCACCGATGGACACCCGCTCAATTTGAGAGGTGCCAGCGCCAGGACTGAGCCTGAAGAACGCGTTCGGTGAGGTTGGTCATTTGTCGACTTCCTTGTGAAAAGGGTTTCTTGACGTGCTCAAATGTAGACGTGCGCGGGGCGCTCTGTCAATAGGGTGTTTGTCGTAGGCATGGGATTTTCGAGGGCTGCGGCGCAAAGTCCGATGGCATTTGTTGACAATCCGGTGCTTGCGGCAGCGCAAACTTCGGGCACAATACGTGCGGCCTGCAAGAAGCCCTGCGTTCTTTGCGGCCGGGCGCGCAAGCATTTTTTCCTTCATCCATTTTGAAAAAGGACGAACAAACAAGATGAGCGACGAGATCAAGGAACTCATTGTCACCGACCTTGAAGTCGGCGACGGCCCCGTTGCCGAAAGCGGCACGCGCGTGTCGGTGCACTATACGGGAAAGCTCGAAGACGGCACCGTCTTTGATTCGAGCGTTGAGCGCGGCATGCCCTTTGAGTTCATGCTGGGCGCGGGACAGGTCATCGCCGGCTGGGATCAGGGCGTTGCAGGCATGCGCGTGGGCGGCAGGCGCCGCCTTGTCATTCCGCCCGAGCTCGGATATGGCGAGTACGGTGCGGGCGGCGTCATCCCGCCCGGGGCGACGCTTGACTTTGAGGTGGAGCTGCTTGACGTGGCCCAGGTGCCGCCGCCGGGCGAACTTGAAATCGTCGAAGTCGCAGAAGGCGAGGGCCCCGCGGCCGAAGCCGGCAAGACCGTCTCGGTGCACTACACCGGAAGGCTTGAAGACGGCACCGTTTTCGATTCGAGCTACGAGCGGGGTGAACCCATCGAGTTCCCGCTCGGAGCCGGCATGGTGATCGCAGGCTGGGAGATGGGCATCAACGGCATGAAAACGGGCGGCAAGCGGCGGCTTACCATCCCCTACAACCTCGCCTACGGCGAGCGCGGCTATCCCGGCGCCATTCCGCCTTATGCGACGCTCATCTTTGACGTCGAGCTCGTGGGCGTGAAGTAAAGGCGCGGCTTTCCCTTTGCGGGGGAGCCTGCCTTTGGCGAAAAAAAAGGGCGTGCGTGTTTCGAAATTGGGTTTTCGAAACAACGCGCGCCTTTTTCTTTACCTCTGAGAGGCGGCTAAAGCGGCTCGAGCGGAATGACGTTGAGAAACCCGGGCCGGGTGGGCTCGACGCTTACCGAGACGTGGTAGACCTCCGAGAGCGCCTCGGGCTCGAGCACGCGCGCGGGCTCGTCAAAAATGCGCACGCCCCCGTCGGCAAGGAGCAAGAGCCTGTCGGAAAAGCGCGCAGCCGACAGCAGGTCGTGCACCACCACCATCGTCACCGCCCCGTTGGCCCTCGTGTAGTTGCGCGCGGCGTTCATGACGACGAGCTGATGGCGCAGGTCCAGCGCCGAAGTGGGTTCGTCTAGAAGTAGCACCCGGGGGCGCGACACAAAGGCCTGCGCCATGAAGACGAGCTGCTTTTGACCTCCCGAGAGGCGGCACACGGGCGTTTGCGCAAGCTCGTTGATGCCCATGGCGTGCAGCGTCTCGTCGACTTGATTGAAAATCTCGGGCGTCACCCGCAAGGAGAGGTTTTTAACGAGCCCCAAAAGCACCATCTCAAAGACGCTCAAGCGGCTTGCCACGTGCGTCAATTGCGGTACGTACGCAACGCGCCCCTGGGGATCGTCGATCACAACCTCACCCGACGTGCGCTTCACCAAGCCCGCGACGGCTTTCAAAAGCGTTGTTTTGCCCCCGCCGTTTTGCCCGATGACGCCCACCACTTCGCCCCCTTTGAAGGAGGCGCTGATGTTGGTGAGCACCCGCTTGCCGCCTAAGTCAACGGTGAGGTCCCGGATCGTGAGGCTTGTCATGCAAAGCCCTCCCGGCGGGTTTTCAAAAGCAAAAACAACAGAAACGGCACGCCCACCAAGGAGGTGATGATGCCCACCGGAAGCATGGCGCCCGTGGAGAGCGACTTGGCGGTGACGGAGCTTGCAAGCATCAGCATGCCGCCCGAGAAAATCGTGCCCGGAAGCAAAAACCTCTGATCTTCTCCAAGAACGAGCTTGGCGCAGTGCGGGGCCACCAGGCCCACAAAGCCGATCGTGCCCACAAAGCCCACGGCTGCGGCCACCAAAAGCGAGCTTGCCGCAAAGACTTCCACGCGAAGGCGCGTCACCGGCACGCCAAGGCTTCGTGCGCGCTCTTCGCCCACGGTGAGCGCCGTCAAGGCCCAGCTGCGGCGCACCAGATAGAGAGCCGCCGCAAGCGTCGTCACCCCCGCCACGGCCGTGCTCGTCCACGTGCTGCGCTCGAGGTTGCCAAACGTCCAGCCGCTGATGACCTGCGCGACTTCGGGGCTTGCGCGGTACTGCAGAAACTGCTGCAGGGCCATGAAAAAGAAGTTCATCACGATGCCCGCCAGAATGAGCGTTGCCGGATGCATCGACTCGCGGCTGCCGATCCAGAAGACGGCCGTCGACACGAGCAGGGCCAGACAAAAGGCGCAGGCTGCGGTGCCAAGCCACGTCTGCCCTAAAACCGTAAAGCCAAGCGTGATCGAAAGGGCCGCCCCGAAGCTTGCGGCCGAAGAAATCCCCAGCGTCGAGGGGCTTGCAAGGGCGTTGGCGGTGATGTTTTGAATTTCAAGGCCCGCAAGCGCAAGCGCCGTTCCCACAAAGAGAGCGGTAAGCGTCATGGGAAGGCGAATCGACCAGATGATGACTGCGTCGATGGACTCGCCCCCGGGGCCCGCGGCAAGAGCGGCAAGGGCGCGCGGCACCGTGATGTCCGAAGACCCGACCGCAAGATCGAGCACAAAGAGCACCGCAAGCACGATCGCTGCGGCAATCACGATCAGTGCGCGGTGTCTGACGCTGCTGCGGTAGGCCTGATGACACGACATGACAGAGAGCGGGGATTAAAAAAAAGCGAGAAAAGAAACGGCCCGGACCGTGCGGTCCTGTTGCAGGCTGTCCGCCCAAGACGGCGTTTGTTCAAAAGCGAAGCCTCAGGCGGAAAACACGAGCAGAGTACGAGGAGCCCGGTTTCTGCAAGCGCCCGTCATGCTAACACGGGCGCTTTTTACGCGGGACATGCGGGATTTTTATTGCTTGAGCTTGATAAAAAACGTCCCCTGGGCCTTTAACTCAGGCAGATACGTTGCGTAGAAGTCCGCAATCTCCCGATCCGGGTCAAAGTCATTGAAGGCGTCCGGGTAGAGGACCTTGGCAAGATACATCGAGAAGGCGTAGTCCATGATGCAGCGCAGACTGCCGTGGTCGATGCCGTAGATGCGGCCGTTTTTGACCGCATCGAGGTTTTGCCACATCTCGCGCCGGGCAAAGCCCGACAAGCGCTTTTGCGCCGTCTCCTCGGGCACCGTGAGCCCCATGCGCATCGCGTCGCTCGTGTCCGAATTCTCCCAGATGCTGCCGCAGATCACGATCACCTGCGGATTGCGCCCGATGACGAACTCGCGGTCAAGCGCCGCATAGGGCTGCTTCATGTCGCGGGCGAGGTTGTCGGCCTTGAGGTTTTCAAGAATCGCGCCCCAGAGCACGGAGCGGTTGTAGGAGTTGCCGTACTCGTGCACGCCTCTGCTGCCGGATTCGACATACACGCGCGTGTGCAGGGCGCTTTCGGGAAGTTTTTCGATGCGCGAGGCAATCGTATCGAGCACCGTGCGGTAGCGCTCGCACTGGGCGCGGGCGACGTCTTCGCGTCCAAGAAGCAAACCCAGAATCGTCGTGCTCTGAATGTGGTTTGCGGGCTTCATCGCGTGATAGTCGAGCACCACCACCCGAATGCCCGCCGCTTCAAAGACCTCGACGCGGTGCGTGTTGCTCTCGTACTGCGTGCGGTTGATGAGGATCACGTCCGGGCGCAGGGCGAGAATCTTTTCGCTGTTGAGAATGTCGTCGTGATAGCCCCCGATCGAGGGCTTGGCGATGAGCTCGGGGAAGGCCGCCTTCATGAGCGTGTATTCGCCGCGGCGCATGTCGATCCAGCCGTCCTGCGTGAGGCCCACGACCTTGGAGGTGCCTGAGGCGCCCGAGACCATCAGAAAATTCAAAATGTAGTTGGCCACGATGAAGCGCTCGGGCCGTTTTTGAATCGTTACCTTGCGCCCTGCGAGGTCGGTGAAGGTGATGGGAAACTGCCCGGACGTCTCGTTTTGCGCTTTCGTCTGAGCGGCAAAAGCCGGCGCGGCGGCAAGCGGCACTGTTGCAGCCGCGGCCGCAGCGGCTGCAAGCGCAATCGTCCGGCGGCGGGTCATCATCCGGTTCATCAGGCTTGACTTCATTCTTGGCTCCCGCAAGGGCTTAGACCCTTGTCATCAAAAGTAACTAGTTCCACATCATCCTAAAGCAATCAGCCTTTGCTGTCTTCGGTTATGAGAGCTAAGAAGGCTCGTCCATCGTGGGGGCGTTTCCTACGCCGTTTGAAGGAGCCGCAGGCGGTGTTTTTCAAGTCCCGCTCCCAGCCGCGGGGGCCAAATCTTTCAAGTCGGCCGCCGCGGCTTTAAACGCGTTTTAGACGGGGCTTGGGCGCGGTTGGGCGCGGTTGGGCGGGATTTAAGAAAACCCGATTTTTGCCGCGCCCCCGCCCTTGATGCGCACTTCTCCCAGAAGCCTGCGGGCGAAGTCTGCGGCCGAGGCAATGGGGTTGAAGGCCGCCTGGCGGCGCACGGCGGCAAAGTCCCCGGGCGTGAGCTTCTCGATGCGGGCAAGAGCCCCGCTTGCGGCCTCATCCAGCGCAAGGCCCAGGCTCTCGAGCGTTGCGCGGGCAAGCTCAAGGACCTGCGCGGTCTTTAAGTAGTCAAAGCGCGCCTTGAGGTCAAAGCGGCGAAGGCTCGCCGCGTCAAGCGTCTCCATCAGGTTGGTCGAGGCGATGAAGATGCCTTCGAAGGCTTCCATCTGCGCGAGCATCTCGTTGACCTGCGTCGTTTCCCAGGAGTGATGCAGCAGGGTTCGATCGCGCAGGAAGGAGTCCGCCTCGTCGATTAACAAGACCGCGTTTTCGGCCGCCGCCTCCTTGAAGGCGTGCGCGATTTTCTTTTCGGTTTCGCCCACAAAGCAGCTCGAGAGCTCGGCATAGGTCTTTCGCATGAGCGGGCAGTCGAGTTCGCGCGCAAGCCACGCCGCATAGGCAGTTTTGCCGGTTCCGGGCGGCCCGTACAGGCACAGCCGCCCGCGCCGGGCTTCAGAGAGCCCCCGGGCGATGGCCTTGAGGTCGACGTCGGCGTTGACGCAGGCCGGGTTGTAGTACGCAGGCAGCAGCTTGGCTCGCACGGGCACGCCCCCAAAGTGCTGCGCCGAGAGCGTTGCGTCAATCATGTTGACGACCGCTTTTTCGGCTTCAGGCCCAAGGGCGGCAGGGCCCTTGCCGGCATTTTCGGAGAGCCCCGCGATTTTGGCCACGGTCGCTGCGCGCCGCACGACGGCAGGCGACAAGCGCGGGACCTGAACAAGGCGCTCAAGGCTCTCGTCGGACAACGCGCCCTCAAAGGCCTCGCTGATGATGCGCCGGCGCACGGACTCGGTCGGAATCGGGAGCTTCAACACAATGTCAAAGCGCCTGATCATGGCGGGATCAATGCGGTCGATGTTGTTGGCAATCCAGAAGGTGGGCACGGGATTGTTTTCAAGCAGCGTGTTGATCTCCCCCTTGTTGGTGCGCGAGTCGGCGCCATGGAACATGTCAAAAAAGGAGATCCCGCTGTTAAAGACGTCCTCGGCCTCGTCGACGGCGAAAATCACGTTTTTCGCGCCCGCCAAAATGACCGAGGCAACCTTCCAGCGCTGCAGCCGCGGGGGGCGCTTTCTGTCGGACTTTTCATCAAGAAGAAACCTGGGACCTTTCGAGCGGGCGTGCGGCACGCTGCTCGATTCGGTGGAGATTTCGTAGAGTTCGGCGCCAAGGCTTTCGGCAAGAACGCGCGAGAGCTGCGTTTTGCCCGTGCCGGGCAGGCCGTACAAGAGCACGTTGACGCCCTTGCGGTGCGAGGCCAGCACGCCTTTTAAGTAGGGCAAAAGAAGCCCCGAGACTTCAGGCTGCGCCTTGAAGTCTTTGAGCGTGAGCTCGGGCGCGGGGGCCTTCAGAGCCGCCTCGTCGATGATGTCGTCAACGGTCACGGGCATGAGCACCATGTTTCTAAACCGGTTCGAGCCCAGGATTTCAAAGCGCTGGGCAAACGAGGCTTCGCCGTCGAATTCGGAAGAAAAGCGCACAAGCTCCGAGCGCACAAGCCTCGACTCGGGAAGGAAGCACGCTTGAATCTCGTCGACTGCAAGGTCAAGCCCCGCGGCAATGACCTCGGTGACGGCGTTTTGCGGCAGGGCGCTGAAGTCAAGCAGCGTGAGCACGGACGCAAGAGACGTTTCGGCTCTGGCCGTCAGAATGAAGGCAAGCACCTTGGTTTGCGTCGGCGTCAGGCCAAAGGCGCTTGCAATGCGCTCGATATTCTCGGCAAAGGGGGCGTTCAGGGCCTTTAATTCATCCGGGCACGCGTCCATTCGCTCCTGAAGCTCCTTTTTAAGGCTTGCGGGAGAATCAAGGCCCAGCCACTTGTGCACGAGGCCGTTTGCAATCGACTGCTTCCAGTAGTCTCCAAGGTTTTCCGCCTTTTGCCCCAGGGACGACTGCTGACAGCTCGTCGACCACGTCCCGCGCGTGGCCACGCGCAGATACTCGAGCCGCTTCTCGAAGGGGATGCACGCAGCGCTTTTTGCGGCGTTTATTTCGGCGCCTATTTCGGGGTTTTCGCCGCCGCTTTCGGCTTCCTGCATCGCCTTGAAGGCATCGTCGTCATCAAGATCGTCGTCGCCGTCAAGAAGCCTCTTTTTGATGTCGGCGGGTCTGCCGGACTGAAGAAAGCGTGCGCTGTTGCTCACGACGGCCGCGAAGTTGAGCTCGTCGCGCAGGCTGTGCATCCAGTCATAGTGCATCAGATCGTCGTCGTCGAACGTGTCGCAGATGCGCACGGCCTGCCACAGGCCGGTGTTGACCAAAAGCCGCAGCGCCCAAAGATCAGCGGGCTTGCTCTGCAGCTTGCGGGTAAAGCGCTTGAATCCAAACATTCTGGCGCGTCGCATCGCTTTTTTCGTTATCTTGCTCATCGTCGATTCCCATTCTTCGCTCCGGGTTCGGGCCGGCGCGATTTTTTCTTTGCTTTGTTTTGCGGCCGGAGCGTGCGAGAAACGCCCCGCGCCGGCAAAGTGAATCGTGAAGGACGCGGCGTCGTTTATTGACGCAGGGCTCGGGGCTATGCGTCAGCCATTGACGCACAGGGCGGTTTTGTCGCCAAAATGGCGGGTGGCGGGAAGACGATAAAGACGAAAAGGCAACGAGACGGATGCGCGCCGGGTTTAGCCGTGCGCTCCGGAAGACGATGGGAGCAAGGCTCAGGCGCCTTGGTTTCTCATAAGGGAGAAGGCGGCGCGCGCCAGGGGCGAGTCGGGATCCGAGAGGCTCTCGAGGGCCTCGAGATGATTGCAGCACGAGAGTTTGAGGGCGACGGTGCGCTTGTCTTTTTGCCGCATTGCATCAAAGAGCTCGCGCGACTGCCGCAGGACTTCGGGCGAATCAAACTCGCCGCAGGCCACGACGAGGGCGGCGTTTAAGCTCTCAAGGCGCCGCGCGGGACTCAAGGCCTCTTCCTGGGCGTGCGTGAGCTTGGGGAGCCTGCGGCCGGAGAGGCGTACGGGCTTGAGTTCATAGAGGCCCCCAATCAAGACGGCGCCCTTGATGACGTCGGCCGCAAGACCCTCCTGCGCCCAGATTGAAGTCGCCAAAAGCGCCGCGTGGTGCGCGCCCGAGCAGTGTCCGCACACGTAGATGCCCTCGGGGTCGATCCCAAGGCGCGGGGCGTTTTTGGCGAGCCACAGAAAGGCTTTTTTGACGGAATCGGCCTGCCTCTGCAGGTCGCCTCCGACTTCCTGCACGGCCGGAAAATCGGCAAGGGCAAAGAAAAAGCCCTCGTGCAGAAACGGCTCGGCCAAAAAGAGATGCTCGTCCGCGGTGCCTGACTGCCAGGCGCCGCCGTGAACGAAAAACATCACGGGGGCGGGCCCTTCGATTGCAACGCCGGCGTCAGAGGGCGCATAAAGGGCGATGCGCTCGGCTTCCTTGGGGCCGTAGGCGTAGCGCGCGGGGTTTCCGAGGATCGTGCGGGCATAGGCGCTGCGCGCGGCAAAGCGTGCGGCAATTTGCGAGGCATTTTCTGACGCTGCGGTTTCGCCCAAGGCGCGTTCAAGTTCGCGTTGCGTCATGTCCCGCCAGACAACGGGCTCGGAGGAGTCTGCAGGGGAGGCGCCCCGCGTACGGGAGTTGGCAGCAAGCGCCGCAGGCAAAGCGTGCACGGAGAGCCACGCGCCTGCGGCGGCGGCCGACATCTCCAGAAGTGTGCGTCGTTTCATGCGGCCTCGCTCAAAAATCGGTGAGGTTGCGGGCGGGGACCCCGGGGGGCGGTGTGTTGTAACTACCAAAAGATAGCGCACAAGCGCGCCTTCTCGAATCGGCCATCGGAAGGAGGCCAAAAGGCTAAAGAGCGTGCGCAAAAAGAAGGAAAAGCCGCACGGGGCGGCTGCGGGCGAGAGCTTGGGGAAATTGAGCAAAGCGCAAACAAAAACCCCGCGTCGAGAGCCTTTTTAAAGCCCTTTTGACGCGGGGTGCGTGCACGACGGCGCGTGTTGCGCCGGCCGGTTGGTTGTCTATTGTCTTGCGGCCTTACGGGAAGTCAACGCCTTCCTGGTGGTAGCGCGTGACGCGCTCGACTTCTTCGGCTGCGCCCAAAAAGACCGCCACGCGCTGATGGAGCTTTTCAGGCGCAAGGCCAAGGATGCGCTCCAGGCCGTTGGTGGCGCGGCCGCCCGCCTGCTCCACGATCCAGCTCATGGGGTTGGCCTCGTACATCAGGCGGAGCTTGCCCGGGCGCGAGGGATCGCGGTTGTCGCGCGGGTACATGAAGATGCCGCCGCGGCACAGGATGCGGTGCACTTCGGCGACCATGGCGGCCACCCAGCGCATGTTGAAGTCCTTGCCGCGCACGCCCTCGACCCCCTCGAGCAATTCGGCCACATAGCGCTTCACGGGCGGCTGCCAGTGGCGCATGTTCGAGCAGTTGATGGCAAATTCGCGCGCGGCGGGCTCAATCTTGACGTTGGCGTTGGTGAGGATGAATTCGCTCGTGTGCGGGTTGAGCGTAAACATGTTCACGCCCCGGCCGATCGTAAAGACCATCTGCGTCTGCGGTCCGTAAATGACGTAGCCCGCGGCAAGCTGCCTGTCGCCGGGCTGCAGGAAGTCGGCGTCTTCGGGGGCTGAGTCGTCTTCGCGCGGATTGGGCAGCACCGAGAAGATCGTGCCGATCGAGACGTTGATGTCGATGTTGCTTGAGCCGTCCAAGGGGTCAAAGCAAATGAGGTACGGACGGCGCCCCGGTTCGGGGCAGGGGCGGCTAGCTTCGAGCTCTTCGCTTGCGGCCGCGGCCACGACGCCCGTGGCGAAAACGGCCTTGAGCATCATCTCGTTGGAGATGACGTCAAGCTCCTTTTGCTCTTCGCCCTGCACGTTTGTCGTGCCGTGCATGCCGAGCACGCCCCCGAGCGCGCCCATTTCCACGCGGCGGCTGATCTCGCGCGAGACTTGGGAGACGCCCAAAATCAGACGCGCGAGCCCTTCATCGAGCCCGTTGGCGGATTCTTCCTGCTTGAGCCAGTTCTCTAAAGTGATGGTCTGCATATGCTCTTTGGTGTTGAAAAAGCCTTGAATAGCTTTGTAAGAGACTTGAAAAGGGCGCCTGCCGGCGCCCTTTGAACGGTTAGTTGTTGTTGAGCGCCTTGGAGACGATTTCTCGAACCGCGCGGGACAATTCCGGCGTCTGCGCAACCTTCACGAGCGCATCGTGCATAAGGCGCGCCCGATCGGGCGTGTAGCGGCGCCAGTTGTCAAGCGCCCGGGCGCAGCGCGCCGCCACGTGTGTGTTGATTTTGTCAAGCCGCAGCACCATCTCAACCCAGAAGTCGTAGCCCGAGCCGTCGGGCCGGTGAAATTCGGCCTCGTTGTCGGTCATGAAGGCGGTCACAAGCGAGTAGACGTTGTTGGGGTTCTTCTCCGAGAAGATGTCAAACTGCATGAGCGTGCGGATGCGCTCAACGACGGGCGCTTCGCCCGGAAAGCTCATCGCCGTGGCCTGCACCGTGAACCACTTGTTTAAAAGGAGCGGATCGTCGGCCCAGAGCTGCCCCGCGGCATTGAGCACGTCGATCTTGGCCGGGCTCTGGCTGTTGACGATCATCTTTAGGGCCGCAAGCCGGTCGGTGAGGTTGTCTGCTTCCTCAAAGCGGTCGCGCGCCGACAGCAGTGCCTTGGCGTTGCCGCCCGCAAGCCAGTAGTGCAGCGCAAGGTTTGAAATCGCGCGGCAGCCCGCATCCTGGTGCGTGGGCCGGTAGCCGTCAAAGATCATGTAGGTTTGATCGGCCGCGTTGAAGTCCTGGCTAAAGCGCTTGCCGATCGTCTCGGTCACGAAGACGACCGCGCGGCGAATGACGTCCGGGTTGATAAGCGCGCGCCGCCTGCCGACGGCTTTTTCCGAGGGCAGGGCAAGGACCGCTGCGCGGTACTCGGGCGAGAGCTGCTTGTTGTTGAAGATGCCGCCAAAGGCCGACAAAAAGACTTCGGGCACCTCGGGATCGATGCCCGTTTCGATCTGATCGGCCACGTGGTTGATCGCCTGCAGCGCAAGACGCTCGAAAGCCTCCGCGCGGTTAAACGGGTCCGAATCGTTGAGCGCTAAAAAGGCCAGCTCGTCGCTTGTGTAGTTGTAGTCGAAGATCACCGGAGCCGAGAAGCCGCGGCCGATCGAAATGACCGGGTTCTCGTTGATGTTTTCAAAGACCCAGGTGTCGGACTCCTGATTGAGGATGAGGTTGTAGGTCGAAGCGGGCTCGCACGCCTCGCCCGCAAGCCGCAGCGGCAGGTCGCGCCCGTCGCGGCCCAAAAGGCCCACGCAGATTGGAATCACAAGCGGCAGCTTGTGGGGCTGCCCCGGGGTCGGGGGCGTCGATTGCGAAGCCTGCACCGTGAAGGTGCGCGCAGCCGGATCGTAGGCCGTCGAGATGCTCACGCGCGGCGTCCCCGCCTGCGACCACCAAAGCGAGAACTGCGAGAGGTCGGCGTTGTTGGCGTCGGCCATGGCGCGGATAAAGTCGTTGCAGGTGGCCGCCTTGCAGTCAAAGCGCTCGATGTAAAGCGAAAGCCCCTTTTTAAAGCCCTCGCGCCCGAGCATCGTCTGCATCATCCGGATGACCTCCGCGCCCTTTTCGTAGACGGTCATCGTGTAGAAGTTGTTGATCTCCTGGTAGCTCTCGGGGCGGATGGGGTGCGCCATGGGACCGGCGTCCTCGGCAAACTGCCGGTTTCTCAAGAGCCGCACGTCGTTGATGCGCTTCACGGCCCGGCTTGATTCGTCCGGGGCCATGTCCATGGAGAATTCCTGGTCGCGAAAGACCGTAAGGCCCTCTTTCAATGTGAGCTGAAACCAGTCGCGCAGCGTCACGCGGTCGCCCGTCCAGTTGTGGAAATACTCGTGCCCCACGGTGGATTCGATGGCGCGGTAGTCGCTGTCGGTGGCCACGTCGGGCGAGGCCATGATGTAGCGCGCGTTGAAGATGTTGAGCCCCTTGTTTTCCATGGCCCCGAAGTTGAAGTCGTTGGTGGCCACGATCATGAAGCGGTCCAGGTCCAGAATAAGCCCGAAGCGCTTTTCATCCCAGGCGATGGCGCGCTTGAGGCACTCAAGCGCCCAGGCGCTCTTGGGCTCGTTTTCGGGCTCCGTGTAGATTTCAAGCAGCGCCTGACGGCCGTCGGCAAGCGTGATCGTCTGGCTTCGGCAGGCAAAGTCGCCGGCGACGAGCGCAAAAAGGTAGCTGGGTTTGAAGAACGGATCCTCCCACCTCGCCCAGTGCCGGTTGTTTTCCTCTTCGCCCTGGCCCGCGAGGTTGCCGTTGCTCAAGAGCACCGGGTAGAGCGTCTTGTCGGCGTGCATCGTCACCGTAAAGCGGCTCAGGCAGTCGGGACGGTCGGGCCAGTACGTGATGCGCCTGAAGCCCTCGGCCTCGCACTGGCTCATGAACGCGCCGTTGCTCATGTAAATCCCTGAGAGGGCCGAGTTGGCCTGGGGGCTGAAGCGGTTGACGATCGTGATGCGCATCCTGGCGTTGACGCCGTGCACGATGAGATTGCCGTCGCTTGTGAGGTTCCAGCGCTGGTTGTCGGCGGGCGCCCCGTCGATCAGGAGCTTTTCAAAAAAGAGTTCCTCGCCGTTTAAAAACAGGTCCGTGCTCTGCGCCCCGGCCCGCGGCGAGACCGTCATCGTGCTTGTGACAAGCGTGGATTCCGGATCGAGCTCAAAGTCAAGGTCGACTTTTTCAATCGTGTGCGTGTAGGGACGGTAGTCCTTGCGATGGATCGTGTGGTGTTCTTTGTTTGCCATGAGCGCGTTCGATGGAATCAATGCGGAGGGTTGCACCGGGCCGGTCAAACCGGGGTTTCTTAAAAAACCGACCCATTGTAGCGCGAATGCCTGAGGCTTCCCGAGGCCGCCGGCGGCCCTTTTTTCACGGGAAGCAGGCAAAGAAAAAGCGCCTCTTTGCCGTGAATCACAAAGAAGCGCTTTTGGTGTTCTCTTCGAAGAGAGGGCTCTTCGGAAAGAAGGATTGAGGGCGCTGAAGGCGCTGAAGGCGCCTTAAGCCTTACTCGTACTTGTGGCCGGCTTCGGTGTGGCAGGCCACGCAGTCGGTGGCCGGGTTGTCGGCCATGGCCTTGTGCATCTGCGCAACCATGGGCTTGGCCTGGTTCACCTTGAAGTTGTTGAGGTCATGGCAGCCGCGGCAGGTGACGTAGTTCACAGACTTCATCCAGTCGGTGACGTGCTTGGCCAGTTCCGGACGCATGGCGAGCTGCTTTTCGGGCGTGGACATCGTGCCGCGGATTTCACCCCAGAGCGAGGTCGACCCGCTCACCGCCTTGTGCCAGAGAAGGCCCACGACCTGCGCCTGGCTGATGCTCTTGACGGACTCATACTTCAGGTGGCAGTCCACGCAGCCCACCTCGTAGCCCGAGTTGAGCTTGGCGTGCTGCCCCTTCTGGAAGGAGGCGTAGGCCGCGTCCATCGAGTGGCAGAACGTGCCGCAGAACTGCGTCGAGCCCGACCAGTGCACCACAGAGGTGCCGGCGCTCACAAGGGCCACGCCCACCACCACGCCGACTAAAACCAATGCGCCGGCGTACCACTTGCTGTTCTTGTTCATAATGAAAGACTCCTTGGGAATGCGATCTTGATTTTGTGTTTTTGTGTGCTGAACTCTCGGGACCGAGCCACCGGCCCGAGCCGGCCGCACGCGTCGCTTCAGATGAAGACCTGAAAGTCTTCCATGGTCAGGCATCTCTGACCGCCCGATTTTGGGCTGCCGTCTCCCTGTCTCGCACAGCCAAGGGCGAATCTTAAGAAAATCCCGTCATTTTTCCTTAAGACTCTTTGACGGAAGTCAATCGAGGGCCTTGCGCAAACCCCGCTTCCCCCGAAAGTACAAGGCAAAGGGGCTTTGCGCATCCCCCGTTTCGGCTACCTCTGCGGGAGAGGCGCAGGGGAAAAAATTGCAGGCGCGCCGCCAGCGGCATGCGCTTCGCGCCCTTAGGTAAAGAGCGCCACGACCACGGACTGCGGCGAAACCGCCGCCTGCGCCTCGTCTCCAAGATGCAGGCCGTGCCCGGCCCTGCTAAAGCCCACGAGCGACGTGCCGCCCGCAAGGCGAATCGTCACCTCTCCCCCCTTGTCGTTGCGAGAAGAGCGCACGACGGTGCCTCGCAGCACCGGGGTCTTCTCGTCGGCTTTGACTTCGCGCGCGATTTCAATGGCCGTTGCCTTGCAAAGGGCGAGGATTTTCGATCCCGTCGTGATGCCAAGAAGCTGGGCGCTTTCCTGCGTGAGCGTGGCGCGAAGCGTGTTTTCCGCGTCGATTTCAAGCGTCAAGTGCACCATTGCCGCGCCGCGGGTGATTTTCGTTACCGTCACCGGAAACTGGTTTCGCATCGAGGTGCGAAGCGTCGTTGCCCCCACCGGCATGAGCTGCGGCAGGGCGCTTGAGGCAAATTCTTCAAAGACCTTCTCGCGGGCCTGCGCGAGCTTTTCGGCGAGTTCAAGCACCGTGAGGCCCGTGGGCGTGAGCGCCGTGCCGCCGCCGCGGGTGCCGCCCACGGCTTTTTGCACAAGCGGGGCGCCTGCGAGGTTGCCAAGCGTCTCGATTGCCTGCCAGGCCGCCTTGTAGGAGACGTTGGCAAGCCGCGCGGCCTCCGAAATGGAGCCCGTCTCGCGGATGCGGCGCAGGATGTTGATGCGCTTGTCGACGAGCTGCTCGAGCTGCCGGGTGAGCGCAATGGGCGCGGCAATGAGATGCGGATCGGGCTGCGCGGGGCGCTCGTTTGCTGGCGAAGCCGCACCTGCGCTTTGATCTGCGGGTGCCGTTGCGTCTTTTGTGTTTGCGCCGGCGGCAGCCTGCGCGCTGCCGCCGCAGGAGTTGGGCTCCGGGCTCGATGTCTGTGTCGAAGGATTGGTTGGTTTTTGCTGCATGCTTTGAGTGCGCCTGGTGAGAAGAAAAAATAAAAGCGCGCCGTTTGCCCGTACGTGCCTTCTGCAGAGTCTAACAAGGTGCGGCGGGGCGCGGCTTGCGCGGGCCGATGGAAGAAAAAAATGAGCGCAGCCCGCAGGCGGGATTCGGTCGCTTTCGAGGCTATTCACAAGGTGAATAATGCGTGATAAGCTACAGCGCTATTCCGATTTAAGACAACGCCATTGAAGGGTGCTGTCCATTGGTCAACCAGTGCATGCGCAGCATGGCATGCCCCAAAGGGAGATGCATACGATTATGAAGACTTCGATCAAACTGGCTTTTGCCGGAATTCTTGGTGCGGCGGCCTGCGCGGCAAGCGCGGCCGACGTGCTGGTGGCGGTGGCCGCCAACTTCACGGCCCCGGCCAAGGAGCTTGCGCCGATCTTTGAAAAGCAGACCGGCCACAAGCTGGTGCTCAGCTTCGGCAGCACGGGCATGTTCTACGGGCAGATCAAGAACGGCGCGGATTTCGACGTGCTGCTTGCGGCCGACGCCAAGACCCCGAAGAAGGCGCTCGACGAGGGCTACGGCGTGCCCGGCACGTCCTTTACCTATGCCGTGGGCAAGCTCGTGCTCTGGAGCTCCGACGCGGGCAAGGTAACCGACGGCGAGAAGCTTCTGAAGTCGGGCGACTTCAACAAGTGCGCCGTTGCCAACCCCAAGCTCGCTCCCTACGGCCTTGCCGCCTATGAAACGCTCAAGGCGCTCGGCATCATGGACAAGGTCTCGCCCAAGTTCGTCGAGGGCGACAACATCGGCAAGACCTTCAACTTTGTGAAGACGGGCAACGCCGACATCGGCTTTGTCGCTTTAAGCCAGGTCTCCAAGAACGGCAAGTTCACGGGCGGCTCGGGCTGGATTGTTCCCGACAAGTACTACTCGCCCATCCGTCAGGACGCCGTGCAGCTCAAAAACGGCAAGAACGCCGAAGCCGCCAAGGCCTTCCTTGAGTTCTTGAAGGGCCCCGAAGCCAAGAAGGTGAAGGAAGCCTACGGGTACGGCGCGGGCTAACATAGCCCCTTGCCTGAGCTTTTTTCGTCAATCCCGACACCGAGGCGGCATGTCCGAAATTTCTCTAGAGCCCGTGTGGCTGAGCCTTGAGCTTGCGGCCATCACCACCATTGTGCTGCTTGTCGTCGCCACGCCTCTGGCGTGGTGGATTGCGCGCACGAAAAGTCCTCTGCGCGCGCCTGTGACGGCCCTGGTGACGCTGCCTTTGGTGCTGCCGCCTTCGGTGCTGGGTTTTTACATTCTCGTGGCGCTGGGCCCGCACGGGCCCCTGGGGCAGCTCACGCAGTCCATGGGCCTGGGGCTTTTGACCTTTACGTTTCCAGGCCTTGTCGTGGGCTCGATCATTTATTCGCTCCCATTTGCCGTGCAGCCTCTGCAGGGCGCCTTTGAGTCGATCGGACCGCGCCCCATGGAGGTTGCGGCCACCTTGGGCGCCAAGCCCATCGACGCCTTTTTCTCCGTCATTCTTCCCCTGGCACGCCCGGGGTTTTTTACCGCCGTCGTGCTCACCTTTGCGCACACCATCGGCGAATTCGGCGTCGTGCTCATGATCGGCGGCAACATCCCCGGCAAGACCCAGGTTGTCTCCACCGAGATCTACACGTTTGTGGAGGCCATGGAGTACGACAAGGCGCATCTGCTTGCGGGCGGCATGCTCGTCTTCTCGTTTTGCGTGCTGCTGGCCGTGACGCTTTTTAACCGCAGCGCAAGGCGCACGGGAACCGCAGCCGACGCTCCCGTTTGATTTCTCAAAAAAAGAGCGCCTTTCACCATTCAAAATTTTTTTTCCACAAGCCCCAAGGGACAGAGCTAACAGGCATGAGTGAGGCCGTCAAACCGCACAACGAAAACACAAGGCCGCAGGCCGCAGACGAGGACGATCGCATCCGCATCAGCCTCAAGCGCCCTGGCGGCTTTTCGCTTGACGTCGACATCGCCGTCAAGCCCGGAGGCGTCACCACGCTTTTCGGCCCCTCGGGCTGCGGCAAGACGACGGTGTTAAGAAGCGCGGCGGGCCTTGAGCACGCGCGCGGCTTCGTGCGCATCGCGGGCAGCCTCTGGCAGGACGATGAAAGGAAAATCTTCGTTCCCACCTGCGAGCGGCGCCTGGGCTATGTCTTTCAGGAAGCAAGCCTTTTCCCGCACCTCAACGTCAGGGACAACATCACCTACGGACTGAAAAGAAGAAAGGACCCCGACGGCGAAAAGCGCTTGGCGCAGGCCGTCGAACTCCTTGGCATCGGGCATTTGCTTGAGCGCCGCACCAATGAACTCTCAGGAGGCGAGAGGCAGCGCTGCGCCATCGCCCGCTCGCTTGCCATCAGGCCCACGGCGCTTTTGATGGACGAGCCGTTGGCGGCCCTTGATCACGCGCGGCGCCTTGAGATCATGCCTTGGCTTGAGCGCATCAAGCGCGAGCTCAACATCCCCGTGATCTACGTGACGCACTCCGAAGAGGAGGTGCTGCGGCTTGCCGATACGCTCGTCGTGATGGAAAACGGCCGCGTGCTCGAGGCCGGGCCCGTGGCAAGCGTCTGGCATGCCTTGAGCCGCCAGACGGGAAGCAGCGCGCAAAAGTCCTCTCTCGTTGTGGCGCGCGTCACCGAGCGCGACAGCCGCTGGGGACTCATCAAGGCCCAGTCGGGCGGCGCCTCCTTCTGGGTGCACGACAACGGCGCGGACATCGGAAGCGACCTGCGCCTGATGCTTGAGGCCGACAACGTCTCGATTTCGACCGAAAAGCCCTCGATGACCAGCATTCAGAACGTCTTTTCCTGCCGCGCCGCGGAAATCCTGCCCGGGGCCGACGACTCCCGCCGGCTCGTTGAGCTTGACGCGGGCGGCACGCTCATTCTTGCCGAAGTCACCGCGCGCGCGGTTCATGAACTTGGAATCGCCCCAGGCATTGAGCTCTGGGCGCAGGTCAAGTCCGTGGCGGTGCATTAAGCGATCGCCCGGCAGCCGCAAAAAAGCCCGCTTCGCGCGGGTTTTTTTGCGGGTGAAAAGAAGGGAAAAAGCCCTCGGCCATTGGAGAGGCCCTCGGGCGGGCTTGCCGCCCGGGCTTTGCCGGGCGGGAGAGGACGAGAGGGCGAGAGGGCGAGCGGACGAGCGGACGAGCGGGGACCTTAAGCCCTTGCGAGCGCAAGTAGCTCGAGGATTTCCTTCTTGCCCAGGCGGCTTGACATCTCAGTGCCTTCGAGCAACGCGTCGGCAAGCGACTTCTTCGTGCCGTGCAGCTTCAGGATCTTCTCTTCGACCGTCCCCTCGGCAATGAGCCGGTAGATCGTCACCGGCCGCTCCTGACCGATGCGGTAGGCCCGATCGCTTGCCTGCTCCTCAATGGCGGGGTTCCACCACGGATCGAGGTGAATGACGTAGTCGGCCGCCGTGAGGTTAAGGCCCGTGCCGCCCGCCTTGAGGCTGATGAGGAAAAGGGGCGTCTCGCCCGTTTCAAAGGCATCGACCAACTTTGCGCGTTCAGCGGGCGTGTTCGAGCCGTCAAGATAGAGGTACTTCACGCCCTTTTCATCGAGCGCCTTGCGAATGAGCGCAAGGTGGCTCGTAAATTGGCTGAAGACAAGCGCGCGGTGGCGCCCTTCGATCAGCTCTTCTGCAAGCCGCAGGAAGGCCGCGGTCTTTGAAGAGGCAATCGGAAGCTTTGCGTCGACCAGCTGCGGCGCACAGGCCGCCTGCCGCAGCTTTGTGAGAACGGCAAGCGCCTGCACCGGGTTGATGTCGCCCGTCGAGAGGCTCGCCTCGGCCCGCTCGCGGATGGTTTCGTAGAGCGCCTTTTCTTCCTCTGAGAGCGCCACGCGCAGCGTCACTTCGGTCTTTTCGGGAAGCTCTTCGAGCACGCTCGTCTTCGTGCGCCGCAGGATAAAGGGCGAGATGATGCGCTTGAGAAGCCGCTGCTGGTCTCGGTCGCCGTCGCGCTCGACGGGCAGCACAAAGCGCTCGGAAAAGCTTGTAAAGCTCCCAAGCAGCCCCGGCACGGCAATTTCAAAGAGCGACCAGATTTCCGTGAGGTGGTTTTGCAGCGGCGTGCCCGAGAGCATGATCCGGAAGTCGGCCTGAATCTGCGTGGCCGCTTTAAAGCTCTTGGTCTGGCGGTTCTTGATGTTGTGCGCTTCGTCAAAGACCGCGTTTGCCCAGCGCACCCGGGCGATTGCCTCGATTTCGCTAGCCATGACCCCGTAGGTGGTCAGAAGCACCGTGCCGCGGCCGTTTTTGGCAACATTGGCCAAAAGCTCGGCGCGGTTTTCGGCATTGTTTAAAACCACCTGCTTCAAGCCCGGGGCAAAGCGCGAGATTTCATCCTGCCAGTTGACGAGCACGGCCGTGGGTACGACGACAAGCGAGGCCCCCTTGGTGCGCCGGGCGGTCAACACGGCGATCGTCTGCACGGTCTTGCCAAGGCCCATGTCGTCGGCAAGGATCGCGCCCGCGTCCCAGGCGGCAAGACGCATCATCCACTTGAAGCCCTCGATCTGATAGGGGCGCAGCTCGGCGTTGAGCACGGCGGGAACGACGGGCTTGAGCGTTGCGGCCTCTTCGATCTTTTTGCGCATCTCCTCAAAGGCCTTGTCGGCCGTCACTTGGGCGCCGCCCTCTTCAAGAGCCGAAACGAGCGCGCCGTTAAAGGCCGAGATGCGCTTTTTGTCGGCGCCGCCCTGCGCGACGTCTTTGAGAGCTTCAAGCTGCTTTCTAAGCGAGTCGGTAAGCGCCAGGTATTCGTTGTCGCCAAGCGAAACGAAGTTGCCGTTTGCATTGCTGATGCGGTCAAGAAGCTCGCCGATTTTGAGCTTTTTGCGGCCGTCGATGCTAATCGCCCCTTCAAGCTCAAACCACTGTCCCACGCTGTGCACGGAAAGCTTGAGGCTGCTGAAGTCAAGCCGGGTGGAGGAGACGCGAAACTTTTCGCCCTCGGGCCACTCGATGTTGACGATCTTTTGAAGTGCGGCGTCTTCGCGCAGCACCAGCAGCATTTCAAGACACTCCGAGGGATCAAGGAGCCAGGCTTCAGGTTCAAAGCGGCAGCCGTTGAACTTCTCGAGCCCGGCTTCAAGCACGTCGAAGTTTTTCTTTTCGGCCTTGAGGTCGCGCTCGACCTGCACGTTGCCGTTGTCGACGGCCACCGTCAGCGACGAGAGGCCCTTGGCCGGGGTGCAGACCACGCGCGCGCCGGGCACGGGCCGCACGACGGCGCCCGCCTCGTAGAAGCCCTTGACCTCTACCGAAGGCTTGAACTGCAGCGTGATGCGGGTGTCGGCCTTCTGGCGCGCCAATAGCCCCGTGTCCTTCAAAAGGCTGCTTTGAACAATCGAGTTTTCGCTTGCGAATTGCAGCACCTTGGTGAGCATGCCGGCGGCTGCCTTTGGCAGCTTGCGCACGTCGTTGAGGTTTTGCAGGAGCGTCTGCTGCTGCTGCGTGAGCGTGGTGACGCCGATCATGCCCTCCTGCGAGGTGTCGATGAAGATGAGGTCGTTGGGGTTCTTTTCGCGCTTGGCGTCGATGTTGGTTGTGATCTCATAGCCTTCGCTCGTGTCCTTGACTTCAATCTTCAAGGGACTTTCGACGATTTGAATGTGCGTGTCGGGATCCGAAGCGTCGTAAACGGCGGGGTGCCCGATCAGGGCATAGGTGGCGGCCGCTCCTCTCAGACTCGAGCCGTACCAGCCGACATCGGCGAATTTGGCCGCCGCCTTGTCCTGCGCGGTCATGATGTCAAGGTTGCCCTCGGCAAAGGTCTTGAGCGCAATGCGGCGTCCGATCTTCCAGTTCACGCCGTCCTTGGAGCGCTCCACGAAGGGCGTGTAGGACAGATAGTCGGTGTCGACATAGTAGGCCACGCGCTCAAGCTTGAGGGGCTTTTTCTTGTTCTTGTCGGCACTCTGCCTGCTCTCCTCGCAGGCCTGCAGGATGCGCTCAAGGGCCTGCTCCCACGGGGCGACTTTTTTGACGGATGGCAGCAGCGAGGGCATGCCGAGCTCGTCGGACAAAAGAGCGCCGCCGCCCTCGGAGCTGAGCGCGCTCTCGAGCATCTTTTCAAAGAGCGGGCTCTTTTCAAAGTCTTCCCGAATGAGGACAAGGTCTTCTTGCGTGGGCTCGCAGAAGTGGAAATTGGCCGAGACGAGGGCAAATAGCGACCGGTTGAGCCCTACGTCACGCGAGGTGCGCGGCCCGGAATAGGCCGAGCGCTCGCGCGGGGCTTCATCGTAGGTGTGGTCGAAGAACCGGCGCATGCGCCTGACGGCGTCGGTTTCCGTTTTGTTAAAAACGCTCATGCTCGCAAAAATGGGCAGGGCCGAGGTGTAGGCGCTGTCGGAATAGTCATTTTTCGCAAACGAGGCGAGCGTTTTGGCCGTTAGCGTCGCCTTCCTGTCGTTGTAGAGCATGAGGCCGAAGAGAAAGTTCTCAATGGCGCCTTTGAAGACGCGCTGCCGGTTTTGCCCTTGGGCGGATTCCACGCGCAGGGCTGCGCGCATGTCGCGCACGGCCTGAGAGCTCTGGCCATTTAAAGTCGCGTTCACGGCCGAGATGATGAGCCCGGCGCGCCCGGCCGGCACGCAAACCTTTTGCCCCGCCTCCCGAGGCCTGCCCAGGCTGTAAAACGTGTGCAGGACCGCTTCATCGTGCAGCGCTCCCCAGACTGTCTCGCCCTCCTTGATGCGCCCGGCCGTGAAGCGCTCGATGTTTTCCCAGACCTGCACATCGAGCAGATTGTTTCTGGGCGGCACGAAATTTTCCACAAAACAGCGCGCCTCCAGCGCATTGAGCCCTCCGAGGCCTTCGGTGAGCTCCGAGTCGATGGCAAGCAAAAGCCAGTAGGGCTGCAGTTCGTTGTCGATGCGGCTGCCGTTAAAGCGCAGCTGGCAGGTTGCCTCTTTCATGAGGCTTAAGTCGTAGTCGTACCCATTCTTTGAGTCATAGGCGTCGACCTTGCGGATGCGCTCCTCGTTGGCCTCCCAAAACTCTTTGACAAGCTTTTGGTCTTTCTTCGACAGGGAAAGATCGTCGTCTTCGGAGAGGTCCCTTTTGAGCGCATGCATCACGCGGATCAGGAAGTCGGCTCTTGCCGCGTAGTATTTTTCGTTGGAGCCCGAAGTGTTTCCCAGAACCTTGGGGACGCGCTGCAGGACTTCGACAACGTGACGCGGCGCAAGCGTCGTGACGATCTTTTTGAAATCGACGTCATTGGGATAGTAGGGCACGATGTAAGAATGGGGGACTTTGGACAGGGCGACGCCGAAGTAGTCGTCATAGCCCACGGCAAAGCGCGACCTCTCATCGTGTTTTGAGATGTAGTTTAAAAGCGACCTTTTTGAAATGTCGCAGTTTTCGGCAAACGACTGCGCTTTCCAGTTGCTCGTGATCAGATCCGGGAAGAGAAAGTTGATGAGCGCACAGAGAACGCCGTGCGGGACGGACGGAAACCGGCCGCTGATCATAACTTGCGAGGGCTTGGGGGCAGGGCTTTGCAGACTGTTTCTGTAAAAAGGCATGAGCGTCGTGCGGACGGGAGAGTCCCGGCAAAGAGAAGAAAGAAAAGTGAAGCGGCGGCCTTGAGGCAAAGCGAGTGGCAAAAGCGCCCCCGCGCGGCCGCAGACCGGAAAAACCGGTGCTCCAAGGCCGGCGCAAAGGAAAAAATCGAGAGGACTTTTTAACGGCGTCAAAGGGTTTAAGGGAGCAGATCCGTGCCCGTCAAAGACCACGCGCCGCTTCTCGAAAAAAGCTTTGCAAACAGACAAGTATAGAGGGCGTAAAGGCGGCTTGAAAATCCTTGGGGGATACCCCTTGGGGGCGGGCTTCTTCGGTACCGCTTGCCGAGAGGGCTTCAGAGAGCCGCGCGTGCAGGCCCGACAGGCGGGATTTCGCTGAACGGAAAAATTTTCGAGAGCGAGGCTTGCAATTTTGAAAAAGCTCTGTAAAATGCGCATCTCTCAGGGCGAGGAGTTCTGAGAAAAAACTTGGTTGCCGGTGTAGCTCAGCTGGTAGAGCAGCGCATTCGTAATGCGAAGGTCGGATGTTCGAATCCTCTCACCGGCACCACAAACCCCATTTTTTGGGATGCAATGAACCTCGATGGCTTATGGCTTTCGGGGTTTTTTGTTGTCCGCGATTTTCAGGAACGAGTTGCTGCCCAAATTGTGCAGTTCTAGTTCCATAACAGCTTGATCAAACCGGCCCGCGGCCAGAAACCTCAATGAAATCAAGGGTTTTTGGCTTGCGGGCCTTCTTTTGCTCTGGTATAATAGTTACGTAAATAACGGAACTAGGAAGCAACATGCCTGTCATCGCACCGCCCGAGCTCCCCCGCCTCATCGTCAACGGCAACGGCCCCTACAAATACGTCTTCACCTACAAGAACCGGTGGGACAAGGCCAGCAAGGTATCCAAACGCGGCAAAGGAGACACGAAGTCCGTCGGCCGGTTCATCCCCGACAAGGAGCGGGCCGACTACGGCGAAATCATCTTCAAGGATTCCTTCATCGAGCAGTATCCGCAGCTGAAGGCGTTCCGGGTCTTCCGCCACAAGGGAGGCAAGCTCGAGTTCAAGCCCGTTGACGAGGAGAAGCTCATCGCGGCCAAACCCGCGTGCATCGTCAGGCTGCACGGCGGCGCGAGCTGGGCGCTCAACCAGATCGCCGCATCTTCTGCGCTCGGCAAGGCGCTCAAGGTCGTCTTCTCCGACTGCCACGCGCATCTCAAGCTTTTGTCGCTTGCCTACTACCTGGTGATCAACCGGGATTCGTCGCTTTGCAATTTCGAGGAATTCGCAGAATGCACGTGGCTGCCGTGGCGCCGACCTCTCAAAAGCAGTTCGATCAGCCGTCTGCTTCAAGGCATTACCAAGGACAAGGTGAGCCGTTTTCTGCAAGTGCTCAGCGAGGAGTCCCTCAAGCTGCAGGGCAGTGCAATGACGAAGCGGCGCTTCTGGGCTCTGGACTCAAGCTCCGCCTTCTCGTATTCGGAGAATATTTCCACAGCTCAATGCGGGCACGACATGGACCTCGTGCCGATGCCTCAGGCCAATGTCCTGCTGGTGGTGGATCAACAGACGGGGGAGCCGGTCTACTACCGCAACTTCGACGGCAGCGCGCCCGATGTCAGAGCGATTCGCAGCACGCTTGCCGAGCTTGCCATGCTCAAAATCGATTGCAGCCAAGTGATTTTGGTGACCGACAAGGGCTGTGGCTCGAACAAGAACCGAGACGACATGCTGCGCAGCGGCATGCGTTTCATCAGCAGCACCCGCACAGACGCCAACAGCCCCGTCAAGGCGCTTGTCGACGAGCACTACGGCGAGCTTCTGGACTGGAACAACGGCATCGGCTACCTTGATCAGAACGCCGTTGCCGCAAAGATTCAGTGGCCCTGTGACGAATTTCCGATCAAGGGGAAGGGACAGCAGAAGAAGACCTCAAGGCCGCTTCAGGTGCACATGTATTACAGCCAGAGCATCAGTGAAGAGATGGGGCGCCGGCTGCGGCTGAATTTGTTCGCGGCGCTCGCCGCGCACAGGAAGGATCCTCGGAATCTCACGGAGGAGCAAAGCCGGATCATTGAGCGGTACGTCGACATCGATGAGGCGAGCGGCGAGGCGCGCATCAGCATGCAGAAGGTCAACAAGGCGCTGAGGTATGCCGGCGTGCGCGTCCTTGTCACGGATTCCGCGGCCGATGCGCTTGAGTGCGCCGCGGCTTACTACGAGCGCAACGAGGCGGCGCGGGCGTTTAATGCCTTTATGTCGCAGCCCCATTGCAGGCGCACGGCGGTTCACTTGACACAGGCGTGGGAAGGAAGGCTGTTTTTGCAGATGCTCGCCGTTGCCGTCGGCTCGATGGTGCGGGCCCGAGTCAGGCTCTACAGCGAGAGTGCACGCGAGGACAAGAAGTACCGCGTGTACTGCGACAGCGACGCCAGGCTGCTGGCGCGCCTCAACAACATCTATGTGACGCAGTTTTCGGGCGGGTGGAAGTTTGACGAGGTTGACGCCGGAAAGCAGGAGCTCTTCAAAGTCTTGAACGTGCCGGTGCCGTCGGCGGAGAAGGCGACGATCGATGCTGCAGAGGAGGATGAAGAGTCCGAGGGGCCGGAGGATGCAGCCGACTTCGGCCTGAATCCCGCCGCAGACCCCGAAGGCGCGGAGGATTTGTAATGCAGCCGAAATAACGAGGAATTGTTGCTGCCCCGGGCAGCGGCCCCGGGAAATCGCGCGCAATTTCGGCGGTTTCGGCGTCGCCAACAAAACCTCAAAATGCAAAAAAGCCTGACTTTTAGAGTTTTGAGCTAGAAAAAATGCCGTCACCCCTTATTCTGCAAG
>DYBN01000002.1 GCA_019418605.1 Sutterella sp. | reverse complement strand
TTGAGGCCACCTCCCCCTTTGGCGACGATCCCGTGCAGCCCCCCATGAAAAAGGCAATTGAAGAAGGGCCCGCCGCGCGCCCCGCGACTTCCGCAGGCCCCTACACGCCGGCTGATGGCACCGCGCAGGAATCCGAGAAGACCACGCAGGGCGGCGCCTCCAGCCTTGAGTCGAGCACCATGCTTGCTCCGTAGTGAGCAAAGGCAAATACAAAGGGGAAGCCCCCGCGCGACGCAAAGGAATCTTTCCCTGCGGGCGTCCTCCTCCGCCCTTCGCGGCTTCATGCGTTTGGCCCGCACAATCATTGATGCGCGGTTGATGCGCGGGGCCGTTTTTAGCCGGCAGCTTAAGCGGCTTTTTCTTTCCCCAATTTTTTCGTCACAGCAACGTTTTTCTTCAGAACCCCTTTTCGTCATGACCGAAGCCACCGCCGCATCCGCTGACATTTCCGAGATCATCCCCGGCATTCCGGGCTTGACGCGCCGCACGGGCGACGTCTTTTGCGAGGAGCTTCGCGTAAGCGACCTCGCCGAGCGTTTTGAGACGCCCCTTTACGTCTACTCGCACGCCGCGCTCTCGCACAACATCGCCGACTGGAAAAGCGGCGTTGCGGGCACGCCCCACCGCGTCTTCTACGCCATGAAGGCCAATGAAAACCTTGCGCTCCTTGACCTCTTCGTCAAGGCAGGCTTTGGCTTTGACATCGTCAGCCGCGGCGAACTCGCCCGCGCCCTGGCAGCCGGCGCCAGAGGCTGCGACATCGTCTACTCGGGCGTGGGCAAAAGCGTCTCGGACATGCGCGCGGCGCTTGAAGCCGACGTGCTGTGCTTTAACGTTGAGAGCCTGCCTGAGCTTGAGCGCTTAAACGAGGTGGCCTTGAGCCTCAAAAAGGTTGCGCGCGTCTCGCTTCGCGTCAATCCCGACGTCGACGCCAAGACCCACCCCTACATCTCGACGGGGCTCAAAAACAACAAGTTCGGCATTGCCTTTGATGCGGCGCTCGAAGGCTATCGGCGCGCCGCAGAGCTTCCCGGCCTGTCGATTTCGGGCATCGACTGCCACATCGGCAGCCAGATCACGCAGCTCGAACCCTTTGTTCACGCCGCGCACAAGGTGCTTGACCTTGTCGAAGAGCTCAAGGCCGCGGGCATTGCGCTTGACCACATCGACTTCGGAGGCGGCCTTGGCGTTCGCTACGGCAGCGAAACGCCGCCTTCGGCCCACGCGCTCATCTCGGCCATGGCGCAGTGCGCGGCCGAGCGCGGCTTTGGCGATGTGCCGCTTTTCTTTGAACCCGGCCGCTCGCTTGTGGCCCAGACGGGGCTTCTTGTCACAAGAGTCGAATACGTCAAGCCCACGGCCGCCAAAAACTTCTGCATTGTCGACGCCGCGATGACAGACATGATCCGCCCGACGCTGTATCAGGCTGAAATGGGGCTCATCAACTGCGCGAGGCACGACAAGCCGCAGCCCATGGCCTTTGACGTCGTGGGGCCGGTGTGCGAGAGCGGCGATTTTCTTGCCAAAGACAGAACCCTTGACGTGCGCGCAGGTGACGTGCTTGCCATGACGGGCGCGGGCGCCTACGGCATGTCGATGGCAAGCAACTACAACGCAAGGCCGCGCGCGGCCGAAGTCCTGGTCAAGGGACAAACGGCCTGGCTTATCCGCAGGCGCGAAACGATTGAGGATCAAATGGCGCTTGAGTCGCGCCTGCCCTGATTGTTCAACGAGCGCGCGAAAAGCCCCGTGTTTGCTTTCCCGGCCCCCGGGGCTCAAAACTTCTGCCAAACCTCGCTTTTTGCCCGGCTTTGCAGGTAGACTTGATCAACGCTGGATTTTCTCTTTTTTGAGGAAAATCCGGCGTTTTTCGCGTCTGCGGGCGGCCTTTGGCCCGCCGGCAGCTTCGCGCATTTTTCTTCGTGCCGAGAGGAGGCTTGCGCACCCATGCATCTTGACAACGACATCAAGCTTGACTTCAAGGACGTCTTAATCCGCCCGAAGCGCTCCACGCTCACAAGCCGCAGCGAAGTCGACATCACGCGGCAAATCAAGTTTCGCTGGTCAAGCGAACCCTTTGAGCGCATTCCCATCATCGCGGCCAACATGGACACCACGGGCACCTTCGAGATGGCCCGCGCGCTCGGGCGCCACAAGATGATGACGGCGCTGCACAAGCACTACTCGGAAAAAGCGCTCGTCGACTTCTTCAACACGCTTGCCGTGAAGTCCGACGCCTTTTATTCGCTTGGAATCGGCAAGGCCGAGTTCGAGCAGTTTTGCCGCGTCATGCGCGCGGCCAAGCCCGGGGCCGTCCGCTACGTCTGCATTGATGTTGCCAACGGCTACACCGAGTCCTTCGTGAACTTCGTCAAGCGCATGCGGGAGGAATTCCCCGACATCGTCATCATGGCCGGCAACGTGGTCACGGGCGACATGACCGAAGAGCTTGTTCTCGCGGGCGCCGACATCGTCAAGGTGGGCATCGGCCCGGGGTCGGTGTGCACCACGCGCAAGATGACGGGCGTGGGCTACCCGCAGCTCTCGGCTGTCATTGAGTGCGCCGACGCCGCGCACGGCCTTGGCGGGCGCATCTGCTCGGACGGCGGCTGCACGCAGCCGGGCGACGTTGCCAAAGCCTTCGGCGCGGGCGCCGACTTCGTCATGCTCGGCGGCATGTTTGCCGGGCACGACGAGTGCGGAGGCGAAGTCATTGAAAAAGACGGCAGGAAGCTGCGCGCCTTCTACGGCATGAGCTCAAAGGCCGCCATGGACAAGTACGCCGGGGGCGTGGCCGAGTACCGCGCGGCCGAAGGCAAGATCGTCTACATCGAAGACCGCGGACCGGTCGATCAGACCTGCCGCGACATTCTGGGCGGCGTGCGCAGCGCCTGCACCTACGTGGGCGCAAGGCGCTTGAAGGAGCTCACCATGCGCACGACGTTCGTGCGCGTCACGCAGCAGCTCAACGAGGTGTTCGGGAAGTCTTGAGACCCCTCCCCCCGTAAAGCCCCGGGCGCTCCTGCGGGCAAAAGCGGGCGTAATCTTGTCTCAAACCCAAAAGGGCGGCGCAGTGAAAAGAAGCTTGAAGCACCCTGCGCTACCTTCCCTTTTTGACGCAGACAGGAGGACGCCATGCAAAAGACAAACAAAACCCAGGCAGCACCCGTGACCCTCTCCCGCCGCCGGGCTCTTGCCTCGGCTGCGGCTGCAGCTTTTACGGCAGCAGCCTCCCCCGCGCATGCACTTTCCGTTGACGAGGCCTCCCAAATCAAGTGGGATCAGACGGCCGACGTCGTCGTGCTTGGCTACGGCAACGCGGGCACCAATGCGGCCATCGCCGCGCACGACGCGGGCGCCTCGGTCGTCATTCTGGAGAAAATGGCCGAAGGCGGCGGCAACGTGGCCGTCTCCTCCGGCGGCTTTGTCGTGCCGCTGGACCGAGAGGCCTACTACACGTACCTTAAAAGCCTCTATGAGCTGTCGCTGTCGCAGTGGGACCCCGAGCTTTTGCGCGTTTTCTGCGATGAATCGATGAAGCTCGCCGACTACGTCAAGTCGCTTGACGCCAAGGCAAAGCCCATCGTCTACGGGCATGCGGGCTACCAGAACCTGCCCGGCGCCGAGAGCGTGCAGAAAATTTCCATTCACGGCGTGCCGGGCAAAAAGGGCGGCGACAGGCTCTTTGGCGTCTTTGCCCGCGCCGTGCAAAGCCGCGGCATTCCCGTGCTGCTTGAAACGCCCGCAAGGCGCCTGGTGCTTGAAAAAGGCGTCGTCGCTGGCGTTGAAGCCCTGCGCGGCGGCAAGCCCTATTTCGTGCGGGCGTCCAAGGCCGTCATCATCGCCACGGGAGGCTTTCAGTGCAGTCCGCAGCTCATGCAGACCTACATTTTCGGGCAGCCCATGTCCTACCTTGGCAGTCCCGGGCACACGGGCGACGGTCTTTTGATGGCGCAGTCGGTCGGCGCGCAACTCTGGCACATGAACGCGGTCTCGGCTCCCCTGGGCATTCAGGTGCCGGGCGTGCAGGCGGGCATTGCGCTCATCACGCGGCAGCCCTCCTTTATCTGGGTTGACCAGTACGGCAAGCGCTTCTGCGACGAAAAGGGGCTTGACTATCACTGCTCCTGGATGGCCGTCAACCGCTTTGACGCAACGCAGCACAAGTACCCCGCCATTCCCTGCTACATGATCATGGATCAGCGCTACATCGACGCAGGGCCCGTCGTCTCGTCCGGAGGCTCGGGCTACGCCATCAACCGCGAGCACTACGTCTGGAGCAAGGACAATTCCGCGGAAATCAAGTCGGGCGTCATCATCAAGGCAGAGACGCTTAAAGAGCTTGCAGACAAAATCAAGGTGCCCGCCAAGACGCTTGCCGCCACAGTCAAGCGCTGGAACACGGATTTGACCAAGGAAGGCGTCGACACCGAATTCGGCCGCAGAATTTCGGCCGACCCCAACCAAAAGAGCGTCTTCGTCGGCCGCGACGTCAAGGCCTGGTCGGCGCCCATTTCGGAGACCGGCCCCTACTATGCGCTGCGCCTTGTGCCCGTGCTCTACCACACGATGGGAGGCCCGAGGCGCTCGGTCAAAAGCGAGTGCCTCGACACGCAGGGGCGTCCCATCCCGCGGCTTTACGTCGCAGGAGAGTTGGGGTCGCTTTGGGGCCTCACCTACCAGGGCGCCTGCGCCAATTCCGACGCGATGATCTTCGGGCGCATCGCGGGGCGCGAAGCCGCAGGGCTTTCCCCGCGCGCGTAGCGCAGCGCAGGGCGAAAAAAAATCCGCCACAGGCGCAAACCTCTGGCGGAGAATGTTTTCCTTCAATTCCAGGAAGATGAGATGACGCGATGAATACTACCTAAAGTTCGCCTTCTTATTTGCTAGGAATTGCTTAAAAGTTCGCGAAAATGTAAAAAGTCGTGAAAAACCCGTGGATTGTCCGCACGAGACGGACTTCTCGGGGCGCATTCGTGCACGAAGTCCCGCCGGCGTGCGGGACTTCCTCATCTCTTCCCCCTTAACAGTCATGCAGAGCACCAAGGGTTTCTTCCGACGGGAAAACCCTTGTCCTTTAAGCTCAAATTCTCCTGCCGCAGGCGGCAGCGCCGAAACTGCGCACAAAGTCTCCCTTTTGCAAACAATCCATTTACCCCGCACACTGGTAGAGTTTGAGAAAAGGCGTTGCGCGCCTTGCGGCGCGGCAAACGCCTCAGACAACGACACCAAGAGGAGAAAACGCATGACTGATCTATCCCGTCGCAATTTGCTCAAGACGGCTGCCGCGGGCAGCCTCGCTGCAGCGGCCGCGCCGATGGCGGCGGCTGCAAAGACGCCAAAATTTGACGACGAAGCCGACGTTGTCGTCGTAGGCTACGGCGGCGCGGGCGCCGCAACGGCCATCACCGCCGCCGACAACGGCGCGACGGTGCTCGTCATCGAGCGCCAGCCCGAAGCCACGCTGCGCTCCAACACCCGCATGTCGGGCGGCATCTTCCACTGCCCCGACAAAGCCGGCGACAAGAAGGCCCTCAAGGAATACGCCAAGGCCATGTTCTCGGGCGAGAACATTCCCGGCAAGCTCGAAGGCGAGCAGCCCGAAGTCTCCGACGGCCTTGCACAGGCCTGGGCCGACTACACGCCGGGACTTCTTGACTGGATGAAGAGCCTTGACCCGAAGTTTCAGGCCTTCTCCACGCCGGGCTTTAAAGGCGCGGCCTTCCCCAACTTCCCGGGCGCCAAGGAGTGCGGCTATCAGGTCTACCGCTCTTCGTACCCGGACCGCATCCCGCCGGGATTCAACGAGCCCTGCTACGGCAAACCCAAGGAGCAGGCCATTTCAGGCGAAGCCTTCTGGCAGTGCCTGCACAACGGCGTCAAGACCCGCGGCGACAAGATTCGCGTGATTTATGAAACGCGCGCGCTTGACCTTGTCATGAACGACAAGGGCGAGGTCATCGGCGTAGAGGGCGAGCAAAAGGGCAAAAAGGTGGCCTACAAGGCCCGCAAGGCGGTTGTGCTTTGCTCGGGCGGCTACGAATACAGCAAGACCATGCGCCAGGCCTTCCTTGAAGGGCCGGGCGTGGAAGGCTGGGCCTTCTACGGCACGCTCTACAACGAAGGCGACGGCATCGCCATGGGTTTGAAGGCCGGCGCCGGCATGATGAAGGCGGGCAAAGCCGCCTCGCGCATCATCATGCCCTCTCCGGAGCGCCACAACGGCATGCGCATCGGCATGATCACGCCGGCCGTCGGTTCGGGCCACGCCATCGTGGTCAACAACTACGGCAAGCGCTACGCGGCCGAGCACAAGGTCACCAAGGACCCGAGCCGCTACTTCTTCTACAAGGAAGCCGTGCGCTTTGACATCGACACGCTCGACTACCCGAATTCGCCCTCGTGGTTTATTTTCGATGAGAAGCTGCGCACGACCAAGCCTCTGGTGGGGCTTGGCATCTCGACGCCCGGCTACGGCTTTGTCGACTACGGCAAGGCCGACAACTCGGACGCGGTGAAAAAGGGCTGGATCCTCAAGGCCGACACGATCGAAGAGCTTGCGCAGAAGATCGCCAAGACCAAGGACAACTCCGGGCGCATGGACCCCAAGGTTCTTGCCGAAACCGTCAAGGCCTACAACGAGGCCTGCGCCCAGGGCAAGGATCCGCTCGGGCGCTTGAAGTCCACCCTGCAGCCCGTCAACGAGGGGCCCTTCTACGCCGTGCCGCTCGTGGCAGGCGGCCCCAACACCAAGGGCGGCCTTGCCTGCAACGCCAAGCGCGAAGTGCTTGACTGGAACCTCAAGCCCATCAAGGGGCTCTATGCCGTGGGCGAAATCGCCTCCGCGCTGAAGTTCGTCTACCAGGGCGGCGGCAACCTCACGGAGTGCCTGGTCTTCGGGCAGGTCTGCGGCAAGATCGTGGCCAAACTCCCGAACCGCGCCTGACCTCCCGCCCCGCCCGATCTCTTCGGGCGGGGTGGCTTCACCACCTTTGCCGGGGGCGGCCGCCGGGAGGCGGCTCTTGCCCGGCAAAGAGCAACCCCTTCTATGACGCGCACGAAGCCCACTCGGAACCTCCAGCGGACTTTGTGCGCGACGTTCCGCCATGAAAACAACAAAAATTCTGACTCTATTTGCCGGCATGCTGCTTGCCGCCAATCTTTATGCGGCCGCCCCCGACGGCGGCGGATTTCTCGCCGACCGGCACGCCGCGCGCGGCGTCAAGTGCGAGGTCTGCCACAGCGACGTCGCCAAGGGCACGATGAAGCTTGACGCCAATCGGCATGAGGCCTGCGTGCAGTGCCACGGCTGGTACGACGAAGTCGCAAAGAAAACGGCCCCCGCGGACCCCGAAGAGATGAATCCGCACTCGCAGCACGACGGCAACCTGCCTTGCTCGACGTGCCACAAGGGGCACAAGAAGGGCGAAAACTACTGCGGCAACTGCCACTACTACAACTTCACGGTGCCGTAGCCGAGAGAGCCTCTCTTCAAACGCCTTGAAGGCGCGCCTTGCTCCCGACGCTGCGGCATCAGGCGCTGGTCCCTGCCGCCCGAGCGGCGCCTTTTTCTTTGTTCGCTTTTGGCGCACTTTCTCAAGGCGCCTGATCAAACGTCCGGTTAAACACAATCGGGCATCGCCCCCGCTTTCCCCGGCGCGCGCGGGCGCAAAAAAACGGCGCTTCTCCCTCAAAACTTGAGAGACAAGCGCCGTTTTTGTTTTTTAGGCTTGCCGTACGTGGGCAGCCCTGCCCTTCGCGGCCCGCGCCCCGGGCCCTTTTGAGAAGGGCTCCGGGACAGACCGCCCAAGAGCAGAGACCTTTCCTTCGGCTTAGAAGGCGTACTTGAAGCCCACCTTGCCGCCGATGGCGGACGTTCCGTTTTCGCCCGAGCCAAGGAGCATGTTCACGTTAAAGAGCATGTTGTCCTTGCCCACGCGCAGACCAAAGTCAGCCTGCACCGGCGCCGTGTCGATCACGTCCTGGCTGTGGCCGAGAACTTCAATGTCCTTGTCGCCGAAGGTCGGCACATAGGCAATCTTGAAGCTCGGCGCCACACTCCAGCCGTTGGCGTCAAATTCGCTTGCGTTGATGCGCAGGGCAATGGGCACCTGCACGAGCGTCTGGTCCTGATCCTCGACCTTGACGCTGCCCACCTGCATGGCGTCGGTCGAAAGCTGCGAGACGCGCACGCCGATGCTCGGCACGAAGCTGAAGTTGCCCGCCGTGAGCTCGTACATGGCGCGCAGGCCAAACGAGTACATCTCGGTGTCAACGCTCTGGTTCAAGGCCGCCTGCGAAGACGAGATGTCGTTTTCGCCCCAGACGTAGGCCAGTTCCGCGGCAAGCTTGAAGGCATCCGTCACCTTGTAGGTGCCGTAGAGCGTGAAGGCGTAGTTGTCGATGTCGTTCTTGATGCTCGAGACGGAGCTTCTCAGAGAACCCGTGCCGTACTGGAAGGCGGCGCCCACGGTGAAGTCGTTGATGGCAATGTCTCCGCCAAAGGCCCCGTAGCCCATGTCGGCCGTGAACTCGCCGCCGTTGTCGAAGTTGTCGGCTTCGTACGACTCGCCCGTGACGTCAACCCAGAGGTTGATGCCGGGGTTGAGTTCCTGATCGATCGAGGTGCGGTCGGCAATGGTCTGCGCCAAGATCGTGTCCGCACGGCGGGTCATCGCCTGCAGGCCGGTGGAGGCCAGTGCCGAAAGACCGTTTTCCGTGTCATAGGACGCAATGACGGTGCCCGCCTGATCGCCCGTGCCGAGCGTGCCCTTGATGAAGGGGTTGTCGGTCACGACCTGCGCGAGCGTCTCGCCCGTGGTTGCATCAGCAAGCTTGAATTCGCCCACCGATGCATTGGCAAGACCGAGGTAGCTTCCCTCATTGAAGGCAACAGTCCCGCCGATGAGGGCGTTTTCAGACGTATCCACCGCCTGGTTGGCAATGAGAATGCTGTTGGAGGCCACCGTCACCGTGTTCGGCGTCACGGAAGCGGGCCTTGCGGTGAGGGAGCCGTCGACGAGCACGCCGCCCGTCGAGCCGAAGGTCACGGCATCGCCGACATAAACGGCCGCCTGGAGGTCTTCGCCCCACTGCAGGTTCTGATTGACGTCGAGGATGCCCTGAAGAGCCGCGGCGGCCTCGCTACCGGCAACGCCAAGGCCCACAACGGAGTTGCGGCCTGCGACGACCTGAGAGGTCATATCGGTTGCTTCGTAGATGCCAAGCTGCGAGGCTTCGGAGACCAGGTTGACGCCCTCGCCCCAGGCAGGATCAACGAAGATCATGCCGTTAAAGCCCTCAAGAGAGCCGATGTTAAGGCGCCCGGCAGTGGTCTCGTCGCCAACGTTCACCGTACCGGTGCCGCTCACCGCGGCAACTTCGAACGTTTCCGACCCCGTCACGTTCATTTGAGAGGCGCCGACCAGCTCAACCTTGCCATTGAGATTGCCGCCCTGTGCATACTGTCCGCCCAGGGCGAGCGTTCCATTGGTCACGTCGACACTTACGCCCTCGGTCGATTCCGAGCTGATGAGCTCACCGTTGTTGCCGACCAGGGTCAGAGTCTTGCCGCCGTCGATGGTGACCGTATCGCCTTCGCCAAGATCAAGCGCCGCCACGTGCAGCGACTCGGCGCGGTAGGCCGTGGTATCGGTATCCGTACCCGTGGGCTCGTCTCCACCGATCTTGACATTCATTCCTTCGGATTCGACGGTCACGCCGACGAGCTGCACATTGGGACCGACATCCTTCACTTCGTCGAGCGTGGCGGTGTTGCCGAGTCCTTCGATGTCATCGGCAACAAGGCTGCCGAGCATGACAACGGACACGCCTTCACCAGCCGCTTCACCGGCTGCCGCCGCGTAGGCGAGGTTGTAGAGTCCGTCCGTCAAGGCAATCGTTGACCCGTCCTGCAACGTCAGCACACCGGAGTACTTCAAAGCACCGGATTCTTCGCCCTGCCCGTCGGTGCCGAGCGCCGTGGTAAAGAGCTGGCCGGAACTCGTCTGCAGCGTGCCGCCGTCAACCGTCAGCGTCCCCTGACCGCCTTCTTCGCGCGTGAGCTGGTCAATGGCGAGCGTGCCGCCAGTCACCGTAGTTGCGCCATTGGTCATATCAAACTCGCCAACCGTGAGGGCGCCGCCGCTGATGTTGAGTTGATTCCCGTCAGCAGAGCCAAACTCAACCTTGCTGAAGCTGTAATTTCCTGCTGTGACGTTGACGACGCCCGTCCCCTTATAGTCAGGCGAAGAGTCTGCAGACCCAATCTTGAGCAGGCCCGTGAATGTGTTACCACCTACCTGCAGATCGCCGCCATTGAGGTTCCACTTGCTGCCAAACGACAAAAGCAAGCGGTCCCGTACCCCATCCTCTAAGTCTTCCGAGTTGGAGTTCAGAGCGGTGATGTTGAAGACGCCGCCGCTATTGAGGTTGACGTTCTTGAACTGGTTGTTGGCTTGGAAGATGGAAGCCGTAAGCTTCGCACCCTCAACCGTGACCGTATCGAACTTGGAAGGCTTTTCCCCTTCCGCGCGGTCAGCAAGCGTGATGTCGGCGCCGTTGATAACATCGAAATCAAGCCCGGCGTCGTCGGACTTGAGGTTGAGCGTATCCTTCGCTCCGTCGGCGATGAGCTTGTTGCCCGAATCCGTTACGCCTTCAGCGGTCACCTCGGCAAAATGGATCACACCCTCGACCTTCGAGTTTTGGTCAAGGGTGACGGTCACGTTTTGGGCATTGCTCTTGACTTCGATCGCAGAGCTCTCAATGTCCCCGTGAGTTTCCTGAACGACTGAAATCAGACCATTGTTGGTGAAGCTCGAGCTGTTAACGTTAATCAAGACGCCGTGCTTCCAAGAGTCAGACGAATCTTGAGCGAGAATTTGGCCGTTGTTGACGGCAGTCGATCCTTCCGCACCGCCAAGCTCAATGCCTGCGCCTTCGCCTTCCACATAGATGACGCCGTCAACGTCGTTGATGATCCTCGAGCCGACGCTTTGTCCTTCATCATTAGTCCCGGAGGCCGTGCCAACGGTCATGCCATAGGCATTCTTGGCCACGATCGTACCCTTGTTGACCACGACGGCTCCGGCATTCGACATCATGCCTTTTTGCGAGAAAGAAGCCGCTCCCTTTTCTGAGGTGATGTAAATAGTGCCCGTATTGGTCAGACCGGCATTCACCCCAGCCACAGACAGCGCGTGCGCCCGAACATTTTCCGCGCTGCCGGAGGCCCAAACGGTTTTATCAAACACATTGTCGGTTTCGGAACCACTACTGATGCTCAGAAAACCGCTGGGAGCAGAGGAATCAGTCCTGGTGTAGGAGTAGCTATCTTCCGTGAGAGCTTCCAAGGACGTCTGAGTGTCGTTGGTGACGGAAGGCACGTCTTCGCCGGGAACAACCCAGTGTGACTCCGCCATCGCGGAGCCCATCGCCAGCATGGCGGCGGCAGCCACAACCGTCTTGGCACCCTTGGCCTGCACCGAAGATGTGGCTTCGTTTACAACAGTCAAGGCACCGCGCACCTTGCTGAAGACAACTTTATAAGTCTTGTTCATGATCTTTTTTCAAAAGCTTTCAAGATTCAGAAAACCGTCCGATTGGTCAGACGGACGTGGAGAGGTTAAAAATTTGATACACCCCCCCCCCAGCTAATTGTTAACCCTTAAGGTTTTGGATGATTTTCCCAACAAAAAAGATCATGAATGTCTTTGATTTAAAACACTTTTCAGTTTTCTCCCATATTTATGAGTACCAAATAAGCCACAGCCAGACATACAACACCGGCTTTCTTTAAACCGCCTTTTTGCAGGGGTTTCCTGCCGCGCTCACACCAAAAGAAAGGGGCGCGCCCCGCTGCGGCCGTGGGAGGCCTGCCGAAAGGCCTCCCCGCGCAGCGCAAAGCGCGCCCGCTCTTTTTCAAGTCCCTGAGAGAGCTTACTCGATGCGCTCGCCGTGCACTGCAAGATCAAGCCCCGTGAGCTCCTCTTCGTGCGTCACGCGCAAGCCGATCGTGCGCTTGATGACCCATAGGATGGCCGCGCTCATGACGCCGCTGTAGACGAGCGTTGCCACCACGGAGAGCGCCTGAATGCCAAGCTGCTCGCCCATTGAAGGGAGATCGGATCCCGTCACCGCGCTCGTGGCAAAGACCGCCGTCAAAAGCGCTCCGACAATGCCCCCCACGCCGTGCACGCCGAAGGCGTCAAGCGAGTCGTCGTAGCCCAGCCGCGCCTTGACCACCGACACGGACACAAAGCAGACCGCGCCCGCAATAAGGCCGATGATGACGCCGCTTGCGGGCAGAATGAAGCCCGCAGCGGGGGTGACGGCCACAAGTCCCGCCACGGCGCCGGAGACCAATCCCAAAAGAGAAGGCCGCCCGCGGCTTTTCCATTCGACAATCATCCAGCTCAAGGCCCCGGCGGCAGCGGCAAGCTGCGTGGCCACAATGGCCATCGCCGCGCGGGCGTTGGCCTCAAGGCCCGAGCCGCCGTTAAAGCCCATCCAGCCAAACCACAGAAAGCTCGCGCCGATCATGGCGTAGGTGAGGTTGGCGGGAGTGAGCGCCTGCGTGCCGTAGCCGCTGCGCTTGCCCAGCATCAGGCACCCCACAAGACCTGCGATCCCAGCGTTGATGTGCACGACCGTGCCGCCAGCGTAATCAAGCGCTCCCATTTCAAAGAAATACCCGTCGGAAGCCCACACCCAGTGGCACACGGGCGCGTAGACCAACAGGCTCCAGCACACGGTGAAGGCAAGAAGCGCCGAAAACTTCATGCGCTCGGCCCAGCTGCCGACAATGAGCGCAGGCGTGAGAATCGCAAAGGTCATCTGAAAGAAGACAAAGAGAATCTCCGGAATCGACCCCGAGAGCGTATCAATCGCAATCCCCGACAAAAATATCTTGGAGAGCCCGCCCACAAAGCTCGAGCCCTCGGAAAAGGCAAGCGAGTAGCCCGCCGCCCACCACAGGACGGAGCAGATCATGCAGATTGCCACCGACTGCGCGAGCGTCGAGAGGATGTTCTTCTTGCGCACCATGCCGGCATAAAAAAGGGCGATGCCCGGAATCGTCATGAAGAGCACCAAAAGCGCCGCGACAAGCACCCAGGCCGTGTCGGCCTTGTCAATGACCGGCGTCTCGGCGGCGCTCGCAGCGGCGCTCGCCAAAAGCGCCGCGCAGCCCGCGGCCCAACCGAGCAGGCGCCGCGGCAGGCGCGTAGAGATCAGCATTGGCTTCATTTTCTTTTTGTCTCCCTGTTTTCGTTTCCTTTGCGTTGTTTTTTCTTTGTGTCGGCCTTAAAGGGCGTTTTCGTCGGTTTCGCCCGTGCGGATGCGCACGCACCGCTCGAGGTTGGTGACGAAAATCTTTCCGTCGCCCCAGTGCCCGGTGCGGGTGGCCTTTATCGCCTCTTCGACGACCAGGTCGAGCTTGTCGTCGCTCACGGCCACCTCGACCTTGAGCTTGGGCAGAAAGTCGATCACGTACTCGGCGCCCCGATAAAGCTCCGTGTGTCCTTTTTGCCGCCCGAATCCCTTGACTTCGGTGACCGTCATTCCCGTCACGCCCAAGGCCGACAAGGCCTCCCGCAGATCGTCAAGCTTGAAGGGCTTGATGATCATCATCACCAGCTTCATGGTTGTCCGTCTCCCTGTGTTGTGCTGTTGTTGTGGCTGTTTCTTAAAAAAAGCCCCGGCGCCTTCCTCCCTGAAGGCGGCCGCCTTTCCCATCGCCTTGCACGCTAGGCGCCCTTGCCGCCGCGCCTAAAAAAAAGCAGGCGGCAAAAAGACGCGCGCGCAGGGCGCTCAAAGAGAAAGCGGGGCTTTCACGACGAGAAAGACAAAAGCAATTTGCGTGCCAGACAATGCGCAAGAGCGTCTTCGGGCCCTTTGCGCCAAGCGCGAAAAAGGCGCAAAGCCGCCAAAGCGCCGGCTTTGCGGCACCCAAAGGCGCAGAACGAAGAGGAAGGTCAGAGCGCAGCAGCCGCGCACCGATTTTGTGCACGCGCGAGTGCCGCAGCAGTGCAAACAAGGGGCCCTGGTGCACCCAGGCGGGAGAAGAAGAAAATGAGGAAGGCTCGCGGAGAGAAACAGACAAACGGCCACCCCGCGCAGCCTCAGAGCGGATTGGCGCTCACGGGCCGTCTGCCATCAGGCGGGCGCAGCCGCGGCTTTGCCTTGAGCGCTCTGCGGCTCTCCGACGTGCGAGAAAACGGCGCGCGCCACGGGCCAGCCGTTGGTGGGAGAGTCCTGAAAATGAGAAGCCGTAAAGCGCCGCCAGCGCCCTTCGACGTAGCTCATCATCGCTTCGGCGTGCATGGCGATGTCGGTTGCAAGCGGCAGTTCATTGGCGATGACGGCAAGCCGCAGGGAGTTTCGCACGGAAGTCTGGGCGTAATGGATGACCTCGCGCACCCGCGCAAAGCTCTCCTCGGGCAGTCCCGTGAGCGCCTCGCCCGTGAGCATGCGCGTGATGCCGGGGTTGCTGGAAGAAAAAAGCAGGAGCACTTCGATTTTCAAGAGCGACTTCTCTACGCCCGAAATCCGTTCCTTGGCGTCGATTTCAGAGAACATCGCGTCAAAGGCCTCCCGGCAAAAGCCCACGAGACCGTCGATCATCTCGGCCTTGCTCTTGAAGTGGCGATACAGGCACGCCTCCGAAATGCCGGCCTGCGCGGCGATGCGGCGCGTTGAGAAGTTTCGCTCGTCGGCCTGTCCCAGAATGAGAGCGAGCGCCTGAAGAATTTCCTGACGGCGCACGCGCCCGGGCTTTCGCTCAATCACGCGCTGCGGCTCGGCGCCCTCCCCGGCGCTCTTTGCAGCGGCGCTTTGCGCGCCGTGTTCTTGCTTGGCATCATCCTGCGTTTGCCGGGGTTGAGGACCGGGCGCGCAGCTTTCTCGCGCACTGAAGGCGCCCGCCGCGCGAGACTTGGCCGCGGCCTTCCGAGCCCCGTCCCCGTCCTGCACCGACTTCTGCGCCGACTTCTGCGCCGACTTCTGCTCCGACTTCCTTTCGCCGGCCTTGTCCCTGGCCGCCGCCTTCGCTTTCTGCCTTGCCATGCCGCTTGTGCCTGCCGATGTCTGATGAATGGGCGGCACGCGTATGAAAGCTCAGCGCACCGTGCTGAGCATCTTACTTCAAGGAAGGGGGCTTCGCGGGCAGCACGCGCCCGCGCGCGCTCTCCTCCAGGGCGGTGAAAACCGGGAGCAGAAAAAACAAAACCCCCGGTCTGCGTGCTGCAGTCCGAGGGTCTTGCAAATGGGAGAGCCTGGCAGTGACCTACTTTCACTGGAAATACAACCAACTATCATCGGCCCTGAAGCGTTTCACTGTCCTGTTCGGAATGGGAAGGAGTGGGACCACTTCGGTATGGCCGCCAGGCAAAGGCTTTAAAAGCCTGCGCGGGTTTTAATTTCGCGCAGTCTTCAAATTCTTTGGGAAATCAAGCAAAGCACGGGTCGTGCTTTTCTTTGCACGCCATCGCAATTTCTTTGTCTTTTCAGCCGCCGCTTCCTTCATCACCTGCATTTTTTCTGCAAGCTCACTTTAGGCAGCACGGTTATAGGATCAAGCCTCACGAGCAATTAGTATCGGTTAGCTCAACGCCTCGCAGCGCTTGCACACCCGACCTATCAACGTCCTGGTCTCGAACGACTCTTTAGGGAGGTCATGCCTCCGGGAAGACTTATCTTCAGGCAAGTTTCCCGCTTAGATGCTTTCAGCGGTTATCTCTTCCGCACATAGCTACCCGGCGATGCCACTGGCGTGACAACCGGTACACCAGAGGTGCGTCCACTCCGGTCCTCTCGTACTAGGAGCAGCCCCCGTCAATCTTCCAACGCCCACGGCAGATAGGGACCAAACTGTCTCACGACGTTTTAAACCCAGCTCACGTACCTCTTTAAATGGCGAACAGCCATACCCTTGGGACCGGCTACAGCCCCAGGATGAGATGAGCCGACATCGAGGTGCCAAACACCGCCGTCGATATGAACTCTTGGGCGGTATCAGCCTGTTATCCCCAGAGTACCTTTTATCCGTTGAGCGATGGCCCTTCCATCCAGAGCCACCGGATCACTATGACCTGCTTTCGCATCTGCTCGACTTGTCGGTCTCGCAGTCAAGCACGCTTTTGCCATTGCACTATCAGCACGATTTCCGACCGTACCTAGCGTACCTTTGTACTCCTCCGTTACCCTTTAGGAGGAGACCGCCCCAGTCAAACTGCCTGCCATGCACGGTCCCGGACCCGGTTCACGGGCCGCGGTTAGAACCTCAAACAAATCAGGGCGGTATTTCAACGTCGGCTCCGGGAATACTGGCGTACTCCCTTCTTTGCCTCCCGCCTATCCTACACAAATCGGTTCAAAGTCCAATGCAAAGCTACAGTAAAGGTTCATGGGGTCTTTCCGTCTAGCCGCGGGGAGATTGCATCATCACAAACATTTCAACTTCACTGAGTCTCGGGAGGAGACAGTGTGGCCATCATTATGCCATTCGTGCAGGTCGGAACTTACCCGACAAGGAATTTCGCTACCTTAGGACCGTTATAGTTACGGCCGCCGTTTACTGGGACTTCGATCAGGAGCTCTCACCCCATCACTTAATCTTCCAGCACCGGGCAGGCATCACACCCTATACGTCGACTTTCGTCTTTGCAGAGTGCTGTGTTTTTAATAAACAGTTGCAGCCACCTATTTTCTGAGACCTCTTCGCGCTCCGGGCGTCTCTCCCTTCACGCTACAAAGGCACACCTTCTCCCGAAGTTACGGTGTCAATTTGCCGAGTTCCTTCTCCCGAGTTCTCTCAAGCGCCTGAGTATATTCAACTCGCCCACCAGTGTCGGTTTGCGGTACGGTCACGCGCGAGCTATAGCTTAGAGGCTTTTCCTGGAAGTCCATCCGATCACTTCACCGTCCGAAGACGGCCCGATGCTTTGGCTCGAAGATACGCCAGCGGATTTGCCTGCCGGCCTTCTACCCTCACAAACCGGGACATCCAACACCCGGATGATCTTCAACACTCCGTCCCCCCATCGCACTCGCGCATGGTTCAGAACTATTAATCTGATTCCCATCGACGACGCTTCTCAGCCTGGCCTTAGGGGCCGACTCACCCTGCTCCGATGAACGTAGAGCAGGAAACCTTGGGCTTGCGGCGAGCGGGCTTTTCACCCGCTTTAACGTTACTCATGTCAGCATTCGCACTTCTGATGCCTCCAGCAGTCCTCTCGAACCACCTTCGACGGCTTACAGAACGCTCCCCTACCACTTGCATTGCTGCAAATCCGCGCTTTCGGTTATCGGCTTAGCCCCGTTACATCTTCCGCGCATGAGGACTCGATCAGTGAGCTATTACGCTTTCTTTGAAGGATGGCTGCTTCTAAGCCAACTTCCTGACTGTCTTAGCCTTCACACTTCGTTTTCCACTTAGCCGATATTTGGGACCTTAAACGGCGGTCTGGGTTGTTTCCCTCTTGAGTCCGGACGTTAGCACCCGGTGCTCTGTCTCCCGTGCTCAAACTTCCAAGTATTCGGAGTTTGCCATGGTTTGGTAAGACGCCATGTCCCCCTAGCCATAACAGTGCTCTACCCCCTGGAGTCATACACGAGGCACTACCTCAATAGTTTTCGGGGAGAACCAGCTATCTCCAGATTTGTTAAGCCTTTCACCCCTATCCACAGCTCATCCGCTAATTTTGCAACACTAGTCGGTTCGGTCCTCCAGTGTGTGTTACCACACCTTCAACCTGGCCATGGATAGCTCATCTGGTTTCGGGTCTACGCCTTGCGACTGAATCGCTCTATTCGAACTCGCTTTCGCTGCGCCTCCCCTACTCGGTTAAGCTTGCCGCAAAACGTAAGTCGCTGACCCATTATGCAAAAGGTACGCAGTCACTCCCCTAATGGGAGCTCCTACTGTTTGTATGTATGCGGTTTCAGGTTCTATTTCACTCCCCTCCCGGGGTTCTTTTCGCCTTTCCTTCACAGTACTGGTTCACTATCGGTCGATCACGAGTATTTAGCCTTGGAGGATGGTCCCCCCATCTTCAGACAGGATGTCACGTGTCCCGCCCTACTTTCTTGCTTCCCTAGTACCACTCCGTCGACTTCGTGTACGGGGCTCTCACCCTCTATGGCCGCGCTTTCCAGTCGCGTTCCACTGTCGTCAAAGTTATCAAAAGCAGGCTGCTGCAATTTCGCTCGCCGCTACTTTCGCAATCTCGGTTGATTTCTTTTCCTGAAGCTACTTAGATGTTTCAGTTCGCTTCGTTCGCCTCACGCACCTATGGATTCAGTACGTGATAACGGCATTGCTGCCGCTGGGTTCCCCCATTCGGAGACCTGCGGATCAAAGCCCGTTTGCCGGCTCCCCGCAGCTTTTCGCAAGCTACTGCGTCCTTCATCGCCTGTGATCGCCAAGGCATCCACCACATACACTTAGTCACTTGATCCTATAACCCTGCAGCCTTTTGCCTGCAGAATCTCACGTGACTACTTTTCGTAACGTGCTGTTCTCTCTTGAGCTCGTGATGTTTTCAGCATGCGCTGAAAAAATCTTTGAAACTCGATGAATGCAATCACAACCCGTTCCAATCGCTCTTTCTTGAACTCCGAAACCTCATCAATCTCAGAATTCGAGCGATTGAACGCTTTACTTGTTTTCCAAATTTTTAAAGAAC
>DYBN01000019.1 GCA_019418605.1 Sutterella sp. | reverse complement strand
AAGAGACAGGTTCAAAACCGAGTCGCCCAGGAATTCGAGCCGCTCGTTGTGGTCGGCCGAAAAACTGCGGTGCGTCACGGCGCGCCTGACGATCGCCTTGTTCTCAAAGACATAGCCGATGCGGCGCTCGAGCTCCTCAACGGGCAGCACGGTGCGGTTGAAATGCATGGCTTGCGTCCCTAGTCAATGCCGCCCACGCGGGACATGTCGCTGAAGTTGGCCCAGATTGCCACGGCCTTGCCCACGAGCTGACGGTCTTCAACAAATCCCCAGTAGCGGCTGTCCTCGCTGTTGTCGCGATTGTCGCCCATCACGAAGTACTGCCCCTCGGGCACGCGGCAGACAAAGCCGTTTTGATAGTACTTGCAGCCGTCTCCGACGCGCTCATACGGGCGCCCCCTCAGGCCCGACCCGATGCGGGGGTCGACGGCAAAGTCGTGCCGCACGCCGCCGAGCGTTTCCGTGCCGCGCGACAAGGTCACCATCGTAAAGGGATCGACCCAGTCGCCCTTGAGCTCAACTTCCACCGGCTCGCCGTTGATCGTGAGCCGCTTGTCGATGTAGCTCACCGTATCGCCCGGCAAGCCCACGACGCGCTTGATGTAGTCCATCGACTCGTCCATCGGATAGCGAAAGACCACCACGTCGCCGCGCTCGGGCGAGCCCAGATCAATGATCTTGGTGTTGACCACCGGCAAACGGATGCCGTAGTCGTACTTGTTGACGAGGATGAAGTCGCCGATGTAAAGCGTCGGCAGCATCGATCCCGACGGAATGCGAAACGGTTCGAAGAGAAACGAGCGAAGCAAAAAGACGATGGCGATGACGGGGAAAAGCCCGGCGGTGTAGTCAAGCCACCAGGGCTCGCGCATCGCGTCGGCATAGATGGCGTTGCGCGCATCAATCACCGACTTTTCGCCTCGGTCGATCGCCTCGCGGTTTGTACTTTCGAATTCACGGGCGGCCGCATCGGCGCGGGCGCGGCGCTGCGGCAGAAAGCGGAACTTTTCAAGCACCCACATGATGCCCGTGAAGACTGTGAGCAAAAATAAAATCAGAGCGAAGTTCATCTTGTTCGGAGTCAAAAACGGTTACTTATCATCGACCTGCAAAATGGCAAGGAAGGCTTCCTGCGGAATTTCCACGCTTCCCACCTGCTTCATGCGCTTTTTGCCGGCCTTTTGCTTCTCAAGCAGCTTCTTTTTGCGCGTGATGTCGCCGCCGTAGCACTTGGCGAGCACGTTCTTTCTCAAAGCCTTGATGTTCTCGCGCGCGATGATGTTGGCGCCGATCGCGGCCTGAATGGCGACGTCGTACATCTGGCGCGGAATGAGCGAGCGAAGCCGCGCGGCGATTTCGCGGCCGCGCGACTGGGCGTTGGTGCGGTGCACGATGCTGCTCAAGGCGTCGACGCGGTCGCCGTTGATGAGCATGTCGACCTTGACGACGTCCGAGGCGCGGTATTCCTTGAATTCGTAGTCCATCGAGGCGTAGCCGCGCGTAATCGACTTCATTCGGTCAAAGAAGTCAAGCACGATTTCGGCAAGCGGCAGCTCATAGGTGAGGTGCACCTGGCGGCCGTGGTAGGCAAGATTTACCTGCACGCCGCGCTTTTCCTGACACAGCTTCATCACCGCGCCCACGTAGTCGTTGGGCACGAAGATCGTCACGGTGTCGATCGGCTCGCGGATTTCCGCAATCTTGTCCGGAGGCGGCATCTTGCTTGGGTTTTCCACCCGCACGACCTCGCCGTTGGTAAGGAGCACCTCATAGACCACGCTCGGCGCGGTCGTGATGAGGTCCATGTCGTATTCGCGCTCAAGGCGCTCCTGCACGATGTCCATGTGCAGAAGTCCCAAAAAGCCCGCGCGAAAACCAAACCCCAAGGCCTGCGAAACCTCTGGCTCAAAGCGCAGAGCCGCATCGTTGAGCTGCAGCTTAAGTAGCGCCTCGCGAAGCGCATCGTACTGATTGGACTCCACCGGATAGAGCCCCGCAAAGACCTGCGGCTTGACTTCCTTAAAGCCCGGCAGCGGCTGCTCGGCGCCGCCCGCGGCCGTGGTGATCGTATCGCCCACGCGCGCGTCCTTAAGTTCCTTGATGCCCGAGACCACGAAGCCGACTTCGCCCGCCTTCAGGCACTCCCGCACCTTGGCCTTGGGCGTAAAGACGCCCACTTGTTCGACCAAGTGCGTGGCGCCGGTAGCCATGAGCTTTACCTTGTCCTTGGGGCGAATGGTGCCGTTGACCACGCGCACGAGCGTGACGATGCCCACGTAGTTGTCAAACCAGCTGTCGATGATGAGCGCCTGCAGCGGCGCCTGCGGGTCGCCCGCCGGAGGCGGGACGTCGCGCACGATGCGCTCGAGGATGTCGTCGATTCCCATGCCGGTTTTGGCCGAGCACAGCACGGCATCGGTGGCGTCAATGCCGATGACGTCCTCGATTTCTTCCTGCGCGGCTTCCGGATTGGCGCTCTTTAAATCCATCTTGTTGAGCACCGGAATCACTTCAACGCCCAGATCAATGGCGGTGTAGCAGTTGGCCACGGTCTGCGCCTCGACGCCCTGGGTGGCGTCAACCACGAGAAGCGCGCCTTCGCAGGCCGACAGCGAGCGGCTCACCTCATAGGAGAAGTCGACGTGCCCGGGGGTGTCGATGAGGTTGAGTTCGTACGTGTTGCCGTCCTTGGCCTTGTAGCGCAGGCTTGCCGTCTGCGCCTTGATCGTGATGCCGCGCTCGCGCTCAAGGTCCATGCTGTCGAGCACCTGCTCGCTCATTTCACGTTCGGAAAGGCCGCCGCAGCGCTGAATCAGCCGGTCGGCAAGCGTCGATTTCCCGTGATCGATATGGGCGATGATCGAGAAATTGCGGATGTTGTCCATCGAAAGATACAAAAGTCAGGCGGGCGCCGCCAAAGAAAAAACCGCACGGCGCCGCAGCTGCGGGCGCCTGAGGGAAGACTCCCCGGCGCAACGGGCTGCGGCCTTCAAAGCACGGCAGCCGCCAAAAACAAAGATGATGAAGTCGAAGTATCGATGAGGACTCGTGAGAGGGCTCTGCACCGGCCGCAGGCTCAAACCGTCGCCCTTTGCGGTGTGTTTGGGCGCTTTTGGCTGCTTGCGGGCCCCGCGCTCTTTTTTTCATGCAGGCTTTCTCAAATGACGAAAGCGCTTTTGCCGCCCCCTGTGAGCGGCGCTCGCCGCCAAAGAAAGGCTTGAAAAAAGACAAAAGCACGAAAGCCGGGAGAGCCTTAAAAAGGCACGAAAAAACACGAAAAGCGCGGAAGGCGCGAAGGCCGGGGAAAGGCATTCTCACCAAGCCTCTGTTTTCTTGCCCTCAAGGGAGCAAGGCGCGGGCATTTTAGCATGCACCTACAGGGCAAAAATGAAGTTTTCATGCGTTTGGAAACCAAATTTTTCAGGCCGCGAACAAGTGCCTTTTGCGCGACTCTCCCGGAAACTTTTCACCCAAGGGACTTTCGCCTTCACTTGGCTTGTTTTGCGCGGGCCCGCGCCTGAAGGTCGGGCGTTTTGTGCTCGGGACGCGCTTTGATTAGACTAAGCGGCCGCCGTCGATGTATAACGACAACGAAAAAGTCAAGCGACGCCCCGACGGCCAAGCAACCAGAATGAAAGCGCCGGCCGCAGCCTTCCTGCACGTGCATTGCGGCACGCACCCGGCGCCATAAAAACCAACAAGAACACATGTCCATGCAACACAACGAGCAGAAGCTGCTCAGAGACGAACTGCAAAGGCTTGCCCTTTTGCTCACCGAGTCAAGCACGCGGCTCGAAGACGTCCCCTATGAGACTGCGCTTGAAGAGCTCACGCGCAAGGCGCTCGATGAAGGAGACGACACCGAAATCGAAGCGGCGCTGTCTGCACTCAAGCCCGATCGGCTTCCTGCCTACGATCAACTTCTTGCATTTGCCGAAGAGTCAGCACAAAGCATCACGACCGAAGAGGAGACGAGCATTCTTGTCATCGTGCCGCTTCTGGCCTGGAGCCGCTACCGCAACCACTGCGGCCCCATCGCGCCCTCGGCCCTTGAGCGCGTGGCGCAAAGCTACAAAAAACACATGACCTCGGGCCGTGCGCGCGTGCGCATCGGCAACGTGCTTCTCGCCCCGGAACACATCCCCGACGGGTTTGCCGCCGTGCGCGGCATTCTGGCGCGGCTCACCGCCCCAAAGGACGATCCGGAAAATCCGGTTGTTGATCTGCCCGATCTCATTGACAAGCCGGCTGCGGCCGATTTCGCCGATTCGCGCTATCTGCTTGTGGCCGTCACGGCGCCCACGGCGGCCGAACTCTTCTGCTCCCCACAAGAGACCTACATCGACCGGGCGCGGGCCATGATGAACTTCTGCCTGGAAGCGCACAAGGCCCTTGAGTTCGCCATGATCGGCGCGGTCTACGAGGTGCAGCCCCCGGCAGCGTACTTCTCGGCCTGGAGGCAAAGCGAAAACGCCATGCGCGTCTGGAGCCTGAAGTCGCTTGTGGACTTCATCGGCAGCATGGGCTACACGCCGGGCGACGTGATCGCCTCGGCCGCATTCTTCATCCCCACCACGTCGGACAATGCGGACGCGGTCACGGAGCTGCGCGTGGGAATCAGCCCCAAGCGCTCGCCCGAGAAAGTCGTCTCGGGCATCGCCTGGCCCGTCAATCCCGATGAGATCGATCACGTGCGGGAGCTCGCGCAGGACATCCTGCACACGCAGGGCGTGCGCAGCATCGTCTTTCACGAGCAGGACTTCCCGCTTGAGTGGTGCGAGGAATGCGGCTCGCCCCTGTACGCAAACCCGCAGGGGCTCATCGTGCACATTGAGTTTGCCGACGACAAGGACGCCACGAACTTCGCTCCGACCCTGAACTGACAAAATGGGCGGCGCGCCCGGCCGCCCTTTGCCGACTCTGCCGGTTTTCCGGCGGAAAAAAACGGCCCCGGCAAACGCTCTTGCCTTGACGGCAGGCGCGTTTGCCGGGGCCGTTTGCTTTGCCTGCGCGGGCGCGGGGCTTGAAGCGGGTTTTCGCCCGCGTCAGGCCGCGCCGGCCCAAGGCCCGTTAATTGGGCTTTTTGACCGAGAAGCTGAAAGCTCCCCCTTCGTCGGCGTCGACCACGATGATGTCCTTGGGCATGCACTTGCCCTCGAGGATCAAGCGGGCCACCCGGTTTTCGAGGTACTCCTGCACGGCTCTCTTCAAGGGCCGCGCGCCGTAGAGCGGATCAAAGCCCGCCTTGGCAACGGCGTCAAGCGCCCTGTCGGTCACCTCAAGGTGCAGGTCCTGCGCCTCGATGCGCTGGGCAAGCTTGTCGATCTGGATCTTGGCAATCTTGCGGATCGCCGCGTTGTCAAGCGCGTTGAAGACCACAATTTCATCGATGCGGTTGATGAACTCGGGGCGGAAGTGCTGCTTGACCTGCGCCATCACCGCGTCCTTGATCTCCTCGTGCGGGCGGCCGACCATCTGCTGGATTTCGGTTGCGCCGAGGTTGGAGGTCATCACGATCACCGTGTTCTTGAAGTCCACCGTGCGGCCCTGTCCGTCGGTCATGCGGCCGTCGTCGAGCACCTGCAGCAGCACGTTGAAGACGTCCGGGTGCGCCTTCTCGACTTCATCGAGCAGGATCACGCTGTAGGGACGCCGGCGCACCGCCTCGGTGAGGTAGCCGCCTTCTTCGTAGCCCACGTATCCGGGAGGCGCGCCGATCAAACGCGCCACCGAGTGCTTCTCCATGAATTCGCTCATGTCGATGCGCACCATGGCGTCGTCGCTGTCAAAGAGAAACTGCGCAAGCGCCTTGGTCAACTCCGTCTTGCCCACGCCCGTGGGGCCAAGAAAGAGGAACGACCCGTAGGGACGGTTGGGGTCGGAGAGACCCGCACGGCTCCTGAGAATCGTGTCGGTGACGCGCTCGACCGCCTCGGGCTGGCCCACGACGCGCTTTGAGAGAGCATCGGCCATGCCAAGGAGCTTTTGCCTCTCGCCCTGCATCATCTTGCTCACGGGAATCCCGGTGGCGCGGCTCACAACTTCGGCGATCTCTTCGGCTCCCACGCTTGTGCGCAGCAGCTTGGGCCGGTCGGACTTGCTGCCGGCCTCCTCAACCTCGACGGCCTTCTTGAGCTTGCTCTCGAGCTTGGGGAGAACCGCATACTGCAGCTCGGCCAAACGCTCGTAGCGTGCCTCGCGGCGGCAGGCATCCATCTCGCGGCGCACGCGGTCGATTTCATCGCGCACGTCCTTCTCGCCCAGAGCCTCGCTCTTTTCGACCTTCCAGATCTCCTCCAAATCGGAGTACTGGCGGGAGAGGTCGGCAATCTCCTTTTCAATTGCCTCAAGCCGCGCGCGGCTTGCCTCGTCGGTTTCCTTTTTCATCGCCTCGCGCTCGATCTTGAGCTGGATCAGGCGCCGCTCGAGCTTGTCAAGCGCTTCGGGCTTGGAGTCGATTTCCATCTTGACGCGGCTTGCGGCCTCGTCGATCAGGTCGATGGCCTTGTCAGGGAGGAAGCGGTCCGTGATGTAGCGCTGCGAGAGCTCGGCAGCGGCCACAATGGCCGGGTCGGTGATCTCAACGCCGTGGTGCGCTTCGTACTTCTCCTGCAGGCCGCGCAGGATGGCGATCGTGTCCTCCACGCTCGGCTCGTCGACGAGCACTTTTTGAAAGCGCCTCTCAAGAGCCGCATCCTTTTCGATGTACTTGCGGTACTCGTCAAGAGTCGTCGCGCCGATGACGTGCAGCTCGCCCCTGGCCAAAGCCGGCTTGAGCATGTTGCCCGCATCCATCGATCCTTCGGTTTTGCCCGCACCGACCACGGTGTGCAGCTCGTCGATAAAGAGAATGATCCGGCCTTCGGAAGCCGTCACTTCCTTCAGAAGCTTCTTTAGGCGCTCTTCAAATTCACCGCGGTACTTGGCACCGGCAATAAGGCCCGCCATGTCAAGCGAGAGAACCTCCTTGTTCTTCAAGCCTTCGGGCACCTCGCCGTTGACAATGCGCTGCGCGAGTCCTTCGACCACGGCGGTCTTGCCCACGCCGGGCTCGCCGATCAACACGGGGTTGTTCTTCGTGCGGCGCTGCAGAATCTGCATCGTGCGCCGAATTTCATCATCGCGCCCGATCACGGGGTCAAGCTTGCCCTGGCGCGCACGGTCCGTGAGGTTGATCGTGTACTTTTCGATCGCCTCGCGGGCGGTCGTGCCGTCGGCGTCGGTCACCTTTTCTCCGCCGCGCACGGCGGTGATGGCCGCGTTCAGAAGATTTTTCGTTACGCCCGCAGCAGCCATCAGGCGGCTAACCTCAAGGTCGGAGTCCGTGATCGCGAGCAGAAACATCTCGTTGGAGATGAATTCGTCTCCGCGCTGCATGGCTTGCTTTTCGGTGAGGTTGAGGGCGCGCACCAAATCACGCCCGATCTGCACGTCGCCCGAGGTGCCCGAGACCTTGGGCAGCCGGTCGATGGCAGCCTCGGCCTGCTGGCGCAGCACGGCCGGGTTGCCCCCGGCGCGCTCAATGAGGCTTGCTGCGCCCGACTGCTCGTCGGCGAGCATGGCCGAGAGCAGGTGCACGGGCTCGATGTACTGGTTGTCGTGCGCAATCGCAATCGACTGCGCATCGCCGAGCGCCTGCTGAAACTTCGTCGTCAACTTGTCTTGTCTCATAGTCCTTTTCTTGTCCACTTGCTGCCTGAGCCGTTGTCTTTGCAAAACGGCTCAAAGCTTTGTAGGAGCAGCTGCAGCGCCGCCTTGACCAGCTCAAAATCTCCTGAAGATTCAAGAGCTTGCGTGAGGCAAACGCCGCTTTGTCTGATGCTTTGCATATGGAGTCGGGTGCATGTGTTTTCAAGTACCCCAATGCCCAAAAGCACCCTTTGGCCCAAGGGCGCCGCAGGCGCGCTCGAAAGCAGCCCCGCTGCATTCGCAGTCTTTGCGTCTTTTTCTCGTTGAATCGGGGCAAGGTGACGCCGGTGCCCGTTCCCCATCATCGGGCACGAATTTGCACCAAAAACGTGAAAACCGAAAAAGGCATAGAATTGACGGCAGTTTTTCCAAATTAGTAGAAACCGCCGGCTCAATCGCGTCCACTGCGAGGGGGTCGTGCACCAATGTAAAGGAAGATGAAGTGGTCAGTCTGAATCGTCGCACTCTGCTCGGAGGCGTCCTCGCCGTCTCCGCCCTCTCGTCGGTCCCCGCTGCGGCTCTCGCCCAGACAGGCACCGGATCCAACCCCATCCGCATTATTGTTCCCTACCCGCCCGGAGGCCCGCTTGACGTATCGGCCCGCGCCATTGCCGAAGCCGTCCACGAAGAGCTCGGCAACGTCATCGTCGACAACCGGCCCGGCGCCGGCGGCAACCGCGGCGTTGCCTATCTTGCGCAGCAAAAGCCCGACGGCATGACGCTTTGCGTGGGCGCAGTCGCCACGCACGCCGTCAACCCCAATCTTTTCAAGAAGCTGCCCTACGACCCGATCAAGGACTTCGAGCCCGTCACGCTCATCGCGCACGTGCCCAACGTTCTTGTCGTCACCCCCGAATTTCAGGCCAAGACCGGCATCAAGTCCGTGGCCGATCTCGTCGCCTACTGCAAGAAGAACCCCGACAAGCTCAACTACGCCTCGGGCGGCAACGGCTCTGGCGGACACATGGCCGGCGAACTCCTGAAAGCCAAGGCAGGCATCAAGATGGTGCACGTGCCCTACGCGGGCGCGGCCGCCGCGCAGCTCTCCGTGCTCGCAGGCCAGACCGACCTGATGTTTGACAATCTCGCCTCGGCCACCGCCAACATTCAGTCGGGCAAGCTCGTTGCCCTGGCCGTGACGACGACCACGCGCGCCAAGTCGATGCCCGATATTCCGACCATGGTTGAAGCGGGCGTGCCCGACTTTGACATCTCGACCTGGTACGGCCTCTTCGTGCCGGCAAAGACGCCCGCCAACATCGTCAATCACCTCAACGAAGTGATCACCACGGCGCTCAAGAGCACCGAGATGAAGGATCGCCTCGCCAAGCTCGGCGGCGAATCCGCCCCCTGCTCTCCGGCTGAATTCAAGGCTCTCATTGAATCCGAGCTCAAGAAGTATGCCGAGATCGTGAAGGCCTCCGGCGCTCGCGTCGATTAACCCTTCAGCATTGAAGACTCAAGCGGAGCCCCGCTTTCCTCTTTCGAAAGCGGGCTTCGTTTTTCGTGAACTCTTTTCATGTCCATTCGCAACGCAAAGGATTTCTGGTCGGGCGTACTTTTCATCCTGCTTGGAATCTTCTTCATTGTTTTCGCACAGCGCCATGAAATCGGCACGGCCTCCCGCATGGGGCCGGCGTATTTTCCGACTCTTTTGGGCGCGGCCATGGCCTTTATCGGCGCCATCATCGGCATCAGGGGAATTGCAAGAGCCCCTGAGACGCCCGACGAAGGGCGCGTCGAAAAGTTCCACTGGTTCGTTTTGTTTATGATTCTGGGCTCGGTCGTTGTCTTCTCGCTGCTGCTGACCACATTCGGACTCATGATTTCGCTTGCGGCCATGATCGCCATCTCGATGCTTGCCAGCCGCACCATCAACTGGAAGGAAACGATCCTGATGATCGTCGTGCTCGACGCGGCCTCCTACATCATCTTCGTGCTCGGCATCGGCATGTACGTGCCGGTCTGGCCCTCATTTCTCTAACGGAGCGCAGCAACAATGGATCTCATTGCCAATCTTGCGCTCGGTTTTCAGTCGGCGCTTTCCTTCTCTCACATCCTCTACTGCCTTGCCGGCGTCTCCATCGGCACGCTGATCGGCGTGCTGCCCGGCATGGGCCCGGTGGCGACGGTGGCCATGCTGCTGCCGGCGACCTATGCGCTTGAGCCCTCGGGCGCGCTCATCATGCTCGCCGGCATCTACTACGGCGCGCAATACGGCGGCTCGACCACCGCCATTCTTGTCAACATCCCGGGCGAGGCAGCCGCCGTCGTGACCTGCATTGACGGGCACCAGATGGCAAAGCGCGGCCGCGCGGGCGCAGCCTTGGGCATCGCCGCCATCGGCAGCTTCATTGCCGGTTGCACGGCAACGCTTTTGATCGCAGCCTTTGCGCCTCCCCTGACGCAGCTTGCCTTTGAGTTTGGCCCGGCCGAGTACTTCAGCCTCATGGTGCTTGGCTTGATCGGCGCCGTCGTGCTTGCCACGGGGTCGCTTTTGAAGGCCATCTGCATGATTTTGCTCGGCCTTCTCCTAGGACTTGTCGGCACGGACATCAATTCGGGAGCGCTGCGCTACACCTTCGGCGTTGACGAGCTCATGGAGGGCATCGACTTCGTTGCCCTGAGCATGGGCATCTTCGGCTTTGCCGAAATCATGCGCAACCTTGAGTTCTCCGCCAGGCGCTCGCTTGTGCCCGGCCGCGTGGGCAAGATTCTTCCCACCAAGGAAGACCTCAAGGTAAGCCTTGCGCCCATCGCGCGCGGCACGATTCTTGGCTCTCTTTTGGGCGTGCTGCCCGGAGGCGGAGCGCTTCTTGCCTCCTTTGCGAGCTACACTTGCCTTTGAGTTTGGCCCGGCCGAGTACTTCAGCCTCATGGTGCTTGGCTTGATCGGCGCCGTCGTGCTTGCCACGGGGTCGCTTTTGAAGGCCATCTGCATGATTTTGCTCGGCCTTCTCCTAGGACTTGTCGGCACGGACATCAATTCGGGAGCGCTGCGCTACACCTTCGGCGTTGACGAGCTCATGGAGGGCATCGACTTCGTTGCCCTGAGCATGGGCATCTTCGGCTTTGCCGAAATCATGCGCAACCTTGAGTTCTCCGCCAGGCGCTCGCTTGTGCCCGGCCGCGTGGGCAAGATTCTTCCCACCAAGGAAGACCTCAAGGTAAGCCTTGCGCCCATCGCGCGCGGCACGATTCTTGGCTCTCTTTTGGGCGTGCTGCCCGGAGGCGGAGCGCTTCTTGCCTCCTTTGCGAGCTACACGGTCGAGAAAAAGCTCGCAGGCGAGAAGGCCGATCCTCCGTTTGGCCAAGGCAACATCCGCGGCGTGGCGGGCCCCGAGTCGGCCAACAACGCCGGCGCCCAAACCTCCTACATCCCGATGCTCACGCTCGGCATCCCCTCCAACGCGGTCATGGCGCTCATGATCGGAGCCATGATGATTCACGACATCGTGCCGGGCCCGCAGGTGATGACGACCGACCCCGAACTCTTCTGGGGCTTTATCGTCGCCATGTGGATCGGCAACCTCTTTCTGGTGGTGCTCAATCTTCCCATGATCGGCGTGTGGATTCAGATGCTCAAGGTCCCCTACCGGCTCCTGTACCCGGCCATCCTTGTGTTTTGCTGCATCGGCGTCTACTCGATCAACAACAACGTCTGGGACGTCTGGGTGACGGTGTTCTTTGGCTTTGTGGGGTACCTCTTTTCCAAACTCGGCTGTGAACCGGCCCCGCTCGTGCTGGGCTTTATTCTCGGCCCGATGATGGAAGAGAACCTGCGGCGGGCGCTGCTTTTATCGCGCGGCGACCCGACCACGTTCATCACAAGCCCGATCTCCTGCGGCTTTCTGATCGCCTCGGTCATTCTCGTGGTGCTCGTGGCGCTGCCCGCGCTCAGAAAAACCCGGGAACAGGCCTTTAAGGAAGATTGATCGGGATAGAAGGCGCATTGCTTTTGCAGCCTGCGGCGCCTTCGCAACGGCCAGCCCGCTGAACAAACGAGCCTATGCGGCGCTCGGGTTTTCAGCGGGCTTTTCTTTGCCTTTCCCGTTGGTTTGAAGCCCGTCTCGGGCGCCGTTAAGATTTGCCTTCCCATGAAACACCTCACACTCACCGAGCGGCTTGCGCTCATGCGCACCCCCTTTGCCCAGGCAGCGCTCACCGAAGATGCGGGCGTCCCCCTCGAAGGCCTCATCCTTGAGCGACTTCCCGATCCCTTTACCCGCGCACCGGGCCCGGCGCTTGTGGCCGCGCAGCGCCTTGCCCGGGAAAACGCGCTGCTGCCCGAAGACTTTTGCGGCCGGGCCGGCGCGGCCGTCACGGCTACGGCCGAGGGGAAACTCTCGATTTTCTTCGCCCTTGAGCCCGCCCCTGCATGCGCAGACAAGCCCTGGGACAAACTGAGCTTGTCTGATCTCTGGCCCCCCATGTCCGAGCGGGCGGTGCGCCCCGTCGTGATGACCAACGCAAAAGGCGAGAAAAAGTCGCTTCAGACCCGCATCGACGAAATCTTCGCCCCCTACCCGGATCGGGAGTTTCATCAGGGCGGCAGGGAGCAGGCCCTGCGCCGCGCCCTCTGGCGGCGCGTCATCTCGGAGGCGCTCACGAGCCCCGCCGTGCGGCTCGTCGAGTATCTCAACACCAAAAGAGCGGGCGAAAAACTCATCGCGCTCGGCGAGTGGTGGGTAGGCGAGGCTCCTTCCTGGGAGTGCCGGTTCGATCAAACCTTTTATCCCCCGCGCGCGGGCGCTCGCTTTTGGCTTGAATGGATGCTCGAAGGCCGCCCGCATGAAAGCGCGCAGCCCATGCAAAGCGAGGAAACGGCTCCCGCCATCGGCATCCTTTATGAAGACGAGGACATGCTCGTGGTCGACAAGCCCGCACGCCTGGGCTCCGTGCCGGGGGTGCGCGAGTGCGTGAGCGCAAAGTCCATTCTGGAAAAAACGCACGGCGAACTTTTTGTCGTGCACCGGCTCGATTTGGATACCTCGGGCGTTCTTGCCTTTGCCAAAAACAAAGGGGCTTTGGCCCGCATGAACGAGAGCTTTCGAAACCGGGAGACAAAGAAAATCTACGTCGCCCGCCTCGAAGGAGAACTTGCCTCGGCAGCCGGCACCATCGACCTTCCCCTGGGGCTCAACTGGCTCGACAGGCCGCGCCAGTGCGTGCTTGCGCCTTCCTGCGGCGGCAAACCCGCCGTGACGCACTACCGCAAAATCGGCTCCGAGCTGTGCGCAGGCCGTCAAAAATCGATCGTGGAGCTCACGCTTGAAACGGGCCGCACGCATCAGCTGAGGCTGCACTGCGCCAAAGGGCTCGGTCTTCCCATTGACGGCGATCCTTTTTACGGCTCAAAGGGTCTGGCGGCCGAAGAAGGCCTCACGCGGCTGTGTCTGCATGCGGCGCGCCTTGATCTGCGGCACCCTAGAACGGACAAACTGATGACGTTTGAAGCGCCGGCGCGCTTTCCCGCCTTCTAGCCCGGCAGGCCAAGGACAGGCCGCAAGACTTGAGAAAACCTCCGAAAGCCGCTCTGTCTTTGCGCTATGATTTTGGCTCATGTTCATTTTCACGCTGGGCTGACGAAAAACAAACGCAGCGCACGTGCGGCGCTTTGCGCTTAATTTTTGACGCACCCGCACCAAGCCCGCTCAAGAGTCTGCCGAAAGCCGACTTCAGGGCCCGGATGCCCGTCTGCGCCCAAAACCCGTATGTCTTCCGACCACCCTCAACCACCGTCCTTTTCACAAATATCGCCTCGGCAGGGCCGCAACAGGAGCACAGTCAATGCGCGCCGCGCTTGAGTCGATGCTCCACGGCATCTGGTCGCACCGCGGTCCGGCGGCGATGCTGCTGTATCCGTTTTCACTTGTCTACGAAGCTGTTGCACGCTCGCGCGCGAAAAAAATCACGCCGATCGAGCTGCCCGTGCCCGTCATCGTGGTCGGCAACATCTACGTGGGCGGCACCGGCAAAACCCCCATCACGATTCAGCTTGCCCGTGAGCTGCGGGCCGCAGGCTTTACGCCGGGCGTCATCAGCCGCGGCTACGGTCGCGCCGCGCAGATGGAGCAGCTCGTCACGACTGAGTCGGCCGCGCGCGAGGTGGGCGACGAACCGCTTTTGATTGCGCGCAGCGCCCGCGTGCCCGTGGCGGTGGGGCGCAACCGCGTGGCGGCCGGGCGCCTGCTTCTGAGCAAGTTCCCCAAGACCAACATCATCATCAGCGACGACGGGCTGCAGCACAAGCGCCTTGCGCGCGACGTGGAACTCGCCGTCATCGGCGCCCGGGGCCTGGGCAACGGCTGGGTGCTACCGGCCGGTCCCCTGCGCGAGTCCGCCGCAAGACTTGATACGGTCGACGCCATCGTGCTCAACGCAACGCAGGAGACGGTGACAAGCCGCACGCCGCGCTTTGCGGCCACCAATCAGCTCGGAGACGCCGTGCGGCTTGTTGACGGCAAGCGCCGCACGATCGACGACATGGCGCACCGCATCGCGGAAAAAGAGGCCAAGGTCGTCGCCGCCGCCGGCATCGCCGCGCCCGAGCGCTTCTTCAGCATGCTGCAGGCCCACGACATCAACGCCAAGTGCATGGGGTTGGGCGATCACTTCGACTTTGCCTCCAATCCTTTTGCGCACCTTGACTGCCGCTACATTCTCGTCACGGGCAAGGATGCCGTGAAGGTCATGCAAAACCCGGAACTTGCTAAGGACAAGCGCATCTGGGTCGTTGATCTTGAAACGCAGCTTGACACCTACTTCGTGCAGTTCGTGCTTGAGCGCGCCTACGAAGCCGCCCGGCGCAAGAATATCGACGTCGTGCCGGTCACCGAACAAATCACGCATTGAATTTCCCTTCTTCCACCGACTGCAAGACATGGACAGCAGACTCTCCGAAGTACTCGTGTGCCCCATCTGCAAGGGGCCCGTACGCTTTAACGAAGACCACACGATGCTGATGTGCGCCAAATGCGCCAAAGGCTTTCCGATGATCGGCGACATTCCCGACATGCTTGAAAAAGATGCGCGCGATCTCACCGAAGAAGAGATTGAAAAGGCGCGCGTGACGCCCGTGCGCTAAAAAGACCGAGCCTCGAGACAACCCTTTTTAAGAGATGCGCCAATGCGCTTTACCGCCCTTATTCCCGCCCGCATGAGCTCCACCCGGCTGCCGAGAAAGCCTTTGGCCGACATCTGCGGCAAGCCGATGGTCGTGCGCACGGCCGAACGCGCGCTCGCCTCCGGCGCCGAAACGGTGGCCGTCGCCTGCGACAGTCCTGAAATCGTCGCGGCCTGCCAGGAGCACGGCATCCGCGCCATTCTCACCCGCGCCGATCATCCGACGGGAACCGACCGTCTGGCCGAGGCCGTCGGCGTCCTTGGGCTCGCCGACGAGGCCATCGTGGTCAACGTCCAGGGCGACGAGCCGCTCATCGCCCCCGAGGTCATCAGCCGCGTTGCCGGCGAACTTGACCTTGCGCCCGACTGCGCCATCGCCACGGCCGCGCACCCGATTGCCGATACGGAAAGTTTTCTCAATCCCAACGTCGTCAAGGTGGTGCTCAACAAAGCCGGGCGCGCCCTTGACTTCACGCGCGCTCCCGCCCCCTGGCCGCGGGATGCGTTTAAAAACGGCCCGGCTCCTTTGCCGCAGGGGCTGCCCGCTTATCACCACATCGGGCTTTACGCCTACCGGGCGGGTTTTCTCAAAGCTTTCCCCAGGCTTGAGCGCGCCCCGATCGAGGCCTTCGAGTCGCTCGAGCAGCTACGGGCTCTCTGGCACGGCTACGCAATCCGCGTGATGCTGCTTGAAGATAAACTCCCGGCGGGCGTTGACACCGAGGATGATTTGAAGCGCGTGCGGGCGGTTTATGCGGCCGGCGGCTGCAGCTGCTAGCCGGCAAAGCCCGGCAGCGGCTTTCGGCACGCGGACTCGTCAGCCTTTGCAGGGCTTGGCTGCCGGCGCCCCGCGCAGGGCGCGGAGGGCGCGTTGATCCTGCGTTCGCTTTCGGCCTTCATCAGCTAGAATTACGCGGTTAACTTTGGCACAGGCCTGACGCCCGCACAAGCCGCACAAAACAAGGTTTCTGCGCGCGCAGGGAGTATCGGGCGCGCGACACAGGCCTTTTGTTTTTTTCTACTTTTCGGAGATCACTTCATGCGTTTGATCCTCATTGGACCGCCCGGCGCCGGCAAAGGCACCCAGGCGGCCTTTATCAAAGAACACTTCAACATTCCGCAGATCTCCACGGGCGACATGCTCCGGGCGGCCGTCAAGGCCGGCACCGAGCTCGGCAAGGCCGCCAAGGTGATCATGGATCAGGGCGGTCTGGTGAGCGACGACATCATCATCGGCCTTGTCAAGGAGCGCCTGCAGGCCGACGACTGCCGCAACGGCTTTCTCTTTGACGGCTTCCCGCGCACGATTCCGCAGGCCGAGGCCCTCAAGGAAGCCGGCGTGCCGATCGACTTTGTTCTGGAAATCGCCGTGCCCGACGCCGAAATCGTCGAGCGCATGTCGGGCCGCCGCATTCACCCTGCTTCGGGCCGCTCCTATCACGTCAAGTACAACCCGCCCAAGGTTGAGGGCAAGGACGACGTGACGGGCGAAGACCTCGTGCAGCGCGACGACGACCGTGAAGAAGTCGTGCAAAAGCGCCTGGCGGTCTACCACGCTCAGACCGAAGCGCTTGTGGGCTACTACAAGCAGCTTGCCAATTCCGGCGATTCGACCGCTCCCAAGTACCGTTCGGTTTCGGGCATCGGTTCGATCGAAGAAATCAGCCGGCGCATCTTTGAGGCTTTGAAGTAGCCGATTTGAAGAGTTTTCAATCTCAGGAACAGAGTTGATCGGAAAGAGGTTTTTCCGAAACTTGTGTTCCTGAATTTTTATTCAAGCGTTCTCGCAGCGGTCAAACCAAAGGAAAAACCCCGCGACGTGCTCGTTAAACAAATGGGCGCACCGCCGGGGAAAAACAAGACTCAAGGACGACGGCCGCCGCGTCTACTCCGGAGAAACTATCTATGACTACAGCTTTATGGCTTGCCATCGCCGCGGGCATTGTGGCCGTTATTTTCGGCCTCGTCTCGCGCAGCTGGGTGCTTTCCAAGGACCCGGGCAACGCCCGCATGCAGGAAATCTCGCATGCCATTCAGCAGGGCGCTCAGGCCTACCTCACCAAGCAGTACACCACGATCGCCATCGTCGGCGTGGTGCTCTTTGTCGTCATCGCCCTTGTGCCTGCACTGGGCTTTAAGACGGCCATCGGCTTTGCTCTGGGCGCCATTCTTTCGGGCGCCTGCGGCTTCATCGGCATGAACGTCTCGGTGAAGGCCAACGTGCGCACCGCGCAGGCGGCCTCCACGGGCATTGAAAACGCCCTCAACGTCGCCTTCCGCGGCGGCGCCATCACCGGCATGCTCGTTGTCGGCCTGGGCCTTCTGGGCGTGGCGGGCTACATGGCCTTCCTCGTGTCGAGCTCGCCTGCCGACGCAGGCCTTTACGCCACGATCAAGCCCCTCATCGGCCTTGCCTTCGGCTCGAGCCTGATTTCGATCTTTGCTCGTCTGGGCGGCGGCATCTTCACCAAGGGCGCCGACGTGGGCGCCGACCTCGTGGGCAAGGTTGAAGCCGGCATTCCCGAAGACGACCCCCGCAACCCGGCCGTGATCGCCGACAACGTGGGCGACAACGTGGGCGACTGCGCGGGCATGGCCGCCGACCTTTTCGAAACCTACGCCGTGACGCTCATCGCCACGATGATGATCGGCGCTCTGGCCACGACGGGCGACGCGATGCGCATGGTGGAATATCCCCTGATGCTCGGCGCCGTCTCGATCGTCGCCTCCATCATCGGCACCTTCTTCGTGAAGTACATCCCCGGCAAGAAGATCATGACGGCGCTCTACCGCGGACTCATCGTCTCGGGCGTGATTGCGGCCGTGGCCTTCTGGTTTGTGGGCGACTTCGTCTTCACCGATCCGTCCATGCTGCCCGAGGGCGTCACCACGGGCAAGCTCTTTGGCACGGCTCTCGTGGGCCTTGTGCTCACCGGCCTCATGGTCGTCATCACCGAGTACTACACCGGCACGGAATACAAGCCCGTGCAGGACGTGGCCAAGGCTTCGACCACCGGCCACGGCACGAACATCATCGCAGGCCTCGCCGTCTCGATGAAGGCAACGGCCCTGCCCGTTCTGTCGGTCGTGATCGCCATCCTCGTGAGCTACGCGCTCGCCGGCCTCTACGGCATCGCCATTGCCGCGACCTCCATGCTCACCATGGCGGGCATCATCGTTGCGCTTGACGCCTACGGCCCGATCACGGACAACGCGGGCGGCATTGCCGAAATGAGCGAACTTGACGAAAAGGTGCGCGCCGTCACCGATCCCCTGGACGCCGTGGGCAACACCACGAAGGCCGTCACCAAGGGCTACGCCATCGGCTCGGCCGGCCTTGCGGCTCTCGTTTTGTTTGCCGACTATACGCACGCCCTCAAGCAGACCTTCAACATGGACTTCACGTTCGACCTCTCGAACCCCTCCGTGATTGCCGGCCTGATCATCGGCGGCCTGATCCCGTACCTGTTCGGCGCCATGGCCATGGAAGCCGTCGGCCGTGCTGCGGGCAGCGTCGTCATTGAAGTGCGCCGCCAGTTCAAGGAAATCAAGGGCATCATGGAAGGCAAGGCCAAGCCCGACTACTCCAAGGCCGTGGGCATGCTCACGGGGGCGGCCATCAAGGAAATGATCGTTCCCTCGATCCTTCCCGTGATCGTGCCGATTCTGGTCGGCCTCATCCTCGGCCCGCAGGCTCTGGGCGGCGTGCTGATGGGCACCATCGTCACCGGCATCTTCGTGGCCATTTCGATGACCACGGGCGGCGGCGCCTGGGACAACGCCAAGAAGTACATCGAAGACGGTCACTTCGGCGGCAAGGGCAGCGAGTCGCACAAGGCGGCCGTCACGGGCGACACCGTGGGCGACCCCTACAAGGACACCGCCGGCCCGGCCGTGAACCCGCTCATCAAGATCATCAACATCGTGGCCCTGCTGATCGTGCCGCTGCTGTAAATGATCTTTCCCTCTGACAAAGGGCCCGCAGCAAGCGGCCCTTTGAAAGAGTGAAGCCAACGCCGCAAGCTTTTTTAAGAGCAAGCGGCGTTTTCTTTTTTTGAAAGCGCTGCCGGGCAAGGGCGGCAGGCTTTCGAATTGATCCGCAAAAAGATTGTCTGCCGTTGACAGCCCCATTCTCCACTACAATGGGGAAACTGCTTGAGAGGCCGGTGCCGCTTGCCGGGCCCTCAGGCTCTTTTTTGGGCGCTGCGTGCGCCAAAAATTCCGCCGCCGCGAACGCGCATGACACGATGCAGCGCTGCGCAAGCGGCAGCGGCTTTTTCGCACGCGCCCGGCGCCCCATGACATGTGCCGGCTGCGATCAAACGTTCTTTGGCCCGGCCGCTTTTCTTTTTTGGGGAGTCCCTGCTGTGAAAGTCCGCCTGCCGCGTGCTCTGAGTCTGATTGCCGCCCTCTGCGGCGCCGCTCTTGTCGTGACCGGCTGCTCGACGCCGCAGCCCGTGCGCAGCGTCAAGGCCGATTACAAGGAATTTACCGACGCCACGTGGATGCCCGAGCGCACCGTGCGCCCTCCCTTCCGAAGCCGCGAAATTGAGGTCGACGCACTGCAGGCCATGACCGAGGGCATTTACGCCTTCTACGACGCAAGCCGCAGCTTCTTTCAAATTCAACCTGAATCCGCGGGCGTGTGGCGCGTCTCCGAGACGCTTGAGCACACGGGCGAGCGCGCCTTTACCTGGGGCGTGGGCGCCACCACGCTCTACCGCAACGGGCAGGCGGTGCCCAACTCCGGCCGCATGACGGTCGAGACGCTCCCGGACGGCCGCGTGCTTTTAAAAAACGCCGGCGAGGCCCCCTTTAATCTGGCCGTGGCCATCCGCGCCTTTGACGTCTCGGGCAAGCCCATCCGGCACTTTCTGCGCAATGCCAACAACCAGCCCGACGATCTGGCCTGGTTCATGGATCCCGAGGCGCGCTTTCCCTCCGGCTCCAAGGCCTACATCACCACCTACTGGCTGGGCGACGATGAAATCGTGCAGCCCTCAAGCAGCGCATTTACGGGCGCAGCCACGCTTGAACGGCTCGTCGCGCAGTTTTCCGCCGGCAAATCTCCCCTTTGCCTGTCCTACGTCAGCCACGTGGCCGCGCAGCCCTACGGCGTGGTGTTTGACAACCCGCTGCCCGCGCAAAAGTCGCGGTCGCGGCGCCGCGTTGCGGCGCAGCTCCCCGACTCCGGCACCTTTTCACTTGTGGGCGTCAACAGCAAGAGCATCTTCTGTGAACCTCTGCAGCAGTCAGCCTCCCATTCAGGCACCTGGACCATCCGCACGGTGCAGGGAACCCGCGTAATGGAGCTCACGCCGCAGGCCGACGTGCAAAGCTCCGACATGGGCGTGCAGCCCGTCAATGCCGCAGCCATCAGCGTGGGCTTTGCCGAAGTCGTGCGCCCGGCGGCCGCAGCAACCTCCACGGCCCGCGCTCGAAACACGCCCCGCAAGGCCGTTGTGCCCGTTCGCATCGTGCACAACAACATGCCCGTGGTCGACTTCAGACTCAAATTCAATCCGACGGCGGCCAATGCCGTGAGCTCTGCGATGGTCTCGGCGCAGACCTCCCGCGCAGCCTATGAGTCGCAGGAAAAGGCGCGCATCAAGGCGCAGCTTGAAGCCGGCCGCACGCAGCCTGCAAGCGCCGCCTCTCAAGCGCCCGCCTCAAGCGCAGGCGCGCTCACTGAAACCGTTCAACCCGCCTCAAGCGACCCCATGGGCGATTTTCTGAAGCGCCGCTAAAGACGCAAAAGCCCCTTGGGCGCGCTTTCCGCGCCCGCTTGAAGCCTTTCCCCCACCGGCCGCGTCCCCCTCGCGGCCGGCCTTTTGGGTGCAGACCGAATTTCCAAAGCCATTTTTGAACTTTCAACTTTTTTGGAGGCAGTCCATGTCAGCAGTCATTCTGGACGGAAAAGCACTTGCAGCCCGCATCACCGACGAACTCAAGGAACGCGCCGCACGCCTTGCAGAGCACTCCCGCAAGCCCGGTCTGGCCGTGATCCTCGTCGGCGACGACCCGGCAAGCAACATCTACGTGCGCAACAAAATCCGCGCCTGTGAAAAAGTGGGCATTGAAAGCCTCGAGTACCGGCTGCCGGCTTCGACCTCGGAAGAAGCGCTTTTAGCCCAAATCAGGGAGCTCAACGAGAACCCGGCCGTCGACGGCATTTTGGTGCAGCTGCCGCTGCCCGCGCACATCAGCAGCGAGAAGGTCATCGCCACGATTTCGCCCGAAAAGGACGTCGACGGCTTTCACGTGCAAAGCGCCGGAGCGCTCATGACGGGGCGCCGCGGCTTTCTGCCCTGCACTCCCTACGGCGTCATGAAAATCATCGACTCGGCAGGCTACGACCTCAAAGGCAAGCACGCCGTCGTCGTGGGCCGCAGCAACATCGTCGGCAAACCCCAGGCGCTGCTTCTTTTGTCCCGTCACGCCACCGTCACCATCACCCACAGCAAAACGCCCGATCTTGCGGCTTTTCTCAAGCAGGCCGACGTGGTCGTGGCGGCCGTGGGCCGCGCCAAGCTCATCACGGGCGACATGCTCAAGCCCGGCGCGCTTGTCATTGACGTCGGCATGAACCGCGACGAAAACGGCAAGCTCTGCGGCGACGTGGACTTTGAGAGCGCCCGGGAAGTCGCCGGCTGGATCACCCCCGTGCCGGGCGGCGTCGGCCCGATGACCATCGCCATGCTCATGACCAACACGGTCGAGGCGGCCGAAAAGCACCTTGCGTGCGCCGCCTAAAGAAAAGTTTGATTGATCTTATTTTCTTGTTTTCAATCGTTTTTTGAGCCTGATTTCACTTCTTATGACCAATCCTTTGATTGAACAGGGCCGGCTTCTTGACTTTGAGCACATTTCTCCGGCCGACGTGACGCCCGCTTTGGACGAGCTCCTTGCCAAGGCAAAAGAGGCTCTCGCGCAGGCGGGCAGCGCCTCGCCCGCATCCTGGGAGACGACCGTCGAGCCGCTTGAGGCGGCTCTCACGCGGCTCTCGCGCGCCTGGGGAGCCGTCGGGCACCTCCTGGGCGTCATGGACTCTCCTCAATGGCGGGAAGCCTACAACGCCAATTTGCCGCGCGTCACGCAGTTTTACATCGAGCTCTCGCAAAGCGAAGCGCTCTTTGCGCGCTACAAGGAAATTGCCGCTGCGGCGGGCTTTGCGGCCCTGGATCCCTTAAAGCAGCGCGTCGTCAACCACGAAATCCGCGACTTTCGCCTCTCTGGCGCCGAACTCGAACCCGAGGCAAAGGCGCGTCTCAAGGCGCTTGAAGAAGAAGCAAGCGCGTTGAGCCAAAAGTTCAGCGAAAACCTGCTTGACGCAACCAACGCCTTTGCCCTTGACATCACCGACAAAGCCGATCTCGACGGGATTCCGCAGGACATCTGCGAGATGTACGCCGCGCAGGCCCGCGCCGCGGGGCTTGAAGGCTGGCGCATCACGCTGCAGATTCCAAGCTATCTGCCCGCCATGCAGTACGCGGCCAACCGCACGATCAGAGAAAAGCTCTACCGCGCCTACATCACGCGCGCAAGCGAACTCGACTCGCCCGATCGCGACAACACGCCCGTTATTTCACGGCTTCTCGACATTCGCCGCGAGGAGGCAAAGCTGCTCGGCATGCAGGACTATGCCGAAGTGTCGCTTGCCACCAAGATGGCTGGGAGCCCCAAGAAGGTGCTCTCGTTTCTGGAAGACCTCGCCGCCAAGGCAAAGCCCAAGGCCGTCTCCGACTTCAAGGAGTTGGAAGACTATGCGCGGGATAGTCTCGGGCTTGACGCGCTCATGCCCTGGGACACGGCCTGGGCGGCCGAGAAGCTGCGCCGCGCCAAGTACAACTACAGCGGACAGGAGGTGCGCCGCTACTTCACGCTGCCTGCGGTCTTTAACGGCATGTTCCGGCTCGTCGAGAAGCTCTTTGACATCCGCATCACGCCCGACAAGGCGCCGCTGTGGCACCCCGACGTGCAGTTCTGGCGAATCTCGACCCCCTCAGGGGAGATGATCGCGCAGTTTTACACCGACCTCTACGCCCGCTCAAGCAAGCGCTCGGGCGCCTGGATGGACAACGACAGCACCTATGCCGTGCTCCCCGACGGGCGCGTGCGCACGCCGATTGCCTATTTGGTGTGCAACTTTCAAAAGCCCGTGGGCGACAAGCCCGCCACCCTCACCCACGACGACGTCACGACGCTCTTTCACGAGTTCGGACACGGCCTGCACCACATGCTAAGCCGCGTAAAGCTCGCGCAGCTCTCGGGCATCAACGGCTTTGAGTGGGACGCCGTTGAAATGCCCAGCCAGTTCATGGAGAACTGGGCGTGGAACTTTGAGGTTGTCGAAAGCCTCACAAGCCATGTCGAAACGGGCGAGAAGCTGCCGCGCTCGCTCTTTGACAAGATGCTTGCGGCCAAAAACTTCGAGTCGGGCATGTTCTGCGTGCGGCAGCTTGAATTCGCGCTTTTTGACATGCGCATCCACGCCGACCCCGAAAGCTCGCACGCAAAGGACTTTCAAAAAGTGCTCGATGAGGTGCGAAGCGAAGTCGCCGTCGTGCCCACCGCCCCCTTTAACCGCTTTGCCCAGAGCTTCTCGCACATCTTCGCCGGCGGCTACGCCGCGGGCTACTACAGCTACAAATGGGCCGAAGTGCTCTCGGCCGACGCCTTCAGCGCCTTTGAAGAAGAGGGGCTCTTTAACAAGGCAACGGGCCGGCGGTGGCTTGACGAAGTGATCAGCCGCGGCGCAAGCCGCGACGCAATGGAGAGCTTCGTTGCCTTCCGCGGACGCGAACCCTCGATCGAACCCCTGCTGCGGCACACGGGAATCATCGAGTCGAACGGAGCCTAACGCGCGCGCAGGCTGACATTGAGGCCGGCACAAGGGCCTTCGCAAAAGAGTCTCCGTCCCGGAGAGCCTGCGGAGGTCTTTCAAGCCGGCCTTTCTTTTGCCTGTATCTTTTGTCTGTGCCTTTTGCGCGTTGCCCCGCCCCTGGCCGTGAGCGGATGCGCGCTCAGCTATTTTTCCTTTTGTCTTCGTGCATCAGGACGCGCGTGGTCTTCTTGGGAACAAAGAGCCGGTAGAGCGCGTTGATGAGCTTGATGAGAAGTCCCACCATAACGGCCGAGACAAGCGTTCCCCAGCCGATTCCCACGAGTTCGCCGAGCACAAGCCAGCCCAGGGCGGCGGAAATGACGACAAGCGAGACGTCGTTGCAAATTTTCAGGGTGCCGAAGGCCTTGTGCGTGACGATCGAGACGGCCATCACGATGCCTTCGCCCGGCTGCACGAGCGTGCGCGACTTAATTGACAGGTATACGCCCAGGGCAAGAAGCACGTTGCCCGTGAGGCTCATCGCCCAGTGCTCCCACGCGCCGGCGGGATTAAACATCGACCAAAAATGCATGCCGATGTCAATAAAGACGCTAAAGCCAAAGACAAGCGGGATCTGCAGCAGATTCACGATCTTGTAGTTGCGCCGCAGCAGCACGATCTGCCCGAGGACAAAGAAACAGTTGACGATGAATGTGCCCGTGCCGAACGACACGCCCAGAATGGCTGCCACAGCCAGCGGAAGCGTGCTGATGGGCGTCGTGCCGAGTTGTGCCGTGGTCACCTCGGCCACGCCGAGCGCCATGATGAACATGCCCGCGCACAGCAAAAGGATCCGCAGGAAAAGACCGACAAGACCTCGCTCGTTCATCACTTCGCACCTGACTCCAAAGAAAAAAGCCTGACCGGGGACGCTCCAAAAAAATAAACCGCTTCAAAAAGCGGTCCCTGCGGCCGAAGGCGAGCGTCAAGCGCGTCCGCCACTGCAGCCGCAAACAAAAAGGTCAAAACGAAAAATCGCGCAGGCCGCCAGGCGAAAGCTCAAGCAGCGGCGCCGCGCACGGCCCGCAGTGTATCACCGCCCGCCGACGTCAATCCGGCGCTATAGTCGCTCTCCCTGAAACGAGACCCGAAGGAGGCTTCATGCGCAATTTCCACGACCTCATCGCCGGCTTTCACAACTTTCGCGAGGAGTTTCTGCTCAAGGAAACGGAGTTTTTCGAAGAGCTCAAGCACGGGCAAAACCCGCACACGCTCGTCATCGCCTGCTGCGACTCGCGCGTGGACCCCGCGATCATCCTGGGCTGCCGGCCGGGGGAGCTTTTCGTCGTGCGCAGCGTCGCCGCCCTCGTGCCTAAAGCCGAGAGCGCCTTTTACGCCGACGCCGTCATGGCCGCCGTCGAATACGGCGTCAAGCACCTTGAGGTCGAGCACATCGTCGTCATGGGCCACTCCAACTGCGGAGGCATCTTCGGCGCCCTGCACCCGGAAAAGATTGCAAAAGAGCGCTACATCACGGGCTGGGTCAATCTGGCGCGGCCCGCTTTGGAAGCCATGAAAAAAGAAGCTTCCGCGGAGGACCTCGCCGATCCGGCGGCGTTCGTGCGCCGCTGCGAAGAAGCAGGCGTGCTGCTCTCGCTTGAGAACCTTCTTTCCTACGACTGGCTGCGCGAGCGCGTCGAGTCGGGCGGCGTTTCCATTCACGCCCTCTACTACGACATGACGAACGCCGAGCTCAACCTCTGGGACGCCCGCAAAGAGACGTTCGCAGCGACGTCGAAAGTCCGGCCGTGAGCTTGAGCCTCAACGGCGTCTCCGGGCGCCTCATTGCGTCCGGGAGACTTTCAAGCTTTAGCCAAGTTTTTTAAGCGCCATGTCAACGAGCACCTTGACGCCGTTTTCAAGCCAGTGCGACTCAAAGTGCATGTCGCGCGCGTGCAGCCCCGGCGCGCAGCCCGCGCCGACGCCGAAGTAGGCGGCCTTGATCGAGGGCTTGTGGCGCTTGAAGAAGTGAAAGTCCTCTCCGCCCGCTCCGCAGTCGGGCGCAAGCTTGTCTGCGCCCACCGTCTTGATGATGCTCTCGCGCACCTCGTTGACAAGCTCCTCGTCGTAGTCTGCAGCCGGAATCACGCGGCCCAAGGTGTGCACCTCGCCCTGCGCCCCCACGGCGGCCGCCGCCCCCTTGACCGCCGCCTCGACCTTGGAGATCATCTCGTCCATCAGGTCGTTTGTCTGCGCGCGGGCATCGAGCACGATTCTCGCGGCATCCGGAATGATGTTGGGGGCCGACGACATCGCGTCAATGCCCGTGACCTTGCACGACCACTTCATGTTGGGATTGAGCTTGACGGCCGCCACGGCAAGCGTCACGAGCGCCGCGGCCTCGGCCGCATTGACGCCCAGGTGCGGGCGCGAGGCGTGCGAGGCAACCCCCTTGACTGTGGCTTCCAAAAAGACAGAGGAGACGTGGTGCACGGCCGCGCACATCGTGCCGGCGGGGATGTCCTGCACCGGGCGCACGTGCAGCCCCAGGGCAATGTCGACGTCGTCGATCACGCCGTCGTCGATCACCGCCAATGCCCCCTTGAGGGTTTCTTCGGCAGGCTGAAAAAGAAGCTTGAGCGTGCCGCGGCGGATTTTTCCAACAAGGTCGCCTGCCGCCGCAAGCAGCATCGCCGTGTGTCCGTCGTGCCCGCAGGCGTGCACGCGCTCAATCGAGCCGTCGGGATTTTTAAAGGGCAGCGCGTCCATGTCCGCGCGCATCAGGAGCACGGGACCTGGCTCGGAGCCCTTGATCACGCCGAGCACACCCGTGCCGCCCACGCCGCGGCGGGTTTCAATGCCGAGCTCTTCGAGTTTTTTCGCAACGTACTCGGATGTTTTGACCTCTTCAAAGCCAAGTTCCGGGATGCGGTGAAGTTCGTCGCGCATGGCGGCGGCATCAAGATGCGTCATTTTGTCGTCCTGTGTAGAAAATAAAATTTGCCCAAAAAGGCAAGCCCGCCTCATGCATTGCGCTGGGGCGCCGCGGTGCCAAACACCGCCTGCCAAAGCGAGAGCACGGCGGCCGCGTCGGCCTTGACGGTCTCGGGCTCGACGCGCGCCTTGACGGTTTCGCCGCGGCTCAAGCGGATTTCGCGCTGAATGTTGCGGTAGTGGCGGTAGGCCTCGACTGAGGCTTTTGCCAGTGTCTTGTCGATGAGGCCGAGATCGGCCGCCATTTCCGTCAAAAGAGTCGTGCCGAAGTTGTTGACGAGCTGAGGATAGCGCGAACTGAAGGCAAGCACGAGGTACTGCACGATGAACTCCAGGTCCACCATGCCGCCGCGGTCGTGCTTGACGTCAAAAAGATCGGTCTTGTTGGGGTGTCCTTCGAGCATTCGCGCGCGCATCTCAAGAACGCCCGCTGCAACGTGGCCCGCCTCGCGCGGCATCATCAGGATGAATTTGCGCTCTTCTTCAAAGGCCGCCCCCACCTGCGGGTCGCCCGCGCAAAACCGCGCGCGCGTGAGCGCCTGATGCTCCCAGTCCCAGGCCCCGTTGCCGTCGCTGTTGCGCTGATAGCGCCTGAACATTTCCATGCTCGAGACAATAAGGCCGTTTTCGCCGTTGGGGCGCAGCCGCAGGTCGACGTCAAAGAGAATGCCTGAGCTTGTCTGCATCGTAAGCCAGCTCAGCATGCGCCGCACAAGCTTGATGTAGTTCGATTCAGCCTGCGGATCATCGTCGTCGTACAAAAAGATGAGATCTAGGTCCGAGGCGTATCCCAGCTCCTTGCCGCCGAGCTTGCCGTAGCCGATGACGGCAAAGCGCGGGTACTCGCGGTGCCGCGTCGGAATCGACTCCCAGGCAAGCTCCATGACGGCCGCAAGAACCGCATCGGCCAGCGCCGAAAGCTGATCGGCCAGGCGCTCAACGGAGAGCCTGCCGTCGATGTCGGCCATGAGAAGGTGAAAAAGCGCGCCGTGGTGCGCGTCGCGCAGCAAATTGAGCTGCCGCTCGCGGTCGTTGTCAAGAAGCTTCATGCGCGCTCGAAGATCCTCAAGCCAGCCGCTGCGGTCCACGGACGTGTAGTCGTCGATGCGCGGGGCTCGCATGTCGACGAGCTCGTCGAGCACGAGAGGATGCTCGGTGATGTAGTCGGCCGCCCAGCGCGAGACGGCAAGCATGCGCCCGACCCGGTCGGCCGCGTCCGGATATTGATTGAGAAGCGCCACGTAGGTCGGGCGGCCGATCACGACTTCAGTAAGGCGCAGATAGCGGTCAAACACCTCGTCGGGCGAGACCGTCGACTCGCGCAGCTTGGCCCAGCCCGCGGCCTTGCCCGCCACGGTCTTGATGAGGCGGGCAAGCTGATCGCGCGCCTGAGGCGACCTGGCCGGCAAAAGACGCGAGCGCATCATCTTCAAAATGCGTCCTGCCAGGTCGGATGCGTGCACGTACCCCGCCAGCGAGAGCGCCTCGGCAAGCGCAGGCTCAACCGAGGGAGCGCCCGAGCGCCAGCCCGCAGGCCATCCCTCGTCGTCGTCCTTGGGCGACTCGGTGTGAAAAATCGCGTCAAAGGTGCGCCCCACAAAGGCGCGGATGGCCGAGAGGCGCTCGAGGAGTTCGGCTCCCGTAAATCCGAGCATGGAGGCAAGCGACTCAATTGCGGCCTGATCCGTGGGCATCGTCTGCGTCTGCTTGTCGTCGACGTACTGCAGCGCGTGCTCAAGGTTGCGCAAAAAAATGTAGTCCTCGGTCAGCGTCCGGGCGGTGGTTTCGGAAATCGACCCCAGGCGCGCGAGTTCGGCGAGCATCGGGGGCGTGCTTTTGCCTCTGAGCGAAGGCTCGCGGCCGCCGCGAATGATCTGAAAGGTCTGGCAGATGAATTCAATTTCGCGAATGCCGCCGCTGCCGAGCTTGACGTTGACGCCCTTGTCCTTGCCCGCTTCGCGGCGCGTTGTCTCGGCGCGGATCATCTCGTGGATGCGCGCAAGAGCGCTGATCGCCGAAAAGTCGACGTACTTGCGAAACACGAAAGGACGCACGAGCGACTCAAGCCCCGAAACGGCAAGAGAAAAACTCTCGTCGGTCATGAAAACCGCGCGGTTGACGACGCGGCCCTTGAGCCAGGCAAAGCGCTCCCAGTCGCGCCCTTCGCTGTAGAGATACTCTTCGAGCATGGCGCTGCTCACCACGAGAGGCCCCGAGTCGCCGAAAGGCCGCAGCCGCATGTCGACGCGAAACACAAAACCGATTGCGTCGAGATCGTTGATCGAGGCAATGACGCGGCGCGCAAGCTTGTCGAAAAATTCGTGGTTGCTGATGCTTCGGCGGGCGGCTGCAAATTCGCCGACGGCGCGCGTCTCGCCGGCCTCGTCGTAGACAAAGACAAGATCAATGTCCGAGCTTGCATTGAGTTCTGCGCCGCCAAGCTTGCCCATGCCGACGACAAGCATGTCCTGCGGGGCTCCCTGCGCATCGGTCGGCACGCCAAAGCGCTGCGCGAGCGCGCGGGCGTTGACGCGCACGGCGGCCGAGAGCGTCTCTTCGGCGAGCGCCGTCATCGTCTCGACCACCTCGTGGTAGTCGGCAAGGCCCGCGATGTCGCGGCTTGCCACGCAGAGCATGACTTCGCGGCGCAGGGAGCGCATAGTGAAATCGAGCATCTGCACGTCGTCGATTGCATCTAGCCTTGCGCGCATCGCCTCGCGCGCAAAAGGAGCTGCCGCAAGCTTTTCAATAAGCGCGGTCTGCGCCTGCTGCTCCCGGGCCCCCATCGCCGCAAGAGAGCGCGCGACAAAAAGCGAAACGCCGGCGGCAGCCGACAGCGGCAGGCGCGGCTGCGTGGGCGTCAAATCAAGAGGTGCGGAGGTCAAGCTGGAAAGAGTGGAGTCAGACATCTTGAAACAAACTTTGCCGGATTCTCAATCCGTGCGGCAGGCAAGGTTGCTATAGTGCAACCACATAAAAAAACACCAGCAGGCATCCCGCCGGTTTGCCGTAAGAAGCGCCGCAGCGGTTTTTGCCGATTGTAGCGTGCGGCCGCAAGGCGCTCGGGCGCTTGGGGCCCGGCTTTTCGGCAAGGCCGCCGGAGACTTCAAGCGATGCCCTTTGCCCGCGCGCGGCCCTCAAGGCCGGCTCAGAGCAGACAATAAAAAAGATACACGCCACCACCCGATGACCGGTTCCAAGCACCTACTTCCCCTGCGCTGGCGCGCCTATGCGCGTCATCCGAAGGTGCGCGGGGCCTTCATCTCCGCCTTCTGGTCGGCGGTGGTGTTTTATTTTGTCTTTACCTCCCTCATCCTCGTCACGCGCTGGTACCTGCTGCCGCAGGTCAACCGCTTCAAGGAGCCCATTGCGCAGGCCGTGGGCGAGATCGTGGGCTGCGAGGTCTCCATCGGCTCAATCGAGCCGCACTGGGACACGTTCTGGCCGCGGCTTTCGTTACGAGACGTTTCGTTTGTCGTCGAGCCCGCTGCCGCGGGCGGCGCGGCGGCCTCCGACATCCCCTCTCAGACCGTGCTCACGCTGCCCGAGGTTGAGGCAAGCCTCTATTGGCGCACGCTTCTTGGCTCTCCGCGCTTTAAAGACCTGACGATAGCCAATGCCAGCCTTTCGGTGCGGCGCCTCTCGCAGTACGTCTACGACATTGCGGGCTTTGAAATTGATCTCACGCCCGAAGAGGACAAAGAGAAAACTGGCGGCGCCTTGGCCTCGGGCGCGAGAGCCTCGGGCCTCATTTCATGGCTTTTAAAGCAGGGGCGCCTTTCCATCATCGACTCCACGGTCGTCTACGAAGACCTCACCGATCCCGAGTCGCAGCCCACGGCTTTTGAAAAAATCGACTTTACCTTTGAAAACCAGCCCGTGAACTACGCGCTGGGGCTGCAGGCCGAGCTCGTGGGGCGCGGGAGGAACACGATCGATCTGCGCGCGGCCTTTACCACGAGTCTTTTTGACGAAGCCAACTGGCGGCAGTGGGAGGGCAGCATCTACCTTGCCGCAAGCGGTCTTGACATTGCGCGCCTTGTCAAGCCTTCGGACGTTTTGTCGCCCGTCATCGTGCGCGGCCGCGGCGATTTGCGCGCCTGGATTGACTTTGCAGAAGCGCGCCCCGTTTCCATCACAAGCGACGTGGCCCTAAGGCGCCTGAAGCTCGCCCTGCCCGGCGCCAGGGAGCCGCTTGAGCTGCGGCGCCTTTCGGCGCGCATCACCGAGTCGCTTCAAAACGAAGAGCTGCGCGTTGAAGCCCAGGGACTCTCCTATGAGCTTGCCGACGGCTCCACGGGACTCACGCCCCGGATCGGGGCGCAGATTCTGCTTGCTCCCGGAAGGCTTGATACGCGCACGGCCTATCTGCGCTTTGCTGAAATTGATCTTGCGAGCATCCGCAAGCTGCTGCCTGCGCTGCCGCTGCCCGAGTCGGTTGCGAACCTCATTGCCGAGCGCGCCCCTTCGGGGAAGCTGCACGAGGCGGCCCTCAACTGGCGCGGCCCCGCGCGATCGCCCGCCGACTGGACGCTTGCCTCGGACTTTTCAGGCATCACGATCGCCCCGGTTGAAGCCAACAGCGCCGCCGGCAGCTCGATGACGCCGGGCGTTTCCAACATCAGCGGCTCGCTTAATTTGTCCAACACCAGCGGCAAGATTTCGCTTGCCACCACCGACGGGTCGCTCACGTTTCCGGGAATCTTTGAAAACCCGACGATCGCCGTAAAAAACCTCACGGGCGAGGTTTATTGGACGCAGCAGCAGGGCAAGCCCATCGTCACCTTTGAAAACATCCACCTTGTCAACGAAGACGCCGATGTGCGAGCCCGCGGCACGTGGAGGGCCGATGATCAGGCGGGCCCCGCGGGCGTTGCCGACATCACGGGCAGCATCGCGCGGGCGCAGGCCTCAAGCGTTTGGAAGTACATCCCTCTGGTCATCGGACAAAACGTGCGCGACTGGCTGCGCGACGGTCTTCTTGAGGGCACAGCGCAAAACGGCTCCTTTGAAATCAAAGGGCCCTTCAAGGCCTTCCCCTGGTCGGGGGCCAATGCCGGGCTCGGACGCTTCATGGTCAAGGCCGACGTGTCGCAGGCCGCAATCAACTACGTGCCGGACCTGGGCAAAACAAGCGGCAATGAGAGCGGCGCACAAAAAAGCGCAAGGAAGTCCGAACAGAGCACCCCCGCGTGGCCGCTTCTTACCAACATTGACGGGCGCATTGCCTTTGAAGGGTTTTCGATGAGAATCGAAGCCGACCGCGCGCGCACCTTCGGGGTCGACGTGGGGCCGGTGACCGCACAGATTGCGCAGTTAAACGGCGGCAAGCGCACGCTGCTTGACATCGACGGCCAAGCGCACGGCAGCCTTCAAAAGCTCTTTGACTACGTTGAGGCAAGCCCTGTTGGGGGCTTTGTCAACCACGCCTTTCGCGGCACCCGCGCCGAGGGCGACGCCGCTCTTTCGCTCTCGCTTGACATTCCGCTCTTAAATGCCCCCGCCACGCGCGTTGCGGGCGACATCACGATGGCGGGCAACCGCGTGGAAATGCCGCACCCGGTGCCGCCTCTGGCCGAAGTCACGGGAACGGTGCACTTTACGGAAAAAGGCGCCTTTGCCCAAAACGTCCTCGCAAAGCCCTTTGCCAAGGAAGACGCCACGGTCAACGTCGTCACAAGCAGCGACGGAACAATTTCCATCACGGCCTCGGGCAGCATCGACATCGCCGACGCGGGCTACTTTGCCGACGTCCCCGTCGTCAAGCGCATCCTGGGCTACGCCTCGGGCACGACGCCCTTTGTCGCCACGACGACCATCTCGCGCAAAACGGGCGTGACGGTGACCGCGCAGTCCTCTTTAAACGGCGTCGAGCTCAAGCTCCCCGCCCCCTTGAACAAACCTGCGAACACAAACTGGCCGCTTCGCTTCAGCGCAACGCCCGTGACGATCAACAAGCAGCACGGCCTGATGCTCTCTGTGGCGGCGGCCAACCATTTCGACGTGCTGCTGCAGCTTCCCTCGGGCGCATCCTCCACCCTGCCCGTGCGCGGCTCCATCGGCATCGGCGCCAAGGACGGGCTGCCAGCCGAAGGCTTTTCGCTTGACATCCGTGCGGCAAGCCTTTCGATGCCCGACTGGAGCGAGCCGCTTCGCGCCATCATCGATGCGGCAACCGGGACCTCCGGGCCCGAAGAGGAGGCGGCGGCGCAAAGAGCCGAACACTTGGCAGCCGCCCTCACCCGCGTGCAGGTCGACCTCGGGAAGGCCGTTTTTTCCGACTCTAGCCTTTCGGGACTCAAGGCGGACTACCGGCGCAGCGGCGCCGACTGGAATCTGTCGGTTGACTCGGACCTGGCAAGCGGCACCGTCTCCTACAAAGACGCCGGCGACGGGCTCATCGTGCTCGACATGCCGCGGCTGTCGGTCTCACAAAATGCGGCAAGCACCCTCAGAGAGTTCATCGAGGGCCCGCGCAAGAAAAACGAAAACAAAACCGCTGACAAAACGGCCGCCGCCCCCGGTGCTGCAAAGCCCCGGCACCTGCCGCGGATTTCAGCAAAAATCGGCTCATTGGACTACGACGGCATGCACCTTGGCGCAGCTGCGCTAGAAACCTCCGTGAGCCGCCAGGGCGCGCGCGAAGGCCTTCTCATTGACAAGGCCACTCTCAAGAGCGCCTCGGGAAACCTCACGGCAAGCGGCAGCTGGATGCGAAGCCTCACCGAGAGCGAAGCCGACCGCACGGCGCTTGACGTCAACTGGAGCATCAGCAACGTCGGGGGGCTTCTGTCGGAAATCGGCTTTCCCGGCGTGATCGAAGCGGCAAACGGCACGGCCTCGGCCAAACTTGCCTTTGAGGGCGCCCCCTGGAGTCCGCAGATGGACACGCTTGAAGGGACCCTTGAGGTCGACTTGAGCAAGGGGTCCTTCGTTGAGGTCGACACGGGCCCGGGCGGCGCGCTTTTGTCGCTTTTGTCCTTTCAGTCGCTTCTCAAGCGCCTGACGCTTGACTTTTCCGACCTCATGCAAAAGGGCTTTTCCTTTGACCGCTTCACGGGCACGGGCACGCTTGTCAAGGGCGTGAGCACGACGGACAACACGAAAATTGTGGGCGCGCAGGGCACGATTTTGATCAGCGGGTCAATTGACATGGCCTCCCGGCGCCTAAATACCCGCGCCGTGGTGCTGCCCGACATCAACGCAGGCAACGCAAGCCTTGCGCTTGCCTTCGTCAACCCCGCCGTGGGCATCGGCACGTTCCTGGCGCAGCTTCTTTTGCGCGACCCCATCAGCCGCATCTTCAAGGTCGAGTACGACATCACGGGCCCCTTTGAAAACCCCGTGATCACCAAAGTGGGCGACTCGCAAAGCAAGACGCTCGTCACCGAGCCCGCGCAATAAGGTCCCCGCGGCTCTCGATGCCCGCCGCCTCTTTGCGCCGTTTAGCCGCAAAAAAGCCCGGGGCGCGGTCTTTGCTGCCGCACGCCGGGCCGGCGCCTGCGCTTCAAGAGCGCTTCAAAAAGGAAAAACGCGCCGCTTAATTTTTCTGCAGGTACGGCCAGGCGGCGAGCATGTACACGCACATCGAGTAGATCGTGAGCGCCGCGGCTATCCAGATGAGCACCGTGCCGATGGCGGCAATCGGAAGCCCCAGGAACGGATCGTAGAAAAGCAGCATCGGGATGGCGACCATCTGAAAAATCGCCTTGATCTTGCCAAACCAGTTGACCTTGACGCTGGCGGCGGCGCCGATTTTTGACATCCACTCGCGCAGGGCCGTGATCGCGATTTCGCGCCCGACGATGATCAGGGCCACGAGCATGTCGACGCGGTCAAAGGCAACGAGCACGACGATGGCCGAGCACACCACAAGCTTGTCGGCGACGCTGTCTAAAAACGCCCCGAGATTGGTGGCCATGTTCCAGCGCCGCGCGATGTAGCCGTCCAGGGCGTCGGTAATGGCCGCAACGGCAAACATCACGCACGACAGAAGGTTTTTCATGTGCGGAGAAACCAACGCATCCGGCAGATAAAAGACCCCGATGATGAGCGGAATGAACGCGATGCGCGTCCATGTCAGTACCATCGGAATGTTGAGCCTTTGCTGCTTAGACACCTTCTGCTCCATGTAGCTGCGTGTAGATTCTTTGCGCCAGCGTGCGCGAAATTCCGCTTATTTTAGCGATATCTTCCACGCTCGCATTGCGAAGCCCCTTGATGCCCCCGAAATGCGTCAGAAGCTTCTGGCGCCGCTTGGCGCCAACGCCCTCGATGTCTTCGATGCGGCTTGACTGCCGCGTGCGGCTGCGCTTGGCGCGCATGCCCGTGATGGCAAAGCGGTGCGCCTCGTCGCGAATCATCGCCACAAGCATCAGCGCGGGACTCTGGGAGCCGAGAACAAGGGGTTCCCGCCCGTCGGCAAAAACTAAGGTCTCCAGCCCCGTTTTGCGCCCCTCGCCCTTGGCTACGCCCACGATGACGGAGATGTCAAGCCCCAAGTCGTTGAAGACGTCGCGAGCCATGTGCACCTGTCCGCGGCCGCCGTCGACCAAAACAAGCGTGGGAAGCCGCGCTTCGCCGCGAGAAACCGGCGCGTAGCGCCGCTCAAGGACCTGCCGCATGGCCGCATAGTCGTCGCCCGGGGCCACGCCCTCGATGTTAAAGCGCCGATAGCGCGAGGAATTCATCCGCTCGCCTTCAAAGACCACGCAGGAGGCCTGCGTGGCCTCGCCTGCGGTATGCGAGATGTCAAAGCACTCGATTCGAAGCGCGGCGCGCTCCTCGTCGTCCAATTCAAGCCCGAGCACTTCAATGAGATCGTCAATGCGCCGGCGGCCGCCCGCGGCTTCGCTGATGCGGCGCGCAAGCGCCAGAGCCGCCCCCTGCTCGGCCATTTCAAGCCAGCGGCGGCGCGTTTGCTGCGGCTCGTGCACGATGCTCACGCGGTGCGAGGCAAGCGCCGAGATCTCTCGGGCGAGCTCCTCGGGGTTCTGGGCGCATTGCGCGATGATCACCGAGGGCGCCGGCACGTTGGCGTAGTGGTGCAGCACGAAGGCTTCGAGTATTTCGCCGGCCGTGACGTCCTGCGCCCCGCTGCGGCCGAGTTCCGGGAAGTAGGCGTGGTCTCCCAGGTGCCTGCCGCCGCGCACGACGGCAAGATTGACGCAGGCCGTTTGCTCCTTGACGAGCACCGCAATGATGTCGGCGTCGGTGTCGCCTCCCGTGGTCTCCACCACCTGCTGGTGCATGACAGACGAGAGCAGCGCGATGCGGTCTCGAATAACCGCGGCCTCCTCGTAGTGCAGCGCCTGCGCGGCCTGCATCATGTGCTCGCGCAGCACGTTCATGATCTCATCGGTCTTGCCCTTGAGAAAGCGGCAGGCGTCTTCGACGTCGGCCTGGTAGGCCTCGCTTGCGACCTCTCCCGTGCAAGGAGCTGAGCAGCGCCCCATCTGCCCCATAAGGCAGGGACGCGAGCGGTTTTTAAAGACGGCGTTTTCGCACGTGCGCAGCCGAAAGACCTTTTGCAGCACGCCGATTGCCTCGCGCACGGCCGAGCCGTTGGGATAGGGGCCGAAGAAGCGGTTTTTCCTGTCGACCGCCCCGCGGTAGTAGCACACGCGGGGAAACTCCTCGGCGGTGATTTTCAAGTAAGGGTAGCTCTTGTCGTCGCGAAAAAGGATGTTGTACTTGGGGTTGAGCGTCTTGATGAGGTTGTTTTCAAGCAAAAGCGCCTCGGCTTCGCTATTGACTACCGTCGTTTCAAGCCGTGCTATCTTCTGCACCATCAGCGCAATCCTGGGGCTTAGCCCCGTCTTGCGAAAGTACTGCGAGACGCGTTTTTTGAGGTCGCGGGCCTTGCCGACGTACAGGCACCCCCCGTCGGCATCGAAATAGCGGTAGACCCCGGGCAGGCCCGGGAGGCTTGCAAGCGCCTGCTTGTAGTTTGTGGCACTGATTTCGATCATAAAGAGCACGAAGGCCGGCGCTGCGCCGGCCTGTCTTTTTCAATAATCCCCGATATGTACCGCTGCGACATGTTCTGCCGCGTCATCGACAATTTCGGCGACGCGGGCATCGCCTGGCGGCTTGCTCGAAGCCTTTTTGTTGAAAGGCACTGGCAGGTGCGCCTAATCATAGACGATGAGTCCACCCTCTCGGCCCTGGTGCCCGAAGTCGACGCCTCCCTGTGCGGGCAGTGCGTCAAAGGCATTGACGTCGTGCGCTGGAGCGAGGACTTTCAAAGCCCTGCGGCCGACATCGTCATTGAGCTTTTCTCCTGCTTTCTGCCCGAATCCTACGAGGCGGCGATCAACGAGGCGCTCAAAACGCGGCCCGTTGCCGTCGCTGCGCTCGACTATCTGACGGCCGAGCGCTACGCCGAGGAGTCAAACGGCCTTGCTAGCCCCCACCCGCGCTACGGCTACCCCAAGACGTTTCTTTTTCCGGGCTTTAGCGAGAAGACCTGCGGCGTGATCTACGAGGCTGATTTGAGAGACCGGCAAAAAGCGTTTTACTCGCAAAACCGGCGCGAAAAAATTCTCTCGGACTTGGGGTGCGATCCCGCGCACCCGATGACGCTTTACTTTTTTACCTATCCGCAGATGCCCGTGGAAGCGTTTGCCCGCGAAGTTGCAGCCGACCCCCGTCCGCTGCAGATTCTTGCCGCCCCCGGACGCGCAACCGAGATGCTCGCGCAGGCCCTGGGCACTCTCCATGCTCCTCACGTGCGGCTTGTGCGCGCGCCGATGGTGCCCCAGGAGGCCTTTGACGACGTGCTGATGAGCACCGACGCGTGCCTCGTGCGCGGCGAAGACAGCACGCTCAGAGCCCAGCTTGCGGGCAAGCCCCTCATCTGGACCTTGTATCCGCAGGAAGACGATGCGCAGCTTGTCAAGCTTGCGGCCTTTGCCGCGCTCTATACGAAGAGCCTGCCCATTCAGGCGGCCGAGGCCTGGCAAAGTCTTCATGAGCGCATCAACCAAAGCGGCTCGCAGACAATTGGGTGGAGTGCCTGGCGCGACCACTTTGAGGCGCTTAAAACCGGCGCAAGCCTTTGGTGCCAAACGCTTTTTTCACACACGAGCCTCACCGAGCGCATTGCACAAACGCTTGAGAAAAAGCTAAAATGATGCGCTAAATTTTTTCCTTTGACCGGACGAGCTCATGCGCGGCCGCGTCATCACATTGAATTACTTTTGAACGTTTAAGGACCAAACAGCGATGAAAACCGCGCAAGAACTGCGTGCCGGCAATGTCTTCATGGTCGGCAAGGATCCGATGGTTGTTCTCAAGGCCGAGTACTCCAAGGGCGGCCGCGGCGCCTCCACCGTGAAGATGAAGATGAAGAACCTGCTCAACGGCGCCGTGACCGAGACCGTCTACCGCGCCGACGACAAGTTCGAAGACATCATCCTCGAGCGCAAGGAAGTGACCTACTCCTACTTCGCCGATCCGCACTATGTCTGGATGGACGACGAGTACAACCAGTACGAAGTCGACGAAGACACGATGGAAGAGGCCAAAAAGTACCTGCAGGAAGACCTCACGGCCGAGGCCGTCTTCTACGAAGGCCGCGTCATCGGCATCGAACTGCCGACGATGCTCGTGCGCGAGGTGGTCTACACCGAGCCCGCCGTCAAGGGCGACACCTCGGGCAAGGTGATGAAGCCCGCCCGTCTGGCCACGGGCTTTACGCTTGATGTTCCGGCCTTCGTGAACACGGGCGACAAGATCGAAATCGACACCCGCACCAACGAGTACCGCAGCCGCATCAAGTAATGCACTGCCGCCGTTGAGCCCGCAGGCCGGGGAGATCAAAATCCCTGAGCTCGGGCAACAAAAAAGCTCCGGAGACTGCTGTTTGCGTTTTTCCGGAGCTTTTTTTGTTTGCGCCGCGCCCCTCTGTTCGGGAAGGGCGCACGGCGCGTCACTGAATCTTTTTGAGCTTGTCGCGCACAAACTGCAGCAGGATTTCGCGAGCAGACCGATCGCCGTCAAAGAGGATCGAAAGACGCGTCTGATCGGGCTTGTCGGCATAGGCAACCTTCTGCACGTATCCGCGCCCGAGGATTTCATGCTCGATCCGATCGCCCACTCTGAAGCCATCGGCGGAACCGGCCGAATCCTTCTTGACACTTCCCAGACCGCTCTCGGTGGGGCACACGTCCTTTAAATAGTCGCTTGCCTTGCGAAGCCCCGCACGCTGCCAGGCTGAAGAAGAGAGCTCGCCTGCTGCCGCCCCCGTGGGCGGCTTGTGCCAGGTCCCGCGCGAGCTCGAGGAGTAGGAGCGCCCCGAAGAGCGGCCGCGCCCAGCCGCATAGGCCGAACCCCGGCCAGAACCGTAGCCAGAACCGTAGCCCGAACCGTAATTTGATCCGTAACTTGATCCGTAGCGCGCCCCGTAGCCGCCCGTGCGTGCATTGTCTTCATCGGCGCGCACCGGGTTGAGTTCCTTGAGGTGCTTGGCGGGGATTTCATCAATAAAGCGCGAGCGATCGTTGTAGCGCATATCGCCGTACATCATGCGCGAGGCGCACCAGCTGATGCGAAGCTTGCGCCGGGCGCGCGTCATCGCCACGTACATAAGGCGCCGCTCCTCGTTCAAGGCTTTTTCAATGGCGTCCTCCTCGGTTTGGCGCGGCGAATGGGGAAAGAGCCCCTCTTCAAGGCCAATGAGGTAGACGTGGTGAAACTCAAGCCCCTTGGAAGCATGCACGGTCATCAACTGCACGGCGTCGGGCGCGGCCTCCTCGTTTTTGTCGTCAGCCTCTAGCACGGCCTGCGACAGAAAGCCCTCAAGCGGCGACATGGACGCTTCGGGCAGAGGCTGCATGGCGTCAGCGTCGTCTTCAATTTTGTTTTCCTGACAGTACCCCGCGGCGGCGTTGACAAGTTCAGAAAGGTTTTCGAGCCTGATGTCCTTGTCCTTCTGGGCTTCGTAAAAGGTTTTGAGCCCCGAGAGCTCGATGACGGTCTTTACCGTGTCGACAAGGTTCATGCCGCTACAGGCTTCGCGCATCCGGACAATGAGATCCACAAAGCCCTTGGTGCGGGCGATCTGAGGATCGGGCTCGCCGCTTGAAATCGCCTCCCAGTAAGAGACGTCGTCGGCGTGCTTTTTTTCCGTGACGCGCTGCATGGTCGTTGCGCCGATGCCGCGCGGGGGATGGTTGATCACGCGCAGCAGGCTGGTGTCGTCGGGATTGACGAGCATGCGCAGGTACGCGGTGACGTCCTTGACCTCGGCGCGGTCAAAAAAGCGCAGGCCGCCGTAGATGCGGTAGGCGATCTTGTTGGCGATGAGATACTGCTCGACGATGCGCGACTGGCTGTTGTTGCGGTACAAGACGGCAAAATCCGCAGGCCGCAGGCCCGAGCGCAGGCCGCTCATGATGTCCTGGGTCACCATGCGGGCCTCTTCGCGGTCGCTCTCGGCGTTGTAGAGATCAATGAGCTCGCCCGCGCCCGAGTCCGTCCAGAGGTTCTTGCCCATGCGCTCGGCGTTGTTGGCGATGACGGCGTTGGCCGCGTCGAGAATGTGCGAAGTCGACCGGTAGTTCTGCTCGAGCTTGATGATGCGCTCGACCTTGTAGTCGTGCACAAACTCGGCCATGTTGCCGACGTTGGCCCCGCGGAAGGCATAAATCGACTGATCGTCGTCGCCCACGCAAAACACGCAGTTGGAGTCCCTGCCGGGGCGCGAGAGCGCCTTGATCCAGCGGTACTGCAGCACGTTGGTGTCCTGAAACTCATCAATGAGGATGTAGCGAAAGCGCTCGGCGTAGTGATCGCGCAAAATCTCGTTTCGCTCAAGGAGCTCAACCGTGCGCAGCAGCAGCTCGGCGAAGTCAACAAGTCCCTCGCTCTGGCAGCGGCTTTCGTAGGCGCGGTAGACGCCGTAGCTCACCTCGTCTTCGCTTCCCATCACGTCGCTTGCACGCAGGCCCTGCTCCTTGAAGTTGTTGATGGCCGTCTGGCGCGCCTTCGGATCGTAGAGATCGGTGTCGATGCCCGCATCCTTCATGATGCGGCGAATGAGCGCGAGCTGGTCCGACGTGTCGATGATCTGAAAGGTCTTCTCCAGCCGGGCGTCTTCGGCGTGCAGGCGAAGAATCTTGTGGCAAATCCCGTGAAAGGTTCCGATCCACATGTTCTTGACGTCAAAGTTCACCATCGCCTCAAGGCGGGTGCGCATCTCGCGGGCGGCCTTGTTGGTGAAGGTCACTGCAAGGATTTCGGCCGGGCGCGCAAGCTGCTGCGAGAGCAGCCAGGCGATGCGGGTGGTGAGAACCTTGGTCTTGCCAGAGCCTGCGCCGGCAAGAATGAGCGAGTTGACCGCGCCAAGCTCCACGGCCTGGCGCTGCATGGGATTCAGAGAATTGAGGTACTCGGGATTCATGAAATAAAAGAGCGGCTGCGCTTAGCTGAAAAAAAAACGAAGGCCTGATTCTAAACCACGGGGTGTCCGCTCCCGCCGCCCGCGGGCGTGCGCTTAAGGGGCGAGCGCCCGCCTGAGGCAACAAGCCCGAATTGCCGGCAGGTCAAAAGTTTTATACTTTCGGGCTCAGGTCCGCGGACCTTGCAAACATCCACAAATCCAACGAAAGGGCGCCACATGCGCGAAACCTACAGCCCACAAGAAATCGAAGCTCAGGTGCAGGAACAATGGCAGAAGGCCGATGTCTACCGCGCCGTCGAGCATGCGGTCGACAAAAACGGCCGTGAAAAACCCAAGTTCTACGTCTGCTCAATGCTCCCCTATCCCTCGGGCAAGCTGCACATGGGCCACGTGAGAAACTACACGCTCAACGACGTGTTGTACCGCTACCGCCGCATGAAGGGCTTCAACGTCATGACGCCCATGGGCTGGGACAGCTTCGGCCTGCCGGCCGAGAACGCGGCCATTGCCAAGAACGTTGCGCCGGCGGCCTGGACCTACCAGAACATCGCCGACATGAAGCAGCAGATGCGCCCGCTGGGCCTTGCCTTTGACTGGTCGCGCGAAGTCACCACCTGCAAGCCCGAGTACTACCGCTGGAATCAGTGGATGTTCCTCAAGATGCTCGAGCGCGGCATCGCCTACCGCAAGACGCAGATCGTCAACTGGGACCCGGTCGACAAGACGGTGCTTGCCAACGAACAGGTCATCGACGGCCGCGGCTGGCGCTCGGGCGCGCTTGTGGAAAAGCGCGAAATCCCGGGCTACTACCTTGGCATCACGCAGTACGCCGAGGAGCTTCTTGCCGATCTCGACAAACTCAAGGGCTGGCCCGAACAGGTGCGCCGCATGCAGGAGCACTGGATCGGCAAGAGCGTGGGCGTCAATTTCGGCTTCCCCTATGAAATCGACGGGCAGAAAAAGCAGCTCAACGTCTACACGACGCGCGCCGACACGATCATGGGCGTGACGTTCGTTGCAATCGCCGCCGAGCACCCGCTTGCCAAGCGCCTTGCCAAGGACCGTCCTGACCTTCAAGCCTTCATCGACGAATGCGCCAAGGGGTCCGTGTCGGAAGCCGACATGGCCACGATGGAGAAAAAGGGCGTTGCCACGGGCTTTTACGTCACGCACCCGCTTAACGGCCGCCGCGTCGAAGTCTGGATCGGCAACTACGTGCTCATGAGCTACGGCGAAGGCGCCGTGATGGGCGTGCCCGCGCACGATGAGCGCGACTTCGCCTTTGCCAAGAAGTTCGGCATCGACATCATCCAGGTCTGCCAGGTCGAGGGCGAGACGTTCTCGGCCGACGCATGGCAGGACTGGTACGGCGACAAGACGCTCAACCCCTACTGCATCAACTCCGGCAAGTACGACGGACTGCACTTTCACGAGGCGGTCGACGCCATTGCCGCCGATCTGCAGGCCCTGGGGCTTGGCCACAAGCAGACGATGTTCAGGCTGCGCGACTGGGGCATTTCGCGCCAGCGCTACTGGGGCACGCCGATTCCGATCATCAACTGCCCGCACTGCGGCCCGGTGCCCGTGCCCGAAGAGGATCTGCCGGTGCTGCTGCCCGAAAACCTGATTCCGGACGGATCGGGCAATCCCCTCAACAAGTGCGAGGAGTTCCTCGCCTGCAAGTGTCCCAAGTGCGGCGCCGATGCACGGCGCGAAACCGACACGATGGACACCTTCGTCGACAGCTCCTGGTACTACATGCGCTACTGCTCGCCCGACAGCACGAAGGCGATGGTCGACGAGCGCAACGACTACTGGTCTCCGATGGATCAGTACATCGGCGGCATCGAGCACGCGGTGCTGCATCTGCTCTATGCGCGCTTCTGGACCAAGGTCATGCGCGACCTGGGGCTCGTGAAGTTTGACGAACCCTTCACGCGCCTCTTTACCCAGGGCATGCTCACGGCCGAGTGCTTCTACCGCGAGCTCCCCGACGGCCACAAGCGCTGGTACTACCCCTACGAAATCAACATCGAGTACGACGAAAAGGGGCGGCCTTCCCGCGTCACGGCCAAGGACGACGGCCTGCCCGTGGTCTCGGGCGGCATCGAAAAGATGTCCAAGTCCAAGAACAACGTGGTCGAACCCCGCGACATCATCAAGCAGTTCGGCGCCGACACGGCCCGCACCTTCGTGATGTTTGCCGGTCCCCCCGATCAGTCCGCGGCCTGGTCCAATTCGGGCGCCGAGGGCTCCTACCGCTTCCTGCGCCGCATGTGGAGCTGGAGCTACAACCACCGCGACGAGATCAAGTCGGCTGCGGCCGAAGTTGACCTTGCCGGCGCCTCCAAGGCCGTGAAGGCCTTCATGCGCGACATTCACCTCACGCTCAAGCAGGCCGAGGCCGACTTTGAGCGCATGCAGTACAACACGGTCGTCTCGGCGGCGATGAAGATGATGAACAGCATCGACGCCTTTGCAGAGACCGGAGAGGCCGCTGGCGCAGCGCGCAAGCACGCCGTCTCGATTCTGATTCGCACACTCTATCCGATTGCGCCGCACATCACGTCCGCGCTCTGGGACGAGCTTGGCTTTGCGGCCGAGGAAGGCACCGAGTTGATCGATGCGGCCTGGCCCGAAGTCAACGCTTCCGCCCTTGAAGTCGACGAGGTGAAGTACGTCATTCAGGTCAACGGCAAGCTGCGCGGCCAGATCATGATCGCCGCGGGAGCTTCTCGCGAGGAGATTGAAAAGGCGGTGCTCGCGCACCCCGATGTCGTACGCTTTGTGGGCGAGGCGACGGTGCGCAAGGTAATCGTTGTGCCCAACAAACTCGTCAACGTCGTCGCCAAATAGAGACGTTAAAGACGTTTGCTCCTTCAGGGAGCCAATAAAGAGCGACAAAGCAAACCGGCGGCCTCGGCCGCCGGTTGTTTTTTATTCGTGGCGCCGGCACATGCGGGCCGGCTTTGCAAAGACAGGTCGCGGCGCAGAGACCCCAAAAGGAATCGCCGCAGCAAAACCTCTTTTTTTTCAGTCCTACCGATTGTGGGTAAGGAACTGGGCGTCCATGGCGCCCGCGCGCTGGCGCATCAGGTTGATGCGGCAGGCAAGCTCGGCGCTGCCCGAGCCCGAGCCCGAACCGTAGCTTGCGCCAATCCAGCCGCACTCGGCGTCAAGAAACTTCTCGAAGGCCTTGTTGGCCTCGGTGAGCGCCTTGACGGCCGTCTTTCGCTTCTGCACGCGGTCAAGCTCGCGCGCGGAGTCCATCACGCGGTCGAGAATATCGTCGTAGGTCTTTTGAAGACTCTCGAGCTCCTGCTTTAAGCACGCCTGCACCTCAATGCCGGTGTCGGCCTTTTTGTAGCACTCTGAAAGCGCATCGGCCGCCATAGACGCGCCCGACGAAAAAATCAACGCGGCAGCGGCGGCAGCGGCCGCCGCAGAAAAAAACTTGTTCACTTTCTTACCTTGAAAGAATCAGACGAAGCGCCCAGCGGTAGGCCCACATTCCGCAGACCGTCATCAGGATGCTGCCCGAGAGATGCGCCGCCATGTGCGCCAATGCGCGCACGTAGTCGCCCGCCATCAGCATCAGGACGTTTTCGCTTGAGAACGTGGAAAACGTGGTGAGCCCGCCCAGAAAGCCCGTCACGACAAAAAGACGCAGGTAGGGGCTTGCCGTGAGATGATCGGCAAAAAACGCCACGGCAACGCCGATGAGAAACCCGCCGATTAAGTTTGCCGCAAGCGTTCCCGCAGGCATCAGCTCCCAGCGGGAGTTGAGGGCATAGGAAAGGGCCCAGCGGGCCATCGCCCCGAGGGCAGCGCCCGCGCCGACAGCGGCAAGCACCAAAAGAAGAGAGCCGTCGCGAGTCATGACCGCCATGCCGCACCTTCAGTCTCTGTTGATCCAGCGATCGCGCGCGAGATCGTCGCTTTCTCTGGCGTCAACCCAGCGGCCGCCTTCGGGCGTGGTTTCCTTTTTCCAAAAGGGAGCCTCGGTCTTGAGCCAGTCCATGATGAATTCGCTTGCCTCAAAGGCCTCGCGCCGGTGTTCCGAAGTCACGATGGTAAGCACAATCTGCTCGCCCACGGCAAGCCGCCCGACGCGGTGAATGATGACCACGTCTTCAATATCCCAGCGGCTTCGGGCCTTTTCGACAATGGCGGCAAGCGCTTTTTCCGTCATCCCGGGATAGTGCTCAAGCTCCATCTCAAGCACGTCGCCATCGCCGCGCACGATGCCCGTGAAGGTGACCGCGGCGCCCGCTTTTCGCTGCGCACGTGCTAGTGCCGCCAACTCGGTGGAGACGTCAAAATCGTCGTGCCCGACGCGAATTTTCGTTTGTCCCGCCATCTTCGAGCTAGCCTCCCGTCACCGGCGGGAAAAACGCCACTTCGCTGGTCTCGGTGACGGGGGCCGAAGAATCGGCCATCACGCCGTCGACGGCCGCACGGATGCGCCGCACGCTTGCAAAGGCCTGCGCGTGGGTTTGGTCAAGCGCCTCGCAGGCTGCGCGCACGTCGGCAACGGTGGGGCTCTCGACTGCGACCTGCACCCACTCCTCCCCCGTTCCAAGGGCCTCGCGCAGGAGCGCAAAATACTTCACACGCACTTTCACAGGAACAAGTCTCCAAAGGGGTAGTAGGCCACCAGATCGCCGCGCTTGACCAATCCCTTCGCCGGAATGTCAACCAGGCCGTCGGCCCAGGCGCAGCTTGTGAGCACCTGTGAGTTCTGCGTGGGATAGATGTCGAGCCCGCCCTGGGCGTTGCGGCGCACGCGCACGAATTCCTCGCGGCTGCAGGGCTTGGTTCGCTCAAAGTCCGCGCGCATCATCATGGGAGAGGCGCGCACCTCGCTGCGGCCCTGGCACTTGAGGATGTAGGGGCGTGCAAGCATCAGGAAGGTCACAAAGCTTGAGACGGGGTTGCCGGGCAGGCCGATAAAGGGCTTGCCGCAGACCTCCCCCAGGGCAACCGGCTTGCCGGGCTTTAAGGCCACGCGCCACATCTCGATTTTTCCGAGCTTTTCGACGGCGGGCTTGATGTGATCCTCTTCGCCGACGCTCATGCCGCCCGAGCTGATGATCACGTCGGCGGTCTGCGCGGCGCGCTCAAGGGCCTGGGCGGTGGCATCAAGCGAATCGGGCACGGTGCCCAGATCAAACACCTCGCAGTCAAGCCGCCTGAGCAGCGCCCGGATCGTGTAGCGGTTGGAGTTGTAGATGGCGCCCTCGCTCAAGGGCTCGCCCGGGGCAACAAGTTCGCTGCCCGAAAAGAAAACGCCCACCTTGAGGTGGTTGAAAACCGTCACGTAGCCCGTGCCGACGCTGGCAATAAGGCCCAAAAGTGCGGGCGTGAGAACCTCTCCGGCATGCGCAACGGTGGCGCCCGCGGCCACGTCGCTTGCCGTCATGCGCACCCAGGTGCCGGGGGCTGCGGGAGAGGCAAAAACCGCGCTTGCATCCTTGGCCGAAACATCTTCCTGAGCCACCACGGCGTCGGCCCCTTCCGGAATCGGCGCGCCGGTAAAGATGCGCGCGCATGTTCCTGCCTCAAGACGGGCGCCCTTGGTGCCCGCCGGAATGCGCTGCGAGACAGGCAGTTCAACGGGATTGTCGGCCGAGGCCTGCGCCAGATCGGCGCTTCTGACGGCATAGCCGTCCATCTGGGAATTGTCCCAGCCGGGGACATTGATGGCGCTAACCACGTCTTCGGCCAGCACGCGCCCCTCGGCGTAGAGCGTCGGAACGGTTTCGGTGCGCACCACCGGCCGGGCGCGCGAGAGCATCAGCTCAAGAGCTTCGTTATAGGTGATCACTGTCGGCCTTCAAAGTCACAACAAAATTGGCAACGGCGCCCGGGCTGTTGATGTCAAGCCGGGCCACCCCCTCGGGAATGGGAAGATCGGGATCGTCGGTGGCGATGGCGGCCACGCCCGGCAGCTCGGTGAGAGCCTGCGCACAGTCCTTGCGGTGCACAAGGATGCGGGGAATGCCCTCCTCGCCCTTGTAGCCCTCAACGAGAACAATGTCGACGGCGTCCATGCGCTCGAGAATTTCCTTTAAAGAGACGCTCTGCTCCTCGGTTTCGCGCATCAGCGCCCACCGCTTGCGGCCTGCGAGCACGACTTCGCTTGCGCCCGCCGTGCGAAAGCGCCAGCTGTCCTTGCCCGGGCTGTCTAGCTCAGTGTCATGGTGCGTGCTCTTGACGGCCGAGACCGTACGGCCCCGGCTTACAAGCCTTGCCAGAACCTTTTCCATGAGTGTCGTTTTGCCCACACCCGACGGGCCCACGAAACCGACGGCAAACATCGAGATTCCCTCCCTTTTTTTGCAGAGCTCTCTTTTTAAATTTTTTTCACCTCGTCCCCCGGCGGGCGGCTGGCAGCGGCCGCAGCACGGGCCAAAAAGCCCGAAAGGCCCTTTGCCCGCAGTCGGGACGGTACACGGGCATTTTAGACAAGATCGCCCCCGTTTCCGCCGCAGGCCAGCGAAGCGCTGCGCGCCCATGGCCGGGAAGGCGCCGGCAGCGGCGGGCGAGCGCCCGCCTCCTTATAATGGCCCCACCGGCAAAGGCCCCGCGCCGCGCCGGCCGGCGGATGTTTCCCGCCGGGAGACTGCGCCGGGCAAGGCTTGCCCGGCCCCGCGCGCCTGCGCTCTCGACGCTCTCGATTTTCGTTGCCCTCTTTGACTTGTGTCTTTGTCCTTGTCCTTTTTCTAACGGGGCCATGCACAAGCGGCAGGGCTCTTTTTCGGTACGCATCATGAACCTTTCTCGCCGCAGCCTGCTTGCGGCCGCCGCCATCGCGCCCCTGACCGGCTGCGGCTTTCATCTGCGCGGACGCTTTGCGCTTCCGTTTGACACGATCTACCTTGACATGAACCGCAACACGCCCTTTACGGCGCGCATTGCGCGGCTGCTGCGCGCAGGCTCCAACGTCACGATCGTGGACTCGCCCGACGAGGCGCAGGCCGTGCTGCGGCTTCTGCGCCAGGCGCGGGAGCGCAACATCATCTCCTACAACGCCGAGGGCGAGGCGCGCGAATACGAGTTGAAGTACATCGTGCAGTTTCGCTTGAGTACGCCGCGCGGCACCCCGTACCTGCCCGATACGACGCTCGTGGCGCTGCGCGAAATCAGCTACGACGACGATGACTACTTAAGCCGCGACAACGAGGAGGCGCTCGTCATCGACGAGATGCAGGCCGATCTCGCCACGCAGATCATCCGCCGCATCGAGCGCGCCAAGCCCGTTGAAGAGGCCGAGCCCTTGGAGGGCAGGACGCCGGCGCTCTAAGCCGCCCGCCGTTTTCTTTTTTTGCCGCTTTTGCAGCCAGCCGCCATGCGCTCTCAGGATCTTTCCTCTCGACTTCGCTCTCCGATTGCGCCCCTGTGGTTGATCACGGGCGAAGAGCCCCTCCTGATGCTTGAGGCGGCCGACATGATCCGCAGCAAGGCGCGCGAAGAAGGCTGCACCGAGCGGGAGGTTCTCAACGCCTCGGCCAACTGGGACTGGAACAAGCTCTTTGACGCCTGTCAGGCGATGAGCCTTTTTGGCGACAAAAAAATCGTCGAGCTGCGGCTTGCTTCGCCCCGCCCCGGCACCAAGGGAGCCGAGGCGCTCTCGCAAATTCCACAGATGCCCTTGGACGGCGTCGTCCTCATCGTGACGGTTGCCTGGGAGTGGCAGCTCAAAAACGCCGCCTGGTACAAAAAGCTTTCCGCGGCCGCGCAGGTCGTTGAATGCTCCCCCGTTTCCGCCCGCGAACTTCCCGGGTGGTTCAAGGCGCGCCTTGCCCGCTGGGGGCTGACGGCCACGCCCGAGGCAATCGGCGTTTTGTGCGAGCGCTGCGAGGGCAACCTTCTTGCCGCCAATCAGGAGGTGCTCAAGCTCTACTACCGCTTTGGCAAGGGCAAGGAAGTCGAACTCAAGGACGTCGAGCGCGCGGTGCTTGACGTGGCAAGCTTTGACGTTGAAAACCTCCTTGACTCGATCTTTGCGGGCGACGGCGCCAAGGCCGTGCGGATTTTGGAAAACCTGCGCGCCAAGGGCGAGTCGATTCCGGCTTTTTTGTGGGCGCTCTCCGAGGACATCCGCTCAAGCGCCAGGCTGCGCGCGCTGATGGATCAGGGCGTCTCGCGCGAGTCCGCCGCCTCGCAGCTGCGCATTTTCCCTTTGGAAAGAAAACGGCGCGCCATGCAGGCCGCCTCGCGCATGAGCTCGCGCAAGCTTGCCAGCGCCCTGATGCTTGCCGCGGATATCGATAAGATTTCAAAAGGGCTCGTCGTTGCCGACCGCGACGCCGATCCCTGGGTTGAACTGGCAAGTCTGGCGAGTTTCCTGGCTCGCTGACGGCCGGCTGCCAACTTAAAAAGGAAACAGACGGCGCACGAGATGCGTCTCTGCCTTTTTTGCGGCTTCTGAAACAAAAACGCGGCAGGATCGCCTGCAGCCTTTTTTACGCCCCACCCTTATCCCCCTCTTTTTTTGAGGCATCTTTGGCATGGCAAACGACAACAGCACTGACTTTCACGCCCTGATGCTTGAGACGGGCGCGCGCGCCCAGCAGGCGGCCCGGGAACTCGCGCGGGCCTCGACGGCAGCCAAAAACGCCGCGCTCGCTGCAATAGCCGAGAGCCTTCTCGCCGAGCGCGACGCCATTCAAAAAGCCAACGCTCTCGATCTTGAACGCGCACGCGCCAACAACTACCCCGCGAGCTTTGTCGACCGCCTCACGGTCACCGACCGCGTGCTCGAGACGATGGCCGCGGGCTGCCGGCAGATTGCTGCGTTAGCCGACCCGGTCGGAGAAATTTCCGACATGCACGTGCAGCCCTCGGGCATTGCCGTCGGCCGCATGCGCGTGCCCCTGGGCGTCATCGGCATCATCTACGAGTCGCGCCCGAACGTCACGGTCGACGCCGCCGCACTCACGATCAAGTCGGGCAACGCCGCCATTTTGCGCGGAGGGTCCGAAGCCTTTGAGACAAACCGGCTGCTGGGCAGCCTTGTGCGCAAGGCGCTTCTTGCGGCGGGTCTTCCTGAAGACGCCGTCATCACGGCCCCCGTGGCCAACCGCGCCTTCGTCGGCGAAATGATTCGCGCAAAAGGCCTCATCGACGTCATCATCCCGCGCGGCGGCAAAGGCCTGATCGCCCGCCTGCAGGAGGAAAGCCGCATCGAGATGATTCATCACCTCGAGGGAATCTGCCACACGTATGTGGACGCAGCCGCCGACCTTGAGATGGCCGTGCGCGTCGTCGACAACGCCAAAACGCAGCGCTATTCGCCTTGCAACGCCACCGAGACGCTGCTTGTGCACGAAGCCGTGCTCGAGGCGTTTTTGCCGCGCATCGGCCGCATCTTCGCCGACAAGGGCGTGGAGATGCGCTGCGATTCCAGCTCAAAACCCGTGCTCGAAAAAGCGGGCCTTCCCACAAAGCCCGCCGACCCCGCCGACTGGGACACGGAATACAACGCGCCGATCATTTCCATTGCCGCCGTTGCAAGCTTGGATGCCGCCATTGACTTCATCGCGCGGCACGGCTCAAGGCACACCGATGCCATCATCACCAACGATCTGACGGCAGCCCGGCGCTTTTTGCGCGAAGTCGACTCGGGCAGCGTCATGGTCAACTGCTCGACGCGCCTTGCCGACGGCTACGAGTACGGCCTGGGCGCAGAAATCGGCATCAGCAACGGAAAGCTGCACGCCAGAGGCCCGGTGGGACTTTTGGGGCTTACAAGCCTCAAGTACATCGTCATGGGCCACGGCGAAGGCCGCAGCTGAATTTTCACTGCTTTTTGCGGCGCTTTGAAATCTTTTTAGCGCCGCAAACGAAACCCTCTCTCGTCACAAACCTTTTCTTTTCGCATCGCCCGCATACACAAATGGCAAAAAAAATCTCCTTTTACGCAGTCTGCCCGCTCGGGCTTGAAGCGCTCCTTTGCGAAGAGCTCAAAGCTTCCGGAGCCGCGGAAGTCAAACCCGCCCGCGGGGGAGTCTTCTTTGCGGGATCAATGGCCGCGGCCATGCGCGCGTGCCTGACGTCGCGTCTTGCGAGCCGCATCCTGATGCGGCTTGCGAGCTCGGACTACTACGACGAAGAGGACATCTACAACTTTGCCTGCCGCACGAAGTGGGAGGAGCACTTCGGGCCCGAGAAAACCATTCGCGTCGACATCAATGCGCACCGCTCGCCGTTGAGAAGCCTTGACTTCACGCTGCTTCGCATCAAGGACGGCATCTGCGACAGGTTCAATCACTTCATGCAGACGCGGCCCAACGTTGAGCGCGCCCATCCCGACATCCGCATCTTTGCCTTCGTCGACTCGCGCTACTGCACGTTTTATCTCGACATGTGCGGCGAGGCGCTCTTTAAGCGCGGCTGGCGCTCCGACAAGGGAGAGGCGCCGCTCAAGGAAAACCTTGCAAGCGGCCTTTTGATGCTTGCGGGCTGGAGGCCCGATACGGCTCTCGTTGACCCCTTCTGCGGCTCGGGGACGATTGCCATTGAAGCCGCACGCGCAGCCTGCGGCATGGCCCCGGGCCTTAACCGGCACTTTCTCTTTGAAAACTTTTCGGACTTTGACCGCGAGCTCTGGAACGAGATCAAAGACGACGCGCGCGCTGCCGTCAACCGGCATGCGCCGGTTTCGATTCACGCAAGCGACATCAGCTCGATCGTGGTGCAAAAGGCCGTTGACAACGCAAAAGCGGCGGGACTCGGAGAGCTCCTTGAAGACGGGCGCCTCATCTTTGAGCGCTGCGACGCACGCGAAATCAAGGCCCCGGCCTCAGAGGGCCTCATCGTTGCCAATCCCCCCTACGGCGAGCAGTCCAACCCCAAGAGCGCCTCGGTGGGCTCGATGATGAAGGATGTCTCGGACAACCTCAAGCGCGGCTTTGCGGGCTGGAGCGCATGGCTGCTCACCAGCGACAGAAACCTCCCGCGGCAGATGCGCCTGAGCGAATCGCGCAAGATTCCTCTCTTTAACGGCCCCTTGGAGTGCAGATTCTTTCGCTTTGACATGGTGCGCGGAAGTTTTCGCAAGGATGACCGCAGGCAAGCGGCGCCCGAAGGCTCCGCCAAGCCTTGAAAACGTCGAGCTCGGCGCCCCCGGCAGGGCCGCAAGCAAGGCCGCAAGCAAGGCTCTCGAGGGCGCCCCTTGCATCGATTTCGAAAATTTTTTTGCGACGGCATTTGCTTTTTTCAAAAACTTCGATAAAATGCCGAGCTCACAAAGCCTCGCGTCCCTATCGTCTAGAGGCCTAGGACATGACCCTCTCACGGTTAGAACTGGGGTTCGAATCCCCATAGGGACGCCAAAAGCGCTTCATGCGCTGCAGTTTCTGCAAAACGAGCCGCCGCTGATGCGGCTTTTTTGTTGCCTGCGCGCGCATTCTCCCCTCGCCCTTCCCTCGCTCTTCCCTCGTTTTTCTTTTCCCGCCCGACCCTTCTCTTTTTGTTTCGGCCCGTGCCGGGGCGCGCGCTCGTTTTCCATCAGGGAATTCCTTTGTGCCGGCCTTCCGACTTGGCCCGCAGGGCGTTTTTGCCGCGCTCTAGAATCATCGACGGCGGCGCCGCGACCCACCTCACCAACCCAAGGCGCCGTTTTGGAGGATTGAGCATGAAGGCTTTGCTACTGACGCCCGAAGACACGGTTGCCACAGTGCTGCAGGCAACGGCTGCGGGCGATGAACTCGACGTTTTGATGGACGGGGCGGTCTGCGGCAGCATCCGCGCCATTGAAGAGATCCCTTACGGCTTCAAAATCTGCGTCAAGCCCATGGCCAAGGGCGCGCCCGTCATCAAGTACGCGCACACCATCGGGCGCGCCACGAGCGACATCGCCCCCGGGGCTCTGGTGCATGTCAACAACGTCGAGGGCGGCCGCGGCAGAGGCGATCTGGGCGACGAGGACAAAGGAGACAATCAATGACGACATTTCTTGGCTACATGCGTCCCAACGGTCAGGCAGGCGCGCGCAACTACGTGCTGCTCATGCCGATCAACCGCTCGCTCAACTTCATCTGCTCAAGCGTCAAGAAGATGACGCGCAACACGCGTCACTTTGAAATCCCGGCCGAAACCGGCCGCACCAAGGCCGACCGCGAGGTCATCGTGCGCACGATGACGGGCCTCATGAACAACCCCAACGTGGGCGGCATCGTGCTGCTTGCCACAAAGCCCGTCACGGGCAGCGCCTACAAGAACATGGGCGCCGACCGGTTTGAAGCCGAAGCCAAAAAAACGGGCAAGCCCTACCGCATCGTCTACCTCACCGAATCGGGCGGCAGCTACGGCGTCCTTGGCGAGACGCTTAAAGCCACGCGCGAAGTGCTCCTTGAAGTCTCCCGCATGCGCCGCAGCGAGTGCCCGCTCTCGGCTCTGACACTGGGCGTGAAGTGCGGCACGTCCGACGCCACCTCGGGCATCGCAGGCAACCCGTGCGTGGGCGCTGCCTTTGACCGCGTCGTCGCCGCCGGCGGCACGGCGTTTTTCTCAGAAACGACGGAAATCATCGGCGCCGAAGACCTTGTTGCCGCCCGCGGCAGAACGCCCGAAGTCTCCAAGGCCATCCTTGCCGCCGCCCGGCGCTGGGAGGAAAAGGCGCTCTCCACGGGCGAAGACATCCGCGCCATCAACCCGATTCCCGCCAACATCGCCGCAGGCATCACGACGCTTGAGGAAAAGTCGCTCGGGGCCATCGCCAAGAGCGGCCACGCGCCGATTGAAGGCGTGCTGCAGTACGCCGAGCGTCCCGCAGGACACGGCCTTTACTTTGTCGACGCCTGGATGTCGTCGCTGTCGCTGCCGCTTTGCTTTACGGCCTGCGGCGCGGCCATCGTCATCTATCAGATGGGCGGCGGCGCCATGCCCAACTACCCGATGATGCCCGCCATCAACCCGACGGTGGTTTCGCCCTTTCTTTACGTCACGGGCAACGAGCTTGCCTACTCGCGCTCGCCCGACAACTTCGACTTCGACTCCTCGGCCATCATGACGCGCGGCGCTTCGATCGACAAGGAGGGCGAGAGGCTGCTTTCCCACCTGCTTGACATCGCCTCGGGCAGCATGACGAAGATGGAGACGCTCGACTACGCCGAAGAGCTTGAGATCTACATGGAAGGTCCGGTGCTCTAAGCTCCGCTACAAATTTGATCACTCAAATTCCATGACGCGACGGCCCGGTTGATCCGGGCCGTTTCGTATTCTTTCACCGCTTCACGCGCCGTCCTTGCCCGCACGCAAAAGCAAGGCCTCCTTTCCATCTTTTCTCCGTGCTCCCTACAATACGAGTTTTAAGAGCGAAGCTTTCCGTTTTTTCGCACGTTGCGCCGTCTGCGGACGGCCCGATTTTTATCCGAGGAAGCTGCGCCCGTGCTCATCTTTTACCAATAAAAAAATTCCAACATCAATCCGACTTCAAGGATCCGACATGTCGAAGAAACTGACTGCTCTTGCGGCAGGGCTGCTGGCGGCTTTGTGCGCCTCGGCAAATGCGGCCGAACTCAACGCCTACACCATCATGCCCGAGAAATACGCCTCCCAAATCTTTGCGGAGTTCACGAAGGACACCGGCATCAAGGTGAACTTCCTGCGCTTTTCTTCCGGCGAAGCGCTCGCCCGCCTCACTGCCGAAAAGAGAAATCCCCAGGTCGACGTGATGTTGGGCGGTCCCGCCGACACCTATGCCGCCGGCGTCAAGGAGGGCATCTTCGAAGCCTACCGGCCTGCGGATTCGGATGTGATCGCGCCCGAGTACCGCGACGCCGAGAACCACTGGACGGGCATTGGCATCATTCCGCTGTGCTTTCTGACCAATACCAAGTTCCTTGAGAAAAACGGCATGCAGCCGCCCTCGAAGTGGGCCGACCTGCTCGATGCCCGCTACAAGAACAACCTGCAGATGGCCGACGCCCGCACCTCGGGCACCGCGACCGAGCGCATCTATTCTCTTGTGAAGGTGATGGGAGAAGACGAGGCCTTCAAGTTCCAGAAGGCGCTCAACGCCAACGTGCAGCTCTACACCAAGAGCGGCGCGGGCGGCGCCATGCCCATTGCGACCGGGCAGTGCGCCTCGGGGATTTTCTACATCGTCGACGCCCTTGACATCGCGCAGCAGGGCTATCCCGTGACGATCAGCTACCCGCAGGACGGCGTGAGCTTCGGCATCGAGGCCACGGGCGTCATCAAGGGCGGCAAAAACAACGCCGAGGCCAAGAAGTTCGTCGACTGGGCCGCCTCGAAGAAGTTCGCCGAATTCATCGTCGCCAACAAGATCAACTACGTGCCCACCCGCAACGACGTCAAGACCACCAACCCGATTCTTGACTTGAGCAAAATCAACACGGTGGCCGTCGACGTCACCTGGAAGGGCGACAAGCGCAAGGAGTTTACGCAGCGCTGGATCAACGAAGTGATCAAGTAGCCGCGTCAGCCAAAACCTGACCGCATTTGCCGTCTCGCAGACCTTTGGGCGCCGGGCCCCTCCGCGGGCTCCCGGCGGGCTTTTTGCAAAAGTCCCCCGCGCATCTTTTGCGGGTCTTTTGCGGGCTTATTTCGGGGCTATTGAGGGCCTATTGAAAGCCCCTGGCGTACGCACTTTCGGCCGCCTGCCTTCTTACAAGGCGCGGCCAAACGCCAAAGCGAGCTCCCCGCCCGCGGCAGCAGCCGCCGCTGCCGGCGCTTTGATCAAAAAGAGGCCTCGAGACCTGTCTTTTATGCCTTTTTCCGGGTGATGTTTTATGCCCACTCCCGTCGCCTCCGCCAACAGGGACGTCGTCACGCGCCTGACAATCGCCGTTTTGTGGCTTCTTCTCGCGCTCTTTGTGCTCTACCCCCTGTGCCGGCTCTTTGCCATGACCTTCTGGGTCGACGGCAGCTTCACGTTTGAAAACCTGCGGCCGTTTCTTGACAACTGGTACGACCGCCGCTCGGCGGTCAACAGCATTTTGCTCGGGTGCGCCGTCGGCGTCTCGGGCACGCTCCTTGGGTTTGTCTTTGCCTTTGTGACGACGCGCCTGAATCTTCCGTCCTGGCTCAAGCTTGCCGTGAGCGCCGTCACGATCCTGCCGCTTATTTCGCCGCCCTTTACGAGCAGCATTGCGCTCACGCTCCTTTTGGGGCCCAACGGCATCGTGCTGCAGCTGCTGGGACTTGAAAACTTCAATTTCTACGGCTTTTGGGGCACCTTCATCAGCGAGACGCTCACCTTCTTTCCCGTGGCCTTCATGACGATTGCGACCGTGCTCTCGCGCATCGACGCCAATCTCGAAGACGCGGCCTACTCGCTTGGCGCCACCAGCGCCAAGGTGTTTCGCACGGTGACGCTGCCGCTTGCGGTGCCGGGCATTGCCAACGCCTTTTTGCTCGTTTTTTCCTGCTCGCTTGCCGACTTTGCCACGCCGCAGGTGCTGGGCGGGCACTCCTTCCCCGTGCTGCCCACGCAGGCCTATCTGCAAATTACCGGCATGTACGACTTCAAGGGCGGCGCCGCGCTCTCCTTCATGCTGCTCATTCCCGCCATTGCGGTCTATGCGCTGCAGCACTACTGGGTCGGACGCAAGAGCTACGTCACCGTAAGCGGCAAGGCGGGCGGGAAAAGCTCGATCAAGGGGCCGGGGCCGGTCATCACGACGCTCATGGCTTGTCTCGTGGCCCTTGTGATTGTCTTTATCGTGGCCATCTACGCCGTGATCGTCATCGGCTCTCTGGTCAAGGTCTGGGGCGTCAACAACACGGTGACGCTTGAGAACTACGCCTACGTCTTCACCCACGGCATGAAGGCGATCAAGGACACGCTCATCATCGCCTGCGTGGGCACGCCTCTGGGCGGGCTTCTCGCCGTGCTCGTGGGGTACGCGACGACGCGGCTCAAGGTGCGCGGCCACAAGACGCTCGAGACGCTCTCGCTTTTGAACTACGTGCTGCCGGGCACGGTCGTGGGCATTGCCTACATCATTGCCTTCAACGACGAGCCGATCATTCTCACGGGCACGGTCTACATCCTGATTGCAGCCTACCTCTTTCGCTACTCGTCGGCGGGCATCCGCAACGTTATTGCCGCTTTAACGCAGATCGACCCCTCCATTGAGGAGGCAAGCTTGAGCCTCGGGGCGAGCCCCGCGCGTACCTTCTGCTCGATCACGATTCCGCTGGTGCTGCCCGCGGTTCTGGCCGGCATGAAGTATCTCTTCATTCACTCGATGACGGCCATCAGCGCCACGATCTTCCTTGTGTCGGTCTCCTGGACGCTCATGACCACGCGCATTCTCGAGTGCATGACGGAGCTGCAGTTTGCGCAGGCCTGCGCCTTCTCCGTCGTTCTCATCGCCCTGGTCTTTGCCGCCTCCGGCGCCATGACCCTCATTGCCAAAGTTTTGTGCCGCAACGGCGGCCGCATCTAACGAGTTGCCATGTCTGTATCACTGAAGCTTGAAAACATCTCCCGCCGCTACGTCAAGGACAACGAGGAGTTCTACGCGGTCAACAACGTCTGCCTGGACGTCGCCGCCGGAGAATTTCTCACCTTTCTCGGCCCCTCGGGCTGCGGCAAGACCACGACGCTGCGCATGATCGCAGGCTTTGAAACGCCCACAAGCGGCCGCATTCTGGTCGACGGCGCCGACATTACCCGCGTGCCCGCCAACGAGCGCGGCATGGGGTTCGTGTTTCAAAACTACGCTCTCTTTCCCCACATGAAGGTGGGCGACAACGTGGCCTACGGTCTCAAGATCCGAAGAGAAACGGGCGAAGCGGCCGCGCGCAAGGTGCGCGCAGCGCTTGCCATGGTGGGGCTGGAAAAGGCCGAAGGCCGCTACCCCAACCAGCTCTCGGGCGGCGAGCAGCAGCGCGTGGCGCTCGCGCGCGTTCTGGTGCTCGAGCCAAAGCTCCTTTTAATGGACGAGCCGCTGTCGAACCTTGACGCCAAGCTAAGGCTTCACATGCGCACCGAAATCCGCCGCATTCAGCAGGATCTGGGCATCACGTGCCTGTACGTCACGCACGATCAGAAGGAAGCGCTCACGATGTCCGACCGCATCATGGTGATGAACCGCGGGCACATCGATCAGCTCGGCACCCCGATGAACCTCTACGAAGATCCGGCAACGCCCTTTGTTGCCGACTTCATCGGTCAGGCCAACCTTATCGAAGGGACGCTGAAATCGATCGAGGCCGACGGACTCGGACGCTTTAGCGTGGCGGGCTTTGAACTCAAGGCAAGAATCGGGCGGCAAAACGCACCGAAAACGGGCGAAAAGGCGCTTCTTGTGGTGCGCCCTGAAAACCTCTCGATGCTCGAGGGCGAAAACACGCTCTCCATGCACGTCGTCAACCGGCTCTTTGAGGGCGACAGAATCGACTACGAGGTCATGATCGAAGGGTCGGATCAGAAAACGGCCTCGGGCCGCCCCTTCAGCATGTCGGTGCCGTTTTTGCCCGGCACCCGGATCATTGAGCCGGGCGCCGTGATTGCCGCGCACTTTCATCCGCAGGCAGGCGTGATCATCAAGCCGTAGAGAGAGCGCCCGAAAAAGCAGGCCCTAGCCGCGCTTGCCCGAGGCGGGCGCGGCTGCCTGCGGGGCCTTCTCTGGGGCGGCAAGCCCCAATTTATCGAGGCCGCGCGCGAGCGTATCGCGCCAGGAAAATTCACACCCGCACCAGTGCTGGTTGTAAAAGCCGTAAAAGGCAAGAAGCTCTCCGCGGCGCTCCTGCAGTCCGTCCTTGCGCCAGTTCTTTTCCCAGAACTGGACGTCGTCGTAGCGCGCAGCGGCGAGCCGCCCCGCGGCGTTGACCTGCTCCAGCGACTTCCAGCGGCTTGAGGCCAGAGTCGTGGCAAAGCGCCCCAGCCCGAGCTCATGGCACTTGCGGGCGGCTGCCGCAAGGCGCACGTTAAAGCACGTCTGACAGCGCGCTCCGCGCTCGGGCTCGTTTTCCAGCCCCGCGACGGCCTCGCGCCAGGCTTGATGATCCCAGTCGCCGTCAATGACCGCAAGCCCCAGCCTTTGTGCGTGGCGCGTGAGTTCGTCTCTGCGTTTGACGTACTCGGCCTGCGGGTAGATGTTGGGGTTGAAGTAATAGATGGTCGGAACGATGTCGTGCCCGAGCATCCACTCGATGATGGCCGCCGAGCAGGGCGCGCAGCAGCTGTGAAGTAGGACGGTCTGCATGGGAGGCGATTGTATCAGCGTGAAAAACCGGAGCCGCGCCGCAGGCAAGGAGTTTCCATCCCGGGCAAATTGGCATACATGTATACTGAGGCAAAGCCGCCCGGGGCCGCTGCCGCCTGCGGGCGGGACGCACGCCTGCAGCCCTCCCCTTTCCGTCAAACCAAGAGAGCACGCTAAGAGAAGAGACAAAGACGCCATGGCCCGCCCAAGCCCCAAACCCGATCTCGGCTGTCCGCTTGAATACGGTCTTGCACTTTTTGGCAGCAAGTGGAAGGCGCGCATTCTGTGCGTTCTCGGCAAACACGACTTTCTGCGCTACAGCGACCTGCGCCGCGACATGGTCAACATCACCGACGCCGTGCTCGCGCACACGCTCAAGGAGCTCATCGCCCACGGCATGGTCAGCCGCGAGCAGTTTGACGAAATTCCTCCCCGCGTTGAATACCGGCTCACGGAAAAAAGCCGCTCGGTGCTGCCTCTGCTTCGGAGCATCTGCCGCTGGTCTTCGCCCTACGTCAAGGCCGCCGACCCCGAAGGGCGCGGCACGCTGCCGCACTGCCTGCGCTGCCGCCACCGCTATCAGGCCCCGCTCGATTAGCAAGGCCGCGAGCCTTTCTCCCAATCCCGCCGAAGGCTCTAAAATTGCTCCTTTCGCGGCTCCCGGCGCGCCGCCATGCTCCCGCCGCCCGCCGCCCGGGCAAGGGGATTTGTCCTTCGTCCCCGGCCACCCCTCGGACTTTTCTGGACTTCCCCGGACTTCCCGCAGCTTTCCTTGAATATGTATTGCGCGCCCCCTGGCGCGCCTGTGCGGCAATTGTCTCGCCTTCTTCTCACGAGCCCCTTTTTTTCCGTGAAATCCGGCCTTTATTTCGTCTTCCCGCTTGCCATCGTGCTGCTTTGGGGTGCGGTGACGCAAACCGGCGCCGTTCCCGCCATTCTTCTGCCCTCGCCCGGCGCCGTGGCGCAGGCCTTTGTGGAGCTTGCCGCGAGCGGCGCCCTCGCCGAGCACGTTCTTGCTTCAAGCGCGCGCTCCTTGAGCGGCTTTGCCCTGGCAAGCGTGACGGGCATCGGCCTCGGGCTGTGGTTTTCCCGCGCGCCTGCCGCGCAAAAAAGCCTTCACATCGTGCTTGAGTGCCTGCGCGTGACGCCGCCCTTGTCGCTCGTGCCGCTCTTGATCCTGTGGTTTGGCATTGGAGAGGCGCCCAAGATTGCAATCGTCTTTCTCTCGGGCGTCTTTCCCATCTACCTCAACACGCGCACGGCCTTTGCGGGCGTTGACAAAAAACTTCTTGAAGTGGGCGCCTCGCTTGCCTTTACGCCGCGCGAAACATTTCGCCTGATCCTGCTGCCGGCGGCAATGCCGGGCATCTTCACGGGCCTGCGGCTTGGCTTTGGCTACAGCTGGCGCGCTCTGGTCGGAGCCGAACTCATTGCCGCCTCTTCGGGCCTGGGCTACCTCATCAACGAGTCGGGCGAGTATCTCAAGACCGACTGCGTTCTTGCGGGCATCATCACGATCGCCGTGCTTGGAATTGCTGCCGACAAGCTTCTTGCCAAGGTGCTCAAGGCCCTGATGCCGCTTGTCACGGGCGCCGCAGCGCAAAGGGGCTAGAGCGCCATGTTTGCCGTTTCCTGCCGCCGCCTCGTCAAGCGCTTTTCGCACCCTGAGGGTGCAGCGAGCACGCCTGCCGACGACTTGAGCTTTGACTTCGAAGCGGGCGCCATCACGTCCATCGTCGGAGAAAGCGGCTGCGGCAAGACGACGCTCCTGCGCCTGCTCGCGGGCCTTGAAAAGGCCGACGCCGGCAGCATCGTCTACACCCAAACCCAAGCCCGGGGCTGCTCCCCCAAGCCCGTGATCTCCATGGTCTTTCAAGAGCCGCGCCTTTTTCCCTGGCTCTCGGTCAAGGACAACGTCGCGCTTGCCGTGCGGCACCTTCCCAAAGCCGAGCAGCAGGCCCGCACGGCCGAGACGCTTGCCGTCGTGGGCTTGTCAGGCGCAGCCGCCAAGATGCCCCATGAACTCTCGGGCGGCATGGCCCAGCGCGTGGGCATGGCGCGCGCCCTGTGCAGACACCCCGACATCCTGCTTCTTGACGAAGCCTTCAGCGCCCTTGACGCTCTTACGCGCGAAAAGCTTCGAAGCGAATTCATCGACATCGCCGCGCGGCGCCCGATGACCACGATTCTCGTCACGCACGACGTGCTCGAGGCCGTCTTGCTCTCCAAAACCATCTGCAGGCTTGACAACGGCCGAATTACGCAAACCTGGCGCCACGAAGCGCCCTACCCGCGCAGAATCGGCCAAAAGGGCGTGGCAGAACTTGCCGACACGATCCTTGCTTCGTTTTTCGAGGCTCGGCATCGGTCTCAAGGAGGGCGGTGAGCCTGCCTGATTCAGGGGCCTTTTGCCTCCGACGTCCGGCATTTTCGCGGCGATTCCCTCTCAACAATGCACAAACACAAATTTCCACCTTAGGAGTACGTTCATGACTTTGCTCACCCGGCGCGCGTTTTCTCTTGCCGCACTGTCCTCTCTAGCAACCCTGGGCTTTTCGGGCTCCGCGGCTTTCGCCGCCGACCGCACCATGCCCGAGACGCTTGACATCGTCTACGTCAAGGCTCCGTTCAACCTGCAGAACATGGTTCTCAAAAACCGCGGCATGCTCGAGCGCGCCTTTGAAAAGTACGGCACGCGCGTGACCTGGCACACGATCACCTCGGGGGCCAAGCAGGCCCAGGCAATGGCCGCGGGGTCAATCGACGTCTCGGCCGTGATGAACACCGCCTCGCTTTTGATGGCAAACGGCGCGGGCAGCCGCGTTCTCGTTGCCGACGGCGTGGCGCACCCGACCGACACCTTTGCCATCGTGGGTCCCAAGGGAAAGACCCTCTCGGTCAAGGATCTCAAGGGCAAGAAAGTTGCCGGCCCCCGCGGCACGGTTTTGCATCAGCTCCTTGTGGCCGCCCTGAAAAAGGAGGGGCTATCCATTGACGACGTTGAATTCATCTCCATGGACCCGGCGCCCGCCTTGTCCGCGCTTTTGACGGGCAGCGTCGATGCGGCGCTTCTTGCCGCAAGCGCCGTCATCAAGGCCAATGAAAGCGGCTGCCGCACGATCACCACGGCGCGGGGGCTCGTGAACGTCAATCTGGTTCTGACGGCAAGCGACTCCTTTGCTCAAAAGTACCCCGAGGCCTTGAAGCTCGTCGTGAAAACCCACCGCGAAGCGCTTGCGTGGATCCGCGCGCACCGCGAGGAGGCCGTGGCGCTGGGCGCCAAGGAGCACGGCATCTCGATGGCTGACGCGAGGACGCTTGCCGAGTGGTCGCACTACTACAGCACCCTCACCGAAGACGACATCAAGGGACTGGACGTCGATCAGGAGTTTCTGGTTCAAAACGGCATGATGCAAAAGCGCGTGGACGTCAAGTCGCTCGTGCTGCCGACGGCGCTTGAACAATAAGCCTCAGAGGCGGCAAGGGCCTTCCCGCCCATTTTCTTGCACACGCCCGCAGGAGCTTGGCTGCGCGGGAACTCTCTTCTGAGCGGGCGCGAGCCCCCTTCCGGGGCCGCGCTTTCTTGTTCCCGAAAATCGCGGCTGCAAGGCAAATTTATAATTTCCGTTTGCAGCACGCAGCCGCCAAAGCCCCGTTTAATGCGGGACTCGTGGCGCGGCCCCCTGCGCCGCGCACAAGGGTAGTGCATCCTTGATCATCCCGCCCTTTCCCCGACGGCCGCCGCGGCCCTTTTTTCAAGTCATCAAGCAGTCCTCAAAATTTAAGGAAGCCCCTCCCGTGCCCGATTCTCACGCCCAGAACAGCACCAGTTTTCGTTCACAACAATGCGCGCACCCCTCCCACCCCCGCGCGGGCATTCGGCCCGTGCGCTGGAGTCCGGAGATGCGCTTTGACAAAACCGCCGACATCGTGATCGCAGGCATGGGCGGAGCCGGCGCCAGCGCGGCCATTGAAGCGCGGCGGCAAAACCACTCCTGCATCGTGCTTGAGAAGACCGCCTCGGGCGGCGGCAACACGGCGGTTTCGGCGGGCAACTTCATCATCCCGGCAGACCCCGAAGCCGCTTTCGTCTATTTGTCGAAAACCTTTGAGCTTGGCGCAAGCGAAATGGACCCGCAGGCCGTGCGCGCCTTCTGCCGTGAGGCGGCCGATACGAAAGCGTTTTTCGCCTCTCTCGACAAGGACATCGAGCTTGCCGTTTCGGGCTACGCGAATTTCCCGAGCCTGCCGCACGCCGAGACGATCACGAAGTACTGCGTCAAGGGGCCTGCCACGGGCGGCATCAACCTTTTTGAGACGCTCAAGCGCCACGCCGAGCGCCTGGGCGCGCAAGTGCTCTACGAGACGCCCGCCCTTGAGCTCATCGTGAAAGACTCGGACGACAACGATGGGCTTGAAGTCGTGGGCGTAGCGGCCTGCACCAAAGAGGGCGTGAGGCTTAACATCGGCGCGCGCAAGGCGGTGATTCTTGCAACCGGCGGCTACGAGTGCGACGCCGAGTCGCTCGATGCGTTTTGTCAGGGCTCGCCCTTGGCCTCGCTCGGGACTCCTGCCAACACGGGCGACGGACTTCGCATGGCGCAAAGCGTCAACGCCGCGCTCTGGCACATGCGCGCCTATTCCTGTCCTCTTGGCATGCGCGTGCCGGGGCTTGGAAGCGCCATTCCGTTTCACCCGATGACGGCGGGCTACATCTGGGTCGACCGCTTCGGCAGGCGCTTTGCCGACGAGGCCGACGTCGACCTGCACGCGGCGCTCTACAGCGTCAATCACTTCGACCCCGTCGCGCACTGCTACCCCGCCATTCCCTGCTGGGCGATCTTTGATGAAAAGGCGCGTCTCTCGGGCAGCCTCACGCATCAGCGCTTTGGCTACGCCGCGGTGATCGAGGGGTACGTTTGGTCGCCCGACTGCAGCCGCGAAATTGAAGCGGGCGTCGTCAAAAAGGCGGACACGATCAAGGAGCTTGCCCGCATCATCGGGCTTGACGGCAACGCGCTTGAAGCCACCGTCGAGCGCTGGAACGCATGCGTTGCCCAAGGCGAAGACAAGGACTTTGGCCGCCGCATGCAAAAGCCCCTCACGGAAAAGGACTCCATCAAGGGGCTCACGCCCCGGAGGCTCTCCGAAGCCATCCAAACGGGGCCCTATTACGCGGTCGAACTCTACCCCGCGCTTCTCAACACCCAAGGGGGCCCGAAGCGCAACGCCAGCGGCCAGATTCTTGACCGTGCGGGCGAGCCCGTCGGGCGGCTTTATGCGGCAGGCGAACTGGGCTCGCTTTGGGGCACGGTCTATCAGGGCTCAAGCAACGTGGCCGAGTGCCTTGCCTTCGGGCGCATCGCCGCGCGCCACGCCGTGGGCCTTTCCGACTGGCGGCAGGCTTAAACGCTCTCGCCGGCTGCCGCCGTCTTCTTCTTAGTCCTCAACGAGATTGTTGAGGACAAAAAGCGCGTAGTGCACAAAGATGCTCGCCGAGACCAGAAGGCCGTCTTCGTCGATGTCAAAGTGCCCGTTGTGGTTTGAATACTCTGTCCCCGCCTTGCTGCTGCGCGTGCCAAAGTAGATGAAGGTGCCGCAGCACTGCGGCAGATACTCGGCGAAATCCTCGGCCTGCATGGACTTGGGATAGTCGACTAGCCCCTCGTCTCCCACGATCTCCCGGGCGACGCTTCGCACCTCGGCCGTTGCCTTGGGATCGGTGATCAAGGGCGAGGAGTAGCTGCGAAACTCCACCTCGGCGGTCGCGCCATAAAGCGCGGCCGTGGCCTTTGCAATCTCGACGACGCGGCGGTTGGTTTTTTCGCGCACCTCGGGCGTAAACGTTCTCGTCGTTCCCTCAAGCTCGGCATCTTCGGCCACGATGTTGTACTGCGTGCCGGCGCTTGCCTTGCCCACGCCCACCACGACCGCATCCATCGGATTGGTGCCGCGCGCGACGATGCTCTGCAGCGCCACCACGATCTGGCTTGCGACATAAAGCGCATCAACGCCCAGGTGCGGCGTGGAAACGTGCGCCCCCTTGCCCTTGATTTTGATGCGGAAATAGTCGCAGCTCGCGTTGATGGGGCCGGAGACGGCCGCAACCTGCCCGACCGCAAGGGAGCTTGTGACGTGAGCGCCCAAAATGCGGTCAACGCCCTTTAAAAGCCCTGCCGCCACAAACTGCCGCGCCCCCTGCCCGATCTCCTCGGCCTGCTGAAAGAAAAGGCGCACTTGACCGCTAAAGTCGTTTTCCCGCGCCTTGAGTACGCGCGCGGCCGCAAGAAGCGCCGCCGTGTGTCCGTCGTGCCCGCAGGCGTGGCAGAACCCTTCGTTTTGCGAGGCGTACTCGCAGGTCTTCAAATCCTGCATGCCGAGCGCGTCCATGTCCGCGCGCAGCGCCACGACGTGCGCCCTGCGCCCCTCTGGGGGACGCTTGCCGTCGATGCGCGCGCAGAGCCCCGTCTCGCCCACATGCTCATAGGCAATGCCCATGGCGTCGAGCTCTTGCTGGATGCGGCGGCTCGTGTTGAATTCCTTGAGGCTCACTTCGGGGTGCGCGTGAAAGTAGCGGCGCATGCCGACGATGTAGTCCTTGAGCGCGAGAATGTCCGGATCGATGTGAAGCATCTTTGACAAAAGAAACTTTTTTGAAAAAACAAAGGGCCCGAAGGGGACGCAAGGCCAAGAGAATTTCTCTTTTTGCCTTGTGTCCCCGCCGCGCCCTGCGGGAAAACACCCGATTACCAAATCATGAAAGGGGCGCTTTTAGTACTTGTAGTTCTCGGCGCCCGCCCACACGGGCGTAAAGGCGCCCTTGTAGGCATCCATCAGGGTCTTGGCAACTTCGGGCGTGTGATAGGCGTCGACCACCTTCTTGTAGACCGGATTGTCCTTGTCGGCCGAGCGCGCCACGATCACGTTGTAGAGCTCGCCCACATTGGGATTTTCCTTGGCGTTGGTGTTTTCGGTAAAGATCGAGTCCTTGACCGCGTCAAGGCCCGCCGTGTAGGCGTTGCCCCCGTTGATGAGCGCGGCGGAGACGTCGGGCAGGATGTTGTAGAGCACGCCCGACTCGGCCTCGCGGATTTCAATCTTGACCTTGTACTCGGTGATGTCGGTCTTGGTGGGCACGTAGCCCTTGGCCGGATCGCAGACGATGAGGCCCGCGGCCTCCAGGAGCTTCAGAGCGCGGCCGCCGTTGGTCAAGTCGCTCGGAATCGCAAAGATGTCGCCATCCTTGACGTCCTTGATGGACTTGAGCTTGTTTTTGTTGTTGAAGATGCGCAGCGGCGTGAGGATCGTGTCGCCAATGGCCTCGATCTTGTAGCCGTTGCGTGCGATGTCGTTTGCAAGATAGGCCTTGTGCTGGAAGGCGTTGAGATCAATTTCGCCGTCGGCAAGCGCGCGGTTGGGCGTGGCGTAGTCGGAGAACTTCACGAGCTTGATCTGAATCTTGTCCTTTTCAAGCAGCTTGTTGATCGTGTCCCACTGTGCGTTGTAGTCGCCCACGACGCCCACCTTGACGACGGTCATGCCGTCGGCGGCGGCCTTGCCCGCACCGTCGTCGCCGCACCCGGTCAAAAGCCCTGCACAAACGGCCGCCGAGGCAAGCGCGGCACCCCACTTCTTCAAACCCTGAGTAAACATGTTCGCTTTTCCTTTTGTCGTAAACGGGCGGACCTTTTTAGGGCCGCCCGGCATCCGCTGCCCGCTCATTGCAGGAGGCGCCGTGCGCCTAGTGCGTGGACTTGCGGATGATGATGTTGCCGAAGAACTGAAAGACGCTGATGATCAAAAGAATGATGATCACGGTAAGCCAAATCATGTCGCGATAGCCCATCTGATAGCCGTAGCGGATGGCAAAGTCGCCCAAGCCGCCCGCGCCGATGGCGCCCGCGATGGCGGTGATGCCCACGAGGCTCACAAAGGTGATCATCGTCACGCGCGTGATTCCCGGAATGCTCTCCTTTAAATAGACGCTGAAGATGATCTCGCGCGGCGAAAAGCCCATCGCCTGGCTTGCTTCAATGAGGCCGTGGTCGATGTCCGAGAGCACCGATTCGATCTGGCGCGCAAAAAAAGGCACGGTGCCCGCCACGAGCGCGACAAAGGAGCCCGTCACGCCCGAGCCCGTTCCCACCAGAAAGCGGCTTACCGGAATCAGCAGCACGATCAAAATGATGAACGGAATCGAACGGATGATGTCGATGCCGCGGTCAAAGATTGTAAACAGCACCCGGTTTTCCAAAATGCCGTGCGGACGGCACACGATCAAAAGCACGCCCACGGCCACGCCCATGAACCAAGCGATCGTGCCCGAGACGGCAAGCATCGTGAAGGTCTGCCCGATGCACTCGAGCAGCTCGCCGCTCAAGCGGGAAAAATTGGGCATCAGTGCGTTGATGAAGTCCATGTCTAGCCAAGCTCCTCGATCGTGACGCCGTTGTCCTTGAGATAGTTCTGCGCGGATTCAATTGCCTCGGGCGTGCCCGACAAAACGACGCCGAGCTTGCCCAGGGCCGAACCCTGAATGAAATCGATGTTGCCAAAGACGATGCTTGCCTTGACCTTGAAGCGCTCATAGAGCGCCACCACCATCGGCTCGCCCGTTGACTGCCCCATGTAGGTCAAAAGAAGCACCTTGTCGCCCTTTTTGCGCTCATGGGCGAATTCGCCGCTTTGCACGAGCTCAAGAAACTTCTTGACGTTGTTGGCCGTGTTGATGAAGTCCTTGGTGAGATCAGCTTTCGGGTGCGCAAAGATGTCGAGAATGGCTCCCTCTTCAACGATGCGGCCCGTCTTCATCACCGCCACGCGATCGCAGATTTCCTTGATCACCGCCATCTGGTGCGTGATGACGACAATCGTAAGGCCAAGCTTTTGGTTGACTTCCTTTAAAAGTCGCAGAATCGAGTGCGTCGTCTGGGGATCGAGCGCGCTGGTGGCCTCGTCGCACAAAAGCACCTTGGGGTCGTTGGCAAGGGCGCGCGCAATCGCAACGCGCTGCTTTTGCCCGCCCGAGAGCTGCGCGGGATAAGACTGCATCTTGTCGGAGAGCCCCACAAGGTCAAGCAGAGAGGCGATTTTGGCCGCCTTTTGCTCCTTGTTGAGATCCGAGTGCCGCAGCGCCAGAGCAATGTTGTCAAACACCGTGCGGCTCGGCATGAGATTGAAGTGCTGGAAAATCATGCCGATGCGCCGGCGCACGGCTCGGAGCTCAGCGTCGCTCAACTTGGTGAGGTCGGTGCCGTCGATAACCACCTCGCCCGCGCTCGGACGCTCAAGAAGATTGATGCAGCGCACAAGCGTCGATTTGCCCGCGCCGGAAAATCCGATGATCCCGAAGATTTCGCCCTGCTCAATCGTGAGGGAAACGTCGTCGACGGCCTTGACCAGGCCGGCGTCGGTGTCGAAAGTTTTTGAAATGTGCCTGAGTTCAAGCATGTTGTCTGAAAATCAAATGCCTTGGGCGGCATGCTGCCGGCGCAGCAATCGATTGAAAGGGCCTGCAGCGCGGCATAAAAAAGAAAGGAAAAGCGCCGCAGCCCGTCTCCAAGAAGGACCGGTTTGAATAGACACGCGCATGCGGCTAAAAGCGGCCCTTCAAGACGCTTCAAGGCGAATCAATGCGAATCAGGGCCCATCAAGGCCACGCTTGAGCCGCATGAGGCCCGGCCGCGGTCCCCTGCGCCTTGTTGCCGGCAAAAAGAAATGACGCCTGCCGCGGGCGGTGCGCCTGAGTCTCTATTGTTCGGTGCCGTTTGTCAAGTCTTGCCGCGGGCAGGGGTCCCGCGGCCTTGAGGTATTACCGAACCCAAAAAGCCCGCACGCCTTGCCGGGCCCCAAGCCTTTAGCGGGGAAGGAGCGCGATGAGCTCGTCGACGTCGGCCTGGCTCGTCGCCCAGTCGGTGACAAAGCGCACCGTCGACTCGGTCTTGCCGCGCGGCCCCCAGAGTTCGAACGTCGCATGCTGCCGCAGTCGGTCGAGCACGTCGTTGGGGAGCACGAAGAACTGCTGATTGGTGGGCGAGTCGATGAAAAGCTTGTAGCCCGCATCAACGAAGGCCTTCTTGATCTGCATGGCCTTGTCAATGGCGTTGGCCGCGATGTCAAAGTAAAGCCCGTCGGCAAAGAGCGCTTCAAACTGCACGCCCAAAAGCCTGCCCTTGGCCATCAGGGCGCCGTGCTGCTTGATCACGGTGACGGCGTGGCGCATGAGCTTGGGATTGCAAACCACCACGGCCTCGCCAAAGAGCGCGCCGACCTTGGTGCCGCCGATGTAGAAGACGTCGACCAAGCGCGCGAGGTCGGCAAGCGTCATGTCGCAGGCCGGGCTTGCAAGTCCGTAGCCCAGGCGCGCCCCGTCGACAAAGAGCGTCATCCCATGGTCGCGGCACGTCCTGCTGATGGCTTCAAGTTCGGCAAGCGTATAGAGCGTGCCGTATTCCGTGGGCTGCGAAATGTAGACCATGCCGGGGGCGACCATGTGCTCGTGCGTGTCGTCGCGGTAAAAGTCGGAGACGTACGCGGCAAGCTCCTCGGGGTCGATCTTTCCGTCGTGGGAGGCAAGCGTGAGCACCTTGTGGCCCGAGGCCTCGACGGCGCCCGCCTCGTGCACGGCAATGTGCGCGCTTTGAGCTCCGATCACGCCCTCGTGGCGCTCGAGCACGGCGTCGATCACCGTGGCGTTGGTCTGCGTGCCGCCCACGAGAAAATAAACGCGCCCGTCGGAAAGGCCGCAGGCCTTGAGAATCAGTTCCTTGGCGTGCTCGGTATAAGAGTCCGTTCCGTAGCCCGGCGTCTGAATGAGGTTGGTTTCCTGAAGCCTGCGCATCAGCTCGGGGTGCGCGCCTCGCATGTAGTCGGTATCGAAGTGAAGCATAATCATTCAAACAGTCATTCGACTGTCTTATCTTACTCTTTCGTATTTATAGAAAAATTGCTCAAGATTTAATCGAGCGCGATCAGCTGTTCGCCGATCAGGAATCAAATTTCTCAACTGAACATAGAATCTACAAGCTTCTGGCTTGCGATCGTTTGAATAGTCCAGGATTTTATTTGCGAAGAAATTGAAATTGTTTTTGGTAAGGATCCTTTTGTCAACCATTTCCCTTACCCCGGGTATTTTAAAAGCCTCGGCTTCACGGTACTTTGGCCAAATGGGACTAACCCTATACCGCCCATCTTCAAGAATGGTTACATCAAACAAATATTCTGGACGAAGAGTTTCCTCCTGCATCCAGCAAGGAGGTTTGTCGATTCCTGCGCGCAGCTTGAAAAAGTCTCGTACCTTGGAGCATTGCGTTAAATCAGAAGCAAGTTGCTCTCGGCTACTTTCCAAATTCGCGAGATCTTGTTGCAATCCACTATTCTTTTCAACCAATTCGTCAAACTTCTTTTGAAATTCTTCAGAAGTAACAAGATGCTGTCCTTGCGCCAACTTTGTTGCTGCAAGTTGCATTTGATCAACGAAATCCTCGTATTCAGATTTTTTTGAGCTGTCCGTCCACTTGGAATAAAGTTCCCTTCCCAACTCAATGCTTCGCGCAGCATCTTCCTGACTGATTTTTGTTATCCTTGAAACACAATTTATACACGGCATCATGACATCAACTGGATCATCAGGAGCAACGTCACACACACCGCCAAAATTCATTCTCTCTCTAAGATCAGCAATTAACTTCTGTTGCTCTTTAAGGAGCAATTCCTTTTTATCCAACTCATCAATCTTCTCTTTCAGTTCAAGATTTTGTTGGTAGTACCTTGTCCCTAAAAGCAAGATCATTAACAGAACCAGAGTAAATGCGATCTCTGTCAGCGATACTTGAAAAACGCTATCAGTTGTTTTCATAGACATTAGGATTATTTCCCAAGTATCTTTTGACGAAATCTAGAGAATAATCCACAACCAGCACGAGAACCTCCCCCTAATGAATTATAATCCTCTATTTGCTTTACCTTTTCCATTACATGATCAATGTCAGATAATGCAATCCGTGCTTTGCTTTTGATTTGATCTGCTGATTCCTCAATTGACTGAACCAATTTATTTGAAGCTTGTGATAATTTATTAGACTGTACTTCAAATTCGTCAACAAATTTATTCGATTTTTCGTTAACTGCCCCAAGGGCCTGTTGCCAAAAATCATCAGGAACAGTTGAATTTGACAGCTTCTTTTGCATTGCGCTCAACAAAGAATCCAAGCCTGACAAATCAGACTTGAAATGCTCTTGAATAGACTTTGAGTTGTCTTCAAGGACCTTTTGGACCGTCTCTGAAACTTTCTTAGACTGAACATCAAAGTTTTCGGCAATGACATCAAGCTTCTTTGCAAGATTCAACTGACTTTGATTTTGCGCATCCGCCTGATCTTTTGCCATAGTCTTGAGCGTTGCCAAAACCTCTTCACTTTGTTTTAATTGATTAGACGAAAGCGATTCAAACCCCTTTCCAATACCAGTGATAGACTCACGCATGGCTAGGTCGAGTTGAGATTTTGTCTCCTCAACATATTTCTTGGTCTCATCAATGAGGCTGTGAACAAGTTGATTCACTTGTTCCGAATTTTCACGCATATCGCTTGTAATTCTACCCGCCATACTGACAAGATTCGTATGCAAGCTCTGCGACGCCCTCAAATTAGCTCTCAATGCTTTATTTAGCAACTCTAAATTTTGAAGGTTTGCACTAATTATTACGGAAAAACCGTCTGAGGCGTCGGCCACTACTCCGCTATATTCGTTATCTTTTAACTCCGGGGAAGGACGATCAAAGGTTACAAGCCATACTCGAACAGCCATGCCAAGGAGAGTTGTTACCATGGCTGCGGCAAAACGAATGGCGATATCGGAAACATCAAACTCTCTGCTCTCAATGCCAACGCTGTACAAAGATAGAATAATTGAGGCAACCGTAAACAGAAACCCTAAATAATAGCAACTATCTCCGTATCCAAGCCTTATCTCGTGAGATTGCGTCTTGGTTGTTTTCCATCCAAAAATCATATACGACACCATTATGATCAAAGGAACAAAAAATCCCATGATCCATACGGCAGATGGAAAGAACGCCGCAATCAAAGCACAAGCAATTTTAGAAACAAGAGCTAAAATAAACCCATGCTTTAATTTATCATTAGCCCTGCTCGACTCACTTATTTCAGACATAACAACACTTGAAGTTCTTTATCTTCCAATCGGAATGATCTTCTCAACCATTGCACCCGAATTGTTAAAATATTGTCTCCAAAATTCTGCATTCCTATTTGTTTGCAATTTTGGATAATTTGATAAATAGTAAAGCTCAACTGATGTATCCGGCAAACGCGTCTTTACTTTCTGAGCATAAGGCGACTTATTAAACTTTTCGAATTCCGGCTGAGACTTAAACATTGTAAAGTCTCGAACATTTTGAATCATATCCGAAACAACAATCAATCTTCTATTTCCACTTGTCATCCATTTGTCAAATGAGTTTACCGAGATTGATTGCACCATTTCCATCAATGGAGATTGTTTGGCCACTGGCTTTGGCAATAATAAAGTATCAATTTTCGCCATTAACGGCCCCTGAAATCGCTCACGAAATCTTTTCCTCATGAGTTTTTCATTTTCCGTTAGTGCATCGGCATCAGAACCATCGCGAATCTTGCACATTTCGAAAATCGGGCGCCGATTTGTTCGAAAATCATCTCCAAGAACATAGATGCTTAACAATTCTCCCGGTTGTAATTCATTATTGGCCGTTTTTTGAAGGAGATTCCGAACTTGGTCCGCTTGGATATCTGTAAGCGTATCTGTTTCGTCAATTAAGATCACAGTATGGGCTCTGGGAGCCACTTGTCCTGAAAGCACTGGACATGCACTTACCGGATCATATTGAATCCTTTGCTTAAAAAATACATTGTACGCAGCATACCCGCCCACAATCAATATAACAAGCAACATTAGAGCAATGCCAATAATATAATTTAAATTATTTTTGGCATGTCGCCTCGATCTTCCTCTACGCATGAGTTGGCACCATTTGTTCGAGTTCCGAAATGCAATTCAGATATTCATTATCAATCCCATTTTTTAAACTTGACTCTTTGTTCACCAGATTGTTCGCCAACTCCCTAAGCTTATCCTTTACTCTCATATCCTCTTCTTTGGAATCCGACAAAACAGACGGAAGTTCGGGAAGATCCAATTTAACCAATTGCTGAAAATAACGAGGAGACTCGGTCGTCCTCGTCTTCTGATTTTCATGTCTAAACGATGCAATTAAAGACTGGTGCGCTTTCGTTGCACTACTTTGAGCATTCTTATATTGTTCATAAACGTTATACTTTTCATAATAAGCTGTCGCATAACTGTTTACCCCATTGGCAGCAGATCCGACAAGCTCTGCAAGTTTATCTTTAAATTCGTTGCAAAGATCGGCAAAATCATCCTTGCATTCATCAATAGCCTCAAGCCAATCTTGCAATGCAGAATTATAGTTTCTGCTTACCTTGCCATACCCGGGATATACATCATCAAATCGATATCCATCATAACCTGCAATCATGCCTGCTATTAACGTCAAGAAAAACAAAAACCAAGAATTAATATCAGACAAACTAAAAGGATTGCTGACAAAAGCAATAACAGCATCCCTGGCAGCATCTGCTGATACCTGCAATGCATCTCTATAATGTGCAATCAACAGACCTATGAAGATAGTCCAAAAACAAGCAACACCGAGACCAATCCATCCAATAAATTTCCATTTTACGTGATTAATGTACCGAACAAATAAGCATCCAACTACAAACATCCCTATAACATTTGCAGCAGAGGAAAAAGCAGCAAATAAAAAACCTTGCACCAATCCGCCTTCTAAATTTGTTGAGAAAAAGCTAGCATTAAAAATCCCCTCAACAACAATGCACAAAAGCAGAAGGACGCCAGAAAAGATAAATGACAACCGAGTTTTTTCCGCTGCCGGCCTTGTTAACTTATTCTTTTCCTTAAATTCTTTCAATTGCGAATAAGAAGAATTACAATTCTCAGCAATTTCATAAAGTTCTTTCTTCCTCGTATATAGAGAATCTTTCAACTGCGCCCGCAAAGACTCAACAATATTCGATGCCTGCTCAATGTCTCTTTTAGTCCTTTGGCTATCATCTCTCATCCGGACCGAAATAGACTCAATGCGATCTATAGCAGTTTGATGATACTCATCAAGTATATTCTTTACTGCTGAATCTATTGTTTGCTCATATGTTGAGAAACGATTGGTTTCATCAGGATGAGGCAGATTTAACTTTCCAGCTTTTTGAGCCTCTTCTGTAATATGCAAATCCCGGCTCAGTTGGTCAACATCAATTTCTTTAAATAGAGTAATTTCTTGTAAAACGACAGTTGGCGTCTTTTTCTTTTTCAGAACTCCTGTCAAAGAAATAGATGCATTAGTTGTGCCCATCGAAACATCCCTCCGCTCTACTCGGCTCTGCTTACTCTTGCTTGCACAAGGCAAAGTCACATTTTGTCACATTCCATCTTCTTCTTCAAGAGCACAGTCAGCAGCTGTCAAAAAATGCTTTCTTAGCCTTCTGTCTGATCTTCTTACACACCTAAACCCACATTGCTTGCGTAGTACCTTTCAAGCCCAAAGGATAGACGTCAGAAAAATTGTTTATTGACACCTCTAGAGATTAATTAACACTTAATTCAGATTGCAATACTTTAATTGTTTATCCTGTTTTTATTACTTCTATTGCAATAAGTATATTTGAGAAAACCATTATCACTTGTACAGAACAGAATATTTACTTTCAGTTCTTGAACAAATCGCAGTTCCTATGTTTGATGTTTTTACCTATAGTTTTAAGTTCTCACTGCATAAGTGCATGTTATTATTGCATTCACTAATGCCCTTCAAATCAATCAGATGTCTCTGCGCGTCGTCACCATTGACTCCGAATTTACCCGCGACGGATCGCGGCTCACGGATCTCGGCGCCGTCGACGACGCAGGCGGCGTCTACCACGGCAAGTCTCTTGCAGAGCTCAGAAGTTTTCTTGCCGGAAGCGCCGTCGTTGCCGGGCACAACATTGCCGACTTCGATGCGCCAAGACTTGCGGCACTGGGGCTTTCCATCACCGCCCCCATCGCCGACACGCTCTATCTCTCGGCGCTGCTTTTTCCCAAGAAGCCCTATCACAAGCTCGTCAAGGACGACAAGATCGTCTCCGAGGAGCTCAACAACCCGGTTGCCGACGCGCAGAAGTCCTACAAGCTTTTGTGCGACGCAATCGCCGCCTTTGCGCGGCTGCCCCAAGACCTGCAAATCATCCTGCGCTCGCTTGCGGGCTCTCACCCGGCACTGCAGGGGTTCTTCTTGCTTGCGGGCTCAGGCGCATCAGCCCCCGTCGACTCGCCGCAGGCGCTGGCCGGGCGCATTGCGCGCTTTTTTGCCGGTAGCATCTGCGAGCATGCCGATCTTGGGCGCTTGATTGCCGAGACGCCCCTGGAGCTTGCCTATGCGCTTGCTCTCATCGCCACGGGCGACAGAAGCTCGGTGACGCCCGCCTGGGTGCTGCACCGCTTGAGCGCCGTCGAAACCGTCATCGATACGCTTTGCCGCACGCCCTGCCGCGAAGGGTGCGCGTACTGCAGCGGCGCGCTTGACGTCAAAAGCGGCCTCAAACGCATCTTTGGCTTTGAAAACTTTCGTCTTTATGCCGGAGAGCCGCTGCAGGAGATGGCCGCGGCCGCGGCCATGCGGGGCGAGTCGCTTCTTGCCATCTTTCCTACGGGCGGAGGAAAGTCCCTTACCTTTCAGCTTCCCGCCCTGATGGCCTCGCAAGCCAACCGGGGCCTGACGGTTGTGATTTCGCCCCTGCAGTCGCTCATGAAGGATCAGGTGGACCACCTCATTGAGGCGGGCATCACGGAGGCGGTCACGATCAACGGCATGCTCGATCCCGTCGAGCGGGCAAAGGCCTTTGAGCTTGTTGTCAACGGAACGGCAAGCCTTTTGTACATTTCTCCTGAATCCCTGCGCTCAAAAACGATGGAGCGCGCGCTTTCCTCGCGCCACATTGAGCGTTTTGTCATTGACGAGGCGCACTGCTTCTCGGCCTGGGGGCACGACTTTCGCGTCGACTACCTCTTTATTGCCGACTTCATCGCCAAGCTTGTCGCCGCCCGCGGGGGCCGCCCCATTGCCGTGTCGTGCTTTACGGCCACGGCAAAGCAAAAGGTGATCAGCGACATTCGCGAGTACTTCAAGGAGCGGCTGGGACTCAATCTCACGCTCTACGCCACTCACGCCACCCGCACGAATCTGCACTACGCCGTCATCGAAGTCAAGGACGACGAAGAGAAGTACGCGCGCCTGCGCGAACTTGTGCTCGCAAGGCCCTGCCCGACAATCGTCTACACAAGCTCGGTTGCCGATACGCACCGCATCGCAGCCAAGCTCACCGACGACGGCCTTGAGGCGCTTGCCTACAACGGCCCCATGGACTCCGCGCAGAAGGCGGCAACGCAGGAAGCCTTCATCGAGGGGCGCGTCAACATCATCGTCGCCACCAACGCCTTCGGCATGGGAGTGGATAAAAAAGACATCGGGCTTGTCGTGCACTACAGCATCTCGGCTTCGCTCGAGAACTACGTGCAGGAAGCCGGACGCGGCGCGCGCGACCCGGGGCTTGAGGCCGAGTGCTGCGTGCTCTTTTGCGAAGCCGACCTTGAGCGCCACTTTCAGCTCATCAACAACACCCGCCTCACCCTCAAGGAGATCAAGGACGTCTGGCGCGGCATCAAGGAGCTCTCGCGCAGACGCAGCCGCTTTTCGTCTTCAGCGCTTGAATTGGCCCGCGCCGCCGGCTGGAGCGAAGAAGCGCTCGAAGACAGCCGCGCGCTGGAAACCAAAATCCGCAGCGCCCTTGCCGCCCTTGAAGATGCCGGCTACATCAAGCGCGACATGAACGCCCCGCGCGTGTTCGCCACGAGCATCGCGGTCAAAAGCCTCGAAGAAGGCAAGGCGCGCATTGCAAAAAGCCCCGCGTTTTCAAGCGAAGCGATGCGCGTGCAGGCACTTCGCATCCTGGGCTCGCTGATTTCCTCGCAGCACAGAAGCGCAGGCGACGCCTTTGAGGCCGAGTCGCGCGTGGACTACCTCGCCGACCGTCTGGGCATTGCCAAATCCGACGTCGTTGCCGCCGTGCTGGCACTGCGCATGGCGGGCATTCTCAAGGACGACAGCGACATGTCCGCGCAGATTGCCGCAAGCCGGCGCAAGCCCCAGGCCGTCCTTGAGGCCGCCTTAAAACTTGAAGGCCACCTCATCGGCGAGCTTCAGAAAGCGCTATCCGCCCGCAGCTTTGAGGGCGCCGACGTGCTGCGCGCAAGTCTCAAGGAAATCAACACGCGCGCTGTCGACATGGGAGTCGCCTCGAGCGTCAAGGACATCCGCACGATTTTCTACTACTGGCGCATCACGGGACTCGTCACGGGCATTGCCAACGCAGGAGGCCAGTGCGTTGAGGTTTCTCTTGCCGAGGCCCGCAAAAGCATGAAGTCCCTTGCAGCCGGCCACGAAGCGCGCAAGGAGCTTTGCTCGTGGCTTGTCCAAACTCTTTCCTCGCTTGAACCTGAACGGGCAGCCGATGAGGTGAAAAACGCCGCCGGCGACAAGAGCGCTCAGACAAAGACCGTGAACTTTTCTCTTGTCGGTCTTTACGTGCGCTACAAAAAGGAGAATCTCTTTGCCCAGAGCGTGCGGGTCAACGACATCAAAGACGCCCTTTTGTTTCTCTCCAGAATCGGAGCGCTTGCGCTTGAAGGGGGCTTTGTCGTTCTCTACAACGCGATGACCATCGAGAGGCTCATCTCCGACAACCGCATCCAGTACAGAAAAGAGGACTACGGAAAGCTCGACGCGTACTACCAGCAAAAGATTCAGCAGGTGCACATCGTCGGCCGCTACGTCTCGCTTTTGACGTCGGACTACGACCAGGCGCTTCGCTTCGTCAAGGACTACTTTGAGCTTGACTACAAGCTCTTTGTAAAGCGCTACTTTGCCGATCCCGAGGAGCTCGAGCGCCCCGTGACCGCCTCGATTGCAGAGAAAATCACGGGCGGGCTCTCGGAAGTGCAGCAAGCCATCGTCACGGACAAAACTTCTCCCTACATTGCCGTCGCCGCGGGCCCCGGAAGCGGCAAAACGCGCATTCTCGTGCACAAGATCGCCGCGCTTTTGCTTTTAGAAGGCGTCAAGCGCGAGCAGCTTTTGGCGCTTACCTTTTCCCGTGCGGCCGCCACGGTCTTCAAGGAGCGCTTGATAGAACTTGTCGGGAGCGCCGCGCACTACACGCCGATCAAAACCTTCCACTCGTTTGCCTTTGACCTTTTGGGCCGCATCGGCAATCTCGACGAAGCGCAAAACGTCGTCGACCGGGCGGCCGAGATGATTGAAAACCACGCGGTTGAGCCCGCGCGGATTGCAAAGTCCGTGCTTGTGCTCGATGAAGCGCAGGACATGAACGAGAGCGACTATCGGCTTGTGACGGCGCTCTTGCGCCACAACCCCGACATGCGCGTCATCGCCGTGGGAGACGATGATCAAAACGTCTACGAATTTCGAGGCTCAAACCCCAGGTACTTCCGCAACTTTTCCGAGCACGAGCGCACGCGCCTCTACGAGATGCCGGAAAACTGGCGCAGCGCCGCTCCGATCGTGGCCGTTGCCAACGTCTTTGCCGCCACCATCAAAAACCGCATGAAGCACACGGCGCTTGAGGCCATGCGCACCGACGCGGGCCTTGTGCGCGTCATCGACTACCAGGCGGCAAACCTTGCCCTGCCCATTGTCAAGGCTGTGGCGGCCGACTTGGCCCGAGCGTCAGAGGGCGCAAACGCGCAAGGGCCGTCGACGGCCATACTCACGCGCACCAACGAAGAGGCGTGCGAGGTCTACGGAGCGCTTCTTGAAGCCGGCATCCGCGCCCGGCTCATTGAAGCTAGCCGCGACTTTGCCTTATCGAACCTTCTTGAGGCGCGCGCCTATCTTGCCGCGCTCGATCAAATGCGAAAGGACAGCCCCACGCTGCCGCACGAGGCCTGCTGGCAAGCCCTTGAGAGCGTCAGGCGCCGCTACGGGCGAGAAAACCGCGCCGTTGCCGTCGTTGCGGGGCTCGTTGAAACTTTTCTCGAAACTGCGCCTCCGGAGTCGGTCTACTACTCGGACCTCGTTGAATTCATCCGCGAGTCTCGCTTTGAAGACATCAAGACCGACGGGCCCGCACCCGTCATCGTCTCCACCATCCACAAGGCCAAGGGAACCGAGTTTGACCGCGTGCACCTCTGGCTTCGCTCGGGCGCCACGAACGACGAAGAGCGGCGCGCCGTCTTTGTGGGCATCACGCGCGCAAGGACCATGCTCGTGATTCATGAAAACACTCCGGTGTTTTCAAGCCTTCTTGCCAGAAAAGGCATCCCTTCTGTTGAAATCACCCGGGACTCCTTGCCCTATGCACACCCCAGGCGCCTTGTTCTTCACCTCTCGCTCAAAGACGTCAACCTGGGCTTTTTCAAGGGCAAAAAGCGCTTTATCGGCAACATTGCAACGGGAGCAGCGCTCGCCGAAGATCCCTCGCTGCCCAACGCCTTTCTTGTCGAGACAGGCCAGGGACAAAAGCGGCGCGCGCTCGTTCTCGCCAAGGCTGCGGCGGCCCGCGTCGAGGCCCTCAAGGCCGCGGGCTACGTTCTGAGTTCGGCGCAGGCAGGCTGGATCGTCGCCTGGAAGGACAAGGAAAGAAATATCGAAGAGGCGGTGCTGCTGCCCTGGCTTGAGTTTGCCAAGAGCGGCGAACCCGCCCAAAATTAAAGAAGCTCAAAGGAGCGCCCAGGCCGCCCTCAAAGGCCGCCGCCTTGCCAAAGAGGTCAAACTCTAGGACAATGGGGGCCCCCTTTATTAAAAAGAGCCCCGGGCTCGGACCGCGCTTTGGGAACAGCCGCGAGCCGGGCGCGCGCTGCGGCGCGGTTTTCTATTCCCGTGCCCCGGCCTTTCGCGGGCGTCACGCGAAGAAAGCCTCGCCCCGCTCCCTCCTTCTTAAAGGGCCTCTCTCACTTTTTGAAAAAAAACACCTGCAAAGCGGGCCTCGCTCCTCGCGAAATCCATGCGCCCGCTTTCAACAAACCTGGGAGAAACATTCGTGGATCAACAAACCGCCGCCTCCATCATGACAGTCAACATCGACATGGTGCAGGCGCTTGCCTTGGCCGTGCTCGCCTACTGGGGCGGCACGTGGATTAAAAAGAAAATCCCCCTGCTCGAGCGCTTTTCCGTGCCGAGCCCCGTCGTGGGCGGCATGCCGATAGCCTTCGTGCTCTCGGTGCTCGAGGCCAACGAGATGCTGCGTGTCGTCTTCGACAGCAAGCTGCAGTCGATGCTCATGCTCGCCTTCTTCACCACCATCGGCATGATGGCAAGCCTCAAGCTCATCAAGCAGGGCGGCAAGCTTCTCGTCGCCTTCCTTCTTGCCGTGACGGCGCTGTGCTTTGTGCAAAACGGCATCGGCATCAGCGTCACCAAGCTCATGGGGCTTGACTTTCACTACGGCATCCTCGCGGGCTCGGTCTCCATGATGGGCGGTCTGGGAACGTCGGCCGCCTTCGGACCCTACTTTGAAAATCTCTACGGCATCACGGGCGGCACGGTGGTGGCCGTCACCTCGGCCACCTTCGGCATGGTGGCCGCGCTCACGATCGGCGGTCCGTTCGGCGAGTGGCTCATCAACCGCTACAAGGTGAAGACTCCCTTGACCGATCCGGATCTTGCCTCCGAGCTCAACATTCCCGACGAAGTCAAAACCGACGTGCTCGCCGAGCACTCGGCCGATCACCCGAGCTTTACCGAGCAGCTCTTCAAGGCGGGCGGCCTCATTGCCGTGTGCATGGCGCTTGGCAGCATCGTAAGCGACTTCCTCGGGCAGTTCATCACGCTTCCCGCCTACATCGGCTCCATGATCGTCGCGGCGATCGTGCGCAACATCTCCGACTTCACCGGAAAGCTTCGCATCGACAAGATCGGATTGAACGCCGTCGGCGACATCAGCCTGGCGCTTTTCGTGACGATGGCGATCAACTCGCTCAAGCTGCACGAACTCGTCAACCTTGCGCTTCCTCTGGTGGTGATTTTGATCTGCCAGACGATCGTCATGGTGCTCTATGCGTGGCTTGTGCTCTTTCTGCCCTTTGGGCGCACGTACACCTCGGTCATGCTCACCGTGGGCGGCATCGGCTTTTCGATGGGCTCGACGGCAAACGGCCTTGCCAACATGCAGGCTTTAAGCGAAAAGTACGGCGCCAACCCCCAGTCCTGGCTCATCGTGGGCATCGTGGGCGCCTTCTTGATCGACTTGATCAACGCGCTTGTCATCACCTGGATGGGGCAGCTCTCGCTGTAGCTTGAACGCGCCGCGCTTCTAAAAAACGCCTGCAGAGAAAGCCAAAAGGCCGCCTCGCAGGCGTTTTTTCTTGCCTGAAAGTCTTCAAGAGGCCGCGCTTCAAGCCAGGCCAAAGCGCGTCATAGCGCGACAAAGCGCGTGACGGCGCAGGCGGCTCGCAGGGGCTCCCGTCGTGCGCGAGGCGCGCAAATCGGAAAAATTCGCACTACAAGCCGCAAATGCGAAAAAACGCGGAAAACCCCGCAGGACAAGGCGTGAGAGCAGGACAAGAGCCCCTTTTGCTCGAAAACAAACGGCGCCTCGGCGTGCAGCGCCGCCCAAGCGCCTGAGCATCAGGCCGCTGGTGCTGTTAAGAAAAGGCTGAAGGCGGGACGGGAAAGACGCGAGCGCGCGGGAAAGAAGGCCGGCGCTGCGGCTTGGGGGGCTTCATTCCCATGCCCTGGAAGGCGGATGAGAAGGCGTCAGCCTGGCGGCTGGTTGAAGAAAATCGCGCGCAATTTCGGGGACAACAAAAAAGGCCGGAGAGGACATTGCCTTCGCCGACCCTTTGTTTTGACCTCCGACATGGTGCAGTTGGCAGGGGTAGTAGGATTCGAACCTACGAATGGCGGATTCAGAATCCGCTGCCTTAACCGGACTTGGCGATACCCCAGTGCCTGGTGCGGTCGGAGAGACTCGAACTCTCATGACTCTCGCCACAGCCACCTCAAGGCTGCGCGTCTACCAATTTCGCCACGACCGCATGTCAGATTTTTCTGCAAGGCTCTGCGCCTTGCGGACCGCCATTTTATCGAAAACGGCGGAAATTGCAAACGTTGAAAACTCTCCCCTCAAGCACCGTGCCGATCACTCGGCCCGGACAAATGGTTGTCTGGCAGGGGTAGTAGGATTCGAACCTACGAATGGCGGATTCAGAATCCGCTGCCTTAACCGGACTTGGCGATACCCCAGTGCCTGGTGCGGTCGGAGAGACTCGAACTCTCATGACTCTCGCCACAGCCACCTCAAGGCTGCGCGTCTACCAATTTCGCCACGACCGCAGGAAGGTTCCCAATTTTGCTCTTCGCGTCACCTACCGGATCAGCGAAGAGCGGTATTTTAACGCGGAATCTGGTTGGATTGCAAGTCCCCCTGCGGCTGCGCCGGAGCAGCGCCGCCCTCGACCGTCTGCTCGGTCGTCACGGAGCCAAGCACGCCGCCCGCCTTCTTCTCGGCGCTCTTGTTGAAAACGCCCGAGCCGAGCGTAATGGCGATCGTAGCGCAAAAGAAGATCGTCGCCGCAACAGCCGTCGAGCGGCTCAGGAAGTTGGCCGAACCCGTGGCGCCAAAAAGCGAGCCCGAGGCGCCGGCGCCGAAGGCTGCGCCAAGGTCGGCGCCCTTGCCGTGCTGCAGCAGAACCAAAATAATGACCGCAACCGCCGCAATGATCTGCACCACGATTGCAACGCTCATCAACATCTGCATTTTTCAGTGTTCTCTCTGTTGATTTTTTGTTATCAATAGGTTGTCGAAAAAGGATCCGCCGCGCTCTGCTCAGGCCCGGCAGACGGCATGAAAATCAAGGCTGTTTAAAGCCGCGCCGCCAATTAGGCCCCCGTCGATGTCGGGCTGCGAAAAGAGTTCGGCCGCATTGGCGGGCTTGACGCTGCCGCCGTAGAGAATGCGAAGGCCTGCCGCCGTTTGCTGATCAAAGCGCGCGACGGCCTCGCGCAGCTCGCGGTGCACGTGCTGCGCCTGCTCGGGCGTTGCGCTTCTGCCCGTGCCGATAGCCCAGACGGGCTCATAGGCAAGTACGCACTCGGCAAGCCTTGCTGCGCCGATGACGTCGATGACGGCGGCAAGCTGCTCTTGCACCACGCGAAGCGTCTGGCTTGATTCGCGCTGCTCCAGAGTTTCGCCCACGCAGATGATGGGCGTGAGCCCGGCCTGCAGCGCCGCCAGCGTCTTGGCGGCCACCACGGCGTTTGTTTCGCCAAACAGCGAGCGGCGCTCGGAGTGCCCCACGATGACCCAGCGGCAGCCGATGTCGGCGAGCATGCGCGCCGAGACTTCGCCCGTAAAGGCGCCCTCGGCGTATTGGCTCACGTTTTCCGCACCCAATTCAAGTCCCGTGCCGTCAAGAAGCTCCTTGACCTGGGACAGATACACGAACGGAGCGCAGACGGCCGCCTCGCAGTCCACGGGCGGCAGCGCCTTCCAGCCCACTGCCCATTGCGCGTTGGCGGCAAGCGATCCGTTCATTTTCCAGTTGGCTACGACAAGCCTGCGGCGCGTCATCGTGTTGATGCTCCGAGAAAGAAATCCTTGTGAATCTTGGGATTCTAATCGATGCGGCGCCTCGCGCCGCGCTCTCCTTGTTTGTTTTCAGAGCCGGCCCCGCAAAGAGAGGGGCCGGGCTCTGCGAGAGGCTCGGATTAGAGCGAATTCTCGTCGTTTAAGAGCGCCTTCATCGACAGACGTACGCGGCCGCGGTCGTCAAAGCCGATCACCTTCACGCGCACGGTCTGGCCTTCGGTAAGATAGTCCGAGACCTGATGCACGCGCTCGTTGGCGATCTGGCTGATGTGCAGCAGGCCGTCCTTGCCGGGCAGCGTGCTCACGATCGCGCCGAAGTCAAGAAGCTTGAGCACCTTGCCTTCGTAGACCTGGCCCACCTCGAGCTCGGCGGTGATCTCTTCGATGCGCTTCCTGGCGATTTCGGCCTGCGCCGTGTCGTTGGAGGCGATCGTCACCATGCCGTCGTCCTCGACGTTGATCTGGCAGCCGGTTTCTTCGCACAGCGCGCGGATCGTCGCGCCCCCCTTGCCGATGACGTCGCGGATCTTCTCCGGATTGATCTTCATCGAGAGCAGGCGCGGGGCCCAGACGGAGAGCTCCTTGGCGCCGTCGCCGGCCATCTCGTGCATCTTGGAGAGAATGTGCATGCGGCCCTCGTGCGCCTGCGCAAGCGCAGCCTGCATGATCTCGGCCGTGATGCCTTCAATCTTGATGTCCATCTGCAGGGCCGTGACGCCGTTTTCCGTACCCGCGACCTTGAAGTCCATGTCGCCCAGGTGATCTTCGTCGCCCAGAATGTCGGTCAAAACCGCAAACTTGTTGCCTTCCTTGATGAGGCCCATGGCAACGCCCGCGACGTAGTCCTTCAGAGGAACGCCGGCATCGAGCATCGAGAGGCACCCGCCGCAGACGGAAGCCATCGAAGACGACCCGTTGGACTCGCAGATTTCGGAGACGACGCGGATCGTGTAGTTGAACTCCTCCTGGCTCGGAAGAACGGCCTTCAGGGCGCGCTTTGCCAGACGGCCGTGGCCGATTTCGCGGCGCTTGGGGCTGCCCACGCGGCCGGTCTCGCCGGTCGCAAAGGGCGGCATGTTGTAGTGCATGATGAAGCGGTCGCGGCTCTCGCCCATGATGCTGTCGATGATCTGCTCGTCTTGCTTGGTGCCGAGCGTGGTGACGACGAGCGCCTGCGTTTCGCCGCGGGTAAAGAGAGCCGAGCCGTGCGTGCGCGGCAGCACCGACTGACGAATTTCGATCGGGCGCACCGTGCGGGTGTCGCGGCCGTCGATGCGGGGCTTGCCGGCAAGGATGTTGCCGCGCACGATGTGCGCTTCCATCTCAAAGAGAATGCCGTGCACCTCGTTCATGTCGGGCGCCTCAACGCCCGCCTTCTCGGCGTCGGCAACCAGCGTCTTCTCGACGAGCTCGTAGACCTCGCGCAGCTTGTCGTTGCGCTGCTGCTTGGAGCGGATCGCATAAGCCTCTTCGAGGCCTGCCTGCGCGATCTCGGTGATGCGCGCAATCAGGGGCTCGTTCTTGGCGGGCGGCTGCCAATCCCAGGCGGGCTTGCCCGCCTCGGCGGTGAGCTCGTGAATGGCGTTGATGGCAACCTGCATCTGCTGATGACCGAACATGACGGCGTCGAGCATCGTCTTTTCCGGCAGCCGGTCGGCTTCGGACTCAACCATCAGCACGGCGCGCTCGGTGCCGGCCACAACGAGATCAAGGCGGCTGTCCTTTAACTGGCTCACCGTCGGGTTGACGACGAACTGATCGTTGATGTAGCCCACGCGGCAGGCGCCGATCGGGCCGTTAAACGGAATGCCCGAAATCGTCAGCGCGGCCGAGGCGCCGATCATCGAGGGGATGTCGGGGTCGACTTCGGGGTCAACCGAGAGCACGTGAATGATGACCTGCACTTCGTTGAAGAACCCGTCCGGGAAAAGCGGGCGGATCGGGCGGTCAATGAGGCGGCTCGTCAGGGTTTCCTTTTCAGACGGACGCCCCTCGCGCTTGAAGAAACCGCCGGGGATCTTGCCCGCGGCATAGGTCTTTTCGATGTAGTCGACGGTGAGCGGGAAGAAGTCCTGACCGGGCTTGGCCTCCTTCTTGGCGACGACCGTGGCAAGCACCACCGTGTCGTCCATCCGGCAGACGACCGCGCCCGTGGCCTGGCGGGCGATTTCGCCCGTGGTCAGAGTGACGTCGTGGTTGCCGAAGCGAAAGCTCTTGGAGACTTTGTTGAACATGGACATGTGTGAAAAATCCTCACGAAATGTGAATTCTTCACCCGGTCCGCGCACGGCTTGCCGTCGTCTCGCGCAAAGCCAAAAAACCTGCCGAAGCAACAGCAAAGAAGCCTTCGGCAGATTGTGGCGCGCCCCAGGCTCGTCGAGCCCGGGACTTTGTTGGCCGCACGTGAGAAAGCGACGGCACGCTGCGGCACAAAAATTTTTTTATCCGGAACGTAAAAAGCAGCGCTTTCCGAAGCAGCGCTTTCCGGCAAAAACCGTTGTGTCGCAACGCGCGCTGACCATCGTCATGGCAAAGCGTGCCGACCGGGGAACTTGTTTTAAAAAGAGCGCAAAAAATGAAAAACGTCGCGCACCCGAACAAAGGGATTTTTCGTGCGCCCGTCTGCGCCTGGCGCCGCACCCCTTTGCGGGTTCGCTACAAAGCGACGGCCTGCTTGCCGTTGAGCAAACAGGCCGCACGTTTTGCAGCTGATTACTTGCGCAGACCGAGAGCGTCGATGAGCTTGCGGTAGGCCGCGACGTCCTTGCCCTTGAGGTAGTCAAGGAGCTTGCGGCGGCGGCTCACCATCTTGAGCAGGCCGCGGCGGGAGTGATGATCCTTCTTGTGCTCCTTGAAGTGGCCGGTCAAGGAATTGATGCGGGCCGTCAGCAGGGCGACCTGCACTTCGGGGGAGCCGGTATCACCGGGCTGGCGGGCAAACTTGGCGACGATCTCGGCCTTGTTGATCTGATCAGACATGAATTTCACCTAAATGTATTGGCGGTTTGAACATGCGGGGCGGGTGTCGAAGGCCCGCACCGTGAATGAAAACGCTGTATTCTACTCAAAGAAGTTGAAATTGCAAGGCATCGAGCTCCAAAGTTCCTTGCAAAATCAACCGTTTGGCAAACGCCGGCAGAGGCCGGCACGCGCCCGTTTTTCATTGTCTCTCTTGGCCGGGCGCGCTTTAAGCCGTCAAGGACCACAAAAGCTCGCCTTTGAAAGATGCCTTTTCACGGGCTTCTTCGCGTATGATGCGCGGCCTTCTTGTTTTTTCATCTTCGCGCAGAGGGACGCGGCCTACTCATTCAAGCCCTGCCCAACGGACTCATGATCAAAGAACTTCCTTTGCGTTTTCGCAATCTCCCCACCCCGATGGCGGGCCTTGCTCTGGGCGTAGCCAGTCTCGGCGTGTGCATTGACCTTGCGCTTGGCCTCAAGGGAGCCGCGCAGGTGCTGTGCGCTCTCATTGCAGCGGCGCTGCTTGCCCTTTTGAGCCTGCGCTACGTCTTTCACTTCAAAACGCTTGTCGAAGACCTCAAGCACCCGGTTTTGGGCAGCATTGCGCCCACCTTCGCCATGTGCCTGATGGTGCTCTCAAAGAGTCTGGGCCTTCTCAGCGCCGGCCTTGGCGCGGGCCTTTGGATGGCGGCCGTGGCGCTGCACCTTGTGTTTTTGGCGTGCTTTGTCTACAACCGGCTCTCAACGCCCTCGCTTGCCGTGATGGTCCCGAGCTGGTTCGTGCCGCCCGTGGGCCTGATCGTGGCCGACGTGGCCTTCCCGGGGCTGTCCTGGCTGCATGCGCCCGCGCTCGTCATTCTCGCCCTTGGAATGGCGAGCTACGCCCTTTTGCTGCCCGTGATGCTCTACCGCATCTTCTTTTACCCCGCCATTCAGGAGGGCGCGCAGCCCACGATCGCCATTCTTGCGGCTCCCGCAAGCCTCTCTCTTGCGGGCTACCTCACGGTGGTCGACAACCCCAACCTGCTTTTGTGCGCCGTGCTCCTTGGCATTGCGCTTCTCATGACCGTGGCGGTGTACTTTGCCTTCTGGCGCCTGCTGCGGCTTCGCTTTTCGGCGGGCTACGCGGCCTTTACCTTTCCGATGGCAATCGGCGCAACGGCGCTCTACAAAGCCTCCCAGGCGCTTGAAGCCATCCCGGGAGCGCAGGAGTACGCATCCGACCTGCGGATCATGGGGCACGTTGAACTCGTCATCGCCACGCTCGTCATCGTCTATGTTCTTGTGCTCTACATCAAGAACCTGCGCACCTTCATGCCGGCCCCGCCCAGGAACTGATCCGGAACTGATCCGAAGAACGCCGCCGGGCCTTGACGACAAAACCCAGGAAAAAAATCGGGCGCCGCTTTTTTTTGAGCTCCCCGCAGGGAAGCTTGAAAAAGCGGCGCCTTTTACTTGCTTGTCCGAAAGAGGCGCACCCGTCCGGCGCTGAAGTCCCGGGCGGATGCGCTTGGACAAACGGCACTATACCGTGTGCTGCGGATGGCAGGACGGTTCAACGGCAAGCTTGCTCAAGGCGTTGAGATAAGCCTTGGCCGAGGCGGCGATGATGTCGGCGTCCGCGCCCGTGCCGTTGACGATGCGGCCCGCCTTTTGCAGGCGCACCGTCACGTCGCCCAGGCTTTCCGTGCCGCCCGTGATGGCGTTGACGCTGTAGAGCAGCATCTCGGCGCCCGACTTCACCTCGGCCTCGATGGCGCGCAGGGAGGCGTCCACAGGACCGTTGCCGTCGGCCGTCGAGCGCTTCTCGACGCCGTCTTCGGTCCAGACGACCGTGGCCGTCGGCCGCTCGCCCGTTTCCGAAGTCTGCGAGAGGCTCACAAACTCGTAGCGGTCGCGGCTGCGGCGCGATTCGCTTTCCTTAAAGAGCGCCTGGATGTCCTCGTCGAAAATCTGGCTCTTCTTGTCGGCGAGGTCCTTAAAGCGCAGGAACGCTTCGTTTAACTCGGCTTCGGACGCAAGCGGGATGCCGAGCTCCTTGACGCGCTGACGGAAGGCGTTGCGCCCGGAGAGCTTGCCGAGCACGATCTTGTTGGTGGTCCAGCCCACGTCCTCGGCGCGCATGATCTCGTAGGTCTCGCGCGACTTGAGCACGCCGTCCTGGTGAATGCCCGAGGCGTGCGCAAAGGCGTTGGCGCCCACCACGGCCTTGTTGGGCTGCACGGGGAAGCCCGTAATCGAGCTCACCAACTTGGAGGCGGGCACGATCTGCTCGCAGTGAATGCCCGTTTCAAGGTCAAAGTAGTCGCGCCGCGTGCGCACGGCCATCACGACCTCCTCAAGAGCGCAGTTGCCCGCGCGCTCGCCCAGGCCGTTGATCGTGCACTCGATCTGGCGCGCGCCGCCGATCTTGACGCCGGCAAGCGAGTTGGCCGTGGCCATGCCGAGGTCGTTGTGGCAGTGCACCGACCAGATCGCCTTGTCGGCATTGGGCACCATCTCGCGCAGCTTGCGCAGAAATTCGCCGTAGAGTTCGGGCGTCGCGTAGCCCACCGTGTCGGGGATGTTGACCGTGGTCGCCCCGGCTGCAATCGTCTGCTCGCAGATGCGCGCGAGGAATTCAAGGTCGGAGCGGTAGCCGTCCTCGGCCGAGAATTCCACGTCGTCGGTGTAGTTGCGCGCAGCCTTCACCGCTGCGACGGCAAGCTCGAGCACCTCTTCGGGCGTCTTGCGAAGCTTCTTTTCCATGTGCAGCGGCGAGGTGGCGATGAAGGTGTGGATGCGGCCGCGCTCAGCCGGTTTGATCGCCTCGCCCGCACGCTCCACGTCGCGCAGATTGGCGCGCGCCAAAGAGCAGACCGTGCTCTCGCGCACGTGCTGCGCAATCTGATAAATCGCGTTGAAGTCCCCCTGGGAGCTCGCCGCAAAACCTGCTTCCATGACGTCGACGCCCAGGCGTTCGAGCTGTAGAGCGATGCGCAGCTTCTCTTCCTGAGTCATCGAAGCACCCGGGCTCTGCTCACCGTCGCGCAGCGTCGTATCAAAAATCACCAGACGTTCCATAATCGTCATTGCTCCTGAAAAATTATTTTTTTGGCATGCACGCCCGCAAAAACCGCACAAGGTCTCTCATTAAAGAGCCGCGCGTTTTCGGAGCATGCCCGTCTGACAAGGTAGCCGAGCGCCGAGCCCGAAGTCAAGTTTTTCCCTATTGGAGAAAATGCTTATGCCGTTGGGCTTAGCCTGCCGGGCCGGCGTCCTGCCCGCCCTGCGCGTTCATTTTTTGGCGAAAAGCCCGCAGGGAAAGGAGCACGCCCGCAAGCAGGAGCACCATCCCCGCCGTCATCGTTGTAGCGGGCCAGGTTCCGCGCAGCATGTGCGCGTAGATCACCGCAAAGATCGTCTCAAAAACAATGAGCTGCCCGCCCAGAGCCGTCGGAAGCCTCTGGCTCATGGCGTTCCAAAAGACGATGCCAAGCCACGAGCAGATGATGCCCGAGGCCGCGGCAACAAAAACGAACCACAAGGGATCGTCGCCCAACAGGGGGCGCCCGGGGTCGTCCATCATCCACACGACAAGATAGAAGGCAAGCGCAAAGGGAAGCGTCGTGAGCCCCTGCGCCGTCGACCACGTCCGCGCCGAGCGCTCCGGGTGCGACAAGAGCCACTCCGCGTTGCGAATCGGGTACCAGGTCCAGGTCAAAAGCGCAAGCACCCCCATGAAGACCCCGAACCAAAAGCGCGCGCTGCCGCCCTCGCTTGCCTCGGCCACGAGCTCAAATTCCGTGAGATTGGCAATCACCAGGCCAGCGAGGATGAGAATGAGTCCCGGCGCAAGACGCGTGACCGGCAGGCCCCTGCCCTTGCGGCGGCTTCTGAAGTTGGACACCAGCGCAACGAGCACCGGCACCAGAGACATGCACATGCCGGCAAAGGGGGCGCCCGCGTACTGAATGCAGTAGGTCAGGCACCAGAAGTAGGCGATGTTGCCGATGACGCCGAGCTTGGCGACATAAATCCAGTCCGAGAGGCTGTAGTGGCGCAGCTCCTGCCTTTCAAGCCACACCAGGGGACCAGCCAGGAGCCCGAAGCTCACAAAGCGGCCGGCGGCGATGTAGGCCGGGTCATAGCCCGGCAGCACCAGGGGAACCAGATAGACGAATCCCCAGATCATGCAGGCAATGACGCCGTACAGCACACCGACAACCATGGCTCACACCTCGGGGAAAAGTTCAAAAACAACAACGCGCCCGGCTCCCGCCTCGTGCGGCGCGATGGCGATTCTAACAAGCCGGTCCCTGAGCCCTTCCCCGGCCGAAGTACAATTCACGCACAAGGCGGCTGCGGCCGCCTGCCTTTTGAGTTTTTCTGCGTTTTTTGCGGCACACACACTATGACTACTGCACCTCTGACCGAATGGTTTCGTCATGTTCCCGAAGACAAGTGGCTGCGCGACCCCGCGCAAAGCCGCGCCGATGCCGAGAGCATCTGGCAGAGGCTCGAACTCAAGCCCGGCGTGCGCATCTTCGAGTGCCCCTGCGGCAAGGCCGACCTGAGTTTTCCCCTTGCCCGGCTCGGCGCCGACGTCAAGGGCATTGACTTCAATTCGCACTTCGTCACGGCCGCCCGCAACAAGTTCTTCCGGGCGGGCTTGAAGGGGGATTTCCGCACCGAGGACATGCGCAAGTGCCGCCTGCCCTCGGACATGGATCTCGTGATCAACTGGTCGAGCTCCTTTGGCTACTTCTCCGACGAGGGCAACGCCGAAATGATCGAGCGCTTTGCCGGGTGCCTCGCCCCGGGCGGGCGGCTTCTCATTGAAGTGGCCAACCCCGAGCGCGTCATTGCGGGCGAAGCGACCCGCATCATCGCCTCAGGCGAGATGGTGGCCGAAAACTGGGATGCGCTCACGCACCGGGCAACCGTGCTCTTCCCCGCCACCGACTACCGCGGCCCGGTGTCGGCAAGCGTTCGCATCTACACGACGCAGGAGTTTGAAGAGATGCTGGCAAACGCAGGCTTGAAGCTCGAAGGCTTCTACGGCCCAGCCTTCAGCACCTTTACCCGTCAAAGCCAGCGGCTCATCGTGCTGGCCAAAAAGCCCGCTTAAAAGTCTTTTTGACCGTCCGCGGCCGGGTTTGCGCAAGCACCGCCGCGGCAGCAAAAGCTGCACTAACAATGAGCGTACGCCCCCGCCATGGCGCCGGGAGCCGCGCTCTTTTCATTTGCCGCTTTTTATTTCCCGCAGCGTCTTTTGCGCCTTCCCTGCGCCTTGAGTTTTTCTCCTCCAACTCCCGTCGATGCGCGCCGCCAAAGGCGCGCCGCGCAAGGCTCTCTTCCCAAAACGCCCGACCCGGCTTTCTTGTTGGAGCGTCCTGCTCCCCTGCGGGCAACGAATCGTTGCATTTTCAACGCCTCTTGCTCCCCAAAGGCGCTAGCATCAATGCATACAGGCATTGTGGGCCAAGCTTTAATCGTGTGCGGCCCGGTTTTGCTTTTTTGAGCGAAGGAATTTAAAGATGCGCGTGTCTCTCAAGCCCGTTGCGGGCGTTCTCGTTCTCGTGGGCATCTATGCCGCCGCCGGTTATCTCGGCGTTCCGGCCGGAGTGCGCTGGGCGGTCAACAACGTGGTTCCCGACGCGCTCGGCGGCCGCACGGCCAGCGTGGGCGATGTTTCATTCAACCCCTGGAGCTGGACGCTTACCATTGAAAATCTGGCCGTAAACTCGGCCAACAAGCCGGAAAACCACATGATTGAGCTCGACCGGGCCGTGATCGACGCGAGCGTCGCCACGCTCAGCAACATGGCCCCGGTGCTCGACGCCGTTACGGTCGACGGGCTGCGCGTGCAGCTCACGGCCAATGAGGTCAACAACGCCCAGGCCCAGGAGACGGCTTCGGACGCCACGCAGGCCGTCCCGAGCAAGGACTCGGGCCTGCCCGCGTTCAGTCTTTCAAACATCTCGGTGAAAAACAGCTCGGTGCGCTTTGTCAATCCGGGCAACCAGGCCGAGGTCAACATCACGGACATCAATTTTGCGCTGCCCGTGGTTTCGACCCTGCCTTCGGCGGGCAGCTCGAGCCTGACGCCTAGCCTCTCGCTTAAGATCAACGGCAAGCCCGTGACGGCCCAGGGCAAGATGGCTGGAGAAAACGCCACGCTGGCGCTCAACATTGCAGACCTTGACGTCGCGCAGCTTCTGCGCGCCATGCCCGTGACGATCCCCTACGACGTGCGCAGCGCCAAGTTGACGAGCGCGCTCAACCTTGACTTCACGCTGCCCGCTTCCGGCACGCCCGGCGTGACGGCTTCGGGCTCGGCTACGCTCTCTTCGGTTGAAGCCGCAACGCTGCAGGGCGCCCCCTTTGCCAAGTTGACGGGCGCCACGGTTGAGCTCTCGCGCTTTGACCTTGCCAATCAAAGCGTCGACGTGAAGTCGGTTGCGGTCGTCGACCCCGTGATCAATCTTGCCCTCAACACGAGCGCACCGGCCGCTGCCTCGGACGCGAGCGGCGGCAAGCAGGCCGGCAAGGCCGAGTCGGCCGCCTCCTCTGATGCGGGGGGCTCAAACTGGAAGTGGTCGCTTGGCTCGGCCACCATCACCGGAGGCTCGATCAAGGTGACCGATCAGGGCGTCTCGCCTGCGGCGGCCGTGCAGGTCACGGGTCTCACGCTTTCAGCCAACGACTTCTCGTCGGCCGCCAACGCCACCGGCACCTACAAGGTTTCCGCCAAGGTCAACGGCGGCACCGTGGCAAGCGAAGGCAAGCTTACGATCGACCCGCTTTCCGTGGCGGCCACCACGAACGTCAATTCCCTGTCGCTTTCTTCCTTCAACCCCTGGATCAAGTCGCTTTCGGGCTACGCCATCGACAAGGGTTCGGCCGACGTGGCCGGCAGCCTTGACTTCAAGAACGCCGGGAAGACGGCTCTGACCTGGAAGGGAACGGCCACTTTGAAGAACCTGCAGGCGAGCGACCCCAAGGGCGCGCCCCTTGCGTCCGTCAAGACCGCCTCGGTCGACGTGGGGCTTTTTGATCTGGCCGCACAAAAAGTAGAAGTCAACAAAATCACGGTTGCCGCGCCCGCCCTTCACGTCGCCTTTGACAGCAAGGCCTCGCAGGGCGCTGCCGGCCAGGGCGACGCCGCCAAGGGTGCGGCAGCCCAAAAGCCCGCGGCATCCTCCGGCCCTTCGGCTGCAAGCCCCTGGCAGTGGTCGGTGAAGTCGGCCCGCATTACCGAGGGCAGCGTTGCATTAAAGGACACGGGGCTGAAACCCGCGCAGACGCTCACCGTCAGCGGCATTGCGCTTGATGCGGCCAACTTCAGTTCCGCCAAGGGGGCAAAAGGCACCTACAAGGCGCAGGCCGTCATCAACGGCGGCAAGCTTGAGTCCGACGGCAAGCTCTCCTTGTCGCCCATAGCGCTCGAGGCCACCACCAACGTCGACAACCTTGGGTTTGCGGGCTTTAATCCCTGGATCAAATCGATTTCGGGGGCAAGCCTCACCAAGGGCACGGCCGACGTCACGGGCCGCATCAACCTCAAGTCGGCCGACAAGCTTGCCGTGTCGTGGTCGGGCGACTTGGCCGTCGACGACTTCGAAGCCAAAAACGCCGCCGGCAAGACGCTCATGACCTGGAAGCAGGTCACGGGCAACGGCATTGCACTTTCTTCGATCGATCCGCTCACGGTCAGCGTGGCGCAGCTCACGGTCAAGGAGCCCGCACAGAAGGCGGTGAAGACCACAAGCAAGCTGCTCGGCATCTTCGGGCGCCTGGCTGAAGCCACGGGGCACGAGAACACCGCGCGGCGCCTTGACAAGGCCGAAGAGGTGGTCACGCAGGACATCACCGTCAAGAACCTAAGCTACAAGGACGGGCGATTTAGCCTTGGCAGCTCGGGCAAGGCGGGCCTTGAGGCGCTCGTAGTCGACGCCCTCAACAACGTCTTTACAAAGACAAGCGGCAAGTACTAATCCGCGCATCGTTTGATGCTTGAATAAAACGGCCGTTCTCGCGATGAGGACGGCCGTTTTGTCTGCAAGGGGAAGCCCCGTTAAGGAGCGCGCTTGCCGCGCACTCCTCTCTTAAGACTGCTCGCTTTCTTCTTTTTCGCCAAACCAGCGGCGCACCGGACGGTGAAAAAGCATCCAGCCCGAGAGCCAGGAAAAAAGCGCGCAACCAAGAAGAATGACCGCGGCCGTCGTCCAATCGCGCCCAAGCGCCATGCGCACTTCGACAAGGGCATACGTCGTGCGCACCCACTCAAGGCCCGCTGCGGCTAGAAGCACGACAAGCACAATGCGCGAGGCGGGCCTTCGCACAAAAAAGAAAAGAATCGGGACAAGCGCTGCCGCAGCCCCCGCAAGTCCCCAGCCGTGAAAAAGCACATGCGCGGCAAAAAGCACAAACGCCAAAACGGGAAAAAGAGCTCGCCACATGTTTTTAGCGCTCCTCTCGGCCTGGGCCGCTTTCGCCCGCACGTGCGAACAAATCCTTGCCTTGAGCCGCGGCAGTCTGCCGCGCCGCCTTTGCCCGGGGCTTCTCGGGCGGCGTGACGACAAGCGACTTCCAGAGGTGCTCCAGACTCAGAATCGGGTGCCGCAGGGCCACGCGGGGCCCGGAAAAGCGCATCACCTGCGCAATGCGCTCGCGCATGGCGGGCTTGTAGCAGTGCACGCGGCACTTGGCGCAGACGGGCTTGGCCTGCCCAAAGGGGCAGCAGGCAAGCCGCTTCATGGCATAGGCCAAAAGCTCCTCGCACTGCGCGCAAAGCGCCTTGCCCGGCTCGACGTCCGAGGCGTGATGCGCGCGGCAGTAGATTTCAATCATGAAGCGCATCGTGCGCGCTTCGCGCTCGAGAGCCCCTTGCGTGAGCCTCCGGGCTCTTTGCTCCTCGCGCGAGACGCTCCCTGCGCCGGGCGCGCCGCAAGTCTTGGTGTTGGTGTCAAATTCGCTCATCAAAAACGTCGGAAGAAACGAACAAGAACGGGGAAATAACGCCGCCTACTCTAGCCCGCAAGCCTTATGGCAAGCTTGCCCGCGGCAGTCGTTGAGACGCCCTCAGATTGACGAAAAAGGCCGGGCATATAATCGAAGACCTTTCCCGCAAACCTTCTTCCGACGCCAGACATCATGCTTCAGTCCTGTTGGATGCTCGTCGCGGCATTTTTCTTTGCCTCGATGACCGCCTTCGTGAAATTTTCCTCAGCCGACGCAGGGACCTTTGAAATCGTCTTTTACCGCTCTCTCATCGGGCTGATCTTCATTACCTGCTGCATGCTGATCAAGGGCGTCTCGTTTCACACCAAGTACCCGCTCGGGCACTTAAAGCGCTCGCTTTTGGGCACCATCAGCTTCACGATGTGGTTTTCAACCATGGGGCACCTCCCCCTGGGAACGGCCACGACGCTCAACTACACGGCCCCGCTTTTCATCGCGGGCTACCTCATCTACGCCGCGCTGCGCCACAAGGAAAAGGCGCCCTGGAATCTCGGAGGCGCAATCGCAATCGGCTTTGTGGGCGTGTGCCTTGTGCTGCAGCCCTCGGTCAACAACGAACAGCTCCCCTACGCCCTCACGGGCCTTGCCGCGGGCGCCATGGGACCCGTGATCTTCTTTCAGATCAAGCAGCTCGGAAAGCTGCGCGAGCCTTCGCTTCGCATCGTGTTTTACTTTTCGCTCGTGGGCACGGTCTGGGGACTTCTCGGGTGCCTCCTTTTTGAAGGCGGGCTCAAGCTGCACGGCAGCGACACCTGGATCGGGCTTTTGAGCCTCGGGGCCTGCGCGGTGCTCGCACAGCTCTCGCTTACCCGCGCCTACGCCTACGGCAACATGATGCTCACGGCCTGCTTTCAGTTTGCGACGATCCCCATTGCAGAAATCATCAGCGTGGTGGTCTTCAAGGACGAGCTGCCGGCAAGCGCGCTTCTTGGCATGGCGCTCATTCTGATTGCCGGGTGCCTGGCGAGCATTCTGACGCGCCTGCGCGAGCAGAAAAAACTCAAGGCCACGCTTGCGGCCGAGGCCTCCCACGGGCAGAACTTCGGGGACTGACCGCTCTTTGCAAGGGCCCTCCAAGCGGGGCCTTGAGAAGGCCCCTGCGTTTATTCGCTTTCAGGGCGCAAAGCCCCTGCCAGGAGCACCCCGCCGGCTTGCGCGGCAAGCGCCGGTTTTTGACAAGCGCTCAACCGCAAGGGTTCGTGCGTTTGCCGGGGCCCCTCTTTTTCCGAGGAACTACGGGCGCGCATCGGCGGCGCCCTTTTCCTGCTCCTCGTTTTGCATTCTCTCCATGCGCGCGGCAAGCGCCGCGGCGCCGGCCAGACGCCGGTAGCGGGGAGAATCCATCGTCAGGCGCGAGAGCAGATACTCAAGATGCACCCGCGCCTGCCCCCAGCGCCGCGTCTCAAGGCAGGCGATGGCCGCAAGTTCATGGGCCTGGGCGTTGGCCTCGTCAAGTTCAAGCGCCTTCTGCACGATGGGAAGGCCCGTTTCGTAGGCGTCCTGCTCGGGAAGACTCATGACGCTTGCCGCATACTCGGTCCAGACTTCGACGTCGCGCGAGACCTTGCGGCCCAGGTCAAGGGCGCTTTTGTAGGCCTCAACTGCACCCTTCCAGTCGCTTTGCTTGACAAGAAGGCGCGCAAGAAGCACCCAGGCGCGCTCGTCTCCCGGATTGCGCTTGAGATAGGCGCGCATGAGCTCTTCGTCATACTGCGGAGCAGCGGCGGCAAGGGTGCCGTCGGCGCGCATCAGGCGCTGCGTGCTCTGCGAGTCGACAAAGGGAATCATGCCTGGCGCTCCCACGGCACTGTACACGGCAAGGGAGACGGCGGCAACAAAACCGCTCAAGGCCGCAAACACCGCCTTCTGATGCGTTTCAAGCCTTCTGCCCTTTGGCGCAGCGCCAAGCTCTTCGAGCGCACGGCGCCGCACGTCTTCGACGCTTTCCTCATAGATCGCCTGTGAGACGAGCCCCGCCTTGTGCTCGCGCTCAAGGAGTTCGAGCTCGGCCACCAGAAGGCCCCTGTTTGCCTCCTCGCTTGTGCCCGTCGTGCTTGAAAAAAGAGGCGTTCTCCAGAACGCGGCGGCAAGAAAGGCAATGGCCGCGGCGAGCATGAGCGCGGCGATGCACCAGAAAATGATCTCGGTCGTCATGGTCAGGGATTCTAGAGAAGGATGGCGGCGTCCATGCCCCAACAAAGCCCGCTTTTGCACAAGGCGCTTGAGAGCGCGCGGCGGCAAGTTTTTGGCAGATGCAAAACGGGCGGCTCAGATGTTTTTATCTCTGAGTCGCCCGGTTCGAAGTCATCGGCTTTTTTGTGCGGCCGGCAGCGTGCGGGAGCTTCGCGCCGGCCTCTAAAAGCCGCTCAGGAAAGAGCCTTTGGGATTACTTCTTTTTCTTCATCATGGCATCGCGCAGCAGCTTGGTTGCCTGCTGGGCCGCATCGGCAGCCTTGGCAAGCGAGGCCTGCGCAGCCTGCGGGTTGTGGAACCACGCACCGTTTACGGCAGTCCACCACTCCCAGTTCGTGTGCGCAACGGAGTGCAGCTCACGGGCCTGGTTGAGGGTCTTTTCATCGACGCCCATGACGAGGGCCAGGTCAAACGCATTGAACATGTCGGTCATGCGGGACTCGGCTTCGCGCAGCTTGCCGTTGTAGTAGGCATGCATGCCGTCGATCGTGCGGTTGAGCTGTTCGGCCGTCTTGTCCTTGTGGCAGCTCTGGCAGGTCTCCTTGATGTAGTGACGCGGAGAGGTCGTCCAGTGCAGCGTGGTCTCCTTGCCGTCCTTGCCCTTGACCTTGGGCATGTGGCAGGAAGCGCAGCCGATGCCGGCCTTGTCGTGCGTGGAGTTCCAGTAGGTCTCGACGTCGGGGTGCTGCATCTTGGTAAGCAGCGCGCCCGTCACGGGATGCTTGAAGTCCTTGAACGAGACGTGCTTGTAGAACTCGTCGATCTTGGTGACGTCAACGAACGGGAAGAGGTTCGTGCGGCGGTCGGACATGCCGATGGCCTTGCCCGTCTTCGGATCCGTGCCCGGGTTGCAGTTGTACTCAACGTGGCACTGTGCGCACATCAGCTTGCTGTCGGGCTTTTCAAGAAGCGCGATCTTGCGCTCGAACCCGCGCACGCCCATGTTGACCACTTCGATCTTGGTGCGCTTGGCGTCTTCGGAGTACACCGTCGGGAAGTCGGTGCGGGTGAGCGCCTCGATGAGGGCGTGGTTCACCACGCGCGGCTTGGCCGAGTGCGGATCGTGGCAGAAGTTGCAGTTAAGCGAATGGTTGACGTTGCGCATGATGTCGACAACGTTGGATTCGCGCGAGAACTTCGCATTGGGATTCTTGTCGCCCAGATAGGCCCAGTCGAGCATCAGGTCGGTCGACTTGCAGGTCCAGCACACGGGGTTGCCCGCGGCTGCCGTGCCGGCGCGGCGCGGCTTCTGCGCATTGTCTTCGGGATACTTGTCGTTGATGACGTCCCAGACCTTGAAGGCGCCGTCGCCCATCGTCAGGTACAGCCAGCCTTCCTTGGGCTCGAAGCGGCCGCCGAAGGCGCGGTCAACGAGGAACTGATCGAGCGCGGCAAAGACGTGGCTGCGCGGCAGATCGTGTTCCTTCGTGAAGCCGTGCGCACCCATGGCGCGGTCATAGAACGGATCGGGCGCGATGTTGTTGGTGTTCTTCTTGGAGTCGCGCGGCGTGCGTTCGGGATTGACCTTGTACATCGACTCAAACTGCGGCTGGTGGCAGCTGCCGCAGGTCTTGGGATCAAGGCTCGTCACCGGGCGCGTTTCCTTGCCGGGCTTCTTGAGGTGATCGGTCAGACCGCTGTGGCAGGTCGTGCAGCTCACGTCCTTGTGAGCACCGGACTGATGAAAACCGCCGATGTTGCTGTGGCAGGCAACGCAGGCCTTGGTGTCGACCTGTTCGGCCGCGAACGAGGCCGGAACGAAGGCCATGGAAACAGCCAGTGCAAGGCAGGCTTGAACCAAATGTTTCTTGTTCATCATTTCTTCTCCTGTAGCGGCCTGTTTTCAAATGTGTCGACACATGGGGGCGTGTCCCGGCTCGCTTGGGAGGAAATTTTTCCATACCATGCCAAGATTTGTAGGACCTCCCCTCAAAGGTGCATCTTGGCCTAGTGCTCTCGGCTGGCTTCCTTAAAAAGCTCTTAAGCCGCGCTCCGCAAGGCTTAAGCGCGACTTAAGCCAGGCAAACTCCCAAATCTATGAAAAATGATATTAGGGTAATTACCAGTAGATTTAGGGGTCGTACCGCGCGATTAGGCCAATATCACCAAGTTTTTAATCTCTTGGCCTGCTTGCGCGCTCCCCGCTCTATTCCACGAAAAACGGGGCCCGAAGGCCCCGTCCGTCGTCAAATGGGAGAGAAAAGCGCCGCTTGGCCTACTCGCGAACCTCGCGCCCCACGAGATCGTGCTCGAGGCTGTCGGTGACGCGCACGTCGACGAAGTCCCCCGGCGCCAGGTGCCTGTCGGTGGTGACGTAAATGACGCCGTCGATGTCGGGCGCATCGGCCGTGGTGCGGCCCACCGCGACGCCGTCTTCGTTTTCGCTCTCATCGATAATGACGCGCTCGATGCGGCCGATCTTTTCTTTTAAGCGCGCAGCCGACACCTCGGCCTGCACCTGCATGAAGCGGCGGCGGCGCTCTTCGCGCACCTCGTCGGGCAGCTGCCCTGGCAGAGCATTGGCCTGCGCGCCTTCAACGGGGCTGTAGGCAAAGCACCCCACGCGGTCGAGCCTTGCTTCCTTGAGAAAATCCAGCAGGTACTCAAACTCCTCTTCGGTCTCGCCGGGAAAGCCCGCAATGAAGGTCGAGCGAATCGTGATGTCCGGGCAGATGCTGCGCCAGGCGGCAATGCGCTCGAGATTTTTCTCGGCGCTTGCCGGCCGCTTCATCGCCTTTAATACGCGCGGGTGCGCGTGCTGAAACGGCACGTCAAGATAAGGAAGGATCCGCCCCTGCGCCATCAGTTCAACCACGGCGTCCACCGACGGATAGGGATAGACGTAGTGAAGCCGCACCCAGACGCCGAGCTCTCCGAGCTCCCGGGCAAGTTCCAGAAGCCGCGTCTTCACGGGGCGCCCGTTGACAAAGCCCGTGCGGTAGCGCACGTCAAGCCCGTAGGCGCCCGTATCCTGGCTGATCACAAGCAGCTCCTTGACGCCAGCTTCGACCAGGTTTTCGGCCTCCTTGAGGATGCTCCCGATCGGGCGGCTCACCAAGGGGCCCCTGAGGTCGGGAATGATGCAGAACGTGCAGTGATGCGCGCACCCTTCGCTGATTTTGAGATAGGCGTAGTGCGCGGGCGTAAGTTTGAGCCCCGCCTTGGGCACGAGTTCGTCAAAGGGTTCGTGCGCCCGCGGCAGGTGCGCGTGCACAAGCGTCATGGTCTGCTCAAGGCTGTCGGGGCCCGTGACGCCGATTACCTGCGGAATGCGCTCCTTGACCCAATTGGAGCCGTCGGCGTTGGTCTTGCCGCCCAGACAGCCCGTGACGATCACGCGCCCGTTTTCGCGCATGGCCTCCGTGATGGCCTCAAGGCTTTCGGCCACGGCCGCGTCGATAAAGGCGCAGGTGTTGACGATGACAAGGTCGGCCTCTTTGTAGTCGGCCGCGATGATGTAGCCCTCGGCCCGCAGTTCGGTGACGATGCGCTCGGTGTCGACAAGCGCCTTGGGGCAGCCAAGGCTCACGAATCCGACGCGCCCGATGCGGCCCCGGCGAGGCTGCTCCTTTAAATCCTGTGCTGAAGGGTTGCTGCTTTGCGTCATGACTAACCTTTGCTCTCGTTGTTTGCGCCTGCAGCGGGCTCAATCCAAATGAGCGCCGCGTGCCGCCCCGTTTTATCTCCGTCGCGCCGGTAGCTGAAAAACTGCCCGGGGTGCTGCACCGTCGAAAGACCGCAGTCTTCAATGTCCGAGACGCCCGTGCGCGCAAGCGCAAGCTTGGCAAAGCCCGCAAGATCAAGGAAAAACTTCCCGTCGGAAGCCGCCCTGACGCATTGGGGTGCGCTGCCAAAGTGCTCGGAAAAGGCTTTGACCACCTCAGGGCCCGTTTCAAAGTCGTCAAACCCGATGCGGGGCCCGAGCCACGCGGCAAAGGAGGCCTTCTCGTCCTGTAAGGCGCGCCGCATCTCCTCGACGGTCTTTTCGACAATGCCGCCCGAGAGGCTTCTCCAGCCCGCGTGCACCGCAGCGACGATGCGCGCGTTTTTCTCGGCAATGAGCACCGGCAGGCAGTCGGCCACCTGCACGACGCACACCACGCCCGGGGTCATCGTCCACTGCGCGTCGGCCTCAAAGCTCTCTTCCCCAACCTCGTCGGCGAGGACTACGCGCGTGCCGTGCACCTGCGTCATCCAGCGCGGCTCCTGCGGCACGACCTGCGCAATGATCGAGCGGTTCATGGACACGCACCGCGCGTTGTCGCCCACGCGCGAACCGACGTTCAAGCCCATGACCCCCTCAGGGCCGCCCCAGGGGCCCGAGGACACGCCGCCCGTGCGGCCGGTAAAAAGCGCGCCCACCCCCGGAACGAGTTCGGGCTCGAGCGCCTCCAACTGCTTCTTATATAGAGACATCGTTTTGTCGCTGCTTGCAAAAAAGAAAAATGTAACGGCAGGCAGCCCGCGCCGCCGCGAGGCCTCTTGAGGGCCTCTGTGGACCTCTATGGGGCCGCCGCCTCGTTGTCGTCAAAGACGTGCACGGGCGCATCCAAGGGCCCGAAGCCCAGCTCCTGCATCACCTGCGCAAGATCGTCCGGTGGCGGCACAAACCACGTGCACTGCTCGCCCGTGGCAGGATGCCGCAGCCGCAGGCGGCTTGCGTGCAGCGCCTGGCGCGAAAACGCCGCGGCGGCTCCCGCCTCGGCGGGAAGCCTGGAGGCGTTCGTGCGATAGAGAGGATCGCCCAACAGCGGCAGTCCCACGCTCGTTAAGTGCACGCGGATCTGGTGCGTGCGGCCCGTTTCAAGCCTGCAGGCAACCCAGCTGATCGTGCGGCCTGCAATCTCTCCCACGTCGACCAAGCGGCAGTGCGTCATCGCCGGGCGGCTGCCCTGCCCGCCGCGGCAGCAAAATTTCAAGGGGTTGCGGGGGTCCCTGCCAATGGAGCGGTCCACATAGCCCGCTTCGGGCGCAACGCCCAGCACCAGCGCCCAGTACTCGCGCCCCACGGTGCGCGCCTGCAGCTGCCGCACCAAATCGGTCTGCGCGGCCTCGTTGTGCGCCACGACCATGAGCCCCGAGGTGTCCTTGTCCAGGCGATGCACGATGCCCGCGCGAGGCACGCGCGAGAGTTCGGGCCACCGGAACAGCAGCCCGTTTAAAAGCGTCCCCGACCAGTGCCCTGCCGCGGGGTGAACGACAAGCCCCGCGGGCTTATTGATGATGATGATGGAGTCGTCTTCGTAGAGCACGTCAAAGGCAATGCCGGCTTGAGGGGCGTAGGCCGCCTCTTCGGGCGCGGCCTGGGGGACGACGTCGATTTCATCCAAGCCCCCCACCTTCTGCCGCACGGCAAGCGCCTTTTGCCCGTTGACGCGCACGACCCCGGCCTCGATCCAGCTTTGAATGCGCGCGCGGCTCACTTCCGGCATCAGGCGCGAGAGCACCTTGTCCAGGCGCTCGTCCAGGGCGCCCGGATCGATCGCAAAGTGCAGGCTCTTTTGTTCTTCAAAAGGCGCGCGGGGCGCAAGTTCTATATCATCGGCCTCTTCGGGCGGATCAAATGCGAGATCGGCAGGCGTTTGCCGTGCGTGAGCAACGATATAATCGCCCAAATTCTTTTTCTCTGTTGTTGCCATGAAATTGAAAACCGTGTTGCGGCCGGTCAGATATGCTGTCATTGCAGCAGCTGTCGCGGTAACCGCCGGCTGCTCCTGGCTTGAGAGCATCGAAATCGATCCCACCCGCGACTGGACGGCCAACCAGCTCTACAACGAAGCCCGCGCCGCCATGAGCGACGCCAACTGGGAAGTCGCAAGGGACTACTATACCAAGCTTGAAGCGCGCTACCCCTTCGGAACCTACGCGCAGCAGGCCCAGATCGATCTTGCCTACGTCTCCTACAAAGACGACGATGCGGCAACGGCCGTGCAGACCCTTGACCGCTTCCTGCGCGCCTATCCCAACCACCCCAACAGCGACTACGCGCTTTATTTAAAGGCTCTTGCGACCTTAAACGAGCGCGACGGCTTTCTTGCCTCCGTGACGCGCCAGGACATCGCCTACCGCGATGCGCAGGCCGCGCGCGACGCCTTTGACATCTTCAAGGAGCTCGCGGGCCGCTATCCGGACTCGCGCTACGCGCCTGAAGCGCGCCGCCGCATGCACGAGTTTGTTTTGGCGGGCGCCCGCTACCAGGTCTCGACCGCGCGCTTTTACTTTGACCGCAAGGCCTACATCGCCTGCATCAATCGCGCCAAGGTCGTGCTCACGGACTACCAGCAGACCCCCATGCGCGATGAAGCGCTCGAACTCATTGCCGACAGCTACCACGAGCTCGGCATGTTCGATCTTGAGGCCGACACCCGGCGCATCATCGAGCTCAACGCGCCTCGCCAAACGAGCAGCAACTAAGAGCCGCCCCGCTTTCTAAGCGCCCTGCGCTCAGAAGCCTTGCAAAAACACAAACGCCCGAAGTGCAGCAATTTTCTGCCTTCGGGCGTTGCCTATTGGAAATAGAAAAAACTAGCCGCAGACCTTTGCCTGCGTAAGAACGCCCGCCAAATACTGCTGCGCCCAATTGAGCCCGATGATCGTCTTGACGTCGGTGATGCGGCCGTCGCGCGTCATCGCAAGCGCCTCGTCAAAGGGGATTTTGTGCACGTCGATGAATTCGTGCTCGTCGAGCTCGCGCTCGGCGCCTTCAGAGAGGTCGCGGGCGAGATAGATGTCGATGTGCTCGTCGCTGTAGCCGATCGCATTGTGAATGGTGCCAAGATAAACCCATTGGCGCGCCGAGACGCCCGTTTCCTCCATGAGCTCGCGCCGGGCCGTCTCAAAGGGATCCTCGCCCGGGTCGATCTTGCCTGCCGGAATCTCCCAGAAGGCCGCGTCCATCGGAGCGCGCCACTGCCGCTCAAAGACCACGCGGTTGTCGGCATCGATCACCACCATGGCGGCCGCCCCCGGGTGGTGGAGCATCTCGCGCGTGGTGGTGCGCCCGTCGGGGAGCTGCACCGTGCGGCGCATCAGATGAAGAAACTTTCCCGTATAGAGGTCTTCTTCAAAAAGAATCTCCTCCTTGAGGTCCTTGTCCTCTGCAATCGGTTCAAGCATTTCTAGACGTCCTTGAAATTTTGTCTGGGCTTGCCGCGGGTCATGTCGTTTTTCATGAGCCGCTCCTGCTGGCGCTTCCACTGCTTCTTGCTCTCGTCGGCGCGCTTTTCAAACTCCCTCTTGCCTCGCGCGAGCGCCATCTGCATCTTGACGCGTCCGCGGGAGAAGTGCAGATCAAGCGGCACGAGCGCATAGCCCGCGCGCTCGACCTTGCCGATCAAACGCTCGATTTCCTTGCGGTGCATGAGCACCTTGCGGGTGCGCGTCGCCTCCGGGTGCACGTGCGTGCAGGTCTGATCCGTGGGCGTCATGTTGGCGTTGCAAAGAAAAAGTTCGCCGTCGCGGATGTAGACGTGCGCGAGATTGATCGTGGCGCGTCCGGCCCGCACGCTCTTGACCTCCCAGCCCTGCAGCACGAGGCCCGTTTCAAAACGCTCCTCAATGGTGTAGTCGTGCGTGGCGCGCTTATTGCGAATCGTCGTATTCAAATCAAGGCTTCCTTGGGTTGCGGGGTGCGCGTGCGCTGCAGCTGCCGCCCCTTTATTCCTTTTCAATTGAAGTCAATTGAATCGGCCGCAATTGTAGTCAAAGGCAAAACGGCACGTCGGGCGCGGCCGGGACGGGAAAAGGCCCCGGAGCCGACCGAGCGTCTCCTTGAAGCGCTTCCTTGTCAACGCCTGGGACAAGAGACCGTCGCAGATCGTTCACTCGGGATAACCCTGCAAATCTCCCGGTCACGCCCCAAACTGTCGAGTAGCAAACAGTGCCGCTCGGCCCGTCTTCATAAGATCGAACCATCGGTCGGCCGTGCGCCGGCCTGTCGGAATTGAATCAAAGCCAAAGAAACCGACAACCAAGGAGACACAACAAATGAAAAAAAGTTTAGTAGCTTTGGCCTGTCTTTCGGCCATGGCCTGTGCCGCCGGCGCAGCCGAAGTTGAACTCTACGGTACGGTCGACACCTACATCGCCGTCAACCACGGCGGCGGCGAGACGGACGTTTCGCTCGGCAGCGGCGGCGCCTCCGCATCCTTCTGGGGCATCAAGGGCTCTGAAGAACTCACGCCCGACACCCAGGCGGTCTTCAAACTTGAAAGCGCCTTCCTGGTCGACGAAGGCACCTACCCCGACGGCCACCGTCCGAACACGCTCTTTTCGCGCGAAGCGTGGCTCGGTTTGAGCTCCACGAAGTGGGGCACGCTCTCCTTTGGCCGTCAGTACACTCCGCACTTTTTAACGTTCGGCATGACCGATCCCACGGACTTGAGCCTGGGCTCGTCCTACTCGCCCTTCTTCTTCCCGATGCCCACGGGCGTCAACGGTGAAGTCAATGACAGCCTCGTGCGCCACAACAACTCGGTTCTTTACGTTTCGCCTCGCATGGCGGGCTTTACGGTCTTTGCCTATGCCGCCCTCGGTGAAGAAACCGATGATTCGAGCACCGACGGCAACGTCTACAACCTCGCCGTCAACTACGCCAACGGCCCGCTCTTTGTGATGGCGAGCGCTCTTTACCAAGATATCTCCGGCAACCAGCGCGGCGGCCTTGGATATGTCCTGGACGGCAGCGGACAGATCAACGGCTATGGGAAGCCCAACCCCGACTTTGATGGCGTTGCACAAGAAGAAGGCCATGTGATGTACTACAACATCGGCATGACCTACGACTTCGGCGTCACCAAGCTCTCGGGCCTCTTTATGTACCGCGACGGCATGAACACGCCCGAGTACCCGAACTTCTGGGTGGCGCAGCTTGGCGCGGCAACGCCGCTCTTTGGCGGCCGCTGGTCGATTTCGGCCTCCATGCTCAAGAACAATACAGAGGAGGACGCAGACGCATACTCCTTCGGCACCCGCTACGACTACCCGCTTAGCAAGCGCACCAAGATCTACGTGGGCTATGAACTCGTGGTCAACGACGACCAAGCCAAATACTCGATCGAAGCCGGCCCCGACAGCTCGCTGCACTATGCCAACGAGCCCGGCCAGAACCAGGGCCAGTTCTTCCTCGGCATGAACCACAAGTTCTAAAAAGCGCGAGCCGCTCTTTTGAGCGGCCGCTGCGGGCGGCCTGCGCCGCCCGCATTTGACATCCCCTCTTTTTGAAGGACCTTTCCTTCACGCCGCTTGTTTTGCTCCCGGCGGCCGGAAAGGTCCTTTTTGTTTTCGGCAAAAGGGCCGCCGCGTTTTGCCGCAGGCTACGGAATCTCCACGCTCACGGGCTCAACGCCTCCTTTGGGCACCCAGTCCTTGATCTTTTCAAAAAGGTTTGCGCGAACAGCCATGCGGCGCCCTGATTTTTGAAGGAGCCCCTCGCGGGTCCACTCCGAGAGCCGCGTGCTCACCCAGGAGCGGTTGCCCGAGACGATGCGGGCAATTTCGGTCACCGAAAGCGAGACCGGACACTCATTCCACCCCTCAAGATCAAGGGGCGAGCCGCCCTCAAGAAAAATCGACAGAAAGAGAACCCGCAGCCTCGCGTCAAGGTCCATCGTGTAGTTGGCAAAGGCCCCCTCGAGAATCGTCTCCTCCTTGAGAATGGAGAGATCGGCGTACATCTCCATGAGGTCGGTTGAAGTGCGAAGCGCCCTGCGGTAGTCGGCGTTTGACACAACAAGCACGCGGCTTGGCCGGATGCACTCGGCAATCACCGCCGTGCGGTTGGGGTTCAAGGCGTCAAGGTCGCCGATCGTGCGCCCGGGCAGCACCAGCGCAAAGGTGTGGTACTTGCCGTGCAGATCAAGAAAGGCGAAGGTCGCAAGGCCTTCAAGGAGCAGCGTCACGCCCCCATCAAGACCTCCGTGCCTGAGCGTGGCGCCGCGCTCGAGCTGCATGAGCCGTCCGTTTTTGAAGAGTTCGGCAAGTTTTGCCGGTTCGGCCGGCAAAACCCACGGCCGTGCGCGAAAGACCTGTCTCATGCGCTCCTGTCTCCTTTTAGCTTTCCCTTGTGATTTATTCCTACAAAAATGGTGTTGCTTTGCTTGCAAAAATAGATCATACCTGCATCAGAACTAGGTAAAAACCCGAGTTTTGTCAGGTACCCAACATTGCCGCCCGCAGGCCGACCTTACATTGAACTTCATCTTAAAAGCCCTATTGCATGATAGGTTTAAAGGAGAAAAATGCTATGTTGATTACTCGCAGAGCTCTTGGTCGTTCCGTGATTGCGGGCGCTGTTTTGGCAGCCATCGGCGTGGGTCCGGCGCTTGCCGCACAAAAGACGATGACGGCCGACATCGTGGTCGTGGGCGCAGGCTCGGCAGGCCTTACCGCCGCCGTGCAGGCAGCAGAAAAGGGCGCCAAGGTCATCGTCCTTGAAAAGAATCCCTTCGTGGGCGGCAACTCGCAGCACGCCGAAGGTCTTTTTGCCGTGGAGTCCGAGTACAACCGCCTGCGCAGCGATCCGACCACGCGCGAGCACGCGTTCTTGAGCTACCTCGAGCGCCATCAGTACGAAGTCGACGCGCCCCTTGTGCGCGACTTCATCTACGGCTCGGGCGAGAACATCGACTGGATGCACAAGCACGGCATCGACTTCCGCGTGGTGCGCATGACCCCGTGGGAGGCCGCGACCTGGCACGAAATCCGCGAGTACAAGGGCACCATCCACGGCTCGGCCCTCGTCAAGGCGATGAAGGACAACGCCGACAAGCTCGGCGTTCAGACCCTGGTGAGCACCCCGGCCAAGGCGCTTGTCACCAACGACAAGGGCGAGATCACGGGCGTCGTGGCGCAGTCTGAAACCGACACCATCACGATCAACTGCAAGGCCGTCATCCTGTCTTCGGGCAGCTTCGGCGACAGCAAGGAGCTGGTAGCCAAGTGGGCCGGGCGCGATCCCGAAGCGTGGAAGTCCTCCGTTCCCATCAACAAGACCGGCGACGGCATCCTGATGGCCATGGACAAAGGCGCGCAGCGCGGTCCCGTGAGCTTCATCGGGCACCTGGGCACCGAAGGCCGCGGCATCGGCTTTGCAAGCCAGCTCTACACCACGAGCTGGCAGCCTGCCGCACTCTGGGTCAACTCCGACGGCAACCGCTTCGTGCGCGAAGACGTGGCGCTCTCCTTTAGCCAGGCGGCCAACACGATCTACACGCAGTACGGCCACCACGCCTGGTCGATCTTTGACGAATCCCAGGTCGAGTACATGATCAACCGCGGCGTTGACTCGGGCGTTGGCGTGATCGTTCCCGTGGGCGCCAAGATGAACAAGTTAAAGGAAGAGATCAAGGCCGCCCTTGACGCCAAGAGCGATGCGTTCTTTGCCGCAAGCAGCGTGCGCGATCTCGCCAAGAAGATCGGCGTGCCCTACAAGAACCTTGACGCGGCCATCGAGCAGTACAACACCTACTGCGAACAGGGCCACGACGGCGCGTTCTTCAAGGACGTCAAGTACATGCGCCCGCTCAACACGCGCAAGCTCTACGCCATCCGCCTGGGCTCGTACTTCTTCTCGGCCTTCGGCGGCCTTGTGGTCAACCGCCAGTTTGAGGTGCTCAACACCGAGAACAAGCCCATCAAGGGGCTCTATGCCACGGGCCTTGAAGTCTCCAAGGCGATCGGCCACTCCTACACGACCTGGACCTCGGGCTTTGCCTTTGGCTTTGCCTGCTACTCGGGCCGTCACGCCGCTTTGAACGCCGTGGAGGCGATCAAGTAAAGCCCCGTAAAAATGCTCCCGATCCCGGAACTCTAAAAAAGCGCCCCACCCACGCCTTTTGAAGTTCCGGGCGCAGGGCCCCGAAGACCCGGACAGGCCCCGCGCACGCGATTGGGAGGCTGCGCGTTTTGCCTTCCCCGAAGCAAAACGCGCATAAGAAACACTTGGCCGCAAGGCCCGCGCACAAGCCCCGGACTTCACCGCCCTGCAGGCGTTGACCGCGCGCCTTTCGGCCGCCCCTGAAAGGAGAGTTTCATGAACAGAACAAAACCCGTGGCTGCGCTTGAAAAGGCCAGACAATACGCCTCAGCGCTCAGCAACCCGTCGCTTGAGGCCTTCCGCGCCAAGGGCGGCAAGGTCATCGGCACGTTTGACCCCGAAGTGCCCTTTGAAATTTTCGAAGCCGCAGGCCTCATGCCCTACGACATGCGCGGCACGGGCGCTCCGAGCACCGAGTACGCCGACAAGTACTTCAAGCAGCTCACCTGCGACTTCACGCGCGCCACGTTCAACGAGCTTGCGCGCGAAAACTACAACTTCCTCGACGGCGCCGTCGTCTACAACTGCTGCGACCACATGCGCCGCATCGACGACAACTGGAAGTTGCTGCCGCAGCCCAAGAACTTCCACTTCCTGTATCTGCCCAAGCGCTGGGACGCCTCAACCTATCCGCGCTACTGCGAGGAGATGAAGGCGCTCATCGAGTCGGTCGAAAAGACCTACGGGGTTGAGATCACGCCCGAGAAGCTCTCCGCGGCGCTTGCCGAAAGCAACAAGACGCACGCGCTCGTGCGCGAGCTCTATGCTCTGAGACAGGGCGACGAAATCTACATCGACGGCTGCGAGATGATGGACGTGCTCACCGCGGGCGGCTCGATGCCGCGGGCCGAATTCAACGCCATGCTGCGCGAATTGATCGACGCGCTCAAGGCGGGCGGCGAAACGGTAAAGCCCCGCCGCCGCCTGATGCTCATTGCCGGACACGCGGGCACGCCCGAGCTGCTGCAGGCTCTGGAGAGCCAGGGCGCGGCAATCGTCATCGACGACGCCTCCAACGGACTTCGCATGGCCGCGCACGACTTCAAGCTCGAGGGCGACCCGTTTGAAGCGCTCACCGACTTCTACTTCAACGTCAAGACCCCGATGCCGCGCGCCTTCGGCACGCAGGACAGGCGCTTTGAAACCTATTTGAAGGAGTTTGACGCCTACCGCGCCGACGGCGTCATCACCGCGCGCGTGACGATGTGCGACCTGTGGGCCTTCGAGCAGTACATGCTCGCCAATCTCTTCAAGCAAAAGGACATCCCCTCGCTTGAGCTCGAGGTGAACTACATCATGGACGGCGCAGGCCAGATCAAGACCCGCGTCCAGGCCTTCGTTGAAAACCTTCCGCAGCGCCGTACTGCCTAAACCATTGAGGAGAGAACGTTATGCCCAAGTATGTAACTGGTATCGAGCGGCGCCTTGAGTACCGCGACCGCCTCGCCGGCGTGAGCCAAATGCTCCACAGCCTGCCCGCCGAGCAGCAAAACCCCATTCAGATCCAGTTCATCGATCTGATGCGCGACTACAACGAGGGACTGATCGACGCCGCCACAAACCACAAGCCCCTGGTGTGCACCTGGTACGGCAACGCGCAGGAAATCTTTGCCGGCATGGGCATCAAGTACTACAACCCCGTGATGGACTTGATGTTTCACCTGCAGTTCACCGACTATGCCGACGCCAAGGAGTGCGACTCCTTTGCTCTGGACGACAAGATCTGCTCGCTTGTGCGCTACGCGGTCTGGTCGATGGAAAACCGCGTGCATCCCAAGCCCGACGCCTTCATCGCCATGCTCGAGCCCTGCGACGGGCAGCTGATGCTGCACCAGGCCTTCAAGCGTTCGGACTGGCTCAAGGACGTGCCGTGCTTTTCCTTTGACCCGAGCTACGGGCACGAGGACAAGGACTTTGAGTACATCGCCCGCCAGCTCAAGGACGAGATGGTGCCCTTCCTTGAGAAGACCACGGGCGCGAAGTACGACTTCGGGCGCGTGCGCGAAGTGGTCGAAGAAACCAACGAGCAGTACCGCGTCTGGGCGCAGGTCAACGAGCAGCTTCGCGCCTCTCCCTGCCCCATGCCCTCGTTTTCGATTCCCGACGTCTTCTGGGCGCTCACGCAGCACCTGCCCGCGGGCGATCCGCGCGCAACCGACATCATGCGGCTTGCGCTCAAGATCGCCTCGGACAACGTTGCCAAGCACGTCGGCCCCGTGATGAACGAGCAGATCCGCATCCTGTGGCCCGACCTCAATCCGCTCTGGGGCGACAAGCTCGGCGCCTGGCTTGCCTCGGAGTGGAACGCCGTCGTTGTGCAGACCTTCCAGGGCGGCACGCCCTACACCGACATCGACACGAGCAACGAAGAGGCCATGTTCTTCGGGCTTGCGCGCCGCGCCGTTGCCGAAGTGCCGATGATCCGCCAGGGCCGCGGCTGGGTCGACGTCTTTGAGCAGGACATCACGCAGATGGTCAACGACTTCAACATCAACGCCGTCGTCTTCCCCGGCCACATGGGCCACAAGGACCAGTCGGGCACGGCTGCGTTCCTGCGCAAAGTCTGCCGCGACCTCGACGTGCCGGTGATCAGCCTCACCACGAGCCTCTTTGACGAGCGCTACACGCCGCTTGACAAGCTTGAAAACACCCTGAGCACGTTCTTCTCGGCGCAGGGCTTCAAGCGCGCCAAGCACTAGCGCTCTCGCCCGCCCTTGCAAAGGGAGCGCGGTCTTTGCTTCCCGCGCTCCCCTTTGCGGGCGAAAAGGAGCTTTGAACCAACCTTTTCCAAGGCGGCGCGCAGACAGTGCGCCCGCCTTGCCGTCTGTTTTGATTTTTGCAAGGAAAGCCACAAATGATTTACGCCGGCTGCGACATCGGATCGACCACGGGCAAAGTCGTTCTGATCGACGACAATGAAACAATCCTCGGCTCCTCGGTGGTGCGCTCCTCGCACGGGCCGCAAGCAACGGCCGACCGCGCCATGCAGGCCGCGCTCGAAAAAGCCGGGCTCGGCTCCGACACCCCGATTGCCTACCTGGTTTCAACCGGCTACGGGCGCACGAACATCAAGGGGATGAACGAGGACATTTCGGAAATTTCCTGCCACGCCCGGGGCGTGCACCACTTCAACCCCGACGTCCGCACCGTGATCGACATCGGAGGCCAGGACTGCAAGGTGATCTCGGTGAGCAAGTCCGGACGCATCCTCGACTTTCAGATGAACGACAAGTGCTCGGCGGGCACCGGCCGCTTTCTTGAGGTCATGACGCGGGTGCTTGACTGCGACTTCGACGAACTTGCGCAGGCCGCGCTCAAGTCCACGCACCCCTGCATGATCTCCAAGCAGTGCAGCGTCTTTGCCGAGAGCGAAGTGATTTCGCTCATCAACAACAACGTCCCCTTTGAAGACATCTGCGCGGGCATTCACGACTCGATTGCGCGCCGCATTCACGGCATGGTGATGAAGGTGGGCTTAGAGCCGCAGGTGACGCTCACGGGCGGGTGCGCGCGCAACGCTGCGCTCATCAAGGCCCTTGAAGGGCTCTTCAAGATGCCTCTGACAACGCTGCCCGAAGATCCCCAAATCATGGGCGCCATCGGCGCCGCGCTCTTTGCCAAGGAGAATGCACAGCAATGAGTCTTTTTGAAGCGCTCGTTCAGGAGGTGCGCGAGCGCCTTGCTCCGGCGGCCTCGCCCCTGGCCTTGCAGGATTCAGGGCCGCTGCCGGAGGCTCGCGCGCGCAGCGGCCTCATTCTTCAAAGCGAAGCGGCCTGCGAGCTCGGGGCGCCGCAAAAGGGCTCGGCCCTTGCGGCGCTCTACTCAAACGCAAAGACCGCCGACGCCGCCTTTTTAGCCGGTCGCCCGTTGAGCGAAATTGCGGGCCAAAGCGTTGACTTTGCGCTCGTACTCATCGCCTCGGGGCAAAGCCTTGACGCCGAGACCTTCTATCAGCTCACGGTGCGTCTGCCGCGGCTTGCCGACCACCCGGGCTGGATGGTGAAAATCGACAAGACGCGCATCTGGGTGCGGGTCGGCCGCGAGGGGGCTCAAAAGGCGCTTGAAAAAGCGGCGGCGACCCTCACGGCGCGCATTCACGCCGCCTTTGAAGCCGTCGAAGGCGTTGAGCTTTATTTTGTCGTTGACGACGCGGCCCTGGTCAAAGAGCTTGAGCCTGCGGCTCAAAAAGCGCAGGCGCTGCTTCGCGAAGTCAAAACGGGCGTCTGGAAGGAGCGCGGCTTTGACTACGAGTCGTGCGAACTCACCGGCCACTGCGGCGCGTGCGCCGACAAGAAGACGTGCGCGTCGGTGCGCAAAATTCAGGCGCGGGTCAACGTCTACCGCAAACAACGCCAAACACAGGAGCAACACGTATGAACCAGCACAAGGTCATTGCCGTCTGCGGCAAGGGAGGCGTGGGCAAGACCGCCGTCACCGCCATGCTCACGCGGCAGCTCAAGAGCCGCGCGGACACCGGGCGCCTTCTTGTGGTCGATGCCGACCCTGCACTCGGGCTTTTGTACGCTTTAAACGTCGACACCACGAAGACGATCGGCGCGGTGCGCGACAAGGTGCTTGAAGCCGCCGAAAGCGGCAATGCGGGCGCGCAGGCCGAAGTGGCCAACGAGCTTGACTACCTCATCACGAGCTCTCTAAAAGAAGAAGACGGGTACTCGGTCATCGCCATGGGGCACATGGAGGCCAAGGGGTGCTTTTGCTCGGTCAACAAGCTGCTGCGCGACGCCTTGGAAGAGCTCGTTTTGAAGTTCGATACGATCGTCATCGACGGCGAGGCAGGCATCGAGCAGATCAACCGTCAGGTGGTCGAGCGCATCAACACGCTCGTTCTTGTCACCGACAGCTCTGTCAGAGGCGTTCAGACCGTGCATCACATCGAGGGCCTTGTCAAGGCGGGCGCCATTCCCGCCTGCGAGTCCGTGGGCGTGATCTTCAACCGCATTCAAAACGACAACCGCACGCAGGACGAACTGCAGGCGCTCGTGGGACTGCCCGTGCTCGGCATCATCCCCTACGACGTGACGCTGCAGCAGTTTGACGCACAGGGAAAGTCGCTTCTGACGCTGCCAGACGACGCCCCGGCGCTTGAGGCCGTCGACAAGATCATCGGACGCATTCTGGCCTGAGCGCCTTGAGGCCCGGGCTCCGGGAGTCGAGGCCTTTCGTCACGGCCGCCCCTGCAGCGCGCAAAGCCCCTCAAAGGGCCTTGCGCCGCGCGCGGGCGGCCGCGTTGTTTTTCAAAAAAAGTACGCCGGGCTCTACGCCCCCTTGCCTCTTTTGTGCATTTGCATGCCGCTTCGAGGCTCTTAAAAGGACGCACGGCGCCGAAGGCGTCCGTGGCGGTCTAAAGTGAGCGCACCCTTTGAAAAACCCAACATTTGCATCAAGGAGAGTCTTATGAGCAACTGCGAGATGCCTGCGGGCTACGACACGATCTTTGCCCGCGGCCCCGTCAATCCCTGGGGCAAGTTCTTTACCGGCACGTCGTATCTGACGATGCTCTCGGAAAACGACGACACGTTCAACGCCCCGATCGGCAACGTCACCTTCGAGCCCGGCGCGCGCACCTTCTGGCACAGCCACACGGGCGGACAGATTCTTCTCGTGCTCGCCGGCCGCGGCATCTATCAGGAACGCGGCAAGCCCGCGCGCATCATCACCAAGGGCGACGTGGTGCGCATTCCGCCCAATGTCGAGCACTGGCACGGCGCGGCGGCCGACAGCTGGATGACGCACGTCTCGATTGAAACCAACGTTCCCAACAACAAGGCGACGTGGCTTGATCCGGTATCCGACGCCGACTACGAAGCGGCCAACAAGTAGAGCCCTTTGATCTTCGGGCTTTCTTGCAGACAAGCCGGGCGCCCGCCTTGATTTCGTAGCGCACGCTCTTTTTGCGTGCGCCGCGACAAAGAGGCGGGCTTAATTTTTGCCCTTTACTTTTGCGCGGCCCTCGCCGGCTCGGCTTCAAGCGCAAGGCCCGGGGCGCCGCCGCCAGCTGCGGCCTCGCGCCCTGCGTCCTGCATGTCAAGCCTCGTGCGGGGAAGGGCGTCAACAAGCACAAGCTCAAAGGCGCACCCCTGCGCGGTGTCAAGCAGCGCAAGGCTCCAGCCCATGCGCCGGCAGATGCGCTGCGCAATGTTAAGCCCCAGACCCACGCCGCCCGAAGACGACTCTTTTTGTGCGGCCCTGCCGCGCGAGAAGGCCTCAAAGACGTGTTCGCGCTCGGCGGGCTCAATGCCCGGGCCCGTATCGCGCACGACGACCCCTCGGGGCGTCTCCTCGATTTCAACGTAGCCCTGCTTGGTGTAGGAGACCGCGTTGCGAAGCAAATTGTTGATCACAGTGCCGAGAGCAAGCCCCGAGTAGGTGCCGGGACAAGCGCCCGGGTGTGTGATGCGCACATCGAGCCCCTTGCCGCGCGCGGGCTCCTGCCAGAGGTCTTTGCACCGGGCGGCAAGCACCTGCACCGTGTCTTCGCTGCCTTCGAGGATGGTCTTGCTGTCGGCGCGGGCAAAGTGCAAAAAGAGATTGACGAGGTTTTTCATCATCTCGTGCGCGCGCAGAATGCGCTCGACCTGCTTGCGCTGCCGCTCGTTGAGGTGCGAAATCTCAAGAAGCTCGGCGCTTGTGCCGATCACGGTCAGGGGCGTGCGAAGCTCGTGGGAGACGTCGGCCGTAAAGGCCTTTTCGCGCTCAAGCGCGTCCGAAAGCCGCCGCATGGAACTGTCGCAGATGCGCGCGAGCGTCCCGATTTCGTCGGTCGTCATGAAGCGCTCCGAAATGGGGCGATAGGTGCCCGCGGCGGCCGAGCGGCTTACTTCGGATGCGAGCCTCTGCACCGGATCAAGGATGAGGCGCCGGGCAATAAAAAGGCCCACAAGCCCGCTTAAAACCAAAAGAATGATGCCGACGCCCCCGGTCTGCAGCCAGATGAGTTCTTCCTGCTCTTCAAAGCCCTGCTGATCGCGCACAAAAAGGACGTCCTGTCCGTCGATGCTCCCGCGATAGGTGTAGACCGCGGGCTTGTCGCCGATTTCGTGGTAGCCCAAGCCCACGCGCTCGTAGCGCGCGGGAACGGGCGTCAATCCCGCAGCGCCCCCGTAGCCGTAGAGCTCCTCTCCCGGGTCGAGCTTGGGCGCGCGTCCAAGCGCGAGATCCTCGGCAATCGAAGAGAAGTTCTGCTCCATCGACTCGGAGACAAGATAGGTCTCCACAAAATGCACGCTGCGCCAGAGCGCATAGGAGTAGCCGACGGCAAGCAGCGCCACCAAAAACACGAAGCTCAGCATCACGCGGGTCGAAAGCGAGAGCGAGCGGACTTTGTCAATGAGCATTTTTTGTGTGCTTTAAATGGATTTCGGGCTTCTCACGCGGGCGAAGACGGCCTTGGGCAAATGAGGCTGAAGGCGTCCTTACTTTTTCTCGCCGCCCTCGGAAATGCTCCAGCCCATCCTCGGGTGCGTCTGAATGAGCTTTTTGTCAAAGTTTTTGTCCACGGCCTGGCGCAGCAGGTAGAGGTTTGAGCGCAGGCTGTCGGAGGTGGGAGCCGACCCCGCGGGCCAGACCACAGCCTCAAGCCGCTCGCGGCTCACGACCTTGGGCGAGGCAAGAAGCAGCGCCTTCAAAATCTTAAGACAGGTGGGGTTGAGTTCAATTGTGCGCCCGGCGCGGGTAACGCGCATCGTCTCGCAGTTCATCTCCAGATCGGCCACGCGCACCACCGCTTCTTCGACGCCGTAGGCGCGCCGCAGCAGCGCCTCGACGCGCGCGGCAAGCTCTCGCAGCGAAAAGGGCTTGATGAGGTAGTCGTCGGCCCCGGCTGCAAGCCCCTCGACGCGGTCGTCGACCGAGTCGCGCGCCGTGAGCATCAATATCGGCAGCTTTTTGTCGTCGAGCCGAATGCGCCGGCACAGACTGATGCCGTCCATGCCCGGAAGCCCAATGTCAAGGACCATCAGGTCAATCTGGCGCGTACCGAGCCGCTCCCAGGCCTGCGCCGAATTGGTGCAGCTCTCGACGCTCATCCCCTTCATCGTCAGGTACTCGGAGACATTGGCAAGGATATCGGCGTTGTCGTCGACAACAAGAACGCGAAATGGCATGCACGGCACTCCTGAAGGTGAAGGAAAGCAAAAGCAACTAAAAGCACGGGCCCTGCGGCTACTCTCGCACGGCCCTCGCTTTATCAAGGAAGTGAGTCTAAAGGCGAGCGGGCGGCTTGGATTTGAGTCTGCGTCCTTTGCGGCTTGGGTTTTTGCGCGTTGATTGGCCCACGTCAGAGCTTTTGACGCCGCTTTG
>DYBN01000018.1 GCA_019418605.1 Sutterella sp. | reverse complement strand
GACTTGATCTGTCCCATGGTGGTGAAGTACGGAAGGGGCTCAAACCCTGCGGCGGCCATGACTTGATCGATGTCGCTGCGGTTCTGGATGCGATCCTGCTTGTATTTTCTCCAGACTTCCTTGCTGTCGACCGTCTCGTTGAGATCGCTCTGGTCGCGCCCTTGTTTGCCGGTTCGCTGTTGAGTATGAAAGCGGATTGCTCCACCGGCTCGGATGAAGCCACGAATGCCGCTTTTACCAGCCACGGGGATCACAGTGGCGTCGTTCAAGGCGCGGCAGATTCGCTCCGGGGTGATGGAAACGTTGTTGGCCGCCAGTTTTTCCTGCAGGACTTTCAGCATCATCAGCGAAATAACGCACAGGTAGCAGTGCGCGGTGATGCGTTGGTGCAACCTGACATGCATCGGCCGGATCGAGAAGTTGCTTTTCATGACCCGGAAACAGTCCTCGATACTCACCAGCTGATGGTAGGTCGACAGAATCTGTTCGTCGGTGAGCTTGTCCTCGGGGCTAAATGTCTCTGTCGTTGGGTGCATGTAGACCATGGCTGCATAGCCCGCCGTTTCCTTGCGCTCAGCAATCACTTCTTCCTTGAGCCCGCATGCTCGGTAGAGCTCCTTGTCGGCTTCTTTCTGCGCCATCTCCTTTTTCGTCTTGATCAGCCCGCGCCATCCCGTACTGGAGGGGTTGCCAACGAGCATTCCATCCTCCACGGCCTTGCTGGCACGGGCAATTTGGTTGTCGAGTTCGGCCAGGTCTCTGGCTTGTCTTTCCGGGCTGAATGTGTAGATGATCCGACAAGGAACACTCACTTTTCGCGTTCTGTCGCGCCCTGACGGTGTTTTTTCACCGGGGATCGGGATGCGGCTTTCCTTGACGAAATCGCAGACCTTGTAGCGAAACTCATTGGGCACCACCTCGCCGGGGAGGGTCGCGAAAGAGCCGTCAGGACGAATGCGGCAACGCCGATAGCCGGCAAGGGCAAGCATTTGAGCACGCACCTCAGGCTTTTGCATGCTGACTTTCTGCGCCACAACACAGCCGAGCTTGCGGGTTTGCAATTCGTTGAGCGTTGCAGTGGAGTTCAGGCCACGATCGGCCACGAAGTAGACGTCTTGAATGCTGTACTTGTCCTTGAGGCTGTCGAGCACCGGCTGGATTGTCTTGGTTTCCGACATGTTGCCGGCAAAGACTTTGCAGTCAATGGGGAATCCCGTTTGGTCAATGGCCAGGGCCACCGTCACGATGGGTTGAGCGCAGCGTCCTTCCTTGGACTTGCCGCGCATGCGGATGGCCTCGTGTGACCGATTTTCCAGCTCTTCGTCGAGCCTCTTGGCGTATTCCTCGCTCTCGAAGTAGGCCTCAATCTGCTCGGCCGTAAACCGTTTTTTTGCCAGCTCCTTGAAGACTTTCTGAGAAAAGCGGCGCATCTGCCAGATGACGTCGTCGTAGGGCGTTTCAAACCAGGCGTTGGTGCAGTCAAAGAAGGCCAGTTTGATATCGGCCTTGTTGTGATGATGCCGCTTGACGGCATGCTCGAGGATTCCTTCGCGGTGCTGATAGACGAAGTCAAGTCCTCTGTAGAAGTTGTCCTGGGTGATGTTGTTCCAAGGACAGTACAAGAAATTGCTTTTGTAGCCGCAGGCGCTGTAGTAGGACTGTGGGTCCATAAGCTTGACAGAGCATAGATAAAAAATCAGATCATTCAAATTCCATCCGGTCAACTCCGTCTTGCTCTTTTGCAGGTAGTTGAGCTTGTAGGCGAGCCCAAGATCACGGTTCCAGATGTCCCTGAGCATCAGATGGCCGAAACGCAACGGAACCGCCTCGTTGAAGACATTGCCGGCAACGGCCTCGGCTTGCGTTTTGCTCCCCTCGCGGAAGGCAGCCAGGACCGCCTGGGCAAACGTCGCCCAAGCGCGCCGCTTGTCCTCTCGAGTCATCGGGGTCTGTGTCTTGACCGGGTTCTGAGCGAGCTCGAGCCGATACTGGGTTTCAGCGGCCCGAGCCAGAAGCGGCCGTTGATGTGGGTCTTCGTAGATCGCTTGGATTTCCTTGGGGAGGTCTTCATAGCGCCCGAGGTTTTTGACAACCTTCTTCCTGCAAGTTTTGCCTTTGGCGTACTCAGTGTCGAGCAGCAGAAGGTAGCGGATGCCGTTGTTGTCCCTGATGGTGAGGTGCATGGCAGCAAAGATGTAGTGAGGTATTGACCCTATAATTATACACTATAGGTACTGTAACAAACAAAAAATTAGCCATGGTAAAAATAAAGCCCGAACCCAATGGATTCAGGCCTTCAGCTCAATCGGCTGGCTTCAAATGTTGCTAAACACGGG
>DYBN01000017.1 GCA_019418605.1 Sutterella sp. | reverse complement strand
CGAAGTGGGTCCACGATGAAAGTCCGAAGGGGTTAATTCCTTGCGTCCTCCAACAGGGAAGGTCTTGTGGAAGGAGACCGTGCATGAGAAGGGAAGGGTAGGGGCGCAGACAAAAAGATTTGCTCGGTGACTAACCGAAATCCTAACTCGAAGAGGCGCCCCTTGCGGCTTGCGCCGCTTCAAGCGCCTGGCTTTCAGTGTGCGGCCGGCCGCGCTTTTTTTGGGGGGCGACCGGGCCTGAAGGCGAAGGCGCCGGGGCTTGGGCGAAAATGCCGGCAAGAGCCGGCCTAAAGCCTCTGCGGCGGCGCCGGGCTTTGAGACGGATGTCTCGGCGTCCTCAAAACCCGGACGGGCTCCCTTTGCTGCTCTGCAGAGGCTTTGAGCCAGGCTACTTCTGGGCCTTCACGAGCTTGACGGCCTCGTCGCTTGCAAGCTTGGCGCTGGTGGCCACCCAGGCGACGTTGGCCGCGGGCGCCGAGTCGTCGCCGTGCACGCAGTTGGCGACTTCACCTGCGGCATAAAGCCCCGGAATCACCTTGCCCGCCTTGTCGAGCACCTGCATGTTCTGCGAGAGCTCGACGCTGCCCATGGTGGTGGCAAAGCGAGGCTTCTGCTCGACGATGTAGTAGGGCCCCTTGTCGCTGATGGCGGCCTTGAGGTTGTCCTTGGTGCGCCCGAAGTCCTCGTCCTTGCCCTGTGCGACAAAGCCGTTGAAGCGCTTGACCGTTTCTTCAAGCGCGGCGCCCTCGATGCCCGCGATTGCAGCGGCCTCCTTGAGCGTGTCGGCGTGCGCAAACAAGGGAGTGCCCTTGCCGTTTTCGGCAAGCCACTTGTCGACTTCGGCCGGGCTCACGCCGTTGTTCTTGATGCCGTTGCGAAAGACTTCAAAAGTGGGCGCATCCATCACGAGATAGAGTTCGCCCCCGGCCTTGGCCTGCGCGGCGACAATCGAGCGGCCCGTGCCCTTTTCGTTGACGACGCGCCTGCCGCTCTTGTCGACCATGATGGCGCCAAGCGAGAGCGCATTGGCGTTGCCCGTCAGCGTCGACTTCGCCACGCCCGGGGCAACTTCAAGGCCGTTGTAGTAGATCTTGGCGTAGTCCATGAGCTGCATGCCCGCGCCGATGTCCATGGCCATCTTGTGGCCGTCGCCCGTAGAGGAGACGGGGCCGTAGTAGAGGGTGTTCTTTAAGCTTCCCTCGAGCATGTCGCGGTTGGCGCCGTAGCCGCCCGTGGCAAGAATGACGGCCTTGGCGCGGATCGTGTACTGAAAGCCGTCGCCGACGGCCGAGGCGCCCGTAACGCGCCCGTCTTCAACGAGAAGCTCTCCCGCGCGCGTGCCAAGAAGCACCTGCGCGCCCGACTTCTTGACGAGCTCCCGAAGCGTCTGCGCATAGCCAGGGCACCCGCCCTTGAGAAGCAGCAGGCGCGGCGTCTTGAACTCGGCCCTCTTTTGCACGCCGCCCTTGGTGTTGAGCTCGACGCCTTGCTCGAGCAGCCAGTCCACCGTCGGGCCCACGTGGTTGGCGTAGACCTCAAGCATCTTCGTGTTGTTGAGGTTGCGCCCGTTGGCCATCATGTCGGCCATGAACTTCTGCGGCGTGTCGTCGGTGACGCCGAGCTCCTTTTGCAGCTTTGAGCCTTCAATGAGCATGCCGCCCGCGCAGATGCCCGAGGCGCCGCCAAGAAAGTCCATCTTTTCCAAGAGCACAACCTTGGCGCCCTGCTGCGTGGCATTGATGGCCGAGATCATGCCCGCGCCGCCCCCGCCGATGACGAGGATGTCGGTGGAGAGTTCCTTGGGCGTCAAGGCCGCCTTCTCGGCCGGGGCCTTGTTCCAGGCCTTGAGGTCCTCTCCGCTTTGCACCAGGCAGTCGCGCACGGCCGTCAGCACGGCATTGGAAGTGACGGTTGCCCCCGAGACGCCGTCGACATTGAGGCTTTGCGCCGAGACGATGCGCTCGGCCACCTTGGGGGCGGCGACCGCGCCGATGCCGACGGTCTCCTTGTTGGGGCCCACCTCGATGCGGGTGATCTTCTTGTCCTTGATCGTCACCGTGACCGGAACGGGGCCTGCCTGGCCCTGGGCCTGCGCCGTGAAGGTGCCGTCGGCGGCCGCGGCGTAAACGGCGGCGCCGGCAAGCACGCCCGCTACGACAAACGAAATGAGAGTTTTGCGCATAGTTGCAACCATCCTTTCTCCATGGTGTCTCCGGGCGGCTGAGGGCGGCCCGAAGCGTTCTTTGCTTTTTTCCGCGCGGGGTTTTCTTTTTATGTCGGGCGCCGGCCGAAAAAGAGCCCGCTTTGCGCCCTCAAAGAAAAAGACCGCGCGTTGAGTCCCATTGTAGAAAAGCGCGCGTGCGTCCTGACTCGGAGAAAAGATCCGGGCGAACCCGCAGGTTGTGCCGGGAGCCGGGCGTGAGGCGAAGGAAAGGAGAGGTGGGGTGAAGCGAAGAGCCAAAGGAGCCGCATCGGGGCGAAGGACGGCTTGTCAGGGTGCCGGCAGGTGTCGAAATGCGTCGAAAAAAAGGCGGGAAAAGGGGCCGAAATCGGCCGGTGTGACTGAAATGATCTCAGGGTTACCCCCCCCTAGACCTATTGACTTTTGCGATTTCTTTGTAAGTGAAAAAGCGCAAGTGACAGAATGATCTCGTCCCCGCAAGAGGACATCCGCCGAGGCGCTGTGTTCTTTGTAGCTAGGGTCTCACAGTGCGAATCCACTCGGCGGTTTTTGATCAAAAACTCATCTCTCTTGCGCTTCTTCATTAGGAGAATAACAAAATGAAAAAAACTTTAGCTGCAGTCGCTGTGCTCGGCGCTTTTGCGGGTTCGGCCATTGCCGCCGACGTGACGCTCTACGGCATCGTCGACATGGGCCTTGCCTATTCGCACGTTGACATGGACAGCAACACGACCGACGACCTCGACAACTTCTCGATGGAATCCGGCCAGCAGTCCACCTCCCGCTGGGGCTTGAAGGGCACGGAAGACCTGGGCAACGGCCTGACGGTCGGGTTCGTGCTTGAAAACGGCTTCACGGCCGACGACGGCAACGACAACGACACGATGTTTGATCGTGAATCGATGCTCTTCCTCGAGGGCGGCTTCGGCAAGCTCGCCTTCGGCCGCATCGGCTCCTTCAACCAGGGCCAGGGCTCCTTCTCCAAGATCGGCATGCTCACGCCGTTTGGCACGAGCTTCGGCGACTACGCTGCTCAGGCGGGCAACGTGTTTGCAAGCTCGACGCGCTATGCGAACTCCATCGTCTACGAGACGCCTTCGTTCGCCGGCTTCCAGGTGACGGCGATGTACTCGATGGGTGACAACGACAACGAGAATGAATCGACGACCGATCGCTACTACGGCATTGCCGCGACCTACAAGAATGGTCCTGCCGCCGTCTACCTCGCCGTTGACTCCACCAACTACAAGTCTTGGGATGCCACCTCCGGCAGCCTGGGCGATCCCGACGACAGCCTGACCGTGACGTTGGGCGGCAGCTGGGACTTCGAAGTGGCCAAGGTCTACCTGGGCGCTCAGTACTTTGACGAAGTTACGGTTGGTTCCATCGGCGGCATCATCGACAACAATGCCTATGAGCTCGGTACGGACTTCACGACCGCCGACCTCAAGATCACCGGCTGGAGCGTTTTGCTCGGTGCGGATGCGCCTCTGGCGGGCGGCAAGCTGATGGCTGCTGCGGCCTACATGGACGGCGAGCAGTCTGACTGGGAAGAAGACAGCGGCGTCGGCGAATTCGACGTGACCCGCTGGGTTGTGTCCCTGGGCTATGACTATCCGCTTAGCAAGCGCACCAACGTCTACGGCGTGATGAGCTACATGGACGACGAAATTGAAGGAAAGGGCACGAACAGCGCCTACGACTGGAACCCGTCTGCCTACACCTTCATGATCGGCATGCGCCACAAGTTCTAATGCGGCGGCTCCTTTAAAGAGTCAGCATTAAACGAAAAGCCCTCCAAGGCCACTGCGGCTGAGGAGGGTTTTTTTTGTGCGCGCGCCGAAGGCTTGCGCACGCAGGGCCATTGCACTGTGCGCGGCGCAGGCTTTGACGGGAAGCGGCGGTGCCGGGTGGCTGGGCGATGGCGAGGCCGCCTCTGCAGACGAGGGACGTCGCCAGCTGCCGGCAAAGCGAACGGGAAAGAGCACGCGAATAAACCACGAGCAAGATGGCAAGCGGGCATGGATGCTTGCCATCCTGCAAATGGAAGAGGCAGGAATGAGAAGAGAATGATTGGTGAAGAAAGGGGAGGCGGCGGCTTATTTGTCCGTCTTGACGGCCTTGCGCGAGGCTATGGCAATCATCGCCTCGCGCAGGCGTAACGCGGTGCCAAGTTGCCAAGCGATGTAGTCGTTCCACATTTCGGGCTTGCCTTTGATGTCGCATCCTTCGCGGTAGAAGCGAATTCCGCATGCTTTCCTGGCATCGAATGGTTCGCCCTTTACACCGATCAGTTGTTCAAGTTCGGACTGATGCGCAAATACGGTCTTTCCGAGCTCCTTGTCGTCTGGGATGTAAATTCCGACGCCGACGCGCTGGTCCCGGACGAGGGCGAACATGCACAGGTGGTACCGCGAAGAGTGCACGCTGAGATCAGACCAATGCTGCGGGCGCGCCTGCTGCGGTTGCATGAATTTCGAGAATTCGGGATTGGAAAGGGCTGCTTCACGGTATGACTGCCAGTAATCGAGTTGCGTTGCCTGCGTGTCGCTGAGCCTATCCTTTGCTTTTTCAGCGCGCGCCCATTCGTTTGGGGACTCGATCACGTTGAATCGCGGAGCCATCGGCGAATCGCCAATTCGCCATACCTCGATCTCGACAAGAAAGAAGGAGCAATCGTCATCGGTGTGCTCGTTGAGCCATTCGATTGCCTTGCGGTGCTCATCACGGGCGTGAGCGACGACCCAGATGGCCACATCAGCGCCTTTGCCGGCGGTGTAGGTGATGATCTTGCCGAGATGATCGTGGTTGGTGTCCTCGAGCTGATTTTCAATAATGACGCGGCGCTCGGAGTCGGATTCTTTTGCAAAGATGTCGACAGAGAACGAGCCGACGGAGCTCTCAACGTCTACGAGTTCAAGGTCGATCGAGCATGCCTCTCCGAGTTGCTTGAGGTTTTCCTCCTGAGCGAGCCACTTCATGAAGTCCAGAGCCTCGTGCGGCCACACCTCGCGAACGGGTATCCGTTCAATCCTTCCAAGTTGTACACGCGGCATTGCTTTCTCCTTTCCTTGCCTCTTGAGGTGGTTCGTTTTAAAGAAATGAATTTCCCTTGAATTTCATCAGGTGGAGGGTTTGCACTTTACCCCCTTGCTTGAGAGGAAGAGCTCTTCGCGTGATGCGAAGCGCTCTCCCTCAGGAAGGCAAGAGGGACGCGGGACGATTCAAGCGCCTTGATTAGAAGGCGTACTTGAAGCCCACCTTGCCGCCGATGGCGGACGTTCCGTTTTCACCCGAGCCAAGGAGCATGTTCACGTTAAAGAGCATGTTGTCCTTGCCTACGCGCAGACCGAAGTCAGCCTGCACCGGCGCCGTGTCGATCACGTCCTGGCTGTGGCCGAGAACTT
>DYBN01000016.1:40336-41023 GCA_019418605.1 Sutterella sp. | reverse complement strand
GTCGTAAGGGTTCCTGCTTGTTTCGCTCGGATCAGCTCCAAGCGAGGTGCGCATTATGAACACGTTTTTTGCGGCTGTCAAGTTTTTTTTTTCAAAAGCGAATACATCTACGGAAAGGGGAGGCCAAACGGACCTCCCCTTTGACCTCCCCTGCTTCGCTTCAGAGGCTTGTTTTGAGCCGCTTTGCTAGCCCAACTTGACCTCCTTCCAGATGTCCGTGATCGTGCGGCGCTTGGGCTGCGCCTTCCTGTCGTGATAGACCGTGTGAAGCAGCTCCTCGGCCTTCTCGCTCAAGGGCTTGCCCAGGAACTCCTTGTAGAGTCGAATCACGTCGGGGTTGTTGTGCGACTGACGGATTTTCCTCTTGGCGTCGATGCTGTAGATGCCGGCTGCACGCCGTTGAGCAAACTGCAGATAGTTGAACTTGGAGCGAATTGTTCCGCCGCCGTCGACGCACCCTCCAGGACAAGCCATGACTTCGATAAAGTCGTACTGCGCTTTGCCGGCCTCGATGCGCTCGACAAGCTTGTTCACGTTGGCCAGCCCATGCACCACGGCAACGCGGACGGTCCCCTGTTCTCCCAGATCAACATTGGCCTCTCTGAGCCAGTCCTGGCCTCGAACCGGTTCGTAGATGATGTTTTCCAGCTCCTTGCCGGTCACAACGTGATAGACCTGTCTCTTATA
>DYBN01000016.1:0-40326 GCA_019418605.1 Sutterella sp. | reverse complement strand
GAGACAGACGTGATAGACCGTGCGAAGCGCCGCCTCCATCACGCCGCCCGTGACCCCGAAGATGGCGCCTGCACCGCTGTTTTGCGCCATAAAGGGCGAGTCGTAATCGGACTCGGGCAATTTGGCCAGATCAATGCCATAGCGGTGCAGGAGCCGCGCAAACTCGCGCACGGTCAGCACCAGATCGGTATCGGGCAAGCCGTTTTTGGAAAGCTGCCCGCGCGCTGCCTCATCCTTTTTGGCCGTGCAGGGCATCAGGGAAATAAAGCGCAGCTTCGCAGGATCAATGTTGTGCTCCTTGGCAAACCACGTTTTGACGAGCGAGCCGAAAATCCCCTGAGGCGAGCGCGTGCTCGAAAGGTTGTCGATCAATTCGGGATGAATCTTTTCGACGTAGTTCACCCAGCCCGGGCAGCAGCTTGTCATCATGGGCAGCCCCTTGCCGGACTTGAGCCGCTCAAGCAGCTCCGAGCCCTCTTCCATGATCGTGACGTCAGCCGCCCAGTTGATGTCACAGACATAGTCTGCGCCCAAGCGCTTGAGGGCCGTAATGATGCGCTTTTCGGCGTTTTGCTCGGGTGAAAACCCAAACTCATCGCCGATCGTGACGCGCACGGCCGGCGCAAAGGCGACCACGGTCTTGATTTCGGGGTCGTTGAGCCAGTCAACGGCCTTTTCAATCTGATCGTGTTCGCTCAACGCCCCTGTCGGGCACACCAAAGTGCACTGCCCGCACTGCACGCAGTGGCTGCTGTCGGCCCAGCGCACCGCGCCGGCGATGCCCACGCCGCTCTCGGTGCCGATATTGTCGAGCGTTAAAGCGGAAATCCCCTGCACCGTACGGCAGACATTGATGCAGCGGCAGCAGCGCACGCACTTGTTGGCATCGCGCACCACGCCCGTTGCCGACCAGTCGTCGGGCCGCGGAGAGGTAAACCTGCCGTTGCAGGAGTTGTCGCGCAAGCCCACGTAAAGCGCCAGATCCTGCAGCTCGCAGTTGCCGTAGCGCGCGCAGCTCGCGCAGTCCTGGTCATGGTCGGCAAAAATCCAAGCCACCTGCATGCGCTGCACGCGACGCACCTCGGCCGTTCGCGTCGCAACGCGCATGCCTTCTACGAGCGGCGTCGTGCAGGCCGTTACGATCTGCTTTTGGCTGCCGTCGGCGCCGGGAGATATTTCAACCAAGCACATCCGGCAGGTGCCGGGCGTGTGGTCAAGCGGCAAAAAGGCGCACAGCGTTGGAATAAAAATGCCTGCACGGGTGGCTGCCTGCAGAACGGTTTCACCCTCGGTGAATTCAATTTCAGTGTCGTTGATCCAAGCCTTCATGGTTACGCCCCCGGCAAAGCTTTGTCGTTTTGGTAGTCAATGCGCTCGTTGCCCGGAATCGGGCGAGGCGTGACGATGGCGTAGAGTCGATAGCAGCGCATGCAGCGCGCAGCCTCACGCTGCGCCTGCTCGGCCGTAAAGCCTTGATCGACCTCGGTGAAGCTGCCTTCGCGCAGCTTAAGGGGCAGCTGCGGGAGCTCCTCGCGCGGCATCTTGCGGTGGGGCTGCTCGGGCCTTCCGTCTTCGAGCAGCTTGCAGTCGCGGATGATCTGCCCCATGCGAAAGCGCGGGACAAACCCAACGGAACCGCGAGACAGATATTCGTCAATTGAATAGGCGGCGCGCTCGCCGTGCGCAAGTCCCCCGATCAAGGTCGTCGGACCGGTTGCGCAGTCTCCGCCCGCAAACACGCCGGGGCGGGAAGTGGCAAGCGCACTCGTCACGGCAATGTTTCCGCGCCGGTCAAAAAGAACGCCGTCGGCTTCGGTAAAGGCCGTGCGGTCAAGTTTTTGTCCGATGGCCGCAATGAGCGTTGCACAGGGAATGTCAAATTCGCTGCCCTTGACGGGAGCCACGCCGCGGCGCCCGCGCGCGTCCTTTTCCGTGAGCTCCATGCGCGTGAGCCGCACGCCCGTCACCTTGCCGTCTTCGCTCAAAATGCCGACAGGGTTCGTAAGGAAGTGAAATTCAACGCCTTCTTCCTGCGCCGCCTTGATTTCCTCGGCATCAGCGCTTGCCTCATGTATCGTGCGCCGATACACCACGTGCACCTTGCCGGTGCAGATGCGCTTGGCGGTTCGGCAGCAGTCCATGGCAACGTTGCCGCAGCCGACCACCACCACGTCTCCTTCGAGCTTGGGCAGATTGTTGTCGGCCACGCCCTTTTCCACCTCAAGCAAAAAGTCGATGCCGTTGCGGTAGCCCGAAAGCGTCGTGTCCTCATCGGGAAGACCAAGGTAGGCGCCCTCGGCGCAGCCGATCCCGAGGAAGACCGCGCCGTAGCCCTCGTCAAAAAGACTTGAAACGGTAAAGTCCTTGCCGAGCTGCTTGCCGAAGTGCCACACGCCGCCAAGCTCGCTGATGGCGTCCGTTTCCTTCTGCAGCAGTCCCTTCGGAAGTCTGTAGGGAGGAATGCCGCGCAGCGCCATGCCGCCTGCGTTCTCGTCCTTGTCGTAAATGTCGACCGGATACCCCATCATCAAGAGGTTGTAGGCGCAGTTGATTCCCGCAGGCCCCGCGCCGACCACGGCCACGCGCGCCTTGGTGGGATCGAGCATCGGATCCATGCCCTTGAAAAGTTCTGAGACCGAGGCGCCGACATTGTCCGCGGCAAAGCGCTTGATGTCCTTGATTGCGACCGGCGTGTCGATGTAGTTGCGCCGGCAGGCCGCCTCGCAGGGCCGCGCGCAGACGCGCCCGCAGCTTGCCACAAGCGGATAGTGGTGCAGCAGCACGCCGACGGCAAGCTCGGGGTGTCCGTCGCGCACGTAGTCGATGTAGCGCGGGATGTTGACGTGCGCCGGGCACGCCTCGATGCACTTGGCCGTCACCGTCGTATACATGTCTCCCACCATCAGCGTGGGATTGCCAAAGAGCCGGTCCTTGAAGTACTTCAAGGCCCCGATCATGGCCACGGGCGAGGTGCGCCCGATGCCGCAAAGGCTCGTGCGGCGCATCTGCAGCGCCGTATCGTAGATGTGATCCCAGTCAACTTCGGAGCCTTGGCCGCGAATGAGCTTTTCGAGAGCCTGTTCAATCAGAATGGAGCCGGTGCGGCACGGCGTGCAGCGACCGCACGCAATGGCGTGCGTGCGGGCGTAGTAACGGTAGAGAATCCCGGTCAGGCTGACCGAGTCGTTGAAAATAAGAAAACCCGGCTTTCCGATAATGGCCTCAATCGGGTTGCCGGGATTGAAATTTTGCAGTGCTGAAAGCGGCAGATCCGCAGGGGCGTCGTCGCCTCCTGCCGTGTTGTCATACTTGATGCCGTTCCAGACGCCGTATTTGACTTTCTGCATGACGTTCGGGGGTCCTCAAGAGCAGCCCGGTCCGAAGGGCTTGCTTGAAGCTTTCCCGTCGGCCGGGCGGAAATCGTTTTGTGCTTTTGTCCAAAGAGCCGCCTTAAGGGAGCGGTGCTTGCCGCGCGCGAGCCTTCCGGCCTGCGCGATGCGGGGGCGAAGGCGGCGTCACACCCGCCCTCAGAAGCGAATTAGAAGACAGCCTTGGCGGTGTAGTTCGTTCGAACTAGAGCGTCGAGACAGCACGATACAACATATAGGCCGCCAAAACAAAGAGATTGCAAGCAAAGAGCTTTTTAAGCGGCTTGGTATTGATGCTGTGAGCCACCTTGGCTCCCAAGGGGGCCGTGCACACGCTTGCGGCCGACACGCACAAAAGCGCAGGCAGATGAATGTAGCCCATCATCATGGGAAATCCCGGCAGCCCGGGCGCGCCCCAGCCCGTGAGCACGTAGCCCAAGGTGCCTGCCGCCGCGATGGGAAAGCCCAGAGCGGCCGAGGTTCCGACGGCGTTTTGCATTTTGACGTTGCACCAGACCATGAAGGGAACCGAAATAAAGCCGCCTCCTGCACCCACCAGAGCCGAAATCACGCCGATGACGCCGCCCATGCCGAAGAGCCCCGGCTTGCCCGGCAGCTCGCGCGACGGATTGGGTTTGGAGTTGCGAAACATCTTGCAGGCCGAGAACCCGACGAAGCAGACAAACACCATCGAAATCCAGAAGGTGGGCAGCGCACTGGCAATCTTTGCGCCGATCAAGGCCCCGAAAAGAATGCCCGGGGCAATCATCCAAACAACGGGCCAGAGCACCGCGCCTCTCTTGTGATGCGCCCTGACCGAGGAAAGCGAAGTGAACATGATCGTCGCCAGAGACGTGGCAATGGCCACGTGCACGATGTGCTCCTGCGGAACTCCCGTGTAGACGAGCATCATCGTCAAAAATGGGGTGAGGATCATGCCCCCGCCGATGCCCAGAAGTCCCGCGAGAAACCCGGTGCAGGAACCGAGCACAAGCAGCGCCAAAGCAATTTCGATCGTCATAGGTATCCGTTGTTGAAGGATCAAGGCAAAGCGCGCGCAGTTTAGCACCGAGCCTGTGTGAGGCCTTCTTATAGAGATGCTTCACAAAAGTTATAGTTTTTGCAAAGTTGAAAACAATTTAGTTTTATTTCGATATAAGTCAAAGTCTTTACACGTCTGCCTTTCCCAGAGTGCCTACTATGGGAAACGTGCCGTCATTGATGGCATGCCATCGCGGCTAGAGCTTTGTTCCCAAAGATGTTTTTGCTCCGGCCACGCTCAAACCCATCTCGTCAAAAGAGGATTTCACAAATGAAAATCGTCAGCGTTGACATCATCGATGTAAAGAATCCGATTCAGTCGGCCGTCTCCAAGTGGCGCCCCGTCGTCGTCCGCATCAACACGGATGAAGGCGTCTCGGGTTTTGGTGAAGTCGGCATGGCCTACGGCGTCGGCGCATCCGCCGGTTTCGGCATGGCCAAGGATCTCTCCCGCCTGCTCATTGGTGAAGATCCCATGCGCTCGGAATTCATCTGGGACAAGATGCAGAAAAAGACCTTCTGGGGCCAGGGCGGCGGCACCGTTGTTTCCGCCGGCATGAGCGCCATCGACACGGCTCTCTGGGACATCAAGGGCAAGGTGCTCGGCGTTCCCTGCTACCAGCTGCTCGGCGGCAAGACCCGCAATGAACTGCGCACCTACGCGAGCCAGCTGCAGTTTGGCTGGGGCGATCCCGAAAAGAAGGAACACCTCACGACGCCCGAGCAGTACGCCGCGGCCGCCGTGCGCGCCGTTGAAGACGGCTACGACGCCATCAAGGTCGACGTCAACGAAATCGACGAACAGGGCTACGCCAAGCGCCGCAACCTCTACGGCGCCTTCGCGCGCCGCGACCTGATGGTGGGCTACAACCGCCTCAAGGCCATCCGCGAAGCGATCGGCTACGACGTCGACATCATCGTTGAGGCCCACGCCCTCACCGACAAGGTCTCCGCCGTCGAATTCGGCCGCATGATCGAGGAATTCCGCATCTCGGCCTATGAAGAGCCCGTGATGAACCTCAATCCGCAGTGCCTCAAGGACGTGCGAGAGCACATCAACATCCCCATCGCCGCCGGCGAACGCGTCTTCACCCGCTGGGGATTCCGTCCGTTCCTCGAGCAGCACATCATCGACCTCATCCAGCCCGACATCGGCACGTGCGGCGGCATGGGCGAGTGCAAGAAGATCTGCGACATGGGCCACATCTATGACACGACCTGCCAGGTGCACGTCTGCGGCGGCCCGATCATGACCGCGGCCTCCCTGCAGCTCGAGGCGGCCATCCCCAACTTCGCCATCCACGAACTGCACCGCTACGCCCTGCTCGAAGGCAACCGCGTCACCTGCAAGTACGACTACCTGCCCGAAAACGGCAAGTATGCGATTCCCGACCTGCCCGGCATCGGTCAGGAACTCACGGACAAGTGCATTGCTGAATCGCCCAAGGAAACGGTGAAGTAGTTCCCCTCGGTACTTCCTGACGGGTGCCTGGGCAATAAATTCCTATAAACAGCCTGCGCTCGGGCACCCGCCGTCCTCTGAAAAGGATTCTTCAGAATGCTTGGATTAATCATTTCCCTCGTTGTGATCGTCTGGGTCGGCTGGATGATTGCAAAGAAAGGCTACGCCACGGCCGTGCTGATGATTGCCGGCGTGGTGCTGCTTGCCTGCGCCGTGCTCCTTGACGTCGAACCCGGCATCGCGCTCAAAAAGAGTTCGGGTTCGGCATTTTTCGATATTTTCAAAGTCGTTGAGGCGACGCTGTCCTCAACGCTGGCAGGCCTGGGGCTTTCCATCATGGCCATGGGCGGCTTTGCCAAGTACATGGACAAGCTCAACGCCGGCCGCGCCCTGTACGCCGTTGTGGGCGGCCCCCTGAAATACATCAAGTCTCCCTACATGCTCGCCTGCATGGGCTTTGTGGTCACGCAGATCGTGGGCATGGCCATCCCGAGCGCCTCGGGTCTGGCCCTCATGATGATGGTCACTCTGTACCCCGTGCTGATTCGTGCCGGCGTCACCCGCATGACGGCCGTCTGCATCATCGGTGCAAGCCGCTTCTTTGACCTTGGACCGGGATCGGCCAACTGCATGCTGGCGGCCAAGACCTCCGGCATTGAATGGGCCGAGTACTTCCTGAGCTGGCAGATGAAGATCTACTTCCCGCTGTTGATCTGCATGCTCGTGAGCCAGTACTTCGTGCAGCGCTACTGGGACAAGCGCGAGGGCGTCGACGAAGGCTATGCAGCGCTGCAGGCGCAGTTTGCTGAGGAAAAAAGCGAAGATCTCAACGTTCCCAAGATTTACGCCCTGCTTCCGATCATCCCGCTTGTCATCCTGCTCATCTTCAATCCCACGGTGATCGGCGCCTGGGGCATCAACATCAAGGTCGGCGTGCCGACGGCCATCGTGCTCTCGGTGTTCATCGCCATGCTCTTTGAGTTCATCCGCACGCGCAAGGTCTTTGACATCGTCGCTGGCATGAAGGCCTTCTTTGAAGGCATGGGCAAGCAGTTTGCCGTTGTGGTTTCGCTCATCGTAGCCGGCCAGGTCTTCGGCAAGGGCCTTATCGCCATCGGCGCCGTGGACGCTCTGATCAGCGGCGTGGAATCGATGGGCTTGGGCGTGGGCTTCATGGTTCTCGTCATGAGCCTTGTGATCGGCATCGTCGCCTTCCTGATGGGTTCGGGCAACGCGCCGTTCTTCTCCTTTGCCGCTCTGATTCCGAGCATCGCCTCCAAGTTCGGCGTGCATTCGGCTGACATGCTGCTGCCGCTGCAGACGATGACGGGCTTTGGCCGCACGCTCTCGCCCGTGACGGGCGCCATCGTGGCCGTGGCCGGTCTGGCAGGCGTTTCGCCCTTCCAAATCGTCAAGCGCAATGCCATCCCGTTGATTTTGTGCATCCTGCTCAACTACGTGCTGACCTTCACGATCATCCTGTAGTTTTCAACAGCACAAATTCTGCTGATTTCACTTGCCGCATGCCGTGCACGGGACTCCTATCCGGCACGGCATGTGTCAATTGAGGAGTACTCAATCATGCAAGAACCGATTCAAGAAGCCCTTGCGGCCTTTGTTGCAAACTGCGATTTTGACCGCATTCCCGAGCACTTCAAGGCCGACGCCAGACTGCGCGTTCTCGACTGGATTGGATGCGCCGCGGCCGGGGCGCACTACCCGCAGATGGAGATCGCCGCAAAGTACCTTTACTCCGTGGGCGACGCCGGCGCCTGCACGATCGTGCGCAACGGCACGGGCCACAGCATCCGCAATGCGGTCTATCTCAACGGCATTGCAGGTCATGTCTGCGAGCTCGACGACGGACACCGCACCGCCATCGGGCACCCGGGCTGCATCACGCTTCCCGTCTCGCTTGCCCTTGCCGAGCAAACCAACGCAACAGGCGCAGAGTTTCTGAAATCCGTCATTTTGGGCTACGACATGTTTGCCCGCGTCGGCCGCACCGTCAATCCCACGCACTACCGCACGTGGCACACGACCGGAACGGCAGGCACCTTTGCGGCCGCAGCCGCCGCTGCAAGCCTCTTGAAACTCAACCCCGAGCAGGCCAACAATGCAATGGGCATTGCCGCAACCTGCGCAGGCGGCCTGGTGGAGTCCTTCGGCACGCACGCCAAGGCAATCAACATCGCGCAGGCCTGCCAGAACGGGCTTGACGCGGCTGAACTCGCCAAAATCGGCATGACGGGCTCGCACTCGGCCCTGCTTGGCAAAAAGGGCTTTGTCGCGGCCACGTGCACGGATCCGCACATCGAAAATCTTGAGAATCCCTCGGAAGAGACGCTTGTCTCGGACACCGCCTTCTTCAAGGTTTACTCTTCCTGCGGCCACACCAATTCGCCGCTTGACGTGGTCTTCATGATCCGCAAGAAGTACGGCATCAAGCCCGAAGACATCGAACACGTCACGGTGCGCACCTACAAGGTCTCCTACGATCTTGTGGCGCAGCTCAAGGTCGCCACCGAGGATGAGGCGAAGTTCTCGCTTCCGTACTGCATTGCGCTTGCCTTCCTCTTTGGAAGCGTCTCACTGAACCTCTTTGCGGAAAATTTCCGCAAGGACGAAACGGTTCTTGCCTTGGCGCGCCGCGTGGAAGTTCTCGAGGACCCCGCCGCCACGGCACGCTTCCCGCATCGTCAGGCCGAGGTCACCGTCACGCTCAAGGACGGCACGGTCATCAAGGAAATCACATTGGACTCCTGCGACAAGGCCGACGCCGACCAGATCATCGCGAAGTTCCAGGCCGCCGTCCCGTTCTACTCGGAAGACAAGCAGGCCCGCATCGTGGAGCTTGCCACGACGATTGACAAGCAAGACTCGGTGCGCGAGCTCGCTGCGCTTCTCGCGCAATAGTGAGTCGCCTCGCCGCGCGACAAGGCAAGCCCAAAGCCAGGCTTTGCGCGCGGCTCAGTGCGTGAAAAAAAGCCGCGCTCCTGCTCGCCGCAGGTCCGCGGCTTTTTTGTCAGAGCCCGAGAGCCTGCCGAATCTCCTGCACCGTATTGTCGCCAAAGAGCGGGACAAAGCTGCCGTCAGGCTTGCGGAAAATTCCCAGCGGAACCTGCGTGCCGCCCGCTTTTCTATAAATGCGGGAGTTCTGCCAGGCGCGATTGCGGTCGTCCTGCGTGGCGGGATAGTCCTCGGCATGAATGCCGCAAAAATCCGGATCGGCAAACGACATCTCATGCTCGCAGAGCACCTCCCACGGGTTTTCAGCTGCAAGGATGCTTGCGGCCTGTGCGGTCGAATAGTCTGCCGAGACGCAAACCGGGTACCAGATGAAGTGCACTTCGTTTTCGAGCAGCCTGCTTGTCTTCCAGAAGTTGTTCGACCAATAGCACTGGCAGTCAAACACCACGAGGACGGTCGGATTGGCCGGGTTCGAGCCCGGACGCGTCACGCCGTGCCCTTCGCGCAGCAGCCTCTCGTAGAGGGCGTCGAGCTGCGTGCCCGCACGCAGCTTGGGCCACCCCGGAACGCAGGGCATCGGAAAGCTCCCTGCACTTGAAGGAAGCGGACAGGCTTTCACATCTCCCATTTTCCTTGCTCCTTGGTTGGCAAGAATCGCGCCTTTGAGGCGCCAGTCAAAAAAAACAGCCCGATCAAAGGAACACCCTCTGATCGAGCCCAATTTTGACAGAACTCCGGCCTCAGGAAAGCCCCTCGGACCGGAGCGTCTGCTCACACTCCCGTTGCCGGGCGTGCATTACTGCGGATGCACCATCTTGGAGGGCACCACATACTCGTTGAACTGCTCTTCGGTGCACAGGCCGAGCTCAAGGGCCGCTTCACGCAGGCTCTTGTTGTTGGCGTGCGCATACTTGGCGATCTTGGCGGCGTTGTCATAGCCGACGAGCGGAGACAGAGCCGTCACGAGCATCAGAGAGCGTTCCATCAGTTCCTGGATGCGTTCCTTGTTGGCGGCGATGCCGGCCACGCAGTGGATGCGGAAGGAGAGCATCACGTCGGCAAGCAGATGGATGCTCTGCAGCAGGTTGTAGGCCGTCACGGGCTGGAACACATTGAGTTCGAAGTTGCCCTGGGAGGCGGCCATGTTGATGGCGGTGGCGTTGCCCATCACCTGCACGGCAACCATCGTCACGGCTTCGCACTGCGTCGGGTTGACCTTGCCCGGCATGATCGAAGAACCCGGTTCGTTGGCCGGAATCGTGATTTCGCCAAGGCCGCCGCGCGGACCGGAAGCAAGCCAGCGGATGTCGTTGGCAATCTTCATGAGGTCGGCAGCCAGACCGGCCAGAGCGCCTTCAAGGGCCACGATGGAGTCATGGCTCGTCAGGCCGTAGAACTTGTTGGGGCAGTCATAGAACGTAATGCCCGTCTTCTCCGTCAGGGTCTTGGCGATTTCAGCGCCCCACCCCTTGGGCGAATTCAGGCCCGTGCCGACGGCCGTGCCGCCGATGGCGAGCTCGCGAACCGTTTCAAGAGCGGCAAGGATGTTCTTCTTGCTGTGCGCGATCATCGAAGCGTAGCCGCTGAATTCCTGGCCCAGCGTCAGGGGCGTGGCATCCTGCAGGTGCGTGCGGCCGTTCTTGATGATGTCCTTGAATTCCTCGGCCTTGCCGGCGAGGCACTGTTCAAACTCGTCCAAACGCGGCATCAGGTAGTTGGTCACTTCAACAACGGCCATGATGTGCAGAGCGGTCGGGAACGTGTCGTTCGAGGACTGCGACATATTGACGTGGTCGTTGGGGTGAACCAGGTTTTCCTTGGGCGTGTTGGCCTTGTCGCGGAAATTGCCGCCCAGAATCTCGGTGGCGCGGTTGGCGATCACCTCGTTCATGTTCATGTTCGACTGCGTGCCGGAGCCCGTCTGCCAAATGGCGAGCGGGAAGTTGCCGTCGAGCTTGCCTTCGAGGATTTCATCGCAAGCCTGGCTGATGGCGTTCACGCGGCGATCGTCGAGCTTGCCGAACTTCTTGTTGGCCTGAGCGCAGGCGCGCTTGAGCATGGCAAAGGCACGGGTGATCTCCATGGGCATCTTTTCAATGCCGATCTTGAAGTTCTCAAAGCTGCGCTCGGTCTGAGCGCCCCAGTACTTCTCGTCAGGAACCTGGATCTCGCCCATGGAATCCTTTTCAATACGAAATGCCATTTTTCACTTTCCTCGTATGAGTATTCCGCAGCCGGCTGCCGCCGGCTGCTGGTGTTCAGCACAACAAACTGTCGTCGGCCGGAAGAAGTAGACGTTTACCTCTAGCCGTACCGCGAAATGAGTATAGAGAAACTCCTCATCTCCGCGCGCCGATTTTACGCCCCATTGCAAAGCATCTGCGCAAAAACAAAAGCGTTGGCAAAATTTACTTGCCGTCTACACAGGTATACCAATTGCGTCTGGGTTTACACTCACCGCTTGACAAGGGCTTTCAAGATCTGAAAATCATCGGCCCTCAAAAATCTCGTGACAACAAAAGGTCGAGCCGGCGCAAGCCGACCCTAATCAAGTCATGGACTGGATCGTGCAGCTTTTGACGGATGCGGACTCAATCGGCCACATCCTGCTTGTGTATGCAGTGGTGATCGCCCTCGGAATGGCGCTCGGGCGCATCCGCGTCTGGGGCATTTCGCTTGGCGTGACATTCGTGCTTTTTGCGGCCCTGGCGGCAAGCTACGCAGGCGTGCGCGTCAACGGCACGGTCATGAACTTTCTGCGCGACTTCGGCCTCATCCTTTTTGTCTTTTTCATCGGCCTGCAGGTAGGCCCCTCGTTTTTCGCCTCGTTCAAGCAAGGCGGCATCGTGCTCAACGGCCTGACGGTTCTGGCCGTTGTCCTTAGCATCGCGATTACGGTGCTGCTTTTTTTCGCTTTCCAAGGCACCGTTACGCTGCCCCAGATGCTGGGCGTACATTTCGGCGCCGTCACCAACACGCCGGGGCTTGGCGCAACCCAGGAGGCGCTCGACGTTTTGGGCTACGCGGGCGAAAACATTGCCGTTGCCTATGCCTGCGCCTATCCGCTTGGCGTTGTCGGCATCATTATGACGGCCGTTGCGCTGCGCGTCATCTTTCGCATCGACATCAAGGAAGAGGACCGGCATTGGGACGAGGATGCCGGAGCGCAGGCAGCAGCCCCCATCTTCTTTCACGTTGAAGTTGCCAATGCCGGCCTCAACGGCGAAACGATCCGCAACATCAGAGCCTTTGTCGGGCGCCCGTTCATCTGCTCTCGCGTGCTGCACGACGGCGTCATTTCAAGCCCCCAGGCCGACACGCAGGTCTACTCCGGCGACAAGCTTCGCATCGTCGCCGAGGCCGAAGCCAAGCCCGCCATCGTGGCCTTTTTCGGCAAGGAGGCCCTCGACGTTGATCTTGCCACCGCTCACTCGCCGCTCATTTCGCGCAACATTCTCGTCACCAAGGAACCCGTCAACGGCATGCAGCTCGGGGAGTTGCATTTAAGCCGCTACGACGGCGTCAACATCACCCGGGTTTTTCGCGCCGGCATGACGCTCTTTCCCTACCAGAACCTGCACCTGCAGCTCGGCGACCAGGTCTACTGCGTGGGCCCCGAGCGCTCAATTGCCCGTCTGGCCGACCGGCTCGGCAACGAGGTCCAAAAGCTCGATCACCCCAACATCATTTCCATCTTTCTGGGCATTGTTCTGGGCATTCTCCTTGGCTCGATTCCGATCGCGGTGCCGGGCATGCCCGTGCCTTTGAAGCTTGGCCTTGCCGGAGGCCCGCTCATCGTGGCGATTCTGCTTGGGTACTGGGGCCCGCACTTCAAGCTTGTCACCTACACGACGCACTCGGCCAATCTCATGCTGCGCGAGATGGGCATTGCGCTTTTTCTGGCAAGCGTCGGATTAAGCGCAGGCGACAAGTTCGTCGCGGCGCTGCTCTACGGCAACGGGCCGCTGTACGTCGCCACAGGCCTTGTCATCACCGTCATCCCGCTTCTTGTCGTGGGCATCATCGCGCGGCTGAAGTATTCGATGAACTATCACCTCATCGTCGGCCTTCTGGCCGGCGCCACAACGGATCCGCCGACGCTTGCCTACGCCAACACCATTTCGGAAAAAGACTCTTCGGCCATCGCCTATTCAACGGTTTACCCGCTGGCGATGTTCCTGCGAATCCTCTCGGGGCAGCTCATTTTGCTCGGGCTTTGGAGCTTTGCCGCCTAAAAACCTTCCTGCAGGCCCCTTTTTCCCCTCTTGCGCCGCCGCAGCCTTCACTGCGTCGGCCTTTTTTTTGCCCGTACTCCGGGCATGTGTGTAATTCCCGCCACGTCACTTGATTGGCGTCAATAAAACGCAAGGACGATCACCGTTTCATTTTTCAAGAAAAAATCAGCGCGGCCTTTCCGTCTTGCGACGAGGACAAATTTCCGGGCCTCATCAAAATACCTAATTGGAGGTATTTAGTCGAAATCGCGGAAATTTTCCCTTCCTGAGACATACCTCTTAATGAATAAGTCTTTAGAGCTATATCAATCGATCTGCGTTCACGTGCCCACATTGAACCTGCATCCTCGATTTGAATCGCGCTTCGTTTTCAACTGGACCGGGCGCCCCGTCCTCCCAAACAAAGAACGCCCCTCCCGGGCACTGCCGCCAAAGGCAGTCCCACGAGAGGGGCGTTCAGGCAAAGAGCGGCGCCGAGCGCGCTCTTTGCCGTTTCCGGCATCGGGAAAGCTTTTCCTCACGCACACGCACAAGCCTTGCGAAGCTTGTGCGCGGCAAAAAGAGTCGAACTACTCTCCGGCGACGAACTTCGGGTCGCTCGGCTGCCACATCGCGGCGCGCACGGCTTCCTTCAAATCGGCCGGACGCTCAATCTGCGCCAGGCCGTGCTCAAAGCAGTACTCGGCCACATCGGCGGCAATCGAAACCGAGAGTTCGCGAATCTCGGACAACGGGGGATAGAGCGCTCCCTTGTCGAGGTCTTCTTCGCTCACGAGCCCGGCAAGGCTCTTGGCGGCGGCAAGGAACACGCCCGAAGGAACGCCCTTGGCGCGCACATAGATGCAGCCCATGCCGATTGCCGGGAACACGTAGCTGTTGTTGCCTTGGCGCGGCACGAAGGTCTTGCCGTTGTACGTCACGGGATCAAAGGGCGATCCGCAGGCAAAGAGAGCCGTTCCCTTGGAGTAGACATAAGCCTCTTCGGCCGTGCATTCGGCCTTCGAGGTGGGGTTGGAGAGCGCAAAGACGATCGGGCGCTCGTTAATCTGCGCCATCACCGAAACGACCTCTTCGTTAAAGGCCTTGGCCTGCGCCGAAACACCGACGATTGCCGTGGGCTTCACAAGCTTGATGGCCTCCACAAAGCTCGGCGTCACCGGATAGTCGTGCGCAAAGGGAAGCTTGTTTTCGGCAAGCTTGTCGGTGCGGCGGCTCGTGACGAGCCCCTTGGAGTCAACAAGGCAAATTCTTGAGAGCGCCTCTTCGCGGGTGAGACCCTCTTCGACCATCGCATCGGCGATGAGGTGCGCGATGCCCGTGGCGGCCGACCCCGCCCCCAAAAAGAGAATGCGCTGATCGCCAAGCTTTTCCTTCTTGACGCGCATGGCCGAGTAAAAGCCGGTGAGCACGACGGAGGCCGTGCCTTGGATATCGTCGTTAAAGCACGGGATGCGGTCGCGGTACTTGTCAAGCAGCGCGAAGGCGTGCGTGTTCTGGAAGTCCTCGAACTGGATGAGCACGTCGGGCCAGCGCTCGCGGACAGCTTGGATGAACTCTTCAACAACGGCGTAGTAGGTCTCTTCGTCGACGCGCTTGTGGCGGGCGCCGATGTAGAGCGGATCCTTGAGGAACTCCTCGTTGTTGGTGCCGACGTCAATCGTCACGGGCAGCGTGTGCTGCGGGTTGACGCCCGCACAGGCCGTGTAGAGAGCAAGCTTGCCGATCGGAATGCCCATGCCGCAGGCGCCGAGATCGCCGAGACCGAGAATGCGGTTGCCGTCGGTCACTACGATGATGTCGACCTTGCTGTTGGGAACATTGGCCACAAGTTCGCGGATGTGGCCGCGGTCTTCTGCGGTTACGTAAAGGCCGCGGGGCGCACGGTAGATCTGGCCAAACTTCTGGCAGGCCTCGCCCACCGTCGGCGTGTAGATAAGGGGCATGTACGCTTCGACATTCTTCATCACGAGCTCAAAGTAGAGCGCCTCGTCGATCATGCGCACCGTATCGAGCGTGATGTACTTCAGAAGCGGCGTGGGCTGCTGAGCAATGATGTTCTGCCAGCGCTCGATCTGCTCGGCGCGGGTCGACACCGCCGCAGGAAGAAGGCCGCGCAGGCCCAGCGCGTCGCGCTCTTCATTGCTAAAGGAAATGCCGCGGTTTAACCAAGGGTTGCGCAGAACGCTCACCCCTTTATCTTTGTTCTCACAAGTGCTCATACGAAGACCTGTCTTAACCTTTTTGCGGAGGATGATTGTTTTTCGAACCAGCCGCCGGAATACCCCCTGACTATCTCCGGAGCGGGCCATTGGCCGATTGATTGTAGCGCTCGACTTGCGCAAGAAACCTTACGTCCGGTGCTTGAGCTTGAAAACGACGGCAAATTCGCGGTCGTTAGATGACCGGACCCGTGACATAGATGTTCATCGAATTGTTGTAGCCGCACTCCTCGGCCTTTGTCGCAGCGCCCGAAGCAGTCTGAAGAACCACCTGCAAAAGCGCCTGTGCGGCCTGCTGCAGCGTCATCGTTCCTTCGAGCAGCCCGGCCACGCACAAGTCCATGTGCTCGCGCATGCGCTCAAAGGTGCGCGCATTGCCGGTCACCTTCACCACCGGCACGAAAGGAAAGCCCTGCGGCGCCCCGCGGCCGGTTGTAAAAACGATCAGATTGCAGCCGCTTGCCGCAAGGCCGGTGAGCATCTCGGGCTCGCGCCCGGGCGCGTCCATCATGACAAGCCCCGCGGCAGAGCAGCGCTCGCCGTAGTCGATGACGTCCTGGTAGACGGCCGAGCCCGCCTTGGCAAGGGCGCCGAGGCTTTTTTCCTCAATCGTCGTAAGGCCGCCGGCGATGTTGCCGCGCGTGGGCTGGCCGCCGCGCATGTCGACGCCCACGGACCTCGCGCGCTGCTCCATGCGCTCAACGAGCTCGGCAATGCGGCGGGCCACCTGCGGGTTTGCCGCGTGCTGCGCCGCGATGTGTTCGGCCCCCATGAATTCGGTGGTCTCCCCGATGACGACGCCCGCGCCGGCCGCGGCAAGAATGTCGGTTAGCGCACCGGCCGCGACGTTGGCGGAAAGCCCCTGCGTCGTATCGGAGCTGCCGCACTTGAGCCCCACGCGCAGCTTTGCGATCGGAACGGGCTCGGGCTTGCGGGCTATCTTTGCCTTCAACGTCTCAAGGATCTCTCGTGCGCGCGCCACGCTCGCAGACAAGCCGCCCTCTTTTTGGATGACGATCATTTCGGCGGGCTTTCCCGCCGCGCGCACCGCTTCAAGAACCTTGCCCGAAGGAACGCTCTCGCAGCCAAGGCTCACCAAAACGACGGCGCCGAGATTGGGATTGAGGGCAAGATTGACGAGCACTTCGGTGATGCGCTCAACGTCGGGCATTGTCTGCGAGCAGCCCTGCTGGTGCGTAAAGAGCGCAACGCCGTCGATATCTCCCAAACGCTGCACCACGTCATTGGCGCAGGCAACGCACGAAATCACACCCACGAGATTGCGGGTGCCGGCGCTGCCGTCGGCTCGAGGGTATCCCATGAAGACCTCGGCGGCCGCATCAATCAGAGGCTTCTTTAAAACCAGAGCACCATCTGCCCCGCCCCCCTCAACCGCAGCGCAAGAGCCGGTCTGCGGCACGGTCTTTTCCATCTCGCCGTCAGCGGCTTCATCCCCGCGCCCCCTTAAGCTCTCAACATTGTCGACATGCACGTGCGCGCCGCTCTCGATTGTTTTCGTGGCCCGCCCGATCACCTCGCCGTACTTCAAAACCAAAGAGCCCTCGGGAATTTTTTTAACCGCAACTTTGTGCCCGAACGAAACGTCCTCGGCAAGCACAAGGTGCAGCCTTGCGGCACCCTCGCCGGCCTTGGCTATGGTGATCCCCCGTCCGGCGGGAGCATCGCAGAGCATCGTCGCCGTATTGTCCTCGGCCGCGATGCAGATCGCATCAATGTGCGGGTTGTTCATACCGGTCCTCTTTTTGTCAAAGGCCCGATGTCTCAGGCCGTAAACGCCGCGAGCTGCGCTCAAAAATTCCTATGCCTTGGATTGCGGGCTGCCCGAAGAAGCCCCCTCATCTGCGCCGCCGCCTCCAGGCACCGTCGGCAAAATGTCTCGTGCCTCAAGCAGGTGCCGGCGCATGGTCTCGCGTGCAAGATCGGGATTGCGCCCGGCAATGGCCTGAAAGATCTTGTTGTGGTCCTCGTAGGCGCTTCTGCGCCGCTCGTCGTTCCAGAGCGTCATGTGGCGCGAATAGTGCTGCACTTCGCTCAGAAAGCGGCTCACGATGGTGATGATCTCGTTGTGAGAGGCCATGAGCACGCTGTAGTGAAACTCAAAGGAAATGTTTTCGGCCTGCTCGTTGTTGAGGTACGCCTGCCGATGGTTTTCAATGGAGCGCTCGATTCTCGCGAGCTCTTCGTCGGTCGCGTAGCGCGCCGCCTGCTCTGCGGCAAAAGGTTCGATCAGAAGCCTGAAGTCAAATAGATTGCGCAAAATCTCGGGCGTAATCGTCGTCACCAAGGGGCCGACAACCTTGAGCGCATTGCCAAGATCGGCCTCCTGCACCACAACGCCCTTGCCGCGCACCTGACGAACGACGCCCAAGTACTCGAGCGACTTCATGGCTTCCCGCACGGGAATGCGGCTCACCTCAAGTTCAGCAGCAATTTCGCGCTCGGATGGAAGCACGTCACCCGGTCGAAATTCTCCGGACAAGATGCGATCGCGCCAGATGTTTGCAATCTGCCCGTAGAGGGTTTGATTGCTGCGATCGAGTTTTGGTTTCGTCGTCATAGCTGTTTCCATACGGCCTCTCATAAAAAAAGAGAGGCAAGAATTTCCTCATTTTGCTCTCAAGGAAGCGATGTCCTTGGCCTGCGCCAAAGAGGGTCTTCGCTCCCTTGCCGTCGCCCCGTCAATATACCCTGCAAAACAGGAAGTAACACTTATGAGAGACTCAGAGCCGGCTTGCACGAGCTTCAAGCCTTGCGACCGCAAGCGGCCGCCTGAAGATGCGACAAGGCGGACAACCTTTGACCAAATACTGCATCAAAAGCCGCCCGCCTGTCTTTAAATGTTTATGCCGCCGGGGCTTGAGAAGCCCGGCCGGCAGCACGTTCTCAAAGCGATGCAAAAAGTCCGATGGACGTCCAGTACGGCACGCCGATCAAGGCAAAAATCACGTATGAGAACAACGTAAAGAACAAGCCGATCAGCCACCAGGTCTTCACCGGCACGTAGCCGCCGCCGAAAAGCACGGGACCGGCCGCGTTGGCGTAGTGCGTCACGAGTGCGCCCATCACGCCGCAGGTGAGGAACACAAGGAACATGTCCCAAACCGGGAGCCCGGCCGCGAGGCCGATGGTGAACTGCACGGGCAGCACGCTCGCCATGTAGGCGCCGCAGGACACGAACAGATAGCGGCACGACGTACCGGCCACGACCAGAAGAAGCAGCAGGCCCAGGTGGCTGAACTGCGAGAAGTCGACGTACATCTGCAGCTGCTTGGCCATCCAGCTGAAGAACTCAAACTTGTTGAGCGCGCCGGCCATGCCGAGGATGCCGCCGTACCAGGCAAGCGTCGACCAGACCTGTTCGTTGACGGCGATCTTCTTCCAGTCGAGCACGTTGGTCAAAATGCCAAGCGCAATAAAGCCCAGCACCACGGCCGTGGAGTTGATGCCCGTGTACGACGAGGTCGCCCAACCGGCGATGGCAAGAACAAACAGACCGAGCAGGATCTTTTCCTTGCGCGACATCGGTCCAATCGATTCAAGGCCTGCCCGGGCAATGCGCTTGTTGTCGATCACGCCGATCGTGGGCTTGTAGATTTTGAACATCAGCCAGGGCGAAATCAAAAGGATCACGAGCGAGGGCACAATGAAGGCCGTCGTCCACTGCAGCCAGGAAATCTTGAGGTGCAGGATCTCGTCGGCAAGCGCCCAGGCCACGGTGTTGGCCGCATAACCGGTCAGGAAGGTGATGCCCGTGGTCATGGTGACGATGTACAAAAGCATCGACAGATACGAGCCGATGGCGCGCGGATTGTGATCCGGAGTCGAGCCGAGAGCTTCGGCAACCGACTTGAAGATCGGGTAGATGATGCCGCCCGTGCGGGCTGCGTTTGAAGGCGTCACCGGGGCAATGACAAAGTCAGAGAATGCCGCAGCATAACCGAGCCCCAGAGGCGTGCGCCCGAAGATGCCGATCAGGGTATAGGCGATGCGCTTGCCGAGATTGGTGTCGCGGAAGGCCTGCGCGATGACGAAGGCGCCCACGACAAGCCAGGTCATGGCCAGTGCAAAACCCGAAAGGGCCACGGCGTGACCGCGCATGATCACGGCGTACAGGCCCAAAAAGATCATCATCACGGCCGCTTCGCTCAACGGCCGCAGCATCACGCCGAGAATGGCGCCTGCATAAAAGGGAAACAGTCCCCACGCCTTGGGATTCATGCCCTGCGGGGGATCAACAAAAATAAGCAGTAGCGGGATGAAGCACACTACGAGCTTGATCAATCGATTCCTGTCCATCACTCTCTCCTTGGAATATCTCTGATTGATTCATCTGTGCCGAGCTTCCTGCGGCACAGGCACGACTTCAAAGACGCCGCGCCCTGCCGCGAGAAGATCAAGTCCGCCGTCTTGAGAGTTTTTTCCCATATCGGGGTCTTTATGTTTAATTTGTCCAAGACCTCAAGACGGCGCCGTCATCAATACTTTCTGGTAAAGCTCTTGTTGATGCCTCCTATCAAGCCGCGCACGGTCTTGAGGTTTTCAAGATCGCGGCACGTTGCGATCAAATGATCCTGCTCAGCTACGGGGATGATGCCGTCGGTGAGGATGCGGAACTTCGTCTCCACGCCTTCCCAGGTGAGCGTGTTTTCAGGATCGCCCGTGGGGTCCCAAACCTGCGCTACGAGATGTTCGCCGTCTTCGGCATCGGCCTCGATGCGGCAGGGCCAGTTGCGGGGAACCCGGGCGTTGATCTCCTCGTCGATTACCGTTTCGATGCGCGACTCAAGCGCCTTGACCTGCTGCTCGTTGACGCTCTCGGCGCTGAAGTCGGCCTCCGAGGGAGTGCCTCTTAAAAGCGTGCTCGCCACGCAGTAGGCGGTGCTGAACTTGGCCTGGCGCGTCGTTTGAGGCGCGCGCACGCCCGCGACGCGCTGCGCGGTCTCGTACGTAAAGAGACGAATGTTCTTGAGCTCGCGCCCCTTGGCCTGGCGGCGAATGTCGGCCGCCGCGTCAATGGCCGAGTGCGTATGGCGGCAGCACGGATAGGGCTTAAACGAGATCAGGCCCGCTCTCCACTTCGTGCCGAAATCCTTAAAGATGCTCTCGTCGACATCCTGACGGGCGTAGCCTGCGAAAAAGCCCTGCTTGCCTTCAAGAATGTGGCGCGCGCCGCTAAAGCCGTTTTTGGCAAGCATGGCGACAAGAACGCCGTTTGCCGCCGCCGCACCCGTGTGCAGGAACTTGCTCATCGCGCCGTCGGGCAGGAACTGCCAGAGGCCCGCGGACATCGTGCCCGCGTTTCCAAGAGCCCATGCAAGCTCTGTGGCCGAAAGTCCCAGCATTTTTCCCGCGGCCATCGCCGCGCCGAAAACGCCGGTCGTGGCGGTGGTGTGAAAGATCTTGTAGTGCGCGGGAGTAACGGCCGCGCCAATGCGCAGCATGACCTCAAAGCCGCCCACCACGGCCGTCAGAAGATCGCGGCCGCCCTTGTCGAGCAACTCGGCAGTTGCCAGGGCCGGAGGAATGTTGACGGTGGCCGGATGGCTGATGCTGTCGCGGTCAACGTCGTCCATCTCGAGGATGTGGCCGCAGTAGGCATTGGTAAAGGCCGCGAAAAAGGCGTTGCGCACGGGAGAGTCAAGGGCGCTAGCCTGCGCGTTGCCGCCGAAAAAGTCGCTGACGTCCTTGGCGGGCTGCGAGGCGGGGTCGGCTGCTCCGCCCACGGCGCAGCCAATCCAGTCGAGAATGTCGCGCTTGATCGTGTCGAGGACGGAATCGGGAATGTCTTCGTACTTGAGCGCGCTCACAAACTCAGAGCAGGCTGCCGAGGCAGACCAAGTCTCGTTTTCAGTCATGAGTGAAAACTCCGTAAATATGAAAAAAGGAGGAGACCCGGCACACCCGGTTTGCCCCTCCTTTTTGAAGAAAACGAACTACTTCGTGGCGAGAATTTCCTTCTCGACGGCCTGCGCGCGTTCACGAACTTCGTCGTAGCGGCTCTGGCCGTGGCTGTCCATCGTCACCAGGAAGGGTCCGAAGTGCTTGGCCTGCAGGGGCCACATGGCCTCGGGCATGCCCGCTTCAAACCAGTGCGGATCCTTGGTGCCGACGATGCCGGCGGCGAGCACGACGGCGCAGCCCGGGCAGGCCTGCACGTAGACCTGCTTGTACTTTTGCAGCGCGGCCTTGGTGCCCTCGCCCATGCCGCCCTTGCCGATGATGACCTTGACGCCCTGCTGGCCCACGAAGTCGGCGTGCGGCTCCATGCGAATCGAGGTGGTCGGTCCGATCACGCTCAGGTACCACTTGCCGTTTTCGTCCTTTTTCATCACGGGGCCGGCATGAAAGATCGCGCCGCCGCGGATGTCTTCAGGCAGGGGCTTGCCCTGTTCGACGAGTTCGCGCATGTTGAGGTGGGCGATGTCGCGTGCCGTGCACACCTGTCCGTCCAAATAGATGATGTCGCCCACATGCAGCTTCTCGATCGTTGCATCATCGACGGGCAGCGTCAGTTCGTATACAGCCATGACTTATTCTCCTACCTGAAAGAGCTCTTCCGTGCGGCCGTCGGGATAGAAGCGCACGCCGAAGCGGCGGGCAACCCAACAGTGGAAATTGATGACGACCGGGCAAATGGCCGTATGCGTGGCAGCCCAGCCGATCTTGACGGCAAGCGCCGTCGTGTCGCCGCCGATGCCGGCAGGACCGTTCTTGAGCTTGTTGATGTCGGCAAGGAGTTCCTGCTCGAGCTCGTCAAAGAGAGGATCGGGGTTGTGATCGAGCCAGCTGCGCGTGGAAATGGCCTCGCGCGAGAGTTTGGCCGCAACGTCCATCTGGCCGCCGATGCCGATGCCGATGGAAAACGGCGGGCACGGATAGCCACGGGCTCCCATGTAGCCTTCCGAACCGCAGATGACGTCGAGGACGAGCTTCTTGAGGCCCTTGTAGTTCTTGCCGAGCGTGGCGGGCGTGAGAATCTTTGCAACGTTGGGAAGCTCGGCGCCGCAGCCCTTGGCGCTCACGACGATTTCGCAATAGGGCAGATCCTTTTGATAGCGCAGCTCGTAGTTGGGCACGCCCTGGCCGGACGAGTCGCCCGGATTAAAGCGGGTGAGCGGATGCACGATCGAGGGACGGATGTAGCCCGCCTTCGTGGCTTCAATCACGGCGCTCGTGATGTTGTCGGTGAGGTTGGTGAGGTTGGGCTGCATCGCCTCGCCCCAGCGAATCCACACGGACGGGAAGCCGGGCGACTGGCACACGGGCTTGTCCATTTTGCCGGCGAGCTCAACATTTTTGAGCATCGTCTCAAGGAAGGTCTTTGCCTCTACGTTCGTTTCCTTGGCCGCGGCCTGCTTCATCAGAAACAGAACGTCGGGCGAGATCGACGTGCAGCACTTGTGCAGAAGGTCATAGACCTTTTCATAAGGTAGTTCAAGAGTTGCCATTGGGAGCCTCTCTGAGGGGTTTACAGACTTGTCATCGGAAGATGCGTCTCCGATATACTGGTATACCAAATGATTCTAGGCCGGCATTTCACCTTTGGCAAAAACACAAGCCTAGGGTTTGCGCTGTATTAACGCCGGGCGCCGGCGCTTACAAAAGCCCCCTTCAAATCGCCTCTCAGCCCGGGTGCGCAAAGCCCCGGAATAAAGCGCTCAAGCCGCGGGCCGGCCTTGCAATTCATCGTAAAGGCGGCCAAGGCGTTTGTGTTTCATCAGCTCGACTGCATTTTTGTCCCAAGCCGACAGTTGCCTCCGCGCGGGGCGCCTATACGCTTGTTTCCTGCGGCAAGGCCTGCAGATGCGCGCACTTCCGTTTCTCAATGAGGAAACTAATGTTTAAGTCCTAAGTATTACCACTTAAACATTGCACTTTTCTTTTGCGCCAAAATGCATTGGCGACTAGGTAGGTATACCAGTCTACCCGTCTACCTGACGCATCCGGGCGTCCGTCGGAAGTGTTGAATCGCTTCGATGTCCGCTCGTTTGGCGTGTGCGGCAAACATAACACCCAGAACACAACAAACAAAGGAGTCTTCAATGCAGAAGGAAATTGTGTCCACGACCAAGGCTCCGGCTGCGATCGGGCCCTACTCCCAGGGCACCACGGCCGGCGAGCTCGTTTTTGTCTCCGGACAGCTTCCGGTTGACCCGGCCACGGGCGTGATGCCCGAAGCCGTCAAGGACCAGGCCCGCGCCTCTCTTGAGAACGTCAAGGCCATCCTCGAGGCCGCCGGCAGCTCGCTTGACAAGGTTGTCAAGACGACGTGCTTTTTGTCCGACATCTCCTATTTCGCCGACTTCAACGAGATCTACGCCGAGTTCTTCCCGGCCGAGGGGGCTCCCGCGCGTTCGTGCGTCGCCGTCGCGGCGATTCCGAAGGGCGCCAAGCTCGAAGTCGAAGCCATTGCGCTGAAGTAGTCGACAGACGCCTTTACTTTTTGCCAGGAGCTCCTCGCTATGCTTAGTTTGATTATTGCGGCCGTCGTCATCGTTGCGGTCGTCTACCTGCTGCTCAAGGGCTACTACCCGCAGGCAGCGCTTTTTATCGGCGGCTTTGTTCTGCTGCTGTGCACCTGGGTGTTTGACCTCGGCACGCTGCTTGACGCCAAGAAGACCACGAACTTCGCGGGCTTTGACATCTTCAAGGTCTTCGGCGACGGCTTTGCCAACCGTATTTCCGGCCTGGGCCTGCAGCTGATGGCCATCGGCGGCTTCTCCCGCTACATGGAGCACGTCGGCGCCTCGAGCGCGCTGTTTGCCGTGTTCGAGCGTCCCCTGAAGCTCATCAAGTCGCCCTACATCCTGTTGGGCGCCTCCTTCCTGGTCTCGCAGGTCATGGCCATTTTCGTGCCCTCGCACGCCGGCCTGGCCCTGCTGCTCATGGTGACCCTCTACCCGATTCTCGTTCGCTCCGGCGTTTCTCCGCTGTCGGCTTTGGGCGTGATCGGCTGCGCGCAGTACATTGACGCCGGTCCTGGTTCGGGCAACGCCAACATGGCCGCCCAGGTTGCCGGAATGGACGTCTCCGAGTACTTCGTGTACTACCAGCTGCCGCTGTTTGTGGCCGTCACCCTCATTGTCTGCGTGACCCACATGATCGTGCAGCGCTGGTGGGACAAGCGCGAAGGCTGGAAGTTCGACCCGAACAACATCCAGACGCTTGCCGGTTCCAAGTCTGCCGACGCCGACAAGAACGTGCCCCGCATCTATGCCATCCTGCCCATCATTCCGCTGTTCTTGATCATCTTCTTCTCGAAGGTGGCCGGCAGCTCCGTGCGCATGGACGTGGTCACCGCCATGGTGATCTCCACCATCGTCGCCATCGTCTTCGAGTTCGTCCGCTACCGCAACCTCAAGGACGTGATGGCCTCCTTCAAGCTCTTCTTTGAAGGCATGGGCAAGATCCTTGTGAGCGTCGTCTCCCTGATCGTCTGCGGCGAGTTCTTCGCTGCTGGCCTCATCAAGTCCGGCGCCATGGCCACCCTGATCAACGCGGCTGACGCCGCCGGCTTCGGGCTGGCCGCCATGGTCATCGTCGGCGGCATCCTGCTGTGGGTCTGCGCCTTCATCATGGGTTCGGGCAATGCTGCGTTCTTCTCGTTTGCTCCGCTCGTTCCCGATGTGGCCAAGGCCATCGGCGCGCCGATCATCTCGCTCATCTTCCCGCTGCAGATCTTCGTGTCCTTCGGCCGCGTTGCTTCTCCGATTACGGGCGCCCTGATCGCCATCGCCGGCATGGCGGGCGTCTCGAGCTTCCAAATCGCAAAGCGCACGTGCATCCCGATGTTCGTCGCGACCATCGCAACGGCAATCATCTACTTCGTCTTCTACTACTCGCCCGTCGGTTAGTAGTCAACGAATAGACTAGTTGCACATCTTTGTGTTCCCGTGTGAGAGCCTCATCCGCTGCAGTTTCATCCAGGCGCTGAGGCTCTCATTTTTTTACCATCAAAAACCAAGGAGACCCTCCCATGGATCCTCGTACCACCCTCGTGCACTGCGGTCGCGGTGACCAGAACGCCCCCGTGCGCTCCGTCAACCCGGTGCTCATGCGCGCCTCCACGATCCTCTTCAAGGACTACGACACGTGGCAGAAGTACCGCGACCTGCGCAAGACCGAGCGCGTCTTGAGCTACGGTGCCCGCGGCACGACGACCAACTTTGAGCTCGAAAAGCTCGTCTGCGCCCTCGAAGGCGGCCACCGCGCCCAGCTCTTTCCCACGGGGCTTGCCGCGCTTGCCATGGTGCTTTTGAACTACGCGGAAACCGGCGCGCACTTCATCGTCTCCGACGCCATTTACGGGCCCGTGCGCACGGTCTGCGACCTCTTCCTCACCAAGGTCAAGGTCGACGTCACCTTCTGCAAGGCCGACTGCACCGACGTTGAAGAAAAGATTCAGCCCAACACCAAGCTCATCCTCGTCGAGAGCCCGGGCTCGATCCTCTACGAGATCATCGATCTTCCCAAGCTCTGCGAAATCGCTCACGCGCACAACATCCCCGTTGCCATCGACAACACCTACAGCAGCGCCTGGCTCTACAACCCGCTCAAGCTCGGCGCCGACATCTCCGTGATCGCCGCCACGAAGTACCTGTGCGGCCACTCCGACGTGACGATGGGCATCGTCGTGTGCAACGAGAAGGAATGGAAGAATTTCGACAAGCTTCCCGAAGCTCTCGGCTTTACCGCGAGCCCCGACGACTGCTACCTCGTGCTGCGCGGCATGCGCACGCTCGGCGTTCGCATGGCGCAGCATGAAAAGAACAACGACGCCGTCGTCGCCTACCTCAAGACTCGTCCCGAGATCAAGACGATCTTCTATCCGAAGCTCGAAACGCATCCCGGCCACGAAGTCTTCATGCGCGACTACAAGGGCGCCAACGGCATGCTCACGATCGAATTTGCCGACGGCTACACCAAGGCCGACGCCGTGAAGTTCACCGACGCCCTGCAGTACTTCTCCTGCGGCGCAAGCTGGGGCGGCTTCGAGAGCCTGGCGACGGTCACGACGCCTCCGCGCACCGTCACCGACTGGAGCAAGCGCGGCCCGTTCGTGCGCTTTCACATCGGTCTTGAGAACGCCGAAGACCTGATCGCCGACATCGCGCAGGCCCTCGACAAGGTCACGCACAAGTAAGCGCAGACCTCAAGGCGGCTCTCTAAAAACCGCATTCGCCCCGCCTGTCTTTGACGACGGGCGGGGCGATTTTGTTTGGGTCGTGAGCCGCTTGTTGGTTCAAAAGCAAAGAAAGCCCTCAAATGCCAAGGCCTACAGATCCTCGTTTAAGTCGCCGATGATTTCCGCTTCGGAAAAAAGCGCCGTGGCCCCGCCCGTGTGCAGAAAGACAACCGTTGATCCCTTCGGAACAAGGCCTTTGCGAATCTGATCCATCATGCCGTGAAACGCTTTGCCCGAGTACACGGGGTCGGTGAAAATTCCTTCCGAGCGGGCCAGATAGCGGATGTCGTCGTTGGCCTCGCGATAGGGCTTCTCGTAACCCGGGCCCACGTAGTCGGCCGAGAGCTCAAAGTCGTGCGTTGTCACCGCGGGCGCCTCGCCCAGCATCTTGAGAATGTCGTTGGAAAGCGCTGCAATGCCCTCGGCGTACGTTGCCGGATCCTTCTTGCCCACGATCATGCCGCGAATTGTCGTCTGCGAAGAGGCCGTCAGCGCGCGCCCCGCGGCAAGCCCGGCGAGCGTGCCGCTGCTGCCGGTGGCGGTATAGAGATAGTCAATCGAGAGATTGTGCTGGGCGGCCTGCTCCTGAAGCTCGACAAAGCACTCGGCAAAACCGGCCGCGCCGCGCGGCGTCGAGCCGCCGATCGGGATGTCGTAGACCTTGTGTCCTTCCTGCGCAAGCCTTTCGCGATGCGCCGCAAAGAGGGTCTCGTTTGCCTTCATCGTCTCCTTGGTCGACCTGCCTTCCGATGGCAGGATATGAATTTCCGCCCCAAGAATGCGGTCAAGCAAAAGGTTGGCGCGCACATCGCCGGGCTTGGGCTCGACAATGGCTCCCAGGTAGAGCACGGGCCGCATGCCGCAGCGGCGGGCCGCCGTGCACGTCTGCATGGCGTGGTTGGACTGTGTGGCGCCGTAGGTGAAAACCGTATCGCACCCTTGGTCCCTGGCCTCCTTGAGCAGGTACTCGAGCTTGCGGATCTTGTTGCCGCCAAAAAGCGAGGCGCCGGAAAAATCTTCACGCTTGACGTAGAGATTGATGCCGTACTCCTCAGAGATGCGCTCGAGCTTGTGAAAGGGCGTCGGATAAAAGCCCAGATTGAGTTTCCCGAGCTTGTGCAGCTTGTCGCGGGCTTGATCGAAAACTTGCGGCATGTCCATTTCCTCCTTTCTTGCGGGTGTCAAAGAAACCAACATTTCAGCCGGTCACAGGATGAACAACGAAATCCACATCGGCAGCGTCACCATGGCCGCCACCGTGTGCATCGTCGTGAGATTGGCGACGGCCGCGGCATTGCCCCGCATGTTGGCCGTCATCACGTAGCAGCTCTGTCCCGTGGGCAGCGAAGCAAACAAAAGAAGCACTCCGGCGCAAACCGCGGGCAGTGCAAACACATGAATCATCACGAGGGCAATAAGGCTGATCACGACAAGCCGCACGAACGTGGCCGCGGCAAGAAGCTTGAAGTCCTTTTTAAGACCCCCTGCGCGCAGCCCCGCCCCGATGCACAAAAGGCCCATTGCAAGAGAGGCTGATCCTAGATGGCGCATGAAATCAAGCGCGACCTGCGGCAGCTTGAGGCCGGCGACGTTGGCCAGAAGTCCGCAGACCGTGGCGATGATGAGAGGATTTTTCACCACGGCGTGCACGGTGGCAACAAGCACCTGCCGCGTGCTCAGAGCTGCGCCCGCAGCCAGCTGGTTTTGCGCGTCGCGCCTAGCCACAGCCTGCGCAAGAACCGCAACGGCGATGGTGTTGCTGATTGGAACCCAGACCGCCATTAAAAGCGCGAGCAGCGCAAATCCCTCTTCACCAAACAGGCGCGAGCACAGGGCAAAGCCGATGTAGGTATTGAAGCGAAAGGCGCACTGAAAAAGCGATGCGTGCGTCACGGCATCGGACTTGACGACCCAGCGCACGGCCCAGGCCGCCGCCACGCCCAGCGTCATGGTGATGAGGCTTGCCGCGAGAAAGGCGCTCGAGGTGGAAAAAGAGAGCTTTGAGGTGGCAATCGACGTAAAAAGCAGCGGCGGAAAGAGGATGTAGAAGACCAGCTTCTCAGCCCATTGCCAAAAGACCTGAGGGTAGTGCAGCCACGCCGCGGCGGCCGCACCGAGCAAAATGATTAGAAAGTCTGGGGCAATCAGCAGGACGCTTTGCATGAGCAAACTCTCAAGACAGCCGGCCTTGGCGGCAGCCGCAGTCGGTGAAGGCTGCGGCGCTGCAAAAACCCGTGGTATACCGCGCAACGCCCTCGAGCCTACCACGCAGGTCTTTGCGCCGGCAATCGGCAAATGCCCTTGCCTGAAGCCGGCGTCAGCTCAAGCCTCCTCAGCTCCCCCTTGCGGGATTGCGTGCTTTTCCGGAAATCTCCTCGACGGCAACCTTCCAAACGGTCACCCTGTCAAAAGCAGAGGCGATGTAGGCCTCGGTGGCGGCCGGATCATTTTCCGGCGCGTAGTGCGCGCTCAGGGCCTTGAGCGCCTCCCGGGCCTCTTCGGGGTCGGTGACGCGCGAGCACGTCCCGCGCACGAGAGCGCTGCGGTAGTCCACCGAATAACGAGAGCCGAGAATGTCGTTGCGGGCGACAAAGGCCACGCTCACGAAAGGGTGCGCCTCAATGGCCCTGGAGCGCGCGCCGCCTTCGACGGCGCTGTGAAAATAAATGGCTCCGCGGTAGAGCACGGGCGAGACAGGCGTGCTGTAGGGCTGTCCCTTTTCATCGACTGCGCTTACCACCGCAAAAAGCGACTCCTTGATGATCTCAAGCGCTTCTTCCTTGTTTGTTTGTCGATCTTGTCTTCTCATTTTGTTCCTCGAATCAGTTCAGGGTTTTTCCGGCCGACTCCGGAATCGGGAGCACGGTGATTCCCTCTTCGACGAGCTCAACCGCCTCCCGGGCCGTGCACAGGCCCCGGATGTTTCTCTCGGGAGCGCGCCCGGCATGAATTTCCCGAGCCTCCCTTGCAAAATTCTCGCCCACGTCCTCGGCCTTGGCGGCAGCCTCCCGAACGCGCGCCATCACGGCTTCAAACCCTGAGGGCGCGCCCGCCTCGGAAGCGCGCTGCTCGCGGCGCCGCTCAACTTCGGCCGACTTCATCGACTGCCCGATGCGGCTTGTGTTGGGCACGCGCACGATTTCGCTGCTCGAACAAATGGGGCAGGAAATGAGCCCGCGCCGATTTTGTTCCTGAAAGTCTTCCGCGCTTGAAAACCAGCCTTCAAACGTATGGCCGTTGGCGCAGCGCAGATCGAAAATTTTTATCGCCATGGTTGTGGTCTGTCGAAATAATGCGGATTGACCGTGCAGGATTATGCCGCCGCAAAGGCCAATTTTGACGGCCTGCGCGCTGCAGGCCCGGATTTGCGCATTTCAGCGCTTATGGATGCACATGCTCGACATGATCCGCGCCGCCCTCGAGCACCTCGTGGGCTTGTTCATGCATGGGGGTCAAAATGGCCAGGGACAGCACAATGCCCGCGCACAAGGCGGCAAGCTCTTTAAAGCGCGGCGCGCGGGCTCCCTCGGAGCAGCACTGCTCCTGCAGCGCCTCAGGCAGCAGGATGTTGAGCACCACGAAGATAAAGCTTGCGGCGGCGACAATCATCGCCCAGCCCACGAGATCGTGCATCAGAGACAGGAGGGCCCAGCCGCCGATGCCTCCGGCAACCGAAGCGCTTGCAGCCAAAAGAGCAAACCCGACGGCCTGCCTTCTGGTCAATCCCGTTTGCGCAAGAATCACAAGCTGCCCCACCATCTGCGGCAGCTCGTGCCCAAACACCGCCAGCGTCACGAACACGCCCGTTGCCCCCGACACCATAAAGGCCGAGGCAATCAGCACGCCGTCAACAAAGTTGTGACAGGCCGCCCCGAGCAAAAGCGCAAGCGCCTTGCCCGACATTTTCCCTGCGGGCTCGGGCACGCCGCTGCCGCCCAAGAGCACCGCGCGCGTGGTCATGGGGGCAAGCGTGTGGTTGTGCCCGGACAATGGCGAAAGCACTCCCTCCAAAAGAACGAAGAAGACAAAGGAGCCGAGCAGCGCAAGCCCTGCATCGTGAATGTCTAGGCCCTCGTGGAGCGCCTCCGGAATGAGGTGCGTACAGGCAAGCGAGAGCATGAGTCCCGCAGCAAAGGCCGCGATCACGTTTGAAAAGCGCACGAACACGCGAAACGACAGCCACGAGGCAAGAAGCACCGCTGCAAGCCGGCACAGCACGTTGGCCGCCGTAATGTACGAAAGTGTCAGCATCTTGACAGAAATGCAAAAGTTCAAGAGTGATGTTTCCAAATGCAAGATTTCCCAAAACCGCCCTTCGGACCCGAAAAGCCAGGCGCCCACCCCTGCCAAAACACGCAGGAAACCCTGCAAAAAGGGGGATCCTTGAAGGGCGGCCGGCCGCACAAAGTTCGCTGCGGGCCGGCAGGCCTCAAGCGAAAACGCAAGGGCTTCGGGCCGGCTTGGAAACATCTTGTTGCGGAGCACAGAAATCGTTTCAGTTTTCGATTTCGAGCTTGCGTAAAGTACGCCTCAAGAAAACTGAACTCTTCCTTGTTTTCTTAAATTCTCCTTTGGTTTGATTGACAGCGGAAGCGCCCTTTGCGGCCCTTCCGCTTTTTTTTTCGTTCGCGGCGCCGCCCGGAAAATTTGTGCGTGTTAATCAAGATACGCGCCCCGCCGGCAAGTCGATAGAATAGGGACGCTTTTGATTTTTTGGAGCACACTGATGAAGAAATTGTTGTCCGCCGCCCTTCTCGTTTCCGGCTTCTCGCTTCTTGCCGCCTGCTCGAGCACCGCGACGACCGCCTCCAAGGCCGAGCCCGTCGTTCTTGAGGGCACGAGCTGGATGATGCAGGTCCCCGAGTCGGCCGATTGCGCCGTGACGCCGATGCTTGAATTCGGCCCCAACAACACGGTGACGGGCGACCTTGGCTGCAACCGCGCCTCGGGCTCCTTTGCCTTCGACGGCACCAACATCCTCTTTGACAAAGTCGCCACGACGCGCAAGATGTGCGCTCCGAACTACATGGCGCTCGAAGACCAGATGCTCAAAATGATGTCGCAGGCCCGCACGGTTGCCAAGACCGAAGGCGGGCTGACGTTCTACGACAGCGAGGGGCGCGAACTCATGACCATGGTGCCCGAGTTCGCAGGCTCCTGCAACTGACCGCTCTTTGCACGCATTTGCCGTGCCGCCGTTCGCCCCGCCTCGCGCGGGGCGACGTGTTTATAGCGCCTCCCCGCCCTTTTAGTGCGCCGCCTCCCAGTTGTCGGCTACGCCCACTTCGGCCACCAGCGGCACGCGCAGTTTGGCGACCCCGGCCATCAATTCGGGGATTTTTGCGCGCATCTGCTCGACCTCGTCGTCGGGCACCTCAAGAATGAGCTCGTCGTGCACCTGCAGGATCATGCGGCTTTTGCTGCCGCTCTCGGTGAGCCAGCGCTCGACGGAGACCATCGCCATTTTGATCAGGTCGGCCGCCGTGCCCTGCATTGGCGCATTGATGGCGGCGCGCTCGGCGGCCGCCCGAACGGGCGCGCGGCTGCTTGCGATGTCGGGAAGCCACAGGCGTCGCCCGAACGCCGTTTCAACATAGCCCTGCGTGCGGGCCTTGTCGCGCGTGAGCTGCATGTACTCGGCCACCTTCGGGTAGCGCGCAAAATACTCCTCGATGTAGTGCGAGGCGACCGAGCGCTCAACGCCGAGATTTTGCGCCAGACCAAAGGCGCTCATGCCGTAGATGAGACCGAAGTTGATGACCTTTGCCATGCGGCGCTGCTCGGAGGTAACCGCATCGAGCGCCACGCCGAAGACTTCGGCGGCCGTTGCGCGGTGAATGTCCCGGCCGAGCCGAAAGGCGTTGAGAAGCCCCTCGTCTCCTGAAATATGCGCCATGACGCGAAGCTCAATTTGAGAGTAGTCCGCCGACAGAATCCGGCAGCCCGTTGGCGCGATGAACGCCTCGCGCACGCGCCTGCCCTCGGGCGTGCGCACGGGGATGTTCTGCAGATTCGGTTCGGAGCTTGCCAGACGGCCGGTAACGGCCGTCGTTTGACCAAACGTCGTGTGCACGCGCCCCTCGGCATCGGCAAGCGCAGGCAGCTTGTCCGTGTAGGTGCTCTTGAGTTTGCTCAGAGCCCGGAATTGAAGAACAAGCTTGGGCAGCGGATAGTCGAGCGCAAGCTCCGAGAGCACCTCTTCATCGGTTGAAGGCGTTCCGGAAGCCGTCTTCTTTTTGACCGGCAGTCCGAGCTTGTCAAAGAGAATGTGCGCAAGCTGCTTGGGGCTGCCGGGGTTAAAGGGCTCGCCCACAAGCGCATCGATTTTTGCGCGCACCTCTTCAATTTCCTGCGAGAGCTTCGCGCTTTGCCCCACGAGCTTTTGTGCATCGATGAGCACGCCGGTGCGCTCCATTTTCTGCAGCACCCGCATCACGGGCAGTTCAATGTCTTCGTAGATGTGCTGCAGCCCGTGGTCGCCCGCGAGCTTGACGCGCATCACGGCCGAGGCCGCATGCAGCTTGCAGGCAACGCTGCAAAAGGCCGCCGCCGCCTCCTCGACGCTCAAGCTTGCCGCCTCGCGCCGCGAGGCCCCTTTCCCGAGAATGTCGGATTGGTCTTCGGCAGGCGTTGCAAGATGCCGGGCGGCAATTTTTGAGAAATCGTGCTTGAGATGGGCTTCGAGCACATAGCTCATGACCGAAACATCATCCACGCCTGCAGAAAGCGTGATGCCGAGATTGGCCAGAAGGTGCGCGTCAAACTTCGCGCTGTAGAAAACCTTGCGGGCGTCCCCGGAAAACCAGGGGCCGAGAAGCTCCCGAACGTCGTCGATTGAAGCATTGTCCGCGTCCTTGTGGGCAAGCGGCACATAAAAGCTCTCAAGCGCAGAAATCGCAATGGCAATGCCCGCGGGCTTCTCGTGCATGGCGTCCTCGCGGTCTGAGGCAAGCGCCACCGCAACAGGGAAAACGGCTTCTGCGGCAGTCTCAGGACTGTTTTGGTCCTTAAGGCGCGCAGCGAGCTCTTCGAGCTCTTTTCTTCCTGCGGCAATGACGGCTTTGCCGGCGCGCGCGGCCGCCGTGGAAGCGGCGGGGGGCTGCGCTGCATCCTGCGGGATCGCAGGGGCATCAAAAAGCCCCGGCTGGGGAGCGGCCGCCGCGCGCTTTCTTGCCGCGCCCGAGCGCATTTCCCAGCGCACGAAGAAAGCCTCGAGTCCGGCAGCATCGGCCGGGCGCAGCGTCAGATCGCCCGGGGCCTCCGTCACCGCCTTGGCGTCGGAATCAATCGTCACAAGCCTGCGCGCGACGTCAAGAAACCCCATGCCGGCGCGAAGGTTTTCTCCGATCTTGCCGGGAATTTCAGAGGCGTGCGCAAGAAGGTTGTCCAGGCTGCCATACTGGGCGATCCATTTGGCGGCCGTTTTGGGACCGCACTTTTGAATGCCGGGAACGTTGTCGACCTTGTCGCCCATGAGCGCCAGATAGTCGATGATGCGCTCGGGGTAGACGCCGTACTTTTCAAAGACCCCCTCGCGATCGTAGCGGGTGCGCGACATCGTATTGATGAGCGTAATGTTTTCGCTCACCATCTGGGCAAGGTCCTTGTCGCCCGTGGCAATCACGGCCTGCATGCCGCCCGCTTCGGCGCGGCGCGCAAGCGTTGCCAGCACATCGTCGGCCTCAACGCCGGGAATTTGCAGCAGCGGAATGCCTTTTAGAGTGATGAGCTCAAAAATCGGCGCAATCTGCACGCGCAGCTCGTCGGGCATCGGAGGACGATTGGCCTTGTATTCGGGATAAATCTCGTGGCGGAAATTTTTGCCCGGAGCATCAAAAACACAGGCGGCGAAATCGGGCTTGACGATGTCGAACACCGTCTTGAGCATGCCGTTGAAGCCCTTGATGGCCCCCGTCGGCTCGCCGCGGCTTGTGGCAAGCGGCGGCAGTGCATGAAAGGCCCGAAAAAGGTAGTTCGAGCCGTCGATCAAAAGCACCGTGGTCATGAAGTGAATTTCGAAAAGATGGTTTTTACGTGTCCGTGATTGTACCTTTGGGCCGCGGCACACCCCGCAGGAGGTCCCTTTGTCTGCAGAAACAAGAGGGTCACAAAAAAGTGACGCCTGCGACCTGCTTTTGCCCGAGGCCGAATCGATATAATGAATTCAAGAAGATTGCGGCTGGGCCGGCTGCCCGGGCAGGCGGCCGCAGCCGCTTCAAACTGAGTTTGTGAAAAAGGCTTTTGATCATGCTGAAAACAATCACATTAACAATGCTGGCGGCCTTTTGCGCATGCGCGGCAGCCGCTGACAACCTTGAGGCTCCGCCCAAGATCACTGAAGTACCGATGGCCGAGGCTCCCGCTTCCGCCCCGCGCGGGGCCGCCGCGCCCGGCGTAAGGGCCTCTGACCGCGCCACGTACGAGGCAAGCCGCCTTGAACCTTCGGCCGAAGACATGGCGCGCGCCCGCGAGGCGCAAAGGCGTGCGGCAAAGAACTCCCCTCAGACCAAGCCCTATGTCTCGGACTACGGCACGGTGATCGAAGAGAAGTACGACCAGAACAACCGGCTTACTGAAATTCGCGTCACGCCGGGCTCCACGTCGATTCCCTACACCATGAAGAACACAAGCGACAGGCCCATCGACCTGCGCCCCGGGGCCGACCCCCGTTCCACGCTTGATACGCCGAAATTCATTGAGTTTGGATGGTAGGCGGACATGGCTGTTTTTACTGAGCTCTCTGCTCAGGATGTCGCCCAGGCGGTCAAGGAATTCGCCTTGGGCGACTTTCTTGACCTGCAGCCCATCTCTTCGGGCATTGAAAACACCAACTACTACCTCGACACGACGCAGGGGCGCTGGGTGCTCACCGTTTTCGAGCGCCTCAAGCCCGAAGAGCTCCCCTACTATCTGGAGCTTTGCGAGCACTTAAAGAAAAAGGGCTGCAGCGTGGCCTGCCCCGCCCGCACCCGAGAAGGCGCTCTCTTTTCGTTCATTTACGGCAAGCCTTTTTCCATTGCCGAGAGACTCTTTGGCGAGAGCGTTTCAGAGGTCAATGCGCTTGAATGCGCGTCGATGGGAGAGACGCTTGCGCACATGCACCTTGCCGCAATTGACTTTGCCCGCGTACAGCCCAACCTAAGAGGCCTTGCCTGGTGGAAGGAGACCGCTCCCAAGGTCGCCCCCTTTCTTGACGGTCCGCAAAAGGAGCTTCTTGCGCGCGAACTTTCGCTTCAAGAGCGCCTGCACGACAGCAAAGCCTTCGATTCGCTTCGCGTTACGGCCTGTCACTGCGACCTTTTTCGCAACAACACGCTCATTGCGGGCCACGGCACGGACACAGCTCACGTCGCGGGCGTCTTTGACTTTTACTTTGCCGGCACCACGCCCTGGCTCTACGATCTGGCTGTCACCGTCAACGACTGGTGCATTGATCCCGAAAGCGGGGTTTTGCAGCCTGCGCTTGAGCGAGCGTTTCTGGATGCCTACAGCCGCGTACGGCCGCTCACCGACGTTGAGCACATGCTCTGGCGCGATTTTTTGAGGGGCGCGGCGCTGCGCTTTTGGTTAAGCCGCCTCTTTGACTTTTATCTGCCTCGGGAGGCGAGCCTGCTCACGCCCCACGATCCCGGTCACTTTGAAAGGATTCTTCGCAACCGCGCCGAGTGCGCCCTCTACTGGCCGGGTTAAGCCTGCCTGCGGCAAATAGAGGCACTGCAAATACTCTCCGCCCCAAGCGCCGGCTTCTCTGCCGGGAGCCCCGGGCGGCATGCGACCGACACCACCGAATACGAAAAACAATCATTGAACATGGCCTACGACGACTCCGCCTCGCGCAAGCTTCCCGCTCTCACCGGCTGGAAATGGTTTCTTGAGGGCGTGCGCGCCACCCGAAGCGCCCCCGTCAGCATGACCGGCATCGTGCTCTTTTACCTCATTGTTGCCGGAGGTCTCTCCGTTCTCCCCATCGTGGGCTTTGTGCTTGCCGCCTTCTTCATGCCATTTGGCACGGTGTTCATCGGCCGCTCCACGCGCGATGTTCTCGCGGGCAAGGTTCCGTCCTACGCCGTGTTTGCCGAACTTTGGAAAAAGGCCGCCGTGCGCCGCTCGCTTGTTTCCGTCGGGCTTGTCTACAGCATTTTCCTTGTCGCCGTCGAGGCGCTCTACGCCTATCTTGCTGCCGACGACATCAGCCAGTGGGTGATCAGCGACCAAGGGCAAATCGACTGGGAAAGCGTTAGCAGCCACTTTCCGTGGGACGGCGTCATCGCTTCGATCATTGTCTACATCCCGGGGCTGATGGCGGTGTGGTTTGCGCCGCTTCTTGTTGCGCAAAAGCGCATGACGGCCGGCAAGGCGCTTTTTTATTCGTTCTTCGGGTGTCTGAGAAACATCGTCCCGGTGATTGTGCTTCTTGCCTCGCTCACGGCTCTGGCAGCCGTTTCGGTTGTTGCCGTCGTCTCGATTACGCTCATGCTCAACTCCGAAGTGCTGGCTTCCTGGCTCTCAATTCCCTTCATCTTTCTGACGGCCACGGTCATGTACGCAAGCTACTGGCCGATGTACCGGGATCTTTTTGACGACGCGGGAGAAGACCCCGCAGGCACCCGCCCCTAAAGGGGCGCGCCTTTAAGCGCAATCAGGCCTGCCGGGGGCCTGTGTCTTCAAGCGCGAGCCTGCCCTGCCGGTAGTGCTCTCCCACGGGATCGGAAACGGCAAGCCCCATGAGGCGAATGCCTCCCTGCGGGAGGCTCACCTGCGCGAGAAGTCCCTGCGCGGCAAGAAAGATGTCTTCCCTGCTCACCCAGGGCTCCTTGGCCGAGCGCGAGCGCGTGAGCGTTTCAAAGTTAAAAAACCTCACCTTGAGCGTTAACGTCAAGCCCTCAAAGCGCTTGGCCTGAAGCCTTGCAAGAAGCTCGTTGACAAGTTCGACCAAGGCCTCGCGCAGCTGCGCGGGGCTCCTGATGTCTCGCCCGTAGGTGTGCTCGCAGCCCACGGACTTTCTTTCGCGCACCACGCGCACGGGCCGGTGATCAATGCCGCGCACGAAGTTGTAGTAGGCCACGCCCGCCTTGCCGAATCGGCGCACCATTTCCGAGAGCTCAAGAGCGCGCAGCTCCCCTGCGGTGTGAATTCCCATCTCGTGCATGACCCTGGCCGTTGCCGGTCCCACGCCCCAGAGATGCTCGACTTTGAGCTGATCGATAAATTTGAGGGCGGCGTCCGGATGGATCGTGCACAGCCCGTCGGGCTTGCGCCAGTCGCTGGCAATCTTGGCCAGGAGCTTGTTGTAGGAGACGCCGGCGCTTGCCGTAAGACCAAGCTCATTGCGGATGTCTTCCTTGATCCTGCGGGCGATGTCGACGGCCAAAGGGATGTTTTTCTTATTTTCCGTGACATCCAAAAACGCCTCGTCGATGCTGATTGGCTCGATGAGGTCGGTGTAGCGCGAGAAAATTTCGTGCACGGCCGCGCTTGCCTCTTTATAGCGCGCCATGCGGCCCTCCACGAAGATCAGCTCGGGACAAAGCTGCCGGGCCCGGGCGCTTGGCATGGCGCTGTGCACCCCAAAGACTCTGGCCTCATAGCTTGCGGTGGCGACGACGCCGCGGCTGTCGGCATGTCCGACGGCAATGGGCTTGCCCCGAAGTTCCGGGTGGTCATGCTGCTCGACTGAGGCAAAAAAGGCATCCATGTCCACATGGATGATCTTGCGCCAGTGCGTCTCCTGCGCCATAGCGAAAAATGAAGCTCTCCAAATGTCGACGGACTTCATTGTAGTGCGCGCCGCCTCGAACCCCGCCCTCATCCGGTCCTGACCGGTCTTAGCCGGGGCCTGTTCGTTCCCGCCCGCCCTGTGCCTGCTCTTATTGGCACAAGCAGCGCGCACAAATTTGATTATCCTTGTTTCCGCAAAAAGCGCCCGGGGAGCATCATCTCCGGCGGCAGACATGCTCTGAAGGAGACGCCCTCGGGCTCTTCGAAGCCCCGGGCGGTCCTTTAGCCGTCATTTGTCCGCCCTGTATCCGCCCTTGAAGCACTTTCCTGTTCTTTCTTTTGCGAGGCCCGAGAACATGACCAAGGAACCCGTCGTTTGCCATCTCCCTAGTCCAATCGAAATGCGCATGCCGCTTGAGCAGGCGCTTGGCCGCCGGCGCTCGTCGCGCGAATTTTCCAGTGCCCCGCTCGATCTGCCGATTCTCTCGGCGCTTTTGTGGGCCTGCGCCGGCAACAACCTGCCCGACGGGCACCGCACGGTCCCTTCGGCCATGGACTGCCGCGAGGTCGAAGCCTACGTGGTGAACGAAAAGGGAGCCTGGCGCTACGCGCCCTCGGACAACACGCTCACGCTTGTCGCCTCCGGAGACCTGCGGCCCGCAACAACGGGCGGGCAGGACTTCGTGCACACGGCTCCCGTCACGCTCGTTTTCGTCTATGACAAAACAAAAAGCGAGGCGCTCACGGGCGACGGCGTCTTGCTGTGCGTAAGCGTCGACGCCGGCTGCATGGTGCAGGCCGCGCAGCTTGCCTGCGCCGCCATGGGACTTGCAAGCGTGCCGCGCGCCTGGTTTGACAGCGAAAAGCTCAGGCTTGCCATGGGGCTTGACGCCAATCAGGTGCCCCTGATGGCGCTCACCGTGGGTTTCCCTGCGTAGACCAAGGCACCCCGCAGCACGAAAAACCGCAAGCCTTGCCGCAATTTCCTTTTTTCGACGAACGATTTTCAGATCATGGTGACGCTCAAAAAGAACACCGAGAAGTCCGAAACCCTTGGCCCGGAACGGGTGCTTCCCAAGCCCGCCCGCATGGAGGCTTCGCTCACGGATGCGCTGATGCATCGGCGCACGGCCTACGATTTTTCTGATGAAACAATCAGCGACGAGCATCTCGGCACCATTCTCTGGGCCGCCGACGGCCGCAACGGCAAGTCGGTCCGGGACGACCACCGCACCACGCCCACGACGCTCAACTGGAAGGAAATCGACATTTACGTCGTCAAGGCCAACGGCGTCTGGCTCTGGGATGCGGCGGGCGGCGTGCTTCGCTTTGTTCACGACAAGGACCGCCGCAAGGATCTGTGCCTGCTGCAGCCCCTGGTGCGGCAGGCGCCTGTGCACCTCGTCTATGTCTTCAACGAGCAAAAGCAGCAGGGCTTCGTCACGGACCTCGCGCACAGCGTCGTGAAGTACACCAAAAGCGAGCGCATCGCCACGCTCACCGAAGAGATGACGCAGCGCGCGCCGCTGCTCGATACGGGGGCCAAAGTGATGGCCGTCTATCTTGCCTGCGCGGCTCTCGGCATCAACTGCATGGCGCGGCAGACCTTCGAGTCGGGCAAAGTGAGCAAGGCGCTTCTTTTAAACGACTCCCAGCACCCGCTTTGCATCCAGACGATCGGCTACAAGCCCAAGGGGCTGCTTGACCTCGCCTTCTAGCGGCAAGGCAAAAAAGTGAGGTTCTTCGGGGGCCGCCTGCGGCTTCAAACGGCACAGCCGCAGGCCGGGCCGCAGCCCCTATTTGTAGAGTTCGGCCATCTCTTCTGAGCGCGCGATGCAGGCCTTGACGGCCGAGCCGATGAGACCTCGAAAGTCTCCCGCTTCAAGCGCTTCAATGGCCTTGGCGGTCGTTCCGCCCTTGCTCGTCACCTTCTGGCGCAGCAACGCAAAGTCTTCGCCCGAGGCCTTCGCAAGGCTGGCTGCACCATATACCCGTGTTTAGGGACATAAAAGAAAAAAAGCTAGATGCCGCAAGGGTTTGCGGACGATTTCGTTTTTTTGGTCTAGTGTCTAATTCATGGGGACATGGGCGAGTTCCCGAACGTACT
>DYBN01000015.1 GCA_019418605.1 Sutterella sp. | reverse complement strand
CCAAACAATCTCTTATGACAAAATTTTTAGAAATTGTGTTTGCTAGTTAAAACCCTTTGACTGCATCCGCCTCTCGCCCGCATCCATCCCCAAACCGTTTGAACTGACGCCGTCCAAAAACGCCAAAGGCCGCCCATTGCTGAGCGGCCACCGATTTATTTCTTCGTGCGGATTATCCACACAAGAAGCATGATTACGAACAAGACGCCGTCAATTTCAATATTGACGTCGCCCGTGCAGATCATGACAGCCTGTGGCATAATCTCCCACGAAGAGAACAGATGTGTTGGCATACTGAACTCCTCACAAAATGACGAGCCCGGTGTTACCGCACTGGGCTTTGTCGTTTTTAATCCCTTGGCATTACTGCTTTCGGGGCCTCTTCTTTCCGCCGGTGAACTACCTGCTAAAAGAATTCTTAGGGAGTTCCGGAGAAGAACGAGGCAACGACAAAGCCCTCTGCTTGCTCTGCGTGGTGAGGAGCATTCTACGGAAAATTTCGTGCCCCGGTGTATCTTTTGCTGGTAATCGCTTGGTTGATTCGGATGTAGCACATATTCAATGTTTTTTGTGCTCAAAAAAGATAATCTCCCGGCCATCGGGCTTTTCCAAAAACGCCCGCATTAACTGACTCCTTGACGTCGGGGCGCTCCTTCCTCACCGGCCTTGCGGCCCTTTCCTTGAGTTCATCGGCTGCGGCTTCCCGCAGCGCCTGATCCGCCTGATCCTTGAGCGCTTTTTCTTAAAAAATGCGCGCGGCTTAGTCGACGTCCTTTGCCTGCGGCAGCGCCCCGAATCAAATGGGGCGGGATGAAACCCTCCGCACCGGCTCGACTTTGCGCACGCTCAAAGCGCGTCCTTGCGACGAAAAAAAATCCCGCGCGCCGCACACGCACCTTTCGATTGAAAACGGTGCGCATGGCGCTTTGCGGGAGATAAAAAAAAGGCAGAGCGGCGCAGGACTCTCAGAGCCTGCGCCCTCTGCCGCCGCGCCCCCGGTCAAAAAAGAGCCAAGACGCGGGATGCGGCTTTAGAAGCCCTGTTACTTCGCGGCCTTTTCACGCAGCGTGAAGTTGTGGCAGGAGTTGCACATCAGCACGGGCTTGGCCTGGTCGCCCTTGTGGCATTCCTGGCAGTTGACCGACCCCAGGTGCGAGAGGTGCGGATTGGGCTCGTACTTGGCGGTTGCCTTGGCAAGGTCCTCATAGGAGCCGTGGCAGCCCATGCAGGTGTCCTTCTTCACCCAGCCCGAGGGATCAGGCCAGTTCTTGCCGTGGATTTCAGCGAGCGTCTTGTCGCCCGCGGCAGCCTGGGCAACGCCCATGGAAAGACCGAATGCGATCGCCGCAGCGGCGAGAATGAATTTTTTCATGATGTTCTACTCTCCGAATCAGTTCTTCTTTGCGCGCTTGGCCATTTCGGCACCGGCAATGCGGCCGAAGACGAGGGCCGCGCCGAGCTGGGCGCCGCCGGCGTAGTTGTGGAAGAAAATGCCGCCCGCGGAGTTGCCGGCCGCATAAAGGCCGGGGATGCTGCGGCCGTCGAGATTCTGAATCTCGGCCTTGGCGTTGATCAGCGGACCGCCGAAGGTGGCCGTCATGCCGCCCTGGAAGGGAATCGCATAGAAGGGAGCCTTCTCGATCTTGTGCGGCTTCTTGTAGGTGCACGGCGGGTTCATCTTCGAGAGCGTGCCCTTTTCAACAGCCGTGTTGTACTCCTTGACGATGGCCTTGATCTTGTCGGCCGGGAGCTTGACCTGCTTGCAGAGTTCGTCGAGGTTGTCGGCCTTGCCGTAGGGGTTGTTGAGGCGGTCGAATTTCGGAATCACCTTGTCGAGAACCGAGCACTGGCTGTCGACGATCACCCAGGCGTAGTTGTCAAGGGTCTGCTGCGCGGTCGTGCGGGCCTTGATGACGTAGGTGTTGTTCTCGTCCATGTAGCGCACGCCCGAGGTGTTGACCTGCACGCCGTAGCCCGAGTTGAGGACGTCGGCGGGGTTGACGTGCGTGGCGCCAAGGATCGGGCCGCTGTGGAACTGATCCATGTTGACGAACTTCGTAAAGAGCGGCAGCGTCAGGGAGACGTTTTCGCCCGTCGTGAAAGTCGAGCCGCGCAACACCATGCGCGTGGCCCAGCCGCCGATGTAGCGGTCAACCATTTCGGGGTTGGCCGAGAAGCCGCCCGTGCAGATGCACACACCGCCCTTGGCCTTGACGTCCTTCTGTCCGTCGGGAGTCAGAACGCGCACGCCCGTGACGGCAAAGTGCTCGTCGTGCAAAAGCTCAATGGCCTTGTGCTGGAAGCACAGGGCAATGCCGCGCTTTTGGGCCGCAGCAAGCAGATCCTGCACGAGCTGCGCGCCGCCCGTGATGCCGTTTTTGGCGGTCACGCGGCAGGTGCGGCCCAGACGCGGATAGGGCATCGGGCGGATCTTGCCGAACTTCACGCCGATGTCGGCCTCAAGCCAGTCGATGCCGGCGCTGATGTTGTCGGTGTAGACGCGGTTGAGAACCTTGTCGCCCATCTGCTTGGAGATGTCCATCATCATGGCGTAGAAGGCGTCGGCCGTGTCTTCAATGCCCTGCTCCTTCTGGTGGCGCGAGCCCCAGCCGCACACGGAGCCCAGAGCGAAGATGGCGTTGCCGGCCGGACGGTCCATTTTTTCAAACACGGCAACCTTCGCGCCCGCGTCGTGGGCGGTGATGGCCGTGATCAGGCCTGCGGGGCCTGCGCCCAGCACGATGACGTCGTAGGATGAATCGGCCTTGACGGGAGCGGCTTGCACCGCGCCCGCCGCACCCGTGCCGGCGATGCCGGCAGCCGCGCCCAGAAGGCTGGTCTTCAAAAGACCACGGCGGGAAATGGCTTGCTTGGTCATGAGATGGTTCTCCTCTTTTGATGGGGGCCGCAAAAGCGGCGGTGCCTGCGCTGATGTCTGCGCCTCGTGCACCTTTTTAGGCTTGGAGCGGCTCAAAGGAACTGCTTGCCCTTTGAGCCCAAAAGCTCCCGCCGCAACGGAGCACGATCGGCACAGCCTCGCAAAGGGGGCGATTCTTCCCAAAGCAGCTTGAATTCATGCGCCTTGGGGTTTTCGCTCCCTTGCCTTGCGTGTGCGGCTTTGTGTTCAGACGCGTGCCGCCCGTCTCCCCTGGCCAATATCAAGGGAGAGGCCGCGCGTCTTCTTGCTTGGCTACAGGGTAGAGTATCGAGGAAAGAGCCCTTAAGTATTTTTGCGCCAAGTCAAAAAAAAGGCGCTCAAGGCACTCGGCCGCCATCGCTTGTCATCGTTTTTCGGGCTGCGCCTGCGGGCGGCGCTCTCCTCTTTTTTGCGTCTGCAAAAGAGAAGCTCTCCCGAGGCTTTTTAAAGAGGCCTCTCACGGCGCTTTGGACGCGCCCGTTCCCGCCGCCACCGGCAGCACCACGCGCACCGTAAGACCCGGCTTCGGGGCGTTGGCCGCAAAGAGAATGCGCCCTGCGTGCTCCTCCACAATGCGGCGGGCTATCCCAAGCCCCAGCCCCAGGCCTTCGGGCTTTTGACTCGTGGCGGGGGCGGTGAGGCGCTCCAGCGTTGACTCGTCGACCGTGGGTCCGTCGTCGGTAAAGCGCACCGCGACTTCGGCGTGCCCCGCTTTGGCCTCGTCTTCGCTTTCAACCGCAATCTCCACGCACGCGGCGCGGGCGTCGCGCGCGTTTTTAAGGATATTGAGAAACACAAGCTCCATTTCAAGGGCCGCCACGTGAAGCACCGTGGTCTCGAGCGCCCTGCCCGCGACAAGCCGCAGCTGCATGTGCGGGGCGCCGTTGGCAAGCGTGCTCGCCCGAAAGTGCGACACGGCGTTGTCGATTAACTCCGAGAGCCGCACGTCCTCGCGCGGCGGCCGGCGGTCTTTTGCATAAAGCCGCACGCGCTCGACGATTTCCTTGGCGCGGGTCGCCTCGTCGGCAATCGAGTCGATCACCTCGATGACGTCGGCGTCGGCCTGCCGGCGCTTTTCAAGGCGCTCAAGCCCCCGGGCGTAGAGCCGGATGGCGGCAAGGGGCTGATGCAGCTCATGGGCGATCATACTCGAGAGCTGGCTTACCGTCGTGTTGCGCTCAAGAAACAAGAGCCTCCTCTCCTGCTCGGCCTCGTGCCGGGCCATGTCCTTGACTTGGCGCGAGCGCTTCTCAAGGAGCTTTCTGGTGTGCACGAGCTGCAGCAGGAGCGCTGCCGCCGCCAAAAGAGTCGTGATGATCAAGGGGCGGTACTCGTCCATAAAGCGCGCAAGCACGCTCTCGCGCAGATACGCATACGGCCCCATGCGAAGCGCCCGGTAGAGCCTGTCCACCGAAATGAAGTCGGTTGCCACCGCCCAGCTTCTGCCCGCCTGCGTGGGCTTCATTTCCAAAAAGGCAAGCGTGAGGTCGGTCACGGTCCTGGGCGTGACGTGCGGCAGGGCCGCAAGCGAGTGCGCCGGATAAAGCCGCGTCGAATGCAGGCAGCTGCTAGATGACTCGACGGGCGCGAGCACCCGCAGGTCGCGCTCGGCCTGCGGCACTTCCTCAATGAGCTTTTCCCAGCCGCAAAGCTTGAGAATGCCCACGTCGGCACTCTGATCGGCCACGGCGCGGGCAATGCGCCGCGAGGCGCTCTGCTCTCCAAAAAAGAGCCTGCTTGAGAAAAAGGCGTCCGGATCAAACCCCGCCAGCGCGATCTCGCCTAAGGCAATCAGGTAGCCCGAAAAGCCCGTCGGGCGGTTGGCCGCCATGCGCGTGCCGACAAGATCCGCAATCGTCTGCAGATCCTCTCGGTCGCGCCGCACGATGAAGGCCGATCCCTCGTTTTGATTGGCGTCGATCCCGCCCGGGCCCACGGAAGAAACGATCGTCTTGACGCCGACGTCGGACAAGCGCGCAATGAGCCCGGCGCTGCCCAGCACAAGGTCGATTTCGCTTTTTCGTGCCGCCGCCTCAAGGCGCGGGACGTTGTGCACGCGCACGTCGACGGCGTAGCGCGCCGAAAGCGGCACGAGAGCCTTTTGAAGCGCCTCGAGAATCTCTTCGCGCTCATCGGACAGTGCAAACTCGGTGACGCCGATCACAAGCCGCGGAAGGCTCTGCCGCCCGTCCTCATCCTGGCGCGATGAAAGCCCCGAAAGATCCTTTGACGCGGCGCGCTCCGGCTCATCGTCGCCCTGCACAAGAACCGCAGACGGCGCTTTGCTCTCCTCTTTAAAGCCGGGGCCGCCCGCAGCGGCGCTTTCGGCCTGCGCCGCGGGCGCAAGCCAAAAGAAAAGTGCGGCAAGAGCAAGGCCGCGGGCGGAAAGCCCCAAGAGGCCTTTCGTTTTTTTCGGGCTTTTTGGAATTTTTGGGCTTTGTTTGGGCGGGGCGCTTTGCGCCGCCCTTGAGGCTTTTGCCTGCAGAGCGCCCAAAATCGAATCCGTCGCGGGTCTCCGGTGCTTGAATAATGCAGACCGCAATAGATGCTTTGCGGCCCCGGTCGGGCTCATCGCGCAAGCTCCAGGAGCGCGGCAATTTCTCTGGCGCCGCGCACGCCGAGCTTGCGGTAGACGCCCGCGCGGTAGACCTCGACCGTGCGGGGCGACACCCCGAGGCGCTCGGCCATGGCGCGCGTTGAGAGACTTGCGGCGAGCATGGCCGCCACGCTTTGCTCGCGCTCGGTGAGCTGAGCGGTTCTCTCGCGCGCGGCCTCTTCATCGATGCCGTTGTTCATGAGCGCCAGATGCAGCCGGCAGCCTTTTTCCACGGCGCGCAGCAGCCGCTCTTCGTCCACGGGCTTTTGCAGAAAGTCGACCGCGCCGTCCAAGACCGCAAGCACGGCCGTGTCGATGTCGCCGTGGGCCGAGACAAAAATGACGGGCAGCGGATTGTGCGCGCTCTTCATGAGCTTTTGCAGTTCCGTTCCCGTCATCTCGGGCATGCGCAGGTCAAGAATGAGGCAACCTGCCTGCGCGCGGTCGTCGCTTTGCAAAAAGTCGCCTGCCGAGGCGTAGCAAAGGCTCTGCCAGCCCTCCACCTTCAAAAAGAAGGCAAGAGCCCGGCGCATCGCCGGATCATCGTCGACGATGCGGATCACCGCACGCGCCTTGAGGTCTTCAAGCGTGAGCATGACTGAGAAATGCGCCCGTTTAAAAAGAGGTCGGAGGAGGTCGTAGGGGGTCGGAGTCAAAGGCGCACCGCCGGCCCCGGCTCTTTTTGGCAAAGGCGCTTGTTTCAAGAGAAACCGAAAAAGCGCGAAAAGAGCAGCCGACAAACCCCGGCTGGTTCGCCTGAGCCTTATCATAGCGGCATGAAGCCTTGGCTGAGCAAAAGCAAAGAGCGCAGGCCTGAAAGCCGCTCTATCGCCGCCCTCTCGGGGGAAACCCCTTTGAAAGACCTGCTCTTTTCCTTTTGTCTCTTTTGGAGCCTGCGCAGTTGATTTTGTAGAGAGGTTGACCGATGAAGTTTCCCCGTTTTCAGCACGCAAGAATTGTTGCGCTCTCGCTTGCGGCCGCGCTTGCCGCGGGCTGCGCGCAGCTGCCCGGCACCACGGACCCCACCGAGCGCGCCAACGTTGAGGCGGGCGTCTCGCCCGATGCTCCCGTCGTCTGCATCCTCTTTAACGACCAGTTAAAGGGCGATCAGTACGTGCAGCTGCAGACCGCGCTTGCCACCGGCATCCGCGCCTCGGGCTTGAACGTGCAGCTGCTTGAAAAAGACGACAAGCCCGATGAATGCCCCCTGTGCATGGGCTACTCCATCGACGTTCAAAACAAGGCCATCGCCGGCATCATCTTTCAGATCTTTGAAGACGGCCGCCCGACGCTGCACGCCAACGGCCCGGCCGAAAACGGCCAGCTGCAGCTGCAGCGCGCCGCGCTCTACGCCAAGTCCCTGATGGACTACTACCAGAAGGTCAAGAACGATCCGAATGCGGCCGCTGCGGCCTCAGCGCCCACTCCTTCGCCCTCTTCTGCGACCTCTCATGCGCCCGCCTCGGGCGCCGGGCAAATGGAAGCCCCGGCGCAGTAAGGCGCCTGCAGCCCGCCCGTGCGCGGGAATTTCGTCAATTGGTGCGCGCAAATGCTCTTTGCGCACACCGCGGGCGGCGCTTGATGCGCCGCCCTTTTTGCCCCTTTTTTCCCTTTTCGTCTGCTTTTTCAAGGAAAGCGCGCGCGCACGCGGGCGCGCGGCCTTCCTTTCAAGCCAATCGGGCTAATGCGCGGCCAGATAGATGCCCGTGAGCCGCCCGAAGGTGAAGATGTCGCAGATCGCGTTGCCGCCCAGGCGGTTGGCTCCGTGGATGCCGCCCGTGACTTCGCCCACGGCGTACAGATTCGGGATCACCTCGTCGTAGCGGTCAAGCACCTGGCAGTTGGTGTTGATGCGCACGCCGCCCATCGTGTGGTGCACGCTCATGCCCGAGTAGCCCGCCCAGAACGGGGGCTTTTGCAGCTTGTTCAAATTCCTCGGGTTCTTGCCCATGGCGTCGGACTTCTTGTCAACGCCCGCGTTGTACTCTTCGATCGTCTTTTTGAGCGCCTTGGGATCAAGCCCCATCTTTGCGGCAAGCTCTTCAATCGTATCGGCCGTCCACGCGTCTCCCGTTTCAAGCCCCTTTTTGAGGCCCTCGATATGGCCCGGGTTGAGAACCGCGTAGCCGTCGGCATCGATGATGGAAAAGGCCGTCTGATCGGGAAGCGACAAAATGGCGTCGCGGATAACGTCGCGCCGCTCGTCTTCGGCGACGAACCGCTCGGCCTTCCGGTTGACCATCACAAGGCGCTCGACGTGCATGTGCAGCACGATTCTCTGCTTGCGCCCCGGGGGGCACCCCGGGTTGCACTGGATGTGGTCCATGCCCACCGTATCAGCGCCGATGTCGCACATGGGAGCAATCATGTCGCCCATGGAGACGCCGGGCAGGTTCGTTGTCGTCAAGTTGAGCATGCGCGGGTCGTAGCGCGCACGCATTTTTGCGTTGGCGCCAAAGCCTCCGGCGCAGACAACGACCGCCTTGGATGCCTTCCAGGCGTGCTCCTTTGCATCTTCCCCCGTAAAGACCACGCCCAGCACGCGGCCCGACAAAGGAGCCTCGCGCACGATTCTCTCCACATGGCTGTTGGTGAAAATCTTGATGCCAAGCTTGTCGCACTGCGCGCTCAGGACCTTGATGTAGTCGCTTCCGAGCGCATGCACGGCGTCGTGCGAGCGCGGATAAAGGGCGCCATAGACCTGGTAGACCTCGGGCTTGAACTCAACGCCCATTTCCTCAAGCCAATTGAGGCTTGCCTCGGCATTGGCCGTCATCTTGCGCACAAGCTCCGGATTGCCGCGGCCGTCGCCGCCCTTGAGCGTTTGCTCGGCGTGCAGCTCGGGACTGTCCTTGATGCCCTGTTTGGGCTGGCGCTTGGCGTCGCAGGCGTTGAAAGCCCCGCCGCTGATCATCGTGTTGCCGCCGATAAAGGGCATCTTTTCAAGAACAACGATGTCCTTCATCCCGTTTTGAGCGGCGGACACGGCAACGGCAAGGCCGGCGCCCCCCGAGCCCACGATGATGATCGTGTGTTCCTGCTCCCAGCGCGGCGGTTTTTGACAAGGGTTGGCGGGAGCCGCAAGAGCGGCTGCGGGGGCGGCGGCCGCAGCGGCGACGGCCGAACCAAGAAGCGAGCGGCGCGATAGGCTTGTCATGTTGATTCTCTCCATAACAAACGCCTGCGCTCGTGCAGAAAATGAAGAGGAGCGGTCGTTGCTTGCTGCCGGTTGCGATGCGTTTTTTCTTTTTCGCGGCGTTTTGTTCTTTTCCTTTTTTCTGCACGGGCAGCGGAAAAGAGACCGGCGCACGAGATTCGCCCCAAAAACTGATGCACCCATTATGCGCCCGGCGCCAAAGGGTGCGCTTTAAAACCCCATTAGTTGTCAGGGTTTTCGCGAAGCTTTTCACACGGCGCGCACCGCTCATCTTTCAATTTGCTCGGCCAACAAGCCGATGCGGTATCCTTTTGCGGCCGTTTTCCCCCTTTTTCGTCGGCGCCAGCTGCCGCAGGGGAATGCTGAAAATTTGAACGCTCATCCACGACTCTTTCGTTTTTTATTGAAGCCATGACCGACGCGCCTATGAGCGAGCTCGAGCAGCTCAAGACCATGACCACCATCGTTGCCGACACGGGCGACATCGACACCATCGCCCGGCTGCGCCCGAGCGAAGCAACGACCAACCCCTCGCTGATTCTCAAGGCGGCCGCAAGCGGAAGCTACGAGAGCATCCTTGAAGCCGCGCGCGCCGCAAGCGACTCTCCGTCCGAGCGCATCGACCGCGTGCTTGTGGGCTTTGGCTGCGCGATCCTCGAGCACGTCGCAGGGCGCGTCTCCACCGAAGTCGACGCACGGCTTTCCTTTGACTGGCGCGCCACGGTGGAAAAAGCGCGCCGCATCATCGCCCTTTACGAGGCGCAGGGGATCGATCGCAGCCGCGTGCTCATCAAAATCGCCGCCACCTGGCAGGGGTGCGAAGCTGCGCGCGTGCTCGAGGCCGAAGGGATTCACTGCAACATGACGCTCATCTTCTGCCTTGCGCAGGCCGTGGCGGCTTCCCAAGCGCAGGCCACGCTCATCAGTCCCTTCGTCGGGCGCATCTACGACTGGTTCAAGGCCGCCGAGGGCGCAAGCTGGAACGAGGCGGCCATGGCCGGAGCCAACGATCCGGGCGTGCAGTCCGTGCGCGAGATCTACCAAACGCTCAAGGCTAGCGGCAGCCGCACCCAGATCATGGGCGCTTCCTTTAGAAACAAGGGAGAAATCCTCGCGCTTGCCGGGTGCGATCTGCTTACGGTGTCCCCGGCTCTGATCGGCGAGCTCGCGCAAGGCTCGGGCACGGTCGAGCGCGCCCTCACGCCGCCCGCGGCCGTGCGCGAACCGGTGCGCATCAGCGAGGGCGACTTTTACTTTGCGCTCAACTCCTCGGCCGTTGCCGTCGACAAGCTCTCGGCGGGCATCCGCGGGTTCGTTGCCGACACCGAGAAGCTGCAGGCGCTGCTTTATTGATCTTTGATCTGCAGCTGCCGAGAGCGCCCGCGGCACGGGCGGCTCGCTCGGGCGGGAAGCGAAAGGCCCGCCCATTCATAATCTTTTTGCATCACTTTTCGTGAGCATTTGATATTGGACAGCAACCGGGCGCGCTTCTAGCATGGGTTTGTGCGCCGGCGCGCTGATGCGCCGGTCTCTGAAAGGAGAAACACCCATGGCAAGCAACCTCCCTCCTGAGTCCGTCTCCCGAGGCCGTGGCCTCTCCCGCAGGCGCTTTGGCGCACTCTCAGCGGCAGCCCTTTCGACTGCTTTGGCGGGCGGCATGCCCGCCGTCGTGCGCGCAGCCGCAGGAGGCCAAACCAAGGCCGCCTCTTCATCTTCAGCAAGCGCTTTGGGCGGTGCCGAGCCCGCGCTTGTCTATCACGCAAAAGACGTCACGCCAGAAAACTTCACCGCTCTGTTTGATCTCCTCACGCGCGAGCGCGGCCTTGCAAGCGCAGGGCGCACGGGCATCAAGCTGCACGGCGACGAAGTCGACCTCAACCGCCCGCTGTGGCAGGCGCTCAAGGCCCACGTCAAGGAAAGCCGCTACATCGAAGGCAACTGGGCCTCGACCTACACCTCCGGGCGCGGCAACACCGAAGGCAACTACCGCGCCATCATGGCGCAGGGCGTGCCGCGCGAAGAAATCGACATCCTTGACGGCGCAGGCGACTATCGGCTGCTGCCCGTTGCGGGCGAAGACGATATCAAGGAGGTAGCCGTGGGGCGCTCGCTGCTTGAAAACTACGACACGGTGGCGGTGACGGCCAACTTCAAGATTCCAAGCTTTGCGGGCTACTCGGGCGCCATGAAAAACGTGGGCATTGGGCTTGCCGGTGCGCCGGGGAAAACGGCCGTGCACGGCGAGGGCTTTGCCAAGGACGCTGACTTTTACAGAAGACTTGCGGCCGCCTCGGAGGCAATCTGCCGCGCGCTTGAAGGAAAGCTTGTCTTCATCAACGTCGTCACCGACTTGAAGGCCGAGCCCCTTGAAGGCGCGCAACTTAAAACCGGAACGCTTGGCATCTTCGCCTCGACCTCCATGGGCGCCGTTGATCAGGCCGTGCTCGACGCCCTCTACGGACTTAGCCCCGCGCAGTACGACGCCTTTGACGAAGACGTCAAGGTCTCGCGCGGCTTTCTGCAGCTTGAGTACCTCGCAAGGCGAAATCCGCTTGCACGCGCCTATCGCCTGACGGAGGTCTGAAATCCCGCGGGCAGTCCGCACGTCTTTTGAAACCCCGTTTGAAACCCCTTTTCCTACGCCTTATGCACCGCAGAACATTTCTTTCAGCCGCAGCAGCGGCAGCGGCCGCCGCGCCCGCAGCCGGCCTTGCAAGCAGCGATTCCAGCGCCGCGAAGAACGCTCCCCGTGAGAACACTCAGGACAAGATGAGCGAGGCTCTTTCCGGCATCGATCTTCCGGGCGTGTGCGACCTGCATCTGCACGCAGCCCCCGACTCCAAGGCAAGAAGTCTCTCGGAGTTTGACATGGCGCTGGCCGCGCGCGACGCTCACTACCGCGCCGTGCTCTACAAGTCAAACGACTTCTCCTGCCACGACAGGGCCTTTCATCTGCGCCGCGCCGTCCCCGGCATTGAGCTCTTCGGCTCGATCGTGTTAAACCGCGCAACCGGCCCGGTGCTCAACGTCTACGCCGTGCAAAAAGCGCTCGAGACAACGGGCGGGCTGTGCCGCTGCGTGTGGATGCCAACGCTCGACGCCCAGTACGCGGTTCAAACATATAAGCAACAGACCCCCTATATCGCCGTGAGCGACGGCAGCGGAAAGCTTCTGCCCGAAGTGATCAAAATCATGGAGCTCTGCGCTCATGCCAACGTCATGCTTGCCACCGGCCACAGCTCGCCGCAGGAGTCGCTTTTGATGGCGCGACAGGCCCGCGCCATGGGCTTTAAAAAGCTTGTCGTCACGCACCCCAACACGCTCATCTGGAAGATGACCGCACGTGAGCTTGAAGAGGCCGCGCGCCTTGGCGCCTGGATCGAGTACTGCTACCTCGGACGCCTCTGGGGCGAAGGCAGCGCCATGCCGCAGTACCCGCGGCAGACATTAAAGGAGATGGGAGAGTTTCTGTCCGTGGCGCCCGAGCGGACGTTTCTCACGACGGACCTGGGCCAGGCCGGGATGCCGCATCCGGTGCAGGGCATGGCGCTTGCCATCGAAGACTTGAAAACGCTGGGGATTTCAAAAGACGTCATCACCTCGATGACGGCGCGGCTTGCAGCGCGCCTTGCGGGCCTTGAGAGCATCGAGGAGGCGTAAAGTTCGTCTCGCGCGCTCTCGCGCGGCCGCAAGAACGGTTCGCAGCAGGCACTCCAGGCCGACTGAAACCGCCGAATTCGCGTCTTTGACGCGGCCCCTTGCGCAATGACACAATACCCCCCTATGACAGAAGAAAACCCCCTGAAGGCGGCTGCCCGTGCGGCGCTCGCCCCGATTGCCGAGGACATGGCCGCCGTCGAGCGCATCATCTTTGAAGAGATGCAAAGCGGCGTGGGCCGCGTTGAAGAAATCGCCCGCTACATCACCTCCGCGGGCGGCAAGCGCATGCGCCCGGCTCTTTTGATTCTCATGGCCCGCGCCATGGGCGCCGACCCCGAAAAGGCGGCCTATCTCGGCGCGGTCATCGAAATTCTGCACACCGCCACGCTCATGCACGACGATGTCGTCGACGAGGGTATGGTGCGCCGCGGGCGCCCAACGGCCAACGCGCGCTGGGGCAACGCACAGGCGGTTTTGGTGGGCGACTTTCTCTACACGAGAAGCTTTCAGATGATGGTGCGCGCGGGCAACCTCAAGGTCATGCAGGCGCTTGCCGATGCGGCCAACCGCCTGAGCGAAGGCGAGGTGCTGCAGATGAACAACGCCCACGACCCGGACACGGACGAGGCGCGCTACTTTGCCGTAATCGAGCGCAAGACGGCCTGCCTTTTTGAAGCGGCAGCGCACATGGCCGCCGCCATCGCCCAGGCTCCGGCCGAAAAGGAGGAGGCCTGCACGCGCTACTGCCTGCACCTTGGAAACGCCTTTCAGATTGCCGACGACATTCTCGACTACGCCGGTGAGGCGGCCGCAACGGGCAAGAACCTGGGGGCCGACCTGCGCGAGGGCAAGGTGACATTGCCGCTTTTGTACGCCATGCAGCTTTCGTCTCCCGAAGACCGCGAGTGCATCCGCGAGGCCGTGCGCCGCGGCGAAGGCGACTTCGTGCGCATCAGCCGCATCGTGATTGAAAGCGGGGCGCTCAAGAAGTGCCGCGCACGGGCGCTCGAAGAAGTCGATCGTGCGCGCGAGGCGATCTCCGTTCTGGGGACTGGACAATTTACAAATTCACTGATACAATTGCTGGCCTTGTCGGTTAAGAGAGATCGATAAGCTCTCTAAACAAACACATCGACAGATTTCGGGGTGTAGCTCAGCCTGGTAGAGTACTACGTTCGGGACGTAGGAGTCGGAGGTTCGAATCCTCTCACCCCGACCAGATTTCAAAAAAGCGATTTCCGCCGGCAGGCGGGGTCGCTTTTTTCATGCCTGCCTGAGGGCTTCTTCGCCCCTCCCTTTTTTCCCCGTTTCCCAAGGCTTTTCTCCCTTTTGAACTGCGCCCTGCGCAGCGCAATGCGGCTTGATTTTTCCGCGTCTCAAGCGGCTACAATGAATGCAGGAAACAACACAAACAAGGGGGCTTGTATGACCATGATCATCGGCCTGACAGGCGGCATCGCCTGCGGCAAAACAACAGTCACCGACATCTTCCGCAAGCTCGGCGTCCCGGTCATCGACGCCGACGAAGTCAGCCGCAGACTCACCGGCCCCAACGGCGCCGCACTGCCCGAAATCGCCGTGGCCTTCGGCGCGGACATGATAGACGCGCACGGCATGAAGCGCGACCTGATGCGCGAGATCGTCTTCTCGGACCCGAAAAAGCGCAAGGAGCTCGAGGACATCCTGCATCCGATGATCAAGCGCGAGATGTTCGAAGAGCTCAAGACCGTCAAGGCGCCCTACGTCATCCTCTCGGTGCCGCTGCTGCTTGAGCACGAGCGCTGGGCGGGAGCGTGCAAGCGCGTGCTCGTCATCGACGTCTCCGAAGACGAACAGATCAACCGTCTGGTCTACGACCGGCATCTGGGCGAAGAGCAGGCCCGCGCCATCATCGAGACGCAGATTTCCCGCGACAAGCGCATGGCCGCGGCCGACGACCTGATCGACAACAGCGGCACGATCGAGGAGCTCGAGGAAAAGGTCAAGGGACTGCACGAGTTTTACATGCGCATGGCGCAGACGCACGCCTAAAGCCCCAAGGCGCTGAGGGGCTTATAGCAAGCGAGGCCGGCTTTTCCATCTGCGGAAACGCCGCCTCGCTGTTGTTTTTTTTCTCACGACGGGCAACTTTTCTCTTTTAATTTCAAGCCTTTAGCACAGAGGATATTTCCCGGAGCTTTTAGGCGATTTATATCAGTGTAGACCATGCTTGCAACAACCGTGTCCGATCTCCCTCTTGGGAACTCCGACTTTTCCAGCATTCGGCTGAGCAACCAAATCTATGTCGACAAGACAAAGATGATCTACGAGCTGTGCCGCCGCAACGCTTCACAGGTTTTCCTCGCTCGACCCCGGCGTTTTGGCAAATCGCTTCTTGTCTCCACCTTTGAGTCGCTTTTCACATACGGTCTGAGGGACTTTCAGGGGCTTGCCATTGAAGGACTTTGGAGGGAAGACAAAACATATCGCGTTATTCGCCTCGATTTCTCCGGCGCCAAGGATTTCTTGAGCATTGCTCAGTTTGAGAGTCTCTTTTCCGACATTCTCATTGGAAGCTTCAGGACCGCAGGCTTTGAGCACAATCCTGCCGACATCAATTTGATTGCGCAGATAGGCTTTTGGATGAATGCGCAACCCGTAAGTTCATTGGTCTTGCTCATCGACGAATACGACGCGCCCTTGGCCGCCTGCTTGCACCGGCCTGACCTTTTCTCACAAGTGCAGACTGCGATGAGCCGGTTCTTCCTGATGCTCAAGCAGCATGCGCGCTGTCTGCGGTTCCTTTTCATGGCGGGAGTCACAAAACTCGCCAATACCGGCATTTTCTCGGGCTTCAATAACTTGGAGGACGTTTCCCCTGATGCGGAATTCGGTACGCTGTTGGGCTACACCGAAGACGAGATTAAGGAAAATTTTGGTCCTTACCTCGAGCGGGCGGCCGACGTCCTTGGCTTGACACAGCAGGCTGTCCTGGAAAATTTGCGCACCAACTACGACGGTTTTTGTTTTGATGAAGACGCAAGCTCGCACGTCTACTGTCCGTGGTCAGTGCTCAATTTTCTCAACAAGCCTGCCCGAGGTTTCCAAAACTATTGGTACACAAGCGGTGGGAACCCATCCTTGCTCGTTAATTATCTTCATAACCATCAGCTCGAAAATCCGGCCGCATTTGATGCGCCGCTGTTGCTCGAAACCGATGCTCTTAAGGTTGCCCTGCAATACGACTCTCTTTCGCTTCCGGTCTTGCTCACCCAAGCGGGCTACCTCACCATCAAGGACGTCCCCACAGAGGGGTGCGTAACTCTTGGCTATCCCAACGGAGAAGTGCGCAGCTCCATGGCAAGACTGTATGCCGGTGAACTTCTGCGCAGCAACGGCCGATGCAGCATACCTGTCCTAAAACTCAAACAAGCCTTACGAGACGGCGACCTTGAGGATACAGTGCGAATCCTCAATTTGGTCTTCAACGCCATCGACTATGCGCGCTACCCCGTAACCGACGAAGCGGCGTGCCGAAGTTTCCTGCAGGTGCTTTTCATCGGTGCCGCGATGCTCCCGCAGGTTGAGGTGCATACCGCACGCGGGCGCAGCGACCTTGAAGTCGAAGCAGGCCCCTGTCACTGGGTATTTGAGATCAAGTTTGCGCGCTGTCCAGGAGAGGACGAAGACCTTCTTGCAGCCGGCCTAAAGCAGGTGCGCGAGCAGCATTACGGTGAAACACCGCATCAGACAGAACTTTTGCGCGCCGTGCTTGTCTTTGACGGCACCGCGCGTGCGTTCACCCACTGGGCTCTTGTCGACACACAAAGAGCCCATCCGGAGCGTGCTTGAGCTCTAGAGCCTCCTGAAAATTCGCAGTTTTTCGGCGCCTTTGCCAAACACCAGAATCGTCCTGCGTGCCGAAGAACAACTCTGCCGGCACCCGCGTCGCCAAGCCGGAGTCGGTGCATGTTCTTGAGGCCCGAATAAAGGCGATGAACTTCGGATAAAAATCTGCACACCACCGTCGAGATGACCGAGAGCTTTGATTTGAAGCCTTGCCTGTCTTGAAAAATATGCTGTCGATCTGCCGGCCGAGCGAAAAGAGTCGACCGCAGTGATCGAAACCTCCCGCTGCCGACGGCTCATGATGCGCACGCGCTACTGACAGCACGAGACTGTCAATCGGAAAAGCCCCTGCGCCCGCCTCCCCTCGCGCCTCGTTCCGAGAATATTGAGGAACATACGTTTTGTCGTTGTGCGCACCGACATCCAATTCGATCAGCTCACGGACTTCCAGAGCGTGAAGGCGCGCGCCGCGCTGTCAAACACAAGAACCGCACGAACGAGCGTCAATCCGTGCGCGGTCTGTCCGTATTCGCGAGACTGCATCTGACGGAGGCCTTCGGCAA
>DYBN01000014.1 GCA_019418605.1 Sutterella sp. | reverse complement strand
AAACCTCGGCAGTTGTGAGGCGGAGGCCTTTTTTCACACGAATTCCCGAAGAACCAGGAAAAGCCTCGAACGGCCGCAGTCTCAGGCGGGCCGCTACAATGCCTTGAAGCTTTTCTTAGCTTTTCTAATTTTTCCGCACCACTTCCGGGTCAACACGACGGCCATGCAGTTTCTGCTCATTGACGATCACGCACTCATCGTTCAGGCGCTCGGGCTTTTATTGAAGAACAAGTTTGTCGATGCTCGCATCTACACGGGCGCAACGGCCGACGAAGCGCGCGAGCTTGTGGCCGATCACGGCGAAAACACCGACCTGCTGATTCTTGACCTCAACGTGCCGGGCGTGTCCACTCCCACGAGTCTGCTCGAAGAACTCGTCAAGACCAATCCCGCGCTCAAGATTCTCGTGCTCTCGGGACTCACCGACGCACGCAGCATCACCCGCGTCCTGCAGCTTGGCGCCGCAGGGTTCGTGCCCAAGACGCTTGACACGACGATGCTCACGCAGGCCATCGACTTTGTGCTCGACGGCGGGGTCTACATCCCCGCGCAGCTTTTAAACGACCGGCAGAAGGCGGGCTTTCTGTCGGAGGCCGAAGTCGCGCTCGCGCAGAAGTCCGAGGTCAACGTGCACTTGACGCAGCGCCAGATCGACGTTTTGAAAACCCTTGCGCGCGGGCTTCCCATCAAGCGCATCTGCCGCGAGCTCAATCTCTCGGAAGGCACGGTCAAGACCCATGTGGCGGCCATCTATCGGGCCTTTGGCGCAACGAACCGCACCGAGGCGCTCATCGCCGCCCGCCGGGCGGGCTTTGACGTTCTGATCTAACCAGGGCGGTTTTCGGCAATCGCGCGGCGCAGGGCCGAAGCGAGCGAGTCGGCCGCCGCGGGCTTTTGCAGGATGACGGGCATGGGCTGCCCGGCGTTGTCGGGATTTAGGCACAGCGCCCGGTAGGCCGCGCGGATTTCGTCTTCGCTTACGGCCGTAAGCAGCACCGAGGGGAAGTTTCTCGCGGCCCCCAACCGCACCATAAAGATCACCTCAAGCCCCGTGCTCACCGACTCGCCAAGGTTGTAGTCGCTGATCAAGGCCGCAAGGCGCCCCTCTTCGGCCTCGGCGATCATGCGCTCGACAAAGCCCTTGTCGGGCGTGCGGGAACTCACCACCGTCGCGCCCCAGCTCGTCAAAATGGCGGCGATTGCCTCGCGCACGATGTCGTTGTCTTCCAGTAGCCCCACGACGCCTCGCATGTCAAGGTCGCTTGCTAGCTGCAGGGGACTGCCCGAGCGGTGGCCCTGGGCCTGTTCGCTTGAGGCAAACTCAAGCCGAAAAACGGAGCCCCGGCCCGGGCGGCTTCCCACCGTCAGCCCCAGCCCCAGGCGCTTGGCGAGCCCCGAGACGATCGACAACCCGAGCCCGAAGCCCGCCTCGCTCGACTTGGCGGCCTCGCCCCGATAAAACGCCTCGAAAATGCGCTTTCGTTCGCTTCGGGCGATGCCCGGGCCCTCGTCGTAGACCCCGATCGTGACGCGCCCGCCCGAGAGCCTTCTTGCGGCAAGCACCACGCGCGCGCCCGGCTTGTTGCTGTAGCGGACGGCGTTGGTGATGAGGTTTCTCAAGATGCGGCCGATCAAAAGGGGATCGGTCTGCACGGCCACGGGCAGGGGCCGGGTCTGAAACGTAAGGCCCTTGAGCCGCGCCACGGGCTCAAACTCGGCAGCAAGATCGCGAAAAAGCTCGTCGATGCGCACGGTTTCGATCTTGACTTCAAGGTTGCCCGTTTCGATGCGGCTTACTTCAAGCAGCTGCTCGACCAAGGTTGCAATGCCCTTGGCGGTGGCCTCCAACTGCGCGATCACCTCCTTGTCGGCGTCCCGGGCCTGCATCTGCAGAATCTGCAGATAAATGCCCATTGCCTGCAGGGGCTGGCGCAGGTCGTGATTGGCGCCGGCAAAAAAGCGCGCGCGCCTCTCGCTTGCAAGCGCCGTGGCGCGCCTCTCGCTTTCGGCAAGCGCCTTTTCGCTTTTTAGGCGCGCGACGAGCCGCTCGTTTTGCACTTCGCGCGTGACGGCAAGCACCACGATCTCATTGAGCCGTCGGCCGCAGTAGAGCACGAGCGACACAACGACCAGAAGCACGATGCCGATCGCAAGGCTCCCCAAGTCAAAGGCCGCCGCAAGCGTGAGCATCATCGGCAGCAGGCAGGCCACGACAAGAAGCGTGAGGCTTGGCATCCAGCAGGAGAACACGGGCCAGGAGGCAAACACCACGGCCACGATCACCGCCACGAGAATCACGATGTCGATCACCTGCTGCGTCATCAAAAAGGCTGCGCCTGCAAACCCCCAGACCGCTCCGATGGCAAGCGTGTGCATCATCCAGCGCCGCAGCCACTGCCGCACGTGCGCCTCCCGCTCGGCGTCGGCAAGAAATCGCCTGTGAAAGAGCCCCCAAGTCCAGACGGCGGCGAGAACGGCCAGGGCCCAGACGATCACAAGGGGTCTGTTGACCACGTCCCAGAAGCGCGCCGCAAGCGCGGCCATCCCGATCACCTGGCAGGCAATCGAGACAGGCTGCAGCTTCAAAGACGTGTTGATCTGCTCGACGAGCACGCGGGAGGTGCGCCGCAGGTCCCGCCCGTAGATAAAGTCGCACAGGCGCCGCCACAACGAGGCAAGAAAGCTTCCAACTCCCTTCACCGGCTGCTCCCCGGCTCTTGGCTCATCGTCATCCTGATCAACTCCTTGAATCGCTTTGCCCGCCGCATGCCGCGGCTTGACCATTTACGGCCGCTTATGTCCACCACAGGGGCGATCGCGCCGCGCTCGCGCCCGGGCACTCGGCGGGCACCGGGGGCGCGTCGGCGGCAAGCGCAAGCGTCTCGCCCTCATACACAAGACGCCCGGGGCAACCCACGGGCAGCGTCATCGTATCGGGCCGGTGCCCGAAGGGCAGGCCCGCAAAGACCGGGATGTTGGCAAGGTTCGCTGCGTACGCAAGGCTGTCGTTAAGCGTAATGCCGGAATTTTCACCTTTGAGTCCCGCCTCGTGGCCCGTGACGTCGCCCACGACAAGCGCCTTTTGCCTTCCGAGGATTCCAGCCTGCGCAAGCTGCACGAGCATGCGCTCAAAGCGCCAGGCGGTCACGTGCACGTCTTCAACGACGAGAATGCCGCCTTCGATCTCAGGCATCCAGGGCGTGCCCAGAAGGCTCGTGAGAATCGTGAGGTTCCCGCCCCAAATCGTGCCTTGGGCTTCAAAAACGCCGTCAGCACGGGCTTTTGCCGAAGAAGGCAAAAATGAGACAGCCGGAGAAGAAAACGAAAAGTGCGGCTCTCGCATGGCGCGCATGAAGCGCTCGACGAACACGGCGTTGCCGCGGGCAAAACTATGCGCGACGGGCCCCTGCCAGCTTGCACGGCCGCATTTGGCGTAAAGCGCAAGGCCAAAGGCCGTCAGATCCGAGAGGCCTGCAAACACCGCCTGGCTTTTCCCGATCGCATCCCAATTTAGAAGCGGGAGAATCCTCGCGGTGCCGTAGCCCCCGCGCAGGGCCATCACAAGATCAATTGAAGGGTCTGCAAAGCCCGCCTCGAGCCCCGCCGCGCGCGCGGCGTCGCCGCCCGCAAAGCCCTTTTGAAGGTCTCGTGCGTTTGCCGCTTCTGTGACGCGCCAGCCAAGCGCGCGCAGAGCGTCTTCAGCTGCATCGATGTGCGCGGCGTCAACCACATCGAGATTTTCGCCCGTCAGACACGTGCGCGCCGGCGCGCAGACATAAATCGAGGGGTTGCTCACGTCGTTCATGAAACTTCTGCCTCAATGGGAAGCTGCCCGCGAAAACCAATCAAGAGCCGCCGCTTTTGTCGGGGAGGCCCTTCCCGTCGGAGGCCTTTGCGCGGCGCCTTGCTTCAAAAAACTGCTTTAAAAGCCGCTCGCAGTCGGCTCGCAGCACGCCCGGGGTCATGGAAACCCGATGGTGCATGCGGGCGCGCTCAATGACGTTGATCGCTCCCCGCATGCCCCCGCAGTTGGGATCGTCGGCACCCCAGACAACGCGCGCGATGCGCGCAAGCGACATCGCCGCCGCGCACATGGCGCAGGGCTCGAGCGTAACGTAGAGCACCGCCCCGGTGAGCCGTTCGTTGCCCAAAAGCGCTGCCGCGCGGCGCATCACGAGCACTTCGGCGTGCGCGGTCGGATCGTGCCTTGCAATCACCTCGTTGCCGGCGGCGGCCACGATGTTGCCTTCAATGGCAAGCACGGCGCCCACGGGAACCTCTCCTGCGGCAAGGGCCTTTTTGGCAGCCTTGATCGCCTCGCCCATTAGGAGCACGTCTTCTTCGGGGTTGACAACAGGCGCAGCAGGGGCGTTGACCGCGCGGTTTTTGGCCTGCAGCTGCGCTTGAATCCTGCTGCGGCGCTTGACGCGCTGGGCGTCAAAATGCTCCCAGGCCGCAAGGACCTTTTCCTGCGTTCGAAAAGCCGGGTCAACCGAAAGCGCCCAGAAGCACTCGCCCCCGCGCGCTCCCACAATGCCGCACCCGCACAAGGCCGCGTAGAGCTCCTCGCTCGTGGTCTTGAGCCAGCGCGCGTGACGCGAGAGAAAGTCGGCTAAGCGCGCCTTGAAAATCGGCTCTTCAAGCGTTGTGAGCACGCCGCAGGCCGACACAAAGTAAAGCGCCGTGCGAAAGAGCACCTCCAGGTCTCTCGGATCGCGCCCGAGCCCCGAGAGCCCCACGCCGTTTCTGAGCGTGAGGTGGTTGAAGTGCTTGACGACCGCAAGGTCAAAGACGCGGCCCGCGTGCTCGGCCGCAGGGGCTGCGCTCGCAGGGCCCGCCTCGGGCGCGGGGCGGCTATCGGGCATTGATCAAAATCGCCTCGACGTCCTTGGCCTCAAGGGCCTTGAAGTGCCCGAGGGTGGCGCCGCCCGTTGCGGCCTGCGCGATTTCCTTCACAGGAACCTCCTTGTCGGTGAGCTGCGAGAGCTTCGTGGGCAGGTTCATCTGCTGCAGGAACGAGCAGAGCTTGGCAACGGCAAGCTTGACGGTCGTCTCATTGTCCTGATCGGGCGCAATGCCGAAGACTTCGCGCGCAAAGCGCACGAACCGCTCGGGATTGACGGGCCAGACGTAGCTCATCCAGGAGGGAATCACAACGGCAAGCCCCTCGCCGTGAATGATCTTGTCGTCCCACCCCGAGAGCGCATGCTCGATGCCGTGGCAGGCCCAGTCCTCTTCGTGCCCCAGGCCAAAAAAGCCGTTGTGCGCGAAGCTGCCCGCAAGCCCGATCTCGGCCCAGGCTTCGTAGTCGTCCATCTTCTGCATGAGCTTCAAGCCGTTGCGCATGATGACCTTCAAGGCCGCCTCGGCCTCCGAGCTCGTAAAGTCAACGCCCTCGGTGTTGGTGAAGTAGCGCTCGAAAATGTGGCTCATCATGTCGATGACGCCAGCCGACATCTGGCGCTGGGGCAGCGTAAAGAAGATTTCCGGGTTGATGACCGAAACCTTCGGGCGCAGGAGCGCAAAGCCCGCGCCCGCCTTCGTCGTGCCGTTGGTGATCACCGCGCGCACGCTCTGTTCGGACCCCGCCGCCGGGATCGTGAGCACCGTGCACACGGGAAGCGCCTTTTGGGGGACGGCCTTGCCGCAGAAAAAGTCCCACACGTCCCCTTCGTAGGGCACGCCCATGGCCGCAGCCTTGGCCGTGTCGATGACGCTTCCGCCGCCCACGGCAAGAAGCAGGTCGCAGGCTTCGCTTCGCGCAAAGTCAATGACTTCGCGCACGAACTCCACCGTCGGATTGGGGTGCACGCCCCCCTTGGTGACCACCAAAAAGCCCGCGGCCTCAAGGCTTTCGACCGCCGCGGGAAGAACGCCCGACTTCACGGCCGAACCCGAGCCGTAGACCACGAGAACCTTTTTGACATCAGGGCAGACGCGCTTGATATGCGCGCCGATCTCCTTGTGCATGCCGCGCCCGAAGACAAGCTCGGTCGCATTGCAGTAGGTGAAGTTGTTCATGTCGTTGTCTTCCTTTGATTCGATAATCGAAACGCTTTGAAAAATGCTTTTCTGCTTAAGCGCCGGGGCATTGCCCCGCCGCAGGCCTTGCTTTTTTAAGGAGCGCCCGGCGCTTTTGCTGCGGCGATCTCGCCTCCATTATCTTCGCGCGCAATCGCCGCTCCCCTCTTGAGATTGACCGGGATGAGCGCAAGCAGCCCCAGCACGAAGAAAAATCCCACCACGACGATGGCAAGGCGCTGGTTGTTGCCCGTGGCCCAGGTCACGGCGCCGTACGTGATTGGCCCCACGATGGCCGAAAACCACAAGGCCATGTTCCAGAAACTATAAAACTGCGCAAGCCTTCCGGCGGGGGCGAGCACGGCGACCATCGCCCTGCCGGCGGACTGGCTCGAGCCCATGGCAAGGCCCGCGAGGTTGGCCGCAAACCAAAACATCCCCGCGCTTTGCGCGCTTGCGGCGGCCGCGACCATGGCAATCCAGACGAGCAGCGTCACGGCAAGCGCAAGTTTGTGTCCGAGCTTGTCTTCAACGTAGCCAAAGGCAAAGGCGCCGACGGCGGCCGTGACGTTGACCACAAGCACGAGAACAAGCGTCTGAACGAGCCCAAAGCCCATCACCGAGCTTGCATAGACGGCGGCAAGGGTAATGACCGTTGCAATGCCGCACTGATAAAGAAAGCCGCAAACAACCAGGCGCGCAAAGTCCCGGTAGCGTCCCAGAAGCGAAGCGGTTTCCTTCAATTGCGCCGAGGCTTCGCGCCAGGCTTGAAGCCAGGTCGCCTCGGGCGCAATCGGCGCGCTTCTCTCCTTTAAAAACGCGATGGCGGGAATGGCAAGCACAAAGAAAATCGCGGCCGTAATGAGGCAGCTTGCCCCCACGAGCACCTCTTCGGACTCGCCCGCGCGGCGCCCTGCAAGCACCACCGCAAGACACACGGCAAGCGTCGCGAGGCCTCCGACGTAGCCAAGCGACCACCCCCAACCCGAGACCTTGCCGACGGCCTCGGGCCGCGCAATCTCGGGAAGAAAGGCCGAATTGAGCGTCTCGCCCACGTTGTAGCCCACGCTGCTAAGAACAATGAGAGAAATGGCAAGCACGTACGTCCCCGGCCCCGAGAGGGAAAGGAGCGCCGTTGCCGCCACGCACAAGAGGGTCGCCGCCGCAAGCCACTTCTTTTTTGCCGCCTTCAGATCGGCCATGCGTCCGATGACGGGCATCAGCGCCATGGAAAGGGCGTTGCCCGCGGCCACGGCGCAGCTCCAGACAAACGTGGCCCAGTCGGCGTCCGCGCAGATGACGGCGACAAAGTAGGCGTTGAAGACCGCCGTGAGCACCACCGTGCTGTAGCCCGAATTGGCGGCGTCAAAAAGCGCCCAGCTCAAGCACTCCCTGGGAGCGACGCCCTCGCAAAGGGCGCTGCGCGAAAAAATAGCCATAAGCCGCCCTCTCCTTGTCCTTTCCTCGTCCTTGTCTCGTCCTTTCCTTGTCGTTGCCCCGCGCCCGCCCGAAAGCCTTTGCCTACCCCTCAAACATCGGCGCGCCCACCATCACCTGCGCCCAGAAGTTCACCAGCCGCACGCAGGGCTCGGTGTTTTCAATGCCCGCAAAGGGATGGCCGTCAATGGCAAGCGCATGCAGCGTGCCGTAAACGTCGGCAAGAAAGATGCCCGCGGCCGTGTGAATGACTTCCTCGTCGTCCTTGAGCTTTTCGTCTTCAAGGGTCTTGAAGTTTTCGGCAAGCACGTCGCGCAAGTAGTGCGCAAGCCCCCGCGGATTCCAGTCTTCGGAGGATTGAAAATGGGGATTGGCGCCCGAGAACGTTTGGGCGAGCCAGTCGACAAGCTTTTTGTTGGCGGCCTTGAGTTCGTCGTCGGACATGTCGCCTGCGGCAGCCTGGCAGGCGCGGTTTGCCGTGTTCTTGAGCGCCTGCAGCAGAAGCTTTTCCACGACGTCGATTGCCACAAGGCTCGGGAGCTGCTCGGCGCGGCTTGAAAAATCGTGGCAGCCGCGGCCCGTCGCACAACTATTGCATCGGCTCATGTAAAGGTTTCTCCTTTGCCTGTCGTTTGCTTATGGTTTGAATCATGATTAGGGGCCGGCGCCGGCCCACAACGCTACGCGCCGCTGCCCGCGGGCATCGCGGCCAGTGCATAACGGTCGACCACTTCGCTCATGGCGGCCTTCACGCTTTCGCGGCTTGCACCCTCGCGGACGATTTCGCGGCGAATCGCCGCATAGATCGCGCGGTAAAAAACGCTTGCCGCCTGCACCATCAGCACGCGGGGGTTGTCGGGCGTGCGGCCTGCCTCCCCGGCAAAGACCTCTGCAAAAAGCGCCGGATCAACCGCTGCGAGACTGCGCGCGCAGGGCTTCCCGCTCCAACCGGGCGCCGGAGAAAACTGCGGATTTTCTCCCATGAGCGCGCGGGCAAGGTGCTTTGCGAGCGCATCGTCCATGTCGCGGGCGCGCTCGGCGGTCATTTTCCCGCTTGAGACGCTCACGAGGCGAAAGAGCACCTCGTCGGCCGCAAGCTCAAAGAGTTCGCGCACCACGCGGGCATCGGCCATGCTCGGCCTCGCCGCGCCCTCCTGCGAAATGCTCTGCTGCTCTTGCTGCATGTCTTAACGCTGCCTCACGGTAAAAAAAGTAAATCAAAAAAGCCTGTCTGCTCGCCGCGTGCGCCTTACCCCGCACGGGGCTCTTTGCGAGCTTCCTGCATCGGCAGAGGGTCGGAAGAGTTGGAGAGCAGCGCCGACCAGCGCGCGCACAGCTCGTGGACCTCTCTGCCCTGGCGCTCAAGATGCTCTCCCCCCTGCCCCGCGCACTTCCAGGCAAGTTTTTGCATCTCGCGCACAAGCTCGATCATGCCAAAGTGCACCACCTCGCCGTCTTCGGCAAAGAGCTCGGCGTCGGACTCCGAAAGACGCAGAAGCTGCAGGGCAAACTTCATGCGCAGCGCCCTGCCGAGACCCTCTCCGTTCCAGCCCGGCACCGGGATCGTGCGCGTCGTGTTGCGGCCGGTGAAAATCTCCGTCAAAAAGCCCGCCAAAACCGCTTCCTGCTCGGCCATCTGCGCCACGGGCACGCTCTCTTGCGGAGCCTTGCGGATGATTTCCGCCATGAGTTCGACGTAGACGTCAAAGTACTCAAGCAGCAGGGCATAGACGTCAAGGCGGCTGCCGAGCCGAAACTTGCGGCCGGGCTCTTGTGTTGGAACTCTTTTCATGCGCGCTTCCTTCATGCCCGATCCTTACGCCGCGCCGCCCGTCTTGCCCGGGGCAATCTGCGCGGGCGCGGCTGCGCTCGCGCCTGTCCCCTGCGTGCCCTTGACGATCGTCAGAGCCGAGCTCACGAGGCTTGTGATGTCGCTTAAGTTGGCCGGAACAATGAGCGTGTTGCCCGCCTTGGCCAGAGCCCCGAAGCTCTCGACAAACTTCTCGGCCACCTGCAGATTGGCCGCGTTCATGCCGCCCGGCGCATTGGTGGCCTCGGCCACCATCCGCAGGGCCTCGGCCGTGGCCTGCGCAATGGCAAGCGTGGCGGCCGCCTGCCCCTGGGCCTTGTTGATTTCGGCCTGCTTTTCACCTTCGGACTGCGCGATGGCCGCTTCCCGGGCGCCGGTGGCAAGGTTGATCTGCTCGAGCTTTCTGCCTTCGGAGGCGGCCACGACGGCGCGCTTTTCGCGCTCGGCCGTGATCTGCTGCTGCATGGCCTGCAAAATCACCGCGGGCGGCGTCAGGTCCTTGATTTCATAGCGCAGCACCTTCACGCCCCAGTTGAGAGCCGCCTCGTCGATGGCCGAGACAACCGAGCGGTTGATGAGGTCGCGCTCTTCAAACGTTTTGTCAAGCTCCATGCGGCCCACGACGCTTCTGAGCGTCGTTTGCGCAAGCTGCGTGATGGCAATGATGTAGTTGCTCGTGCCGTAGCTTGCGCGCCTGGGGTCGGTCACTTGGAAAAAGAGCACGCCGTCGACCGTCAACTGCGTGTTGTCCTTTGTGATGCAAACCTGGCTTGGCGTATCAAGCGGCACTTCCTTGAGGCTGTGCTTGTAGGCCACGCGGTCGATAAACGGGATGATGATGTTGAGCCCGGGGTTGAGCACGGCATGAAATTTCCCGAGCCGCTCGACAACCCAGGCGTTTTGCTGCGGCACCACCTTGACGCACTGCATGACGAAAATCACCGCGAGCACGACAAAAACGACCGAAAAAATCAGAAAGTTCGACATCGTATCCGTCCCGACAATAAAAAGGGTTTTCCGCGTTGATGCGCGATCGCTCCTAATTTTGAGCTTTGCGCGGGCGCACGACAAGCATCGCGCCGTCAAGGGCTTCGATCACGCACGGTCCTGTTGCAGCCTCAGCACCTTCAGAGAGCCGCGCGCGCCACTGCGCGCCGCGGTAGTCCACCAAAGCCGTGCCGTCTTCGCCCCAGGCGTGCACGACGACAATCTGGCCGACATCGGCGTTTTGCAGAGCCTGCGCCTGTCTGTCCTGCGGCGTCTCGCGCCCCTTGAAGCGGCGCACAAGAAGGCCCCCTGCGATGATGGCAACGGCAAATATGCAAAACTGCCAGGCGCCCGAGAGTCCCATGGCGGCTGCGGCCGCGGCAAGAACGCAGGAGGCGCCGACCACAAGGAGATAGAAGGTCCCCACAAGAATTTCGGCCGCCCCGAGAATGAGCCCCGCCACGAGCCAGAGCACCGCAGCCGAGAGCGTAAAGTCCGAGAAAAAAGACATCGTCGTCACCTCGCCGGAAGATGCGAAAAATCGTTTGCGAGCCTCTATAAAAAATCATGAGAAGGCTTGGGGCCCGGGAAAAACCTTGCCCGGGCTTCAGATGCGCGCCCCCTAGCCGTGAACCTGCGCGGTCTGCGGCAGCCGCTCGCCCTCCTGGCCCTCTTCAGACTCCTCTTCGTCTTCGGGCGCATAGGCGTGCACGATGCGCGCGGAAATAAAGTCCGAAATGCTCTGCACGTCGTTCCAGACGTTCTGAATGCCTTCCTTTCTGAGCTGCTCGGCCTCCGAAGACGAGGCCGCCCGCACGTAGATCTGAATTTCGGGATTGAGCTGCCGGGCCATGTCGACGGCCTTGAGCGCCTTGACGGCGTCAAGATCGGTAATCACCAAAATCGAGGCCGTGACGATGTGCGCCTGCACGAGCACCATCGGGTCGGTCGCGTCGCCCCCGATCACCGCAAGCCCCTCTTTTCTCATCGACTCGATCATGCTCGGGTCTTCGACGATGGACACCGTCGGGATGTCCTGCTGCCTGAGGTTGTCGAGCACCTTGTGCGTGACCGAGCCCGAGCCGACCAAAATGGTCTGGCCGGCAAGAACGCGACGGGGCGTCTCCTTGGGAAGCACCGAGTAGGGGTCGGTTGCCATGGCCGCGGCTCTTGCCCAGGCAAAGTAGCGCACGGCAAGGCGCTTGACGGTGGGCGTCATGGCAAACATGAAGGGGTTCAAGGCAATCGAGAGAATGGAGGCCGCAACGATCATGCTCAGCACGCTGTCGTCGACCATTCCAAGCGCAATGCCCTGCGCGGCAAGGATGAACGAGAATTCGCCGATTTGCGCAAGCGCGGCGCCGACGTTAAGCGACGTGTGCAGCGGATAGCGCAGAAAGTGCACGAGCAAAAAGGCCGTGAGCGACTTGCCGAACATGATGATGGCGAGCATCGTCAGAATGGCCACGGGCTCGTTGATGAGCACGTGCCAGTCGAGCATCATGCCCACGCCCACGAAAAAGAGCACCGAGAAGGCGTCCTGCAGCGGCAGCGAATCGTGGGCCGCGCGCCGCGCATAGGGGCTTTCGCGCAGCACCATGCCGGCAAAGAAGGCCCCGAGAGCAAAGCTCACCTCAAAGACCACGGCCGCGCCGAAGGCAATGCCGATGGAGGCAAAGAGCACAAAAAGCGTAAAGAGCTCGCGCGAGCCAGTTTTGGCCACCTTCCAAAGAGCCCACGGAATGAACTTGCGCCCAACAAGAAGCATCACGGCCACAAAGGCAACGACGCGCAGAATCGTCATGCCGATCACGTAGGCCATCTGCGAAAACGACATCGGCGCGTGCGCGCCCGCCTCCGCCCCTGCGCCGAGAATCTGCGAGACGGGCGGCAGCAAAACGAGAATGACGACGGTGGCGAGGTCTTCAACAACGAGCCAGCCCACGGAAATCTGTCCGTCGATCGTGTTGAGGTGTCCGTGCAGCTCCAGGGCCTTTAAAAGCACCACGGTCGAGGCGCACGACAAGCACAGCCCGAAGATGAGTGAAGCGCTCGGATCCCAGTGCCAGACAAAGTGCGCAAAGAGAAACCCGAGCACCGTGGCAATCGTCATCTGCAGCACCGCGCCAGGGATGGCGATGTGCCGCACCTTGAGCAAGTCCTGAATCGAAAAGTGCAGCCCCACGCCGAACATCAGGAGAATGACGCCAAGCTCCGAGAGCTGGCTTGCGAGCTCCATGTCCGCCACCGGCCCCGGCGTATTCGTACTGCAGATCACCCCCGCAAAGAGATATCCCACAAGGGCGGGAAACTTCAGCCGCTCGGCCAAATAGCCAAAGACAAGCGCAAGACCGAAGGCAAGCGCGAGCGTGGAGATAAGCGGAAGGGTGTGATCCATACAAATGAAAAAGATGAAAGGCAGGACTCAATGGGGCGGCTGTGACGCGATGCATCCGGGGTGCGCGCGGCCGGTATGCGAAAAGAGCGATCGACCTCCTGGCGCCATGAACTGCACTGGTGCGGTCTCTCTCTCACGCAGGCGGCAAAGACTGCCAAAAGCGCGTGCACGCAAAGCGAAAACATCGCCATGAGTTTAACGGCGCGGGCCTTGGTGCGGGGCCGCGTGAAAAGATTTTTTTTCGTCTTTTGCAACTTGCATCACGTGCCGCTGCGGCTCTTCGTTGAGCCTTGCGCTCGCGGGCATGGTTTTGCCCGTTACGCCCCCTTGTTTCTGTGCACGGCGCATGCGGCGAAAAACTTGGCTCGAGCGGACTTTTACAAGAATGACGATGCTTTTAATGAGCCTGGCACTTTGGCGGCAGTCTGCAGCCAAACGAAGAATCCGCGCGGGCGCAGGCAACGGACTACATGCCGGCTCTGCGGCGCTGCAGCCGCCTTTCCGTTTGACTTTGACGCCATGCGAAAAAAGCGGCCCCCGACTGAAGGCAAAACCTCAATCGGAAACCGCTCTTTGTCTGAGAAGCAAGTCTTGAGGCCGGATGCGCGCGGGGGTGCACCCGCTTTTTTCGCAGCCGGACCTGCAGGATCAGCTCAGCTGGTTTGACACCGCCAGATAGTCGCGCAGACGCTCCTGGAACTCGGGGCTGCGCAGCTTGCGGATGGCGGCGCTCTCAATCTGGCGCACGCGCTCTCTGGTGAGCCCCATGGCCTGTCCGACCTCTTCAAGGGTGTGGTCGTGGTTGGTGCCGATGCCGTAGCGCAGACGCAGAACCTGCGCCTCGCGCGGCTGCAGTTCCCCCAGACTGCGCTTGATTTCCTCTTCCATGGCCGTGCGCAAAAAGCGCTTTTGCGGATCGTCGGCATCATCGCCCTTGACGAAGTCAAGACGGGTGGCGTCTTCATCGTCGCCAATCGGCGCGTCGATCGACTCGACGCCTCTCATGGCCTGGGTGAGCAGCTGCACCTTGGCAAGCGGGACGCCCGAGAGTTCGCTCAGCTCCGCATCGGTCGGATTGCGCCCGCGCTCCTGCAGAATCTTCTGACGCACGCGGCGAATCTTGTTGTAGGACTCGGTCATGTGCACCGGAATGCGGATCGTGTTGCCGTAGTCGGCCACGGCGCGGGTCACCGACTGGCGCACCCACCAGGTGGCGTAGGTGGAAAACTTGTAGCCGCGGCGGTACTCGAACTTGTCGACCGCCTTCATGAGACCAAGGTTGCCCTCCTGAATGAGGTCGGTCATGGCAAGCCCGCGGTTGACGTAGCCCTTGGCAATCGAAATCACCAGACGCAGGTTGGCCTCGATCATCTTGGCCTTGGCGCTTGCGAGGTTGCTCTGCGCAAGCTTCACCTGGCGGGCAAGGTCGCGCTGATCGGAGATCGTCAGCAGCGCCTTCTTTTCCAACTCGCGCAGCTCGTTTTGCAAATGATCAAGGAGCGCGCGGTTGTCGATGATGCGCTGGCTGTAGGTCTTGCCGTCGGCGGCAAGCTCATCGAGCCATTTGCTGTCGGTAAGCCGCGTGTTGCTCTGCGCAAGGAACGCGTCAAGCGGCACGCCGCAGCGCTCGACCATGAGCGCGCGCAGGCGCCTGATCGTGTCGTTGACCGTGTCCATGTGCTTGGTGATGTGCTCGGCAAGCTGCGTGACGCACTTCACGGCAAAGCGGGCGGGCGCGAGCTCTTCGGTAATCGCCTCGCGCGCGGCCATGTACTCGGCCTTGCGGCGGGGCTTGCCGAAGGTGGCCCGAATCGTCTCAAGGTACATGCTGCAGTCTTCAAAAAGCTGCAGCGCGCGCTGCTTCATCTCATGGAGCTGTTCGGTCGTCATGGCGGCCGCGCCGATGTCGGTTGCCACCTCGTCGCTGCCGATGTCGCTGTCTTCGCCCATGTCGGCCAGAGCCTGCGAATCGGTAAAGCCGTCGATGATCTGATCGATCGAGGCATCGTCGCCCTTGAGCACCTCGGCCATCTTGATGAGCTCTTCAACGGCCATCGGGTGCTTGATGATCGCCGCAAGGAGCTTGGCGGTGTAGGCCTCGATCGACTTGGCGACCTCGATTTCGCCCGCACGCGTCAGAAGCTTGTGCGAGCCCACGCCGCGCAGGTAGGCGCGCAGGGGGTCCTTGGAGAGGCCGACGCTTTCTTCGGGCGTGAGCATTGCCACGGCATCTTCTTCGGAGATGTCGTCGTCGTCGCTCACCGCCTCGTTCATGATGATGTCGTCTTCGCTCGGCGGGGCCTCAAAGACCTGAATGCCGAGACGGTGAAGCTGCTCGGTGATTTCCGAGAGAGCCTCTTCGTTGCGGATGGCGTTGTCGGGCAGATGGTCGTTGATTTCGGAAACCGTCACCCAGCCGCGCTGACGCCCGAGGCGCACAAGCGAGCTGTAGCCGTTGGTGGGCTGAGAGGGATCCTCGTCGTCGAGCGCCTCTGCGGCCTCGCCCTGCTCGTCGAGCGCTTCAAAACGGTCGATGTCCTCAAGATCCAGCAGATCCTCGCCGTCGGCCTCTTCATCGGGTTCGATGTCAAGGTCGATGACTTCGCCTTCCTCTTCATCGATCACGGCCTTGGCCTTGCGTCCGGGCTTTTTCTTTGCCTTGGCGGACTTGTCGGCTTTCGGGGCGGCAGCGGTCTTTTTGGCGGCGGCGCCGTCCTTGGCCGCAGTCTTTTTGCGGGCCGCCTTTTTGGCGGGAGCCTTGTCTGCGGCAGCCTCGGTCTCGTCTTCGACAATCGTGACGTCAAGAGCTTCAACCTCCTGCGTCTTTTTGGCCGAGCGCGTACTCTTGCGCGGGGCCTTTGCCTTCGCGGCGGCCGTGGACGCCTTCACGCCCGTCTCTTCCAAGGCTTGCTCTTCTGCATCCTTTGCCGTGCGCGAAGTCTTGGCAGAGGCCTTGGCCGTCTTGGCGGGCTTTTGAGCCTTCGCCGACGCTGCGGCCTTTGCAGCGGTCTTTGTCGAGGTCTTGGCCGTAGTTTTTGCCGCGGACTTTCGTGCAGGCTTTTTCGCCTCGCCAGCACCCTCAGCCGCCTGAAGAGCGGCATCCGGCGCCTTGTCTTCTTCGGCCGCGGCTGCTTTTGCCTTCGAAGCGCTTGAGCGCGAAGTCTTGGCGGCTTCCGTCTGAGCCTGCTGCGTCTTGGCCTTGGCGCGCGTGCGCTTGGGCTTGGCGGGAGCCGACTCCGCCTCTGCAGAAACTTCAGGCGCCTCGGCTTGTGCGGCCGGCTTTTTCGCAGCAGTCTTTTTCACCTGCACAGCATCTGCAGCCGGTGCTGCGGCGGTCTTTGCCGACGCAGTCCTGGCGCGGGGCTTGCGGGAGGTTCCCGCAGCCGCCTTCTTTGCTTTCGAAGAAGGCTTCTCAAGAGCGGCCGCCTCGCCGGCATCTGCAAAATTCGGATCGTTTTCCCGCAGCCACTGCGCAGCTGCGTCGTTTTCATCCGCAAAATCCGCTTTCGTTGTTTTTCTCGCCATTGTGTTTGCTGTCCGCTTGATTAGATTCACCTTGAAAGGACCTGCACCTTCGCCGAGGGGCCTGGCGTGCCAAACAGGCATGACAAAGCGTCCGGGAAGCCAAGCGCTTCTCGAACGGTCTTTGTTGTATCAGGTGCCCGAAACAGAAAAAATCGTCTGCGTCCTTCCAGTCAGAAACAGTACCCTTGCAGTCCGGTCACGCGGACTGCGGCTTGCCGGATTCCCCTGCTGCAATGATCTGCAAGTACGCCGAAATCCCGCGCGGCAACAGGCGCGGATTGCGGACGTCCGTCTGCAGGACGCTTGTGTGCGCAATCGACGGGCCAGATAGAAATTGCCCGAGAGCACCCGCCGTGCCTTCGGGGCCTTTGAGAGCCCGGCACCTTTCTTTGCTGCGGAGCGCGAAATGCATGATGGTTGTGCGCACGAACTGTCGCAAATTTCCCCTCGCCTCCGACATCTTTCGTCTCCTGGGCGTGCTCCATCCGGCAAGGAGCGCGGAGAAATGCATCTGTTGATTCTATGGTGCCTGCCGCAAACTTGCAAGACCTCTGCAAACGGCAAACGCAAAGGCGCAGGCAGAGCGTGAAGTCTCCCTCGATTCGAATTCCTCCTTCTGCGCCGTACGACTTCGTGCTCCAAGTTCTGACGGCATGCGAAAAGCGTCAAGCTCAGGCGCCGCCCATAACAAATGCGTATAAAAATTCAACGCAAATCGGCATTGGACAGCATCGGGCGCCGCACTGCACAATCTTCGTGAAAACCCGTCTGTTTTTGTCTCAACAATTGCACAAGGAGAACCCGCATGTTGAAGTTCGCTCTCACCGCCGCTTTGTCGCTTGGGCTTGCAGCCGCCGTTTCGGCCGCAGACATTCCCGAAGGCAGTCAGCTCGTCACCCGCGCTCAGGACATCAAGACCGTCGACGGCGGCAACAAGGTTTTCACCGGGAAGGTTTCCCTGCGCAGTCTTTCGGCCGAGCTGCCCGGCATGCCGGTCTCGAGCGCCTATGTAATTTTTGAAGCCGGCGCGCGCTCGTACTGGCACACCCATCCGACGGGCCAGGTTCTCGTGATTGCCGAGGGCGAAGGACGCTCGGGGGTCTTCGGCCAGAAAGTGAGCGTGCTCAAGAAGGGCGACGTCGTTGTCTGCCCCAAGGGCGTCAAGCACTTCCACGGCGCTGCTCCGAACCAGCGCATGGTGCAGATGACCATCACCGGGTCCGATGCCCAGGGCAAGAACGTCGAGTGGCTTGAACCGGTCACGGATGAACAGTACAACAACATCGAGTAGCCAGCCTCGCCGGATTGAAGCACAAAACGGCTATTGCGTTTTAGGTCTTCTTTCTGTAATATGCGGAGCTCAGTTGACAAACGGGCTTGCCTGCCGAAAAAGGCGAAGCACCGATTGCAACGACGGAGAAGTGGCCGAGTGGCTGAAGGCACGCCCCTGCTAAGGGCGCAGATCAAATATACCTGGTCTCGAGGGTTCGAATCCCTCCTTCTCCGCCAAGCTCCTCACATATCATCTCAAGCCCCATCCCCACGCCAAAACTCCACGCTCAACCGCGCGGAGTTTGTTGTTTTTACAGGCGTCACGGCCAAATTCACGGCCAATCAGCTCCCATCACCGTCTTTCATTGCAGGTGGTTTTTGTCGCCTCCGTGATACGATTTTTGCAAATCAGTTTCACCAAAGTTTCACCTGAGTTTCACCAAATCTGCTCGATGGTGTACCAGTTGCGCTACATCCGGGCATTTCAAATTCGGCGGAGGCGATATCAATCAAAAGGGCGTTTTCGTCCTTCCAGACGACGAATACAAGATCGAAAAAAGTGCTCTACCTGCGCGTCAAAAACGGAGGACGAGTTCGCTCCTACATCTTCAGAAAGCGCGTGAGCGGGAAACTCATCACCCGAGGCCTTGGCGCGCCCCGGGACGTGACGCTCATGGATGCCAGAAAGGCGGCGGCGGTTCTTGCCGGAGGCTTGGCAAGCAGGGCGGCAAGCGTCAATACTGCGTCCAAGGACGCAGCGGAGGCTGAGAACGAAACAACGGCAGCGACGCTGGCGACGACTTCCGCCGCCGCTTCGGCAACGCCCGCCATCCTTTCCATAGACGCTCACCTATTCAAAGACATCTACAAAGAGGCCATTGAGGCCCGCAGGTTCACGGCGCGATGGAAAAACAGCAAGCATGCCGCGCAGTGGCTGTCCGCGATCCAAACTTATGCGCCGCCCGTCATCGGCGAGATGGATGTCGCAGGCATTCCTCCCGTGTCAAATTGCTTTCGATTCGCGCCACTGCGGACTGCTTCGTTCCCATGCGGGCAGCAACGTCGGCCTGCGTCAGGCCAACCGATGCCCGAGCCGCGATGATTTTGTCGAGTTCGGCAAGTTCGGCATTGGCATCTTTCCATTCCTTGCGGAAGTTCGGATCTTCAAGCGATTCGTTCAGCATGTCACGCCAAGTCTTAGTCGCTCTCATTTTTCAGCTCCTTCATACGAGACCTCTCCTGTTCTTTCTGAGGTGCATTTTGGGTTTTCTTTACAAACGCGTGCAGCACAACAATCTTTTTCCCAATTTGAGTGCTATAGAAAGTACGACCTCAGGGCTGGCGCACGGCGATTGTTGGAGGCCGTCCGCCTGCTTGAGCAGCTCCGGCAGCTTTGCCAGTCCATTGCCAACGCCCACAATTTCGAGCCCACTCGAGACTTCGCCAAAATGCTCAAGCGCCGTGCCGACGGCATCGTCGAGGTCGGCCGCTTTGGCTTCAGCTCCTGCCCGCTCGAAGGGGCCAACAACAAGATCAAGGTCTTGAAGCGCACGGCTTACGGCTTCAGGGACTTCGAGTACTTCCGTTTGAAGATCTATTCAATCCTGCCCGGGAAATCCTTCCCCGGCAAGCCTAAATCCATCTACCAAACACTGCCCTCTTCGTACGCTGTCCTTAAGGAATCTCTCATCAACTGTTGTTTTCACGCCACATAACTTTCACACACATCCACGAAGAGCCTCCGCTGCTTGGTTTCCTCGTCCTCCTTCTCTTTTTTCTTCGTCGTTTCGACAGGGCCGCTCATCAGCAAATTGTTTGAATCTCGATTTGCATTGCGCTTGGGTTCCGAATAGGTCGTTGCCTCCACGATGCAGCCGCTGCCGTCTTCAAGCCCTGGCCAGAGTTTGCGCAGGTTCGAGCTCATGCGGCGGGCGGGAAGCAGCCGAACGAGACGGTGCTCAATGCGCCCGTGCCCCAGCTCGTAGTCCCCTTCAAACACCTTCAAGTCCGTGCTGTTGTTCGGTTCGGCGCTGAAGGTTGCCCGAATATCCTGCTCTTCAGGATCGTGGTTGCCCTTGACGGCAAGACAGTAGTCGCCTCCTGCCGCACGGATCGCTGCGCAGAAGCTCTTCTGCGTATTGAGTGCGTCGCACGTCACGATGCAGTTGTAGAGATTCATGCCTTTGATGATCGAAAGGCAGTGAGAAATTTCGTTTGTCTTGGCACCGACAAGCTCGTGCGAGAGCACGATGCCCAAGGTCGAGTCGTAGAGGTTGAGCACGTCGGGAGCCCGTCCGCCTTCGTTGGTGGAGGCGCTGTTGTTTTTGAGAACCGGATCGTAGGCGCTCCAAATCTTGACCACCGTGAACCTGCCGTCGGCGCACTTTTTGAATTGACACGAAACGCCGGGTTCGGGCTTTGCGCCCCTGACGGGATGAGGCGCTCTGCTTTAGACGGCACTGGGTGGATTGACCCATACAAGTCCAAACGTGAAGGCAAAACTTGCATCGTCACAGCGCACGGTACGGCACGCAGCGGCTTTCGCACGTGGGCTAAAGATGACCGCCTCGGCAACAACCGCAAGTACGAACAGGAAGCGGCAGAACTGTGCCTACTGCACTGTAAAGCATTCTGACGAGTACCACGGAGCCTACGACAGAGCACGGTTGCGCACAGAGCGTCAACGATTGATGGATGACTGGGGGGAGTTTTGCTGTTCGCTCATATCTGGTGATGTTCCATCTATCTGAAATCCCACCGAAAAGTTTGACGTTCACTCCCGACTGTGTAAGAGTTAATCTGTGTTCTTCTTCAGTAAGAGTTATTCCTTGTCTTGTCCACAAACAAGATCTCTCCCACACTGGAAACCCATGTCAACTAATACTTCAACGAAGGAGGCATTATGGTGGCAATGATTTCTCGTATTACAAATCCCCCCCCCCACACACATATATATTTATCAATATCATCTGATCAATAGCTTTCCACTAAAGCTTCTTACCGCATCAATTCTTCTGACCCTTGGTCAAACAAGCTTTTCCTACGATTTCACCATCCCTGAAACTCCATCTTTGCCGACGAAATTACCATCTCAAACCCTAAACATTGATAACTCTACTTCCGCAAATTCAGGCTCTACAAATCCTGCTTCAAATTGGGATTGGTATGGTCCATCAGTGAATACCACAAAAAATAACGATGTTCATGTCACTAAGGAGAGTGATAGTAGCTTTGTTTTTGGTGGTTGGTCCGAAACGGACTCTGAGAGTGTTGCTTCTAACCGCGTCGTCATTGAAAAAAATGGCCGCATGAAAAACATCTATGGAGGCTACTCAGGTAGTGGAAATGTCGAAAACAATATAGTTGAAGTTTTTGGCAGTACTGCTCAAGCTAGCCTGCCTGCGATCTATGGTGGGTACAGCCAGGATAAAGGCGATGCCATTCAGAATATGGTTTTTATTCGTAGTGATGCCACAGTCTATGGAAATATCGGCGGTGGATATGCCAGTAAAGGCATAGCTGAGGGAAATATAGTTGTTATCGAACAGGGTGCAACGACCGATGTTACGACAATTAACGGAGGTCTTGGAAACGCTGCAAATGAAAACAGGGTCTTTATCTACGGCTCAGTCACTGGCAATGTTTATGCAGGTCAATCAAATACACAAAACGGCAAGGCTGATAAGAACCTTCTGTATATTGGCGCAACTGGAAAAGTAACGAAAAACGCTTATGCCAGTTTCAGCAGCTCCTCTCCAGCCCCATCTGGCTCACAAAACATTCTAATTATCGAAGATGGGGTGGTCGAGGGTAATGCTGCCGCTGCCCTAAATAATGTCAATGGAACCGGTAATGAGCTACATTTGATTGGCAAAGCCATTGTTAAAGGCGGCGCTGGTGCTAACCTCGATGGATGGCAAGAAAATACATATAGAAACTTAAATGGCCTTGTCCACGTCCGAGGAACTGCTTCTGTAGGTGGCTTGGAAGGATTTGACCAACTATTTTTCGAATTAATCGACGATAACATCAATACGGCCGCCCTCACAATTACCAATAAATATGAAGTGATTTATCAGGGTGAGCCAATTTTAGATCTGACCAATGTTTCCACCATAATTAACGGCGATGCTTTAACCGATCCGACCAACGGCGCCAAACTTATTGTTAGCCAGGATCAATCTCTGAATTTAATGGTTGACGATAAAACAACCTTTACGGATGAGACGAATGTTTTTGTTGATAACACATGGCTTGTTTCCGATACTATAGCCGCTGATGGTGGAATCAAAATTAACGAGATGTACATTGATCCTAAGGGTAATCTCGTCACTTCATTGGGCGGCGTGGAAACGATTTTAGGCAAAAAGGAAGAAAAGATCGTTAAGCCAACAGTGGAAAGTCGCACTCTTTCAGAATCGTTCTTAGGTACGGTTGCGTTTGTCAACCAAGGTGCCGAATTCATTGCCGATGAAGGTATCCGCGCAATGGCTGAATCAGCATCTCCGGGTTCTATTTCTGCATTCGGTGCGATTCATGGTGGCACTTCAAAATATGAAACTGGGTCTCATGTGGACGTTGATGGCGTAACTTTGGCAACGGGGGCCACAACCAAGATCGGGAACTTAATGTTGGCAGTTTTCATCGAAGCCGGCTGGGCCTCATCTGAAAGTCATGTGACTAACGCCGATGGTGACGGTGACCATGATTACTACGGTGTGGGTTTAGCCACTCGATACAGCTTCAACAAGCCTTTTTACATTGACAGTTCCTTACGATTTGGTAAAGCATCCACAGAATTCGATGGGCATTACGCAAAAGATGCCGCAAAATATGACACTGACAGTCTTTACGGTTCAGTCCATATTGGAGCTGGTTATGTATTCAATTTGATGGAACATCTTGATCTTGATGTTTATGGCCGTTATATCTTTACTTATCTGGAAGGAGATAAGGTCAGTTTAGGCGGAAACAACGGCAGTTTAGATATGGAAAACACGAAAACGCACGCATTCCGCGTCGGTGCAAGATTGGCTGGGGATATTACCGAAAATGCTACTTGGCGATTGGGTTTGGCGTACGAACATGTGTCGGACGGAGATGCTAACTCTGATTTGCTGGCTTCAGGTCTTCGCGTCCCACTAGATGTACCAACTCTTGAGGGCAATACCGGTATTGTTGAGGCTGGCTTCACAATAAGACCCAATGCATCAAGCCCTTGGTCAGCCAATTTTGGTCTCAAGGGATATGTTGGAGATCGTGAGGGTGTAACAGGTAATGCGCTTATCAAATACGCTTTTTAATTCTCCTTAGATTCTTAGTTTTTGCTTTAATTACCTGATTGCAAAATCAACGAACTCCCGATCAAATGATCCCTAACGGAGGACTTTCGGTAGAGAAGCCTCAGAAATCAACGAGAGTAAATCTCGTTGATTTCTGCTTATTGTTCTCAGAATCCAATCATTGGCGGTTCTGCGGTAAGTTCTCCAAAGCTTTTGGACGGCCCTCCAATTTTGTGGCAGTCCGAAACTGAATGCGGAAGTGGCGGCGACGGCGGCCAGACGAGCCTGCTCTTCTCTTGCACGCGCTTGCCCGCAGGCAGCGTCTTGACGTAGTTCCGCGGCAGCCAGGGCGTGAAGCCAAAGCTGTCGACGGCCATCTGCGGAATCTTCTGTATCGCCGTCACCAGCTCCTTGCCCTCGCCCTTCCCGGCGTAGTTTCTCGTCCAGACGAACCGCTCGATGTGTTCGCAGAACAAGCGGTGTTACCTGATGAGCCACCGGCTGGCGTTCCTGATGCCGTTGAGTGTTCTTATACCCGCGATTATTCGAGATTTTGGGGCATGAAGCAGCGCACGTGCCTTCACGCACACGCAGAGGAAAAACCAGCCAAATCCGGAAATGTTTATAGGCCAAATTCGGAAGTAAATTTTGGCCAAATCAAGAAACCGAACCCAGCCGAATGAGGTTATATTTTTTGGCCGAATGAGGAAACGCATTGCCGCATCAACGCGGACGCCACTTAAAATTTCCGAGGAAGTCCTATGGTTAACTATCAACCTCGCATTGTCGATTCTCTGCTCCGAAGAAAGCTCAAAACCATTGGCGCTGTGCTGATCGAAGGCCCGAAGCTTTGCGGCAAATCGACTACCGCAACGATGCAGGCCAAGAGCGTCCTCTTCGTGGAACCTGGTCGAACTCTACAGATCGCCGCGCTGAACCCGAAGCTGCTTCTCGAAGGAGACGTCCCGCGTCTGATCGACGAGTGGCAGCTTGCTCCGCAACTTTGGGATGCCATACGCCGCGAGGTGGACCGCCGAGAGGGCGTCCCGGGACAATTTATCCTTACAGGGTCGGCAGTTCCCTCAGATAAAAGCGGCATCATGCACACCGGCACCGGACGATTCGGCTGGTTGAAAATGCGGCCGATGACGCTTTTCGAGTCTAAAGAATCAAACGGCTCTGTGAGCCTCGGCTCTCTCTTTGACGGCGATCTTAATATCGCGTGCACCAGTTCTCTATCGCTTGAGAACGTCGCTTTTGCTGCTTGTCGCGGCGGCTGGCCAACCGCGCTCAGACAGACGGGCGAACCGGCTTTGGCCCATGCAGTCGACTATTTCGACGCGATTGCCCGCGAAGACATTTCACGTGTAGACGGAACACGTCGCAATCAGGAGACAACCCGCAAGCTTCTGCGTTCCTACGCACGTGCCCAAGGCTCGCAAATTTCTCTCAGCAAAATTGCAAAGGATGTTGGGCAGCAAGCCTCTGAGAAGACGATCGGAACTTATCTCTCGGCACTGCGCCAAATTTTCGTCGTTGAGGACATGCCTGCCTGGAACCCTAATCTGCGCTCCAAAACAGCTATTCGAACCTCCGATACGCGGTACTTCGTCGATCCGTCTATTGCTGCAGCGGCGCTCGGTGTCGGTCCGCGCGACCTGCTTCTGAATCCAGAAACTTTCGGCTTCATATTCGAGACGCTGTGCATGCGCGACCTTCGCGTCTACGCGGAAGCACTGGACGGATCCGTCAGCCATTTCCGAGACAAGAACGGACTCGAGTGCGATGCCGTCCTGCATCGCCGCGACGGCCGCTACGGGCTGATTGAAATCAAGCTCGGAAGCGAGAAAGGCATTGAGGACGGCGTCAAGGCCCTAACGACGTTCTCTAAGAAAATCGATACGGATGCCATGCGCTCGCCTTCTTTTCTTATGATTTTGACCGCCTCAGGCGATTTCGCCTATCGCCGAGACGACGGGATCCTGGTCGTTCCTATCGGTTGCCTAAAGCCTTGAGCGAGACTGGACAGCAGTAGGTGTGAGGCCAGTGCTGCAAATTTCTTTAACCGACACTAAATATGACTCATTCGCCATAATATTGCATATTCTTTCTATTTTAACTGCAATGAACTTTGCTACTCACACCTCCGCCATGGTCTTTTACAAAAAGGAGCACGGCCTGTCGCAAACCGAAGTTGCCCGAGCAATGGCCACAACTCAATCGGCAGTTGCGCGTCTCGATGAACGTCTGCTTACAGGAGCCGACGTCACCTTATCTGCTCTCCAGCGGTATGCGGGAGAAATCGGTTTAAACACTGAATTGACACTTAAGCCGTTCAAGCAACGATACGGAATTTTTCCCAGTGCTGAAGCTGCAATTGCGGCCGCTGTCCATACATCAGCATGCGAAGGTCGAACGGTTCCAATTAATGAAGTCGAAGATCTGAGGAAAATAGTTCGAGGCGAAATTTCCAGACAAGATCTGATCAAGAAATATGTCGCCGAAGCTCTCGCAAAGCAGGATGCGCGCGACCGTGTCTGATGAGTACGATTACAAATACGATTCTTTGGAGGATCCTTATGTCTATCCTGGCACCCAGATATTGCGAAACAAATTTGAGATCAAACATCAGGATCTGCTATCCGAATTAGAGAGTCAAATCACAGATTCTAAGTTTGTTAAATCGAAGCAAAGTGACGACGATATTCCGACTGGGAATTTCGATCTTAAGCCCTGAAACTCCCCGGAAAGCGTGCAATCTGAACGAAGAGCGCTTTCCGAGGAATTTCAGGGCTAGATGTAGTTGATGTTTGACGTTTTTTGCTCGCGGCTGTCATCGTCACAAAGCGCCCTCAGGCATCGCATCCAGGGCTGATGAAATATTCAGGCTAAAAATCGATACAGATGCCATGCGCGCGCCTTCTTTTCTTATGCTTTTTGACCGCCTCTGGCGATTTTTCCTATCGCCGGGACGACGGGATCTTGGTCGTGCCTATCGGTTGCCTGAAGCCTTGAGCGAGACTGAACGGCAGCTGGTGTGAGGCCGGTGCTGCAAATAAGCTTGTTGTCGACGACCAGTGTCAAGCGTCAGAAGAAAGTGCTCTACCATCGCACGATAAACGTGCACTACTCCTTCTTTCTCCCCTGTGCGCTGCGCGTTGAAAATGCCGGGCAGATGCCCGACAGCCCTTGTGCCGCAGGCGCAAAGCCGACGGCGGGCGGGTTGCCCGCCTGCCTTGGCCCTGTTTGACGGCCTGAAGGCGCCTTTCAAGAAAAGGCGTCTGCGCAGCCCGTCAGCAACACTGAGCGCATGCGCTCTCCCGCATCGCGCGGATGCAGGAGAGCAACGGCGAGATGCTTCCTCACCCCGAAGTCATTGAAACAGCATCAAGGATTGAGTCCCAGCGCGGTCTTGGCCGCGATCCGGCCGAAGGTCAGAACGTCTGCCGTGGCGTTGCCGCCCAAGCGGTTGCTGCCGTGCACGCCGCCCGTGACTTCGCCTGCCGCATAGAGCCCCTTGATCACATTGCCCTGCTTGTCGAGCACCTGCGCCTTGGAATTGATGTGCAGGCCTCCCATCGTGTGGTGAATCGACGGAGCGCGCGGCGTTGCATAAAACGGCGCCTTTTCGATCTTGCGGTCAAAGAGCTTGCGCCCGAACTTCGGGTCGTTCTTGTTTTCGACCATCGTGTTGAACTCGGCCACCGTCGCCTTCAGATTTTCGGGCGGCATGCCAAGCTGCCTTGCAAGCCCCTCAAGCGTGTCGTCCTTGTAGATGCGGCCAAGCTTGACCAGCGTTTCCACGTTTTCGGCAAAGGAGTTGTACTCCTCGACGATGCTCGAGTCGTTGATGTCGTAGCACATGGCGCCGGGCTGCTTCTTGATGGCGGCAACGAACTCATCGCGGCGCGCATCCTCCTTGACAAAGCGCTCGCCGTTCTTGTTGACGTCGATGACGTCATCAAGGCCGGACATCTTGCGCGCACGCCCCTGCAGAGCACCCGAACCGGGCGTGGCAAGCGGATAGACCTGCACGTAGTTCATGCCCGTGAGGCCCGCGCCGATCTTGGTGGCCATCACAATGCCGTCGCCCGTGGCGCCGGGCTGGTTGGTCGAGACCATGTCGGGCGTGAGCACGGGAGAAGACTTCTGGCGCATCTCCTTGTTCTGGCTGTAGCCGCCGGTTGCCAAAATCACGCCGTGCCCGCTCATGAATTCGTAGGCGTTGCCGACCTTGTCGCTTGCCTTGACGCCCACCACCTCGCCGTTGCGGTAGATGAGTTCCTGTGCGCGCATGCCGGTAATGATCTTGACGCCTTCCTTATTGGCCGCCTTCAGAAGCGGCTCAATGAGTCCCGTGCCGGCAGGCGCGTCGACTTGATGCGTGCGCTGCCAGAGCGCGCCCGCGCCCTGACTGACGCGGTCCATGACGGGCGTGCCGTGCTTTTGCATCCAGTGCAGGGTGTCGAGCACGTTTTCAGAATAGGTGCGGATCAACGGAATGAGGCCCACCTTGTCGCCCCCGTTGTAGGTTTGCAACGCGTGCCACTCCGGGCAGTCAAAAAGCGTCTTGCTGCCGCTCTTTAAATAGGCCTCGTACTTGGCCTTGACGTCGGCCATCAGTTTGGCGTGCTCGCCGCTGACGGGCTTTTCGCTGATCGCCTTGACCACAGCGTCCTTGAGCGTGTCGGTCATCGGCAGCAGCTTCTGCCGCTCGGGGTCGGCCGCGTTGAAGGCGCTGGCACAGCGAAGCGTGTTGCCGCCGATTACGGGCATCTTTTCCAGAACAACCACCTTGTAGTCGCCCGCTTCGGCAGCGGTAACAGCCGCCGAAAGGCCTGCTCCGCCCGAGCCCACGATCACAAGGTCGTACGTTTCGCTCTTGGTGCCGTCAAACTTCTTGATCTTGACCGGCACGGGGCTTTGCAGCGCCGCAAGGTTCACGCCGCTTTGAGCAAGCGCCTCAATAACGGCCTGCTTGAAGGCACCGCTTGTGACCGTCGCGCCCGAAACCGCGTCGACGTTGACCGTCTGATAGTCAAGCATGTCCCTGGTCATCGTCCGGATGGCCATGCCGCCCATCAATTGGGTTTCCGTATGGCCGGGCACCTTGATGTCGGTGATTTTGTCCTTGCTCACCGTCACCTCAACGTTGAGGTACCCGTTGTTGCCGTAGACCCGGGCCTTGTAGGTGCCGGGCTTGAACTGCGCCTTGCCGACGCTCTTGCCCTGGGAGGCCTCAAGCGCCTGATCGACAGCCATCAGGATGGCCTTCGACGAGACGCTTGCTCCCGTGACGACGTCAACCTTTGTGGAATTGGCTTTGACAATCTGCGCGGGCAGCGCCTCAACGGCCTTCGTGCCCACGCCGGGCGTTTCGCTGTGCTTGAGGACTTCAACGGCCGCAATCCTGCCGTTGTCGATGTCGACTCTCACCGTCATGGGGCCGTTGTGGCCCGCAACCGTCTGCGTGTAGGAAGCTGCGCCGGCGCCTGCGGCACAAAAGGCCATGGCAACCGGAAGCGCCCATTTATTCAATGCAAAAGACATGCTCCTCTCTCCTTTGTTTGAGGAAAAAACCTCAAGGTTTTCACCAACCTCTTCGGCTGACTCGAGGATACGCCCAACCAAAGGGAAATTCCCGGGCGAAAATCCCCCTTTTGAGCGCGCCCGCCGGCGGCCTCTACAATAGGTGCCGCGCGCCCGCCTGAGAGCGGCCCGTCTTTTTTCGTTAAACTGCCCGCGCCCGTTTTGGGCTCACAAGCCTGCCGCCAAAGAGATCGGCGGCGCACATTTTTTTATTGACAACAGTCATGGCATTTAACCGCCGCCGCTGCCGAGGTTGCGCCGCATGATTCCCGAGAGCTTCATTCAGGAGCTGTTGAGCCGCATCGACATTGTTGAGGTGATCAACAAGGTGGTGCCGCTTAAGAGAACCGGCAAGAACTACATGGCCTGCTGCCCGTTTCACCGGGAGAAGACGCCCTCGTTTTCCGTGAGCCCCCAAAAGCAGTTCTACAAGTGCTTCGGGTGCGGAGCTTCGGGCAGCGCCATCGGCTTTGTCATGAAGTACGAAGGCCTCAGCTACATTGAGGCCGTGCGCAAGCTTGCCGAGACGGTGGGCATGACGGTGCCCGAAGACCCCAGGGGCGAGGAAAAGCGCGCGCGCACCCGGACGCTTACCGACTACATGAAGGAGGCGGCTGACTTCTACACGCGCTGCCTCAAGGACAATCCCCGCGCCGTCGACTATCTGAAGACGCGCGCCATCAGCGGACAGACCGCCGCGCGCTATCAGCTGGGCTACTCGCCCGATGCCTGGCAGGGACTGCAAGACGTTTTCGGCAAACAACTCTACGAGAGTCCCGACCTGGAAGACAGCGGCTGCGGACTTGTCATCCGGCATGAAAACGGACGCCGGTACGACCGCTTTCGCGGCCGCATCATGTTTCCCATCCGCAACCGCAGGGGACAGGTCATCGCCTTCGGCGCAAGAACGCTCAACGGCGACGAGCACCCCAAGTATCTCAACAGTCCCGAGACGGCGATCTACCGCAAGGGGCACGAGATCTACGGCCTCTTTGAAGCCTCCCGCGCGATCCGGGAAAAGGGCCGCACGATCGTCTGCGAGGGGTACATGGACGTCATTCAGCTTGCGCAAGCAGGCTTTGAAGAGTCCTGCGCCGCGCTCGGCACGGCCGTGACGGCCGATCACGTGCGCGCCCTGCTGCGCCAGGTGCACAAAATCTACTTTTGTTTTGACGGCGACGAAGCCGGTCAGCACGCCCTGCGCAGGGCCATGGAAGCGTCGCTGCCCGCCGTGGGCGACGAGCATGAGATTCGCTTCGTCGTTCTTCCCCCCGAGCACGACCCCGACAGCCTTATTAAGGAGAAGGGCGCGCAGGCCTTTGAGGACGAACTCAAAAAAAGCCTGACGCTCACGCAGTTTTTCGTCAAGACCCTCACCGAGGGAAAGGACCTCTACACGGCCGAGGGCCGAAGCAGGTTTCTGTCTGAAAGCAAGCCCCTGGTGGCCTCCATGCACGCCGCTCCCTTTTTGCGCGATCAGCTCGTGGGAGAGCTCGCCATGCACGCCCGCATGAATCCCGACGAGCTGCAAAGAGCCTTTGGCATCGCCCGGCCCGCGCCGCTTGCGGTGAGCCCTGCAGCGGTGCCTGCAGCGGGGGCCGCAGGAGGCTTTCGTCCCGCCCGCTCCTGGCGAAGCTGGCGCGGCGGCCGCCCGGAGGCAAACCGTCCCCGCGTGCGTCTTGATCCCATCGAAGCGCACGACATGCGCGAGAGGATGCTGCAAAATCTGCTCAACTTCCCTGTGCTGGCAAGCGAATTTTCGTCTCAGATCGCCGAGGAATTCATCGGCCAGGACGACGTCGTCTCCCGCGAAATCGTCGAAGTCTGGCGCGCGGTCACGGCAACCGAGCCCGCGCTTGAGTCGACGCAGCTTGTGCTCGAGCGCTTGAGTCAGAGCGAGCATTTTTCCCACTTCAGCGACCTCGTGGCGCGCGAGCTCATTATCCAGACGCCGCCTGAGGCCGCCCGCGCCGAGCTTGAAGCGGCCTTTGACAGGCTTGAATTCAAGCGCGTCACGCGCGAACTCACCGAAGCCGCAAGCAGCGCTGAACCTGACATGGAGCGCGTGCGGGAGCTCTCGCAGATGGCCAAAAACCTGCGCGAGCGCATCGCCCGCGCCCAGCGAGAACGGGCGCTGCAGCAGTTTGAAGGCTCGGCTTGATTCAAAGGGCGCGCAAAAAAATCGCAAATCGCGCGGCATTCCTGCGGCCCAATACCCCTATGTGGCTGAAAAATTTAGGTATTTACTTCGAAAGCGATTTGTGCAACAATGCGGTTTCGCAAAATTTTTCATGCGCAAGGGATGACTGCGCCCTAATGGTTAGGGCGGCACGACCTGCGCCGCAACCAATTTTTCACACATTAGGATTAGGTGCTTATCAATGCCCACCATTCGCGTTAAGGAAAACGAGCCGTTTGAAGTCGCTTTGCGTCGCTTCAAGCGCACGATCGAAAAGTCCGGCCTGCTCACCGAGCTGCGTGCTCGCGAGTTCTACGAGAAGCCCACGGCTGAACGCAAGCGCAAGAAGGCTGCCGCCATTAAGCGTCACTACAAGCGTCTGCGCAGCATGATGCTGCCCAAGAAGCTCTACTAATCGCACGGGAGCTCTGGTCAAGGCATTTGAGCCAGCTTGATAAGCCTAGAAAGGCGGCCGACACGTTTTCATTGTGTCCGGTCGCTTTTTTCATTTTGGGAGAAAAAAGATCATGACGATCAAAGCACAAGTTATGCAAGACATGAAGGCGGCCATGAAGGCGCACGATGCGCCGCGCCTTTCCGCTCTGCGGCTGCTGCTTGCCGCAGTCAAGCAGCGCGAAGTCGACGACCGCGTTGAAGCCACCGACGAGCTCGTCACCGGCGTCATCTCCAAGCTCATCAAGCAGCGCCGCGACTCGGCCAAGCAGTACCACGACGCCGGGCGCGAGGACCTCGCGCAGAAGGAGCAGTTTGAAATCGACGTGATGAGCGTCTACATGCCCAAGCAGATGAGCGACGAGGAAATTCAGGCCGTCGTCAAGCAGGCCATCGAAGCGACCGGCGCAAGCGGCATGGCCGCCATGGGCAAGGTCATGGGCGTCGTCAAGGGGCAGTGCGCGGGCAAGGCCGACATGGGCCGCGTCTCGGCCCTGGTCAAGGCCGCCCTCTCGGCCTGATTCCGCCAATCCCGCCTTTTTTTACTTGCGCCGCCGGCTGCGGGCTTGCGATCTTAGAGCCGCCCCGGCGGCCGGCGACGGCTCCTTCTTAAGGCGCAAGCGGCGCGCTCCGCGCGCCTCTCTTTTCCTCCTCTCCTCCCCTCTTTCGCGCCAAAGCCTCAAGCCCCGCTTTTCGCAAACCCTCCTCTTTCTCGCGCCTTTTTGGGGCGCCTGCGCCGCACGCGCGCAAAAAAAAGAGGCGTCCGAATCAACAAGAAACGGACACCCCTTTTTTCAATCTCTGCGGCCTTTAGAGTCAGAAGCCGCAGATTGCGTCAGTCGCAGGATTAGGCGCGCTTGGCAACGGCCTCGGCAATGCGCTTGCAGCCTTCGACCACGTAGGAGCGCGGGCAGGCGAGGTTCATGCGCAGGAAGCACTTGCCTTCCTTGCCGAAGGATTCGCCCGGATTGAGGCCGACCTTGCACTGCTCGACGGCGAACTTGTCGAGCTCTTCCTGCGTCTCAAAGCCCAGACCCGTGCAGTCGATCCACAGCAGATAGGTGGCGTCGGGCGTGTAGGCCTTGATGCCGGGGATCTTGTTGAGGGCTTCAACGGCGTAGTCGATGTTGCCCTTGACGTAGTCGCGCACCTGTTCGGCGTAGTAGTCGCACTCGCCGCCAAAGCAGATCTGGTAGGCGAGGTCGCCAAAGATGTTGCGGCCAAGCTTGCAGGAGGCGAGCGCATGCTGATACTCCTGCTGCAGCTTCGGGTTGGAGCTCGGGCTCACGACGCCGGCCGTGCGCAGACCCGCGATGTTGAAGGTCTTGGAAGGATTAAGGCCCACAAGGCAGATGTCGCGCGCGGTCTGGTTGAGCGTGGGCAGCGAGATGTGCTTGTGCGGCGCATACACGAAGTCAGAGTGCACTTCGTCCGAAAAGATCACCACGTTGTTCTTGGCGCAGATCTCGACCATCTTTTCGAGCTCTTCGCGGGTAAAGCAGCGGCCCGTCGGGTTGTGCGGGTTGCACAGCAAAAAGAGCTTGGTCTTGGGGTCGGAGGCGAGCTTTTCGAAATCGTCGAAGTCGATCTGGTAGTTGCCGTCAACGAACTTGAGCGTGTTGTAGACGGGCGTGCGGCTGTTCTTGACCGTCACGGCCGTAAAGGGCGGGTAGATGGGCGACTGCATGAGCACCTGGTCGCCGGGCTGCGTGAAGGCCTTCACGGCAACGGCCAGAGCCGTTCCGAGGCTCGGAACGTAGTCGCACTGGTCAGGCCGCACGTCAAAGCCCAGACGGCGCTTGCACCAGGCAACGGTCGCCTTCTCAAAGCCCCCTTCATTGACGTAGGGGTAGCCGTAGACGCCGAACTGGGCAAGCTTGCTCACGGCCTCCACGACGGGCTGCGGGCACTTGAAGTCGCTGTCGGCAACCCACATCGGGAGCACGTCGGCAGGATACTTCAGCCACTTGGAGCTGTTGGTGTGCGTGCGGTCAATGACTTCATCAAAATTGTGCTTCAGAGCCATTTTCTTTTTCAAACCTCCCCAGAGGAAAGCAGTCTCAAAAAAGAACGCGCCGGGAGTTCGTCCGCCGCGCAAGGCGCAGATTGACGGGCGAAGGACCGGAGTGCTCAAACAAAATCTGCAAAAACCGCCGCCCGAAGAGCGTCTGAAAAAACGCGACTTCCTTGCCAGCGGTTCTGCTTGCAACAGGCGGCACGTGCGAATCGAGCCAAACGACAAAGGGTAAACCCTTAAATGAAGCCGTTTCATCTCATGCTTGGTGCCGACAGCATCGAGTATAACGACTGGTATACCGGCATAGCGCACATTATTCGCGTCTTCCTTGACGTCAGGCATGCTTTGCCGGAAGTGTTAACCCGAGGCGCATCCGAGACCCCGGCCGAGGCAATGCGGCGGAGCTTTTTTTCGCCTGCCGGCCGACTTTATAATTTCGTACTTCGACGATTCTTCAAGAGTTCACGACCGTGTTTCAATTTCAGCTGATGACGCCCATCGTGTGGCTCACGCGCCTGCTCGTGGGAGCCTACCCGCAGTGGGAAGGCAGCAAGCCCTCAAAAAAGCAGCGCATCTACTTTGCCAACCACACCAGCCATCTCGACACGATTGTGATCTGGACGTCGCTGCCTGCGGTGCTGCGGCGCCTGACGCGCCCGGTGGCCGCGCGCGACTACTGGGACCATGGCTTTTTCCGCAAGCGCATCGCCATGACCGAGCTCAACGTCGTGCTCATCGACCGGCGCAGAGCCGAGCACGCCGATCCGCTCAAGCCCCTGAAGGACGCCCTGCGCCAGGGCGACTCGCTCATCATCTTCCCCGAGGGCACGCGGCGCCCGCAGCCGTTGCCGAGCGAATTCAAAAGCGGCCTGTGGCGGCTCATGCGCGAATTCCCCGACGTGGAGTTCATCCCCGTCTACATTGAAAACCTGCACCGCGCCATGCCCAAGGGCGTCTACATTCCCGTGCCCACGATCTGCTCGGTGCGCTTTGGCGCCCCGCTCGAGCACAGCCCGAGCGAGCCCAAGGAAGAGTTTCTTACCCGCGCGCGGCAGGCGGTCGTTGACCTTGCCCACTTGTCCTAAGGGGAGGATTCCAAAAAATGATGCGACTTGGCGTCACCCTGCAGGAAGGGTATCTCATTATTCTGGCCGCGCTCATCTTTCTTGAGGGCGCGGGCACCATCTACGGGCTTTGGGCGCAGGGGCGCGCCTCGACCCCCGAGCAAAGCAGGCGGCTTGCCATTGCCAACTCGCGCGTGCGGCTTGGCTGGTGGCTCATTGTCGTCTTCACCGTGGCCTGGTGGTGGGGCACGGCGAGCCTTGTGGTGCTCTTTGCCATCTTCTCGTTTTTCTTGCTGCGCGAATTCATTGCCCTCACCCCCATCAAGCACACCGACCACTGGGTGCTCGTGATCGCGTTTTACATCGCCATCCCCGTGCAGTACGCGCTCGTGTACTTCAACCTCTCGGAAATCTTCACGCTCTTTATTCCGATCTATCTCTTTTTGATTCTGCCGGTGGTCGCGGCCATGAGCCACGACACCGACCGCTATCTTGAGCGCGTGGCCAAGGTGCAGTGGGGCCTGATGATCTGCGTGTTTTGCGTAAGCCACGCCCCCGCAATCGCCAACCTCGACTTTGAAAGCCACAAGACATCGGGGCAGCTGATGCTGCTTTTCTTTCTCATCATCACGTTTCTTGCCGACCTCTTTTCGGTGCTCGCAAGTTCGGCTTTGGGCGGCAAGGCGCTTGCGCTCAACCCCAACAAGACCGTCAAGGGCATCACAGTGGGCTGCTCGCTGGCCGTGGTGGCGGGCATTGCCCTTTATTGGCTTACGCCCTTTTCGATTCTTCAGACCGCGCTTTTTGCCTTGGCAATCGTGCTTGCCTGCGCCATGGGCGACTTCGTGATCAATTCCGTCAAGCGCAGCCTCGGCTCGCGCAGCTGGGAGGGCGAGCTCTACATCGGCCGCGGCATTCTTGAGCGCTTCGCGCCGCTTACCTTTGCCGCTCCCGTGTTCTATCATCTGACGCTGCTTTTCTACCGCTACTACCTGCACACCTAAAGTCGCGAAACCAAAGAGGCGGTGCGCAGCGAAGCTCCGTCCGAGCGGGCGCCGGCACCGTTTGTTTGCGCTGCCTTTTGTTGCCCTTTGCGCCGCCCTTTTTCCGCCCGGAGCAGCGTGTTCGTGCCGCAGGCATTTTCAGTGTTTGCGACACAGGCCCCTGAAGCCTTGTGCTGACCTCTCTTAACCCTTTGATCGAGTTTTCCCATGCCCAGCAACCAGTACGAAACCCTTTTGAAGTACGTCTACGAAAACGGCGTCTACAAGGCGGACCGCACGGGCACGGGCACGCGCTCGGTCTTTGGCTACCAGATGCGCTTTGACCTCTCCGAGGGCTTTCCGCTTGTGACGACAAAAAAGCTTCACATCCGCTCGATCGTGCACGAGCTGCTGTGGTTTCTCTCGGGCTCAAGCAACATCAAGTACCTCCACGACAACGGCGTGACGATCTGGGACGAGTGGGCCGACGAAAACGGCGACCTGGGTCCCGTCTACGGCGTGCAGTGGCGCAGCTGGCCCGCGCCCGACGGCAGGCACATCGATCAGATCAGCGAACTCATCGACACCATCAAGCGCAATCCCGACAGCCGCCGCATGATCGTGTGCTCCTGGAACGTGGGCGAAATCGACAAGATGGCCCTGCCGCCGTGCCACTGTCTCTTTCAGTTTTACGTCGCGCAGGGGCGCCTTTCCTGCCAGCTCTACCAGCGCTCCTGCGACATCTTTCTCGGCGTGCCCTTTAACATCGCAAGCTACGCGCTGCTCACCCACATGGCGGCCCAGCAGTGCGGCCTTGAAGCGGGCGACTTCATCTGGACGGGGGGTGACTGCCACATCTACACCAACCACTTCGAGCAGGTTGAGCTGCAGCTCTCGCGCGAACCCCGCCCCTACCCCAAGCTCGTCATCGCCCGCAAGCCGGCCTCGATCTTTGATTACAAGTTCGAGGATTTCGAGATCGTGGGCTACAACCCGTGGCCCCACATCAAGGCCCCCGTGGCGGTCTAAGCGAGCTCTTGCTGCTCGCCATTCAACCCCCGGGCCGCAGGCGGAATCGGACGAAATCCTAAACCCGCCGTCCGCCCCCAGGCCGACGCCCTCTTTTCTTTTGCCTTGCGTTTTTTGCCGGAGTCTATTTCCTCATGACCCAAAAGCGTCCCCTCATCAGTCAGATCGCCGCCTGCGCGCGCAACGGCGTCATCGGAAACGACGGCCGCATGCCCTGGCATATCCCCGAAGACCTCAAACACTTCAAAAAAGTCACGATGGGCTCGCCCGTCATCATGGGACGAAAAACGTTTGAGTCGATTGGCCGCCCCCTGCCCGGGCGCCTCAACATTGTGCTCACCCGTCAAGAAGACTTTTGCGCCACCGGCTGCACGAGGGCTTCGAGCTTGACCGACGCGATAGCCTTCGCGCGCGAAGCCAACCCGGAAGCAGAGCGCATCTTCATCATCGGCGGAGCCCAAATCTACCGCGCAAGCCGCGCCATGGCAGACGAGGTGTGGCTCACCGAAATCGATCTTGTCTGCGAGGGCGACGCCGTCATCGATTTTCCGGACACGACGGAATTTGCCCGCACGGAGATTGGAAGACTTGAAGCCTCGGACAAGCACCCTGCCGTGGTCTTTGCGCTTTACGTCAGGCGCGGCGGGGCCGCCCGCGCGCAGGAAAACTAACACACGCTCTCGCGCCCGGAGCCGGCATTTGGTTTCAAGGCGCGCGTGCACTTTGGGTCAAACGCATTTATTTCAAGCTGCAGTCGATGCTCAACAACGACTTGTTTTCGCTCTTTCTTTTAACCGGCACGGCCAACATTCTTGCGCCGGGCCTGGGCTCGGTCATGGCCGTCACCCTGAGTCTGCAGTACGGCTGGCGCCGCTCGATTGCGGGGTGCCTGGGGCTTGCCGCGGGCATCATGTTTCTTTTCGTGCTTGCCGTCTCGGGCCTTGGCGTCATCATTGCCGCAAGCCCCGCGCTTTTTGCCGTGATCAAAACGCTGGGCGCCTGCTACCTCCTTTTTCTGGGTTTCAAGAGTTTTTTCAAGGACGCAGGCCTCACGGGCAATCTTCTCAAGCACGCCGAAAACCAGCAGCCCGAAGGGAAGCTTGCGCAGTTCTACAAGTCCGTCATCGTCTCGGTGACGAATCCCCAGCCCATCGTCTTCGGCATTTCGGTGCTGCCGCAGTTCATCGACCCAAAACTGCCCTACGTGCCGCAGGTCACGGTGATGATTCTTGTCTACGGGCTCATCGTCTTCATCGTGATGCTCGCCACGGCCATGCTCGCCTCTCACGCAAGGCGCTTTCTTTCGGGCCCCTCGGGCCCCAAAATCATCAACCGCCTCACCGGCACGGTATTTGTTGCGATTGCGCTCTGGGTGCTTGCGCAGACCTTCGTTTTGTAGCCTCCGGAAACATCCTTTCCTGCTTGGGGAACCATGGCGCTCCCCGCTGCGTCCTCATGCGGGGCCAAATCGCCGCTTTGGACAAGGCAAAGCCGTAGCAGCAGCGCCAAAGCGCCCATAAAACACATAAAAACGGCCTCATCGAAAAATTGCGCCTGCGTTACAATGGCGGCTTTGCAGCGCTAAGCCCAAGGCCCGCCCCCATCCCGCGCGAAGCGCCGGCTGCAGCCCGACGAGAAGGCCGGCATTGGGGGCTTTGGAGCGCGCCTCGTTTTGAATTTTGTTGTTGAAGGCTCTGAGCAAACCACGCAAACGGCAGGTTGCTCGCGCGCCTTTTGTGGAGAGAATCACCCATGACCCACGTTGTTTGCGAGCAGTGCATCAACTGCAAGCGCACCGACTGCGTTGACGTTTGCCCTGTCGACTGCTTTCACGAAGGCCCCAATTTCGTCGTGATCGACCCCGACGAGTGCATCGACTGCGCCGTGTGCGTGCCCGAGTGCCCGGAGGCGGCCATTTTTGCCGAAGAAGACGTCCCGCAGGATCAGCTTGACTTCATTGCGATCAACGCCGAGCTCTCGCACCAGTGGCCCTCGATCACCCGCAAGAAGCCCGCACCCGATGATGCCGATCAGTGGGTGGGCGTGGCCAACAAGCGCCAGTATCTCAAGCGTTGATTTACCCTCGCAACGCACGCTCGCCAAGACGGAGCCCCCAGAGGGAGCTCCAAGCCCTTTGATTGACGTTGATTGAATTTCGATAGGAGTAAAAAGTCCATGGCTGTTTTGCACACGCAGGTGCTCGAAGCCGTTGCCGTCGCCGACAACGTCGTCAGCCTTGATCTGGCCGTGCCCGAAGGCATGCGCTGGAAGACGGGGGAATTTGTGCGCGTCGCCCTGCCCGGCGCTTCCGAGAGCGACTGGCGCTGCTACTCGATTGCAACGCCCTCTGGTTCAAACGTCCTGCGGCTATTTGTCGCGCGCGTCAAGGGCGGGGCCGTCTCGCCCAAACTGTGCGCGCTCAAAAAGGGCGACACCCTGATGGTTGACACCGAAACGATGGGCATGCTCCTTGAAAACCGCCTGCAGGAAGGCGGAAAGGATCTGTGGCTTTTTGCCACCGGCACGGGCGTTGCCTCCTTTGTTGCCGTGGCAAGCGATCCGACCATCGTCGAGAAGTACGACAACATCGTCCTCGTGCACAGCGTGCGCACCTGGAGCGAAACCCAGTACGTGGGCCGCTACATCACCATGGGACCCAAGCTCCAGATGATGGCCTGCGTCACCCGCGAAAAGGGCGCGCTCATTCAAAAGCGCATTCCGGATGCGCTCTCTGAAGGGCTCGTGGAAAAGACCGCAGGCTTAACCCTTGATCCCGCGCATTCGCGCGCCATGATCTGCGGCAATCCCGCCATGGTGAAGTCCGTGCGCGAAGCCCTGAAGGCAAGAGGCTTTGTCTCCCCGCGCGGAGCCAACCCCGGGCAGATGCTCGTCGAAAACTTCTGGCTTTAGCGCAGCGCCGCCGATTTTGCATCGGTCTTGCGCAAGCAAGAGCAGCGCTCCTTTCTTTGCCGCCCGCCTTCGCCGCGGACGTGCAAAAAACGAGGAGCGCTTTTCTTTTGGGATGCGATCCTACGAAACACGGTTTTGGGCAGCCAGGCGAACGGGCCCCGCAAAAAAGGTCGGCGCACACGGAAGCGTTCCTTCATGGCGAGAAGCTTCCCGCCTTCTTTTCAAAATTTGAAAGCGCTCGTGAAAGCGTGACACAATCGCGTTCATCCAACTTTTTGTACTTTTTCCCCCATGCCCTCCCCCGAAATCATGGCTCAACGCTTGGAAGACATTCTTCCTCAGACCCAGTGCAGACAATGCGGGTTTGACGGCTGCGCGCAGTACGCGCTTGCCATGGCTGCGGGGAAGGCCGCCGTCAACAGGTGCGCTCCGGGGGGCGCAAAGGGAATTGCACGACTTGCCAAGGCTCTGGGCACCGATCCCCTGCCGCTTGATCCGGAATACGGCAGGGAATTGCCGTTTAGCACCGCACGCATCAACGCCCTTTCCTGCATCGGCTGCGCCTTGTGCGCCGCGGCCTGCCCCGTCGAAGTCATCAGCGGCACGCCCAAGCACCTCTTTGCCGTCATTGACACGGCCTGCACGGGGTGCGGGCTTTGCGTGTGCGCCTGTCCTGTCAACGCCGTCGACATGATCGAGGCCGGGCGCGAGTGGACGCCCGAGGATGCGCGCGCAGCCAAAAAGCGCTATGAAGCGGCGCGCCTCAGACGCCTGCGAATTAAAGAAGAAAAAGCCCGGGAGCTCAACCACGACGCCGCCACGCGCGCGGGCATTCTGGCTGCGGTCATGAAAAAGGCGCGCCAGGGCGCCTCATAACGGGCGCGAAAAGGAGAGCGAAAACCATGAACGACGCCCGACGCTGCGAAATCCTCAAGCGTCTTGCCGCCCTGCGGCCCAACCCCAAGAGCGAGCTCAACTGGAAAAATCCCTTCGAGCTTCTTATTGCGGTCATGCTCTCGGCGCAGACAACCGATCAGAAGGTTAACGCGGTGACGCCCGCGCTCTTTGAGCGCGCCCCGAACGCGCATGCACTTGCCGCAATGACGCCCGAAGAAGTCGAGCCCTACATCCAGACGCTGGGGCTTTTCCGCTCCAAGGCGCGGCACGCGGTGCAGACGGCTGCGATCCTCGTTCAAAAATACGAGGGACGCGTGCCGCAGGATTTTGAAAGCCTGGTGGCGCTTCCCGGCGTGGGAGAAAAAACGGCCAAGGTGGTGCTCAACGTCGCCTTCGGCAAGCCCCTGATGGCGGTCGATACGCACATTTTTCGCGTGGCGCACCGAACGGGCCTCTCCAAGGCGAAAACGCCCGCAGCCGTGGGCGCGTTTTTGGAAAAGCACCTGCCGCAGGAGGTGCTCGTCAACGCCCATCACTGGATACTGCTGCACGGCCGGTACTGCTGCACGGCAAGGAAACCTGACTGCGTGCACTGCGCCATCGCCGATCTGTGCGAATTCAAGGACAAGGACATCCATCAAGACAAGCCTGGCGCCTGACTTCGGGGAAACTGCTGCAGGCAGGCCACCAGTCTTTCGAAAGGTTCAAGGCGCCTTGGCGCCTTGCCGCCTCCTTTGCTGCAAGAGAACTTAAAATCCCGGCCTTGCGCCAAGGGTGCGGAAAGGGGCTCGAAAAGAGCGTGAACGGCTTGCAGAAAACGCCCCCGCGCACCTTGAGGAAACATCAAGCCATGCAATGGGAAATTGTTGTCACGGTTGTTTTGGGAGCCGCCGCAGGCGGCTTTGTCAACGGGCTTGCGGGCTTTGGCACCGCGCTCATGTCGCTTGGGATCTGGCTTCAGGCGATGCCGGCCGAGCAGGCCGTGCCGATTGTGGCGGCCATGTCGGTGATCAGCGGCGTGCAAAGCCTCTGGCTTACCCGTGCGGGACTCTCCAAGGGCTTTAAGCGCCTGCCCCGGTTTTTGATTCCGGCTCTCGTTGCCATGCCCCTTGGCACGTCGATTCTTGTCTGGGTCGACGCCTCGGTCATCAAGCTCACGATCGCCTGCCTGATGCTGCTCTACGGCGCCTTTCTGATTGCGCGGCACACGCTGCCGCAGATGAAGCAGGACCACCCCGCAGCGGACGCTCTGGTGGGGTTTGCTAGCGGCCTGCTCGGGGGCGCGGCGTCGCTCTCGGGCGTGCTGCCCACGATGTGGGCGGCGCTGCAGCCCTGGAGCAAGCAGGAAACGAGCGCCATCCTGCGGCCCTTTAACGTCGTCGTGCTTGGGCTAGCCACCGCGGTCTACGTCTGGCGCGGATACTTCACGGCGCACACCCTGATTCTGATGGCTATTGCCATTCCGGCGACGCTTTTGGCGGCGCAGGCGGGCGTGGCGCTCTACAAGCGGCTCTCGGACGGTGCTTTTAGGAAACTTCTTTTGTGGCTCATGATCGGCGGCGGCGTGAGCCTCATCGTGCGCGAAGTGGTCTTTGCGGCGGCCTAACGTCCGCACGCAAGGCCACAAACTCGGCCGCACGCACGGCCGCCGCGCTTCATTCACAGACCAAAAACGAAGGGCCGGGGAAAAGCGCGCCCTGAAGGTCGTTTTTGGTGCCAGCAGCGCCTTAGTCGATCGGGCGGTGCTTCGGAAAGAGCCGTCCCCAGAGCTTTAAAAAGAGGTTGGCCGCGCGCCCCGAGCCCAGGGCCGTGACGAGCGTGCCTTCGCGCAGACCCACAATGGTGCCGAAAAAGAGAAGGCTCAGGATGACGGCAACGGTCACAAGGAAGATATCGACGCCCATGCGCAGTGTTCCGAACGACCCGCCCCAGCGGTGCATGACGGAAAGAACAAACCCCTCGGGCGGCAAAATAAAGAGACGGGCGTAGACCATGCCCGAAATCCCAAGCCCTGTGAGCACCGTGCCTGCGGCAACCTGCACGAGCTTAAGTCCGTAGCTTGTGGGGTCCAGAAAGGATGTCGCCCACATCGCAAGGTCAAAGACCGCGCCAAAGAGCGCGCAGACGGGAAGCTGCTTGACCGCCTTGATGAAAAATCCCTTGTGATCGACCAAGGTCTGCAGAACGAAGAAAAAGGCGTTGGTGGCGAAAACGAAAAAGCCGATCGTAAGCCCCGTCTTCTGCGAGAGCACGATGGCAGCCGAACTCACCGTACCCGTTCCAAGTCCCGCATGCGTCACGGTGGAAATGCCGGTGGCAAGCACCAAAAGGCCGAAAACAAACATCAAGAAGCGAAAAACCATCCCGTCACCATCCTGTCGAAAACAAAAACATCCTGCAAAACACGCCTCTGCCGGCAAAAGCTCTTCCTGCGGCGCGCTTGAAAAAAAAAGCGCAAAAGCCCCCGCGCCCCTGGGACTGAAAAGCCCAAGGGGAGCTTTAAATAAAGCGGCCGGGGGCCTCCTGCAGCAGCCGCCGCCCGAAAGGGCAAAAGACGGAGAACCGCAAGGACACAAGCCTGTGGCAGGAAAAACAGCCGGAGCACCGCGAGGGTGCAATAAAAGGGAAAACAAGGGCCCCTGCAGCGAAAGATTTCTTTGCGCCGCATGAAAAAGCACAAGAATGAGAGTCCGGCCTGCCGGTACTGCCGCTGTGCGCGCACGGGGCTCTTCAAAGCCCTTCGCGCCCGAAGTCTGGCAGCGCCCTCGCCTTTTCTCTTGAGAGAGGCCCAAAGGCCTTGCCCCGCAGTGCCTTGCTTATCCGGATGGAGTTGTTGTGTCGGAAAGCAAAGCACCTGCCCTGCGCAAGGCGCACATGAAAAGCGCGCCCGGGCCCGGGGCCTTCTTGACAGTTTTCCCTTTTCAGAGCGGGCGCTATTTTAACGCAAAGCCCTTCTTCTGCAGGAAATCCTTCACGAAAGGACGGCGTTCGCGCTTGAGAATGCCCGAAATCCCGTTGACCCAGGTGTCATCTCTCGGGCTTCTCGAGCGGCTCTTGAAGTACGCATGCATTTGCGCGTCGTAGGCCGCAATCGTCTCCCTTGAGGCCTCGCGGTAGCCGTTGTCCATGACGGTCACCGACATCGGAAGCCGCGGCTTGATTTCGTTTTTCCAGGCCGGATGCCCGAAGGCAAGCCCGAGAAGCGGCACCACGTTTTGAGGGAGATTAAGGAGCGCATCAACTTCCTCGATGCCGTTTCGCAGCCCGCCCACAAAGACGCCGCCAAGCCCCTGCGCTTCAAGCGCTGCCATGGCGCTTTGCGCGCAGATGCCCACATCCAGCGAGGCAGCCACAAGCTGCTCCGTCCAGCCCAGGTCGGCCTTCTCCACAAGCGCGGCATCGCGCCCGTAGTCGGCGCAGAAAACCCAGAATTCAGGAGCCGTCACAACGTGGCGCTGCTCGCCCGAGAGGTGCATGAGCGCCTCGCGCTTTTGCTTGTCGGTGACGCGGATGATGTCGACCAGCTGCAAAAAGCAGGTGCTCGAGGCCGCGAGCGCAGCCTTGAGAATGCGCTCGCAAACCTCGGGCGCAACGGGCTCGTCCGTGTAGTCGCGAACCGACGTGTGGTTGATGAGAACATCCGTCAAAGTGTTCATGCCGCTCATGAGTCAAATCTCCGAAATTCTTCGCACTGCAAATCACGCCAAAAATAACGACAGTTGCATGCAGTTGATCAAAGTTAATCGAAATTAAACAAACTTTGCTTAACGCACCGCATCAGAGAGGCAACTACTTCCAACTTGCCTCCATCTCCTTGATTTCCCGGTAGAGGGCTTCGTTGACAGGAACACTTAGCCCCGCGGCATGCGCCTTCTTGATCAATGTGCCCGAAAAAAGCTCGACTTCGGTCGGGCGGTGCGCAAGCGTATCCTGCCGCAGACTCGGCATGCCTTCGGGGTCAAGGGTGTCGCCAAGCTTCACGTACTCCTCCAGGTCTTTTTGCGTGACGTCGACGCCGAGGCGCTGCGCGAGCTGCACCACCTCCTGCATGGCCGCAATGTAGCGATCGCGCACGTCTCCGGGCTTTTGGATGCTCGAGAAGTCTCCCTCGGCGACGGCCACGACCTGATTGACGCCGATGTTGAACATCCACTTGCACCAGATGCGCCGAATGATGTCTTCTTCGTGCTGATAGTGAATGCCGCAGGCATCAAAAAAGGTTTCAAGCGCACAAAGCGCTTCGCGCCGCTCGGGGTGCTCCTTTGGCACGCCCACGCAAATGACGCCCTGTTTTTTGCAAATGACGGACGTGCCCGTCCGCCGCGCGGCCATGCCCTGCGCTACGCAGTGCACGATGGTGCCTGCACCGATTTCGTGCTCGATGATCTCTTCGCTTGAAATGCCGTTTAAAACCGAAAGGATGATCGTCTCGGGGCCAACCAAGTGCTTGACTTCGGCAATGGCCTCAGCGAGAGCCGTCGCCTTGACGGCAAAGACAAGCAAATCGGCCTTGCCCTCGAACTTTTGCGGCTCGCAAAAGCAAAAGTCGCAGGGCTCGCCGTTCATCGAAGGCGGATTGGCGCGATAGCGCGCAATGCGGCCTGCGTCGGCCAGAAACGTGACGCTGCCCAGGCCAAAGCGCCGGGCGATCAAGTCGCCGTACAAAATCCCGAGCGCCCCCATGCCGATAAAGGCCGCTTTGTGAATCGTCCGCATCGAAAAATCTCTCCAAAAACAAGGCAGGCGCTCGCTAGGAATCCTCTCATCCCGACGCCTGCCGGCACACGTCTTTGCATTGTACTGCGCAGGCTTTCGGCAAAAGCCGCCGCGAAAACCCCCTCCCTCCCCCCTTTGAACTTTCCCGCGTGAGCGCCGGCAACAGGAAGTTTTGAGAGAGAGCTTCTCCTCCCGTCACCATCCGGTCACAAAACTGTCAGAGAGCCTTCACAGACCGCCCATAAACTTCGGCAGTGCGTCTTCGGAAGACCGAAGGCACGCATTTATTCAAAACAGCTGATTTTTATACGAATAAAGCATTTTTGCAGTCCTTTACGCCATTGGGGAAACCCATATCGCACTGCAAAAGTGGTTCTTTTCAAAGACAGCGTTTTGACAGACTTTTATCTTTCAAACATGACGAAATCCATGCACACCAAACTTGCCGCGGCGCTTTTGTCCTGCGCCGTCACCGCCATCACGACCGCCGGCGTCACCTCGAGCGCGTCCGCAGCCGACATCTATCCCGTCGACAAGGCCCGCTTCATGACCAATGCCCGCTTTGACTTCAAAGTGGAACTCGACCGCGTCGTTGACCGCAGCGACGTCAAAATCGAAATCAACGGCGCGGACTACCGCAAGGTGCTCAAGGGCGACGAGATTTTCGTCGGCACCGAAATCGACAGCAACGCCTCGAGCATCTGGATGCGCGGCGTTGAAATCAAAAAGTCCGGCACCTACCGCGTGAGCGTCTCAGGCAAAGGGGGCGAAAAGACGGTGGTCTGGGAAATCTACGGCACGCCTAAAAAGCCACAGGCGCGCAACGTCATCCTCTTGATTGCCGACGGCTTGAGCGTCGGGCACAGAACGGCCGCGCGCATCATGAGCAAGGGCGTCACCAACGGCATGTACAACGCGCCGCTTGCCATGGACAACATGCCGCACATGGCTCTTCTGGGCACGAGCTCGGTCGATACGATTGCTGCCGACAGCGCCAACACCGCCTCGGCCTACATGACGGGCCACAAGTCCTCAGTGAACGCCCTCGGCGTGTACGTTGACCGCACGAAGGCAACGCAGGACGACCCCCGGCAGGAGACCATTGCCGAACTCATCCGCCGCAAGACGGGCATGGCCGTGGGCGTTGTAAGCGACGCCGAACTTGAAGACGCAACGCCCGCATCCGTCGTCTCCCACACCCGGCGTCGTGCGGACAAGGCCGACATCGTGGGCATGTTCTATGAGGTCAAGCCCGAGGTGATGTTAGGCGGCGGTGCTGCCTACTTCATCCCCAAGTCCACGCCCGGCTCCAAGCGCAAGGACGACATCAACTACGTCGAGCTCTTTCAGAAGGCGGGCTATGCGCTTGCCACCGACCGCGACGGCATGGTGAAGGCCGCTGAGAGCGCCGACAAGCTCCTCGGGCTCTTTCACCCGGGCAATATGGACGGCTGGCTTGATCGCCATCAGTTCAAGGGCAACACGGTCTCCAAGTTCCCCAACCAGCCCGATCTCACCGAGAGCTTTGCCGCCGCCATCAAAGTACTTGAAAAGGACAAGGACGGCTTTTTCCTGATGCTCGAGGCGGGCTTGGTCGACAAGTTCTCGCACCCGCTCGACTGGACGCGGTCCGTGGCCGAGACCATTGCCTTTGACAAGGTTGTCGAAGCCGCGCAGAAGTACTGCGACGAGCACCCCGACACGCTTTTGATCGTCACGGGCGACCACACGCACTCGATTTCGGTGGCGGGCACGGTCGACGACAACAAGCCCGGCCGCGACATGCGCGAGAAGGTGGGCGTGTATGCGCAGGCAGGCTACCCGCACTACGAAGACAATGACAAGGACGGGTTCCCGGACAACTTCTACCCCGACAAGCGCCTTGCCGTGTTCTTTGGCGCGCACCCGGACTACTACGAGACCTACCGCCCCTACAAGGAGGAGACCTTCACGCCCGCCGTCAAGAATGAAAAGGGCGAGTACGTCGCCAACGCCCAGTACAAGGACATCCCGGGCGGGCACTTCGTCGAAGGCAACCTTCCGAGAAGCGAGTCGCAGGGCGTGCACACGGTCGACGACCTCGTCGTGACGGCCCGCGGCCCCAACGCCGAAGCCTTCCACGGGTTCATGAACTCCACCGAAGTCTTCCGCATCATGGCCGAAGCGCTGGCTCTTGGAAAGTAATCCGGGCCATCTCAGAGCAAAGGGACGGCGGCAGCGCCCAACAAAGCACGCTGTCTCAACCCCCTTGCTTGACCTGATCTGCCGATTCTTTGGCGTGCATAGCGTGCGGATGTCTTCGGCTTCGTCGAAGCTCCGCACGCTGCTTTTTTCTCCCCTTCCCTTCTTGACTTCGTTTCCACAGACACTTTCTCTTACGGTCCCCGCCCATGAACCTGCATCGACGCACCCTGCTCTGCTCTCTGGCGGCGCTTGCCGCGCCCGCGCTTCTTTCTCCCAGGAAAGTCCACGCCGCCGCCCTTCTTGGATTTGACGAGATGTATGGCCCGAGCTCCGTTTTGGGGCTCACGTTTTCCGACAAGATGAAGTCGCTTGACGGCCAAACCGTGGCCGTGCGCGGGTTCATGGCTCCGCCCCTGAAGGCCGACGCCGATTTTCTCGTGCTCACGCGCTCGCCCGTGAGCCTGTGCCCGTTTTGCAATAGCGACGAGGACTGGCCCGACTCGATCATCGTCGTCTACCTCGAAAACAAGGGCGACTTCGTGCAGGCCAACCACCCGATTGAAGTCACGGGCGTGTTGGAGCTTGGCTCCAAAACGGATGCTGAAACGGGGTTTGTGAGCCTTGTGCGGCTTGTTGACGCGCACTACGAGGTCATCAAATGACGCAGGAGACCTTGAAAACCGCCGGTCCCGCTGCCGGCACTGCAGGGGCGCGAGCTCCCATGGACCTTGAGGCCCGGGGCCTCTCCTGGAAGGCGGCCGACGGCCTTGCCGTGCGCACGATTTTGCAAATTGAGGAGCTTCAAATTCCCGCTGCAAGCGAAGTGGCCGTCACGGGGTCTTCGGGTGCGGGGAAAACGAGCCTCATGCGGGTTTTAAGCGGCATGGCGCGGCCCGATACGGGGCGCGTCGTCTGGGCGGGAGAAAACATCAGCGCGCTTGGCGAATCTGCGCGCGACGCCTGGAGGGGAGAAAACTGCGGGTTCCTTTTCCAGGACTTCGGGCTTTTGGAGGGCCTTTCGGCGCTTGAAAACGTGCTGCTTCCAGAAACATTTCGCGGGCGCATCACGACAGAGAGCAAAGCGCGGGCAACGAGCCTTTTGGACGAACTTGGCGTGCCTGCGCACACGCGCGCAGGCAGACTCTCGCGCGGAGAGATGCAGCGCACGGCGCTTGCGCGCGTGCTGATGGGGCGGCCGCGCGTCATCTTTGCCGACGAGCCCACGGCAAGTTTGGATGAAGCGAATGCAAAACGCGTGGCAGAGGCCCTGCGCAGCGCTGCCAAAAATCTTGCCGCCACGCTCATTGTGGTCACGCACGATGAGGCGCTCGCGGAGACCTTTGCCCTGCGCGGGAAAATGGAGCACGGCGTGTGGAGCTGGCTGCGAGCCCCGCAACCCATGGCGGCGCCCAAAAACGAAACCACATCTTCCGGAGCCGCGCCATGAACGTCTTCTTGTTTTTAAAAGGCGAATTGCGGCAGTGCCGCGGCATCTTCTGGGGGCTCACGGCGCTCCTTTGCCTTGCGCTCTCGGTTGCCTGCAGCGTCATTCAGACCGAGCGCATGGTGCGCGAATCCTCGATTCGCGCGGCCGATCAGTTTGACATCTTGGTTGGAGCAAAGGGAAGCCGCTCGGCGCTGTTGCTTGGCACCGTGTATCTGCGCGACGAAATGCTGGGGCTTGTGCCGATGCCGGTTTTAAGGGACCTCTCGAAAAAGCCCGAAGACGCGGCCTGGGCTGCGCCGCTTGCCTTCGGCGACAGCGTTGCGGGCTCTCCACTTGTGGGCACGACGATCGCCTTTGTCACGCAAAACGGAGAGCGGCGGATGCGCGAGGGGCGCCCCTTTGCCGCCCCCATGGAGGCGGTGGCGGGAGCCGCCGCTGGATTTTCCCTGGGCGATGCTTTTAGCCCCTCGCACGGGGCGACGGCGCTCTCGCATGCGCACAAAGAATCCTTTACGGTGGTGGGCATCCTGCCGCCCACGGGCACACCCTGGGATCGGGCCGTTTTGATTCCCATCTCGACCTTGTGGTCCATGCACGGAGGGGTTGCTAAGGGAGGCGCTGCTGCAGGAGGTCACGCAGAGAAACATGCTGAAGACAATGCCGATGCGGGCACAGAGGCGCTCCCCGCCATTGAAGCCTGGATGGAAGGACCGCTTGAAGCGCTGCCCGGGGCTTCGGCCATTGTCGTCAAGCCCTCGAGCGTGGCCTCAGCCTACCGCATCCGTCAGCACCTTCTAAAAACGTCGGCCATTGCTCCCGACGGGAGCGTCGTCAACGTCATGGCGGTCTTTACGGGAGAGGCGCTCCTTGAGCTTTTCTCGGTTTTTGCTGCGGCCGCGGCCGCCTTGAAGACCTTTGCTGCAAGTTCGGTCGCTACGTCGCTTGCCGCAGCGCTCTTAACGGGCTTTGTGCTCGCAAGGCTCCGGGAAAAGGACTTGCAGCTGCTGCGCACGATGGGCGCGCCGCGCCGCTACGTGCTCACGGCCGTGTGGTGCGCCATTGAAAGCGCCATTGCCGCGGCAAGCATCGCAGCGCTCTTTGTCGGCACTCTGTTTTCCTTTCTAGCGGGGCAGGCCATCGGCGCACGCACGGGGATTGCGATGGCGCCCGACATCGGGGGCGATGAAATCCTCTTTCTTGCCGCCGTGATGGTCGCAGGCGCGCTTCTTGCCGTCATTCCTGCCGTGGTGATCTGCCGCAAGCACCTGTTTCGATCTTCGTGAAACTTTTTAAAGCCCGCATGAAGCCTTTTACGCACGCAGACATTGGTCCCTTTGGCCTGTCGTCAAACTGCCATGAAGGCTTCATGCTTTCGTCATCAAAGTGTCGCGTCCCTGACACATCGAAAGAGAACAATACGCCTTGCGAAAAAGATGCACTTTGAGCCGTGCGTCTTCGCAAATTGTTTGACCATCCTGACATTGACCACGTTTTGAGGATCCCATGTTTGACCTTTCCCGCCGCGAGTTTCTCCTTCGCGGCTCGCTTCTGGCCACGGGCGTTGGCTTGTGCGCAAGTACGTTTAATATTGAAGCCCTGGCAGCCGCCCCCAAGACGCAGCGCTCGCTCTCGGACATCCTTTCCATGACCGACGTCGACATGGCGCGCGAGAGCGTCGTCGTGCAGGCGGCCTACCGCGTCATCGTCGAAGCCGCCGGGCAAATCCGTGACGGGGCGTTGAGAAGCACCGCGCTTGAGATTTTGGAGAACCCCGCGCCCACGATTGCAAAGGGCGACGCGGCAGAGCGCCTCGCGAAGCTCAAAAAGGCGGGCCTCATCGACGAAGCCCGCACGAGCCTCTTTCCTCCGGTTGCCAATCCCGAGAAAAGTCCGCAGCCCTTCTGGAGCGCCCCTGGCTCGGGCTACGCAAGCCACCACGCCTACCCCGGGGGGCTTGCCACGCACACGGCCCTCAACGTCGTTTCGGCCCAGGCGCTCGTGAAGAACTACCGCGACATCAACGGCCTCGTTCTTGACTACGATGCGGCCGTGGGCGGCGAAATCCTCCACGATCTGCACAAGCCCTGGGTCTTTGCCTGGCAGGACGACCATAGCTGCCGCAAGGAGCAGCCGCTTGCCGGCACGGGCGAGCACCACGTGCTTTCAATTGCCGAGTCGATCGCCCGCAAGGTGCCCGCCCCCGTCGTGACGGCGCAGGCCTGTGCGCACGAGCATCCCGCCACGGCCGCAGGCGAAAAGCTCGTGGTCGGATGGCTCAAAGCCGCCTCGATCATCGCTGGCGTCGACCCCGTTGCCTACGGGCTCATCGACAAGGGCGGGCAGACGCTGCCGCTGCCGCGCAGGATTGAGGGCTGGGTCGTGCATCTTGCGGACCACGATTTCGTGATCTCGACTTCGGCCTGTCAGTGGACGGCCAAGGCGCTCGTGGACCTTGCCAAGGAAAGCTACGGCCTTACCGATCCGCAGCAGCTCAACGCTTTCCGCAACTACGCCATGGCAAACCTCACGGCCATGCACCTCTACGGCGTGCTTTCAAGCTCGGGCAAGGATGCCTTTGCCAAGGACGTGGCGCGCATTGTGAAGGAAGCTTAAAAGTCGACATATAAATCATTAAACAACGACACTAGCGGCGTAGTCTGTCTCAAGCGGCAGACAGCGCCGCTTTTTTCGTTGCCTTGGCCGCAATGTTGAGGTTCAGAAACAAGCTTTTAATTTGTTCGCGTACAAATAAATTTAGGGGCGACGGGGCCCGTTGCTTTTTCGTGTCAAAATGGCCGTCAGCTTCGTTGACTTCCATCGTCTTCTTTCCCCTTCGCATGCTCTCCGACCACCTCGCTCTTGAGCTTGGCTTTCTTGAGGCTCTCAGAGAAGCGCTCTCGCACCCTTCAGCCGAAACCGTGCTCGTTGCCGTGAGCCGCCTGGGCGACTTCGGCTTCATCTGGATTGCGCTTGCGCTGGTGCTCGTCGTTGTTCGCGCAAGCCGCAGGGCGGGTGTTTCGATGCTCGCGGCGCTTCTTTTTGGCTACCTTGTCTGCAACCTCACGCTCAAGCCCCTGATTGAGCGCCTGCGGCCGTGCGACCTTGTGGCCGACGTTTCGCTCATTGCCTGCCCGCCCGACTTTTCCTTCCCGTCGGGACACACCACGAGCGCCTTTGCCGCCGCCTGCGCGCTCGCCTGGTTTTATCCCAAGGCCGGAGCCGCGGCGCTCTTTTTTGCCGTCCTCATGGCCCTCTCGCGCATGTACCTCTTCGTGCATTTTCCAAGCGATATTCTCGCCGGCGCGGCCGTGGGGGCGCTTTGCGCCTTTGTTGCCGTCAAGCTCGTGCGGCGGGCCATGCCTGCGGCTGCGGGCAGGGACAAAACCGCCGCCGGCTCAAGGAAAGAATCCTGAGAAAGCTACAAAATGAACACGCGGCTTGCAAGGCCGCTTCCCGCAGCCATGCGCCGCTCTATTTTGGGATCGTCGGGATCAAGGTAGAAGACGTAGTCGTTGACCCAGGAAGCGTACTTGGCAAACTGCGGCACCAAAGCGTCGGCCGCGGCGCGGGCGGCGCTTGCGACCACGCGCTCAAAGAGCGCGGGCACCTCGGCCTTTCGCGTCATGACAAAGAGTTCGCGCGAGACGACGGGCTCCGGCATGGGGAGCACCCTCACGCCTTCCAAAAGCTCCGGGTGCTGCACAAGCGACGTGGGCCGCGTGATGGTCCAGCCGCGTCCCTCGCGCACGAAGGTCAGCAAAAGCTCGTTGACGTCGACTTCAAGCTCGCTCTCAAAGGAGAGCCCCAGGTCGTTAAAGAGCTTTTCTTCAAGCCTGCCGCCCGAATTGTTGCGGTGGTAGCGAATCATGGGAAGCGCGAGGTTTTGAAGCGTCTCCCAGGAAAGGGCGCTCTCGTCGGCAAACGCACTTCCAAGCGCTGCGCTAGGCTCAGAGGGCATCAGCACGATCGAGGGCTCGCGCAGAAGAAATCGCCTTTCAAGGTCCCCGCGGGCGGCAAAGGGGTCGGAGCAGATCATCACGTCGATTTCGTTTTCGTCCAAAAGCCGCAGCAGGTACTGCGCAATCCCCGTGAGAATCGTCACGGCGCTGCAGCTTCCCGCAAAGGTTTTCGTCAACTCGTGCCCCAACACGCGCGCCACGCTCTCGACAATGCCTACGCGAAGCGGCCCCGAGGAGGGCTGAAGGCTCGAAAAGCCCGAGAGCCCGGCGCTTAAGCGCTCGTACTCGTCAGACAGGAGCTTTCGCAAATACGCTCCCTTGGGCGTCAGGCGCAGAGGACGCACGTCGTGCTCGATCAAGGCCACGCCGAGGTCGCGCTCGAGTTCGGCGACGGCCCGCGAGACGGACGACTGGCTCATGCGCAGGCGTCTTGCCGTCGCCGTAAAGCTTCGCGTGCGGGCAAGCGCAAGAAACACCTCCGTGCGCGAGCGAAAGAGATGCCGAAGGATGTTGTCGCGCCGCATGCCGTCTCCCTTTTTGCCGACTTGAAAGTCGGCAAAGCCTTTGATGTTCTTCTTTGATGGTCTTGTGCAGGGCCTTGCGCGAGGTGCCCTGTGCAAAGCCCGCTCCTTGCGGTCCGCGGCAGCTTTTCCAAAACTCAAAGCGCCGCCTCTCCGAAGGTTAAACGCTTTCGGAGAGGTCGGCGCTTTTGCGACGGGAAGACGACCTCAACAGCCGCCTTCGGCGTTTCCACCCTCACCCTTGACGTCCGGCCCTATATACGCAAGAGCCATCTCTGCCCTCATTGCGGCCGCGTTTGCAAGCACTACGACAATGGCAACTCCGCCGAGCCCCGCCTCTGGCGCTCTCTGGACTGGGGCGGCCTGATTGTGTATTTGCGGGCCCCGACGCACCGCGTTATTTGTCCCGAACACGGCGTGGTGACCGCCTCCGTTCCGTGGGCTTTTCCCGAGTCCCGCTTCACCAAGCAGTTCGACTTCACGGCCGCATGGCTCTCCAAGGAGCTCACGACCACCGCCGCGTCCGCCTACCTGCAGGTCGATTGGAAGACCATTGGCCGATGCGTGCGGCGCACGCTCGACGAGATCGAACCCGACCCCTGGACCCCTGCTGCCGGCTTGACAACCTCGTCAACATTGGCGTTGATGAGACCAGCCACCGCAAGGGGCACAGCTACATCACGGTCGTCGTCAACCACGACACCAACACGGTTGTTTGGGCCCATCCGGGCCACGGCAAGGCCGTCTTCAGCAAGTTCTTCGAGTAGCTCACGCAAAAGCAGCGCGCCAGCATCAAAACAATCAGCGGGGACGGCGCAAGGTGGATCGATTCCTGCATCGCGGAGTACGCTCCCCAGGCCATCCGATGCACCGACCCGTTTCATGTCGTTGGCTGGGCCAATGAGGTGGTCAATGAGTTTCGGCGCCAGATATGGCAGCAACGGCGCAAGGAGGCGGAAGCCCTGCAGCGCCAGGCGCAGAAGGCCGAGGGCAAGGCCGCGGCCGCCAAGCACAAAGAGGATGGCAAGCTAACCAAAAAGCTGGCCGATGCCGTCAAGGGCGCCCTCTACGCTCTGGGCAAGGCCCCCGAGAACCTCACGGCAAGGCAGAACGCGACTCTGGCGCTCATCCAGAGCAAGGAGCCCAAGCTCTATCGCGTCTACCAACACAAGGAGATGCTGCGCAACATCCTGCGTCTGCCCGATGCCGAGGAAGCCGCGGCGGAGCTCAAGAGCTGGTATTTCAAAGCCACGCCCTCCCGCATTCCCGTCGTCATCGACCTGGCAAAGAAGATCCGACGACACGAGCAGGGAATTCTTAACGCCCTGCGCTACCGCGTCAACAACGCTCGCGTTGAAGCCACAAACTCGAAAATTCAGCTAATCATACGAAAGGATAGGGGATTCCGCAATACCGACAGTTTAATCGCCATGGTCATGCTGATATGTTCTAACCTTGAGATTCCGCTGCCGAATCGCCCGCAAATACAGGCCTTGGCGGCATAATCCCCTATCCGGATCTTCCACACATATACCCGAAGAGCCATAAGAATAAGCAGCATGAGCCCGATGCTGCCCGCCATGCCGAAGAAAACGCCGCCAAAGCGCGCGCCCAGGATCATGGCAAGGATCACGATGCAGAATTCGGCAAAAAACATGGTTTTTCTCCCTTGGGGGTTGGAGCGGGCGCTTGCATGGCGTCACGCGCTGCGCCCTGATCGCCCGAATGCCCGCTTTTTTTCCTTTTTTGCTCTTTGTGAAACAAGGGGCGCGCCCGGCGCGGGTCAACGGTGTGGGGAACTTATGTTTCTTTGTTTTTGCCCCGCCGCCCCGCGCGCGGACTTTGCGCTGCCGCCCCTTTGCGCTACGGGTTGCGCGCAATGAGCGCGTCGACCGCCTCGTCGAGCGCTTGGCGGGCTTCGCCCACGCCCTCTTCTCGCTGCGCAAGAAGAATCTCGTCGGCTGCGACCCCTCGCTCGATCAAATCAAGCTGGCGGCTCACCTCGTCGGGAGCCGTGCCGCCGATGGCGCTCTTTTCATTGACGACGCGGCAGGGGTCAAGCGCCTCGCGCACGAGCGCGTCGGTCAATTTGGTTTTGAAGCCAAAAAGCCGTGTTGAGACCTCGTCAATGGCGGCCGCGTCGATGTCTTCGCTCGTCACCCCCCTCTCGCACATGTTGCCCACGACGTCGGCGATGATCTCGTGGGTTTCTCTAAAGGAGACGCCGTCGTGGCGCACGAGGTAGTTGGCAAGTTCGGTCACCGTGCAGAAGTTGCGGCGGGCGTTTGCGAGCATCTTTTCGGGCTTGACCGAGAGCGTCTTCATCGTGACGTTTAAAAGCGCAAAGTCGGCCTCCCTCTCCTGCATGGCGCTCCAGAAGTAGCGCGGCGTCTCCACGCTGATGTCGCGGCAGTGCGAGAAGATCACGTTTTTCATGCCGTTGAAAATCGAGATCAGAAAGCCCTCGAGGTGCGTCGCCTTGGCCTTGACGTGCTCGAGCGTGAAGGGATTTTTCTTTTGCGGCATGATCGAAGAGCACACCGCACAGCTGTCGTCGACTTCGATGTAGCCGTACTCGGGCGTCGACCAGTTGTAGAGGTCTAGCGCCGTGCGGCTCATCGTGTTGGCCGTCTGGGCCATGGCCGAGGCAAGCTCAAGCACGAAGTCGCGCGAGGCCACGCAGTCAATGGAGTTTTGCATCGGCCCGTCAAAGCCAAGAAGCGCAGACGTCAGGCCCCGATCGATCGGAAACGAGGTCGAGCCCATCGAGCAGCCCCCGAGCGGGCAGATGTTGAGCGACTCCCAGACCTGACAACTCCCGACGATTGAAATCGCGGGGTTCTTTACATTGACGCTTTCGCGTCAACCTGCGCTTCTCCCTGCGACCTTATCCGACCAAAGCCGGAGTCTGCCGCAGAGCACTGACGCATATTCGAACTTCAGCGGCGCTGCATCTTCCTTCACGGAGACCTGCGCTGCGGCCCGGCCGTATCCCTTCGCTGCCTCCGGGGCGACCTGCCGTACGCTTTCGCGCCGCCTGCCTTGGTTTTGCGTCTCGCGGTGCTGTCAGTCCGCAGACGGACGGCTTAAGCTGCCGTCAAAAGCTTGTCTTAGAAAACATTGAGATTCTTCGGCGCGTTCTCAAGCGCTTTTGCCTGCGCCCTGAGGAAGTTCGGCCAGTCCGCCCTGCACGCGGCAAGATCAACTTCTTCCATGTTCGGCTTTACGTGCGCGATAAGCCAAGCCGAGTACAGATCACGCTGAACCCTCTCGCCCGCTACCTCGAACCATCTGTCGCCGAGCTTTTTCTTCCTGTATTCGCCCGAAGCGTGATCGAGCTGCGAAGCTTTGACGCGGCGGCTGACGACGCGTTTGAGACTTGAGCCCCTGTAGGCGAGCTTCCGGTCGAGAATGCTCAACAGCATGCCCGGCGCATGATGACCGACAGACTTCCCGAAGCGCTTCTTGCTGCGGATCTTCCCGTCCTCCTTGCGCGCTGTCGTTTCCTTTGTCCGCGCCGTCCAACTCGCGATCGGCGTGTCCTCTGCTCGTACGTCTGATCCCATTGCAATGATCTCGTTGGCGAGGATTTCATGATCCCGCTTGCGATTGACGGCCTGCCGACGGCGAATGTCTGCCAGCTTGGCCTGATTCTTTACGCAGCGCCGCGATTTCATCAGCTTTACGCCTTTCTTCCAGCACCCTTGCTCGTCCTTGGCGTCCGGGTTGCAGGCATCGAGCGAGCGCGAAATGCAGCGGCTCAGCCGACGAATGCGTCGCGCGTCGCGCACGACGCTCGGTGCAAGCGCCTCAACGAAGGCCTCGGCGTTCCCCGTCGCATACACCGCAACAGCGCTCGGGCCGATGTCGATGCCGACCGCAGAATCCGCAGGCCCTGCCTGGCGCTTCTTTTCGGGCGGTACGCCTTCCTTCACGATCTGAACGAAGACCCGCTTCCTGCCCCGAATGCTGCGGACGATCAGCCTTGCGTACTTCGTCTTGTCGAGAAAGGCGTCTTCAGCGTACTTGTCGCACTTGCGCACAATGAGCGGCGCGCGCAGATCCTTCCAAACCAATTCCTGGCCGCAGACTCGAAGACCGAACTCGTTGCTCTTGCTTTCGACCGTCACGCTCTCGCCGCGCGGGATGAAGCGAAGCTTTCGGCACCCGCCGTATCGGAATTTCTCGAAAGCGCGGAAGGCTCGCGTTGCCGTTACTTGCGCTTCGTTGATTGAAATTCGACGGCCGAAATGTTTGTTGACGTCTTTCACGAAAGCGTGAAGCTGATATTCCGTCAGCCCGAAATCCTTCTCGATCCGCTTCATGTCCTGCTCGAGCGCCTTCTTCTCTTTTGTTTCAGCTGTCGTCGGCTCAGCCGTGCGATTGATCACTTGGATACGGTTCTTTGCTTCACGCCATTGCTTCACGCCGTTCACGCCGCGCCAACGCTTGAGCAATCGGCCCAGACAGGTGTTGTACGTCACGCGCGCGACTTCCTGGCGAGCTTGTATTTCGCGCAGCTGACTCGGCGTCACCGACGCTTCCAGCTCGAGAACGTAGCTCGATGTTGTCGATTTCTTCATACGGTCTTCTGCTCTTCAATGTAACGCTTGACAGCTGCTTGGCCGATATGGCCGACCGTGCAGCTGAAGTAGCTTCGCGTCCACAAAGAGGGAATTCGGCTCTTGAGCCAAGGGAACTCTTCGCGAAGGATCCTGGACGACGCCCCCTTGAGCGCCTTGACGACCTTATGGAGGCCGAGACGAGGATCGCAGCTGAGAAACAGATGCACATGATCCGGCATGACTTCCATGCTCATGATTCGGACATCGAGTTTCTCTGCCTGCTCCAGAAAAATTTCCTTCAGGCGAACATCTACACCGTCAATCAGCACGCGGCGGCGATACTTCGGGCAGAAGACGACATGAAATTGATTCTTGAAAACGATCCCTTCTTTGTGCTCGTAAATGTCTGTCATGCGGGCTCTGCGGCATAATTTCAAATTAGATGATTATATATTAATCTAACTTTGAAGTCAAAGCGCAGGATTGAAATTCAGGCTTGCGCAGACAGGCTATTCACCCCGACGAATGAATTCGCGGGCTCCCTCGCTAGGGCTTTGTGGGCAAAGCGCGAGTAGTCGCGCGCAAGGGCGCTTGAGACGCCCGAGAGATAGTGCCCGAACGTGATGGGCTCGGAGGGCTGCATGTGGGTGTAGCCCGACATCACGGTCGAGACGTTTTCGCGCGCGAGCTTCAATATCGTGCGGCGCAAAGAAAGGAACATGTGCGCAGGTTTTAAATAGTAGCGGCGGGTGTCGAGCCTGATTTCGGCGGCAAAAAGGTCGTTGCGCGAGCGCGCCGTTTGCTGCTTTCCTCCCACCTCAAGACACGTGAGCTTGATGAGGTAGCGCTCGAGATTAAAGTAGAGGTCCTCGGCGTTGGGATTGATTTCAAAGTTCGGCGCGTCTTTTTGCGCCTCGATCTCGCGCGTGGCGCGAAGAATGCTTGCCGCATCCTTTTCACTGATGATGCCCGTCTTGGCAAGCATCACGACGTGCGCCTTGTTGACGGCGAGAATCGTGAGGTAGGAGCGCTCAAGATCGGTCGCAATCGCAGGCCTGATCAAATACTCAAGCGCTTCGGCGCAGGGCGCCTTCTTGATCTTTCCGCGCTGCAGGACTTCTGCCGGCATGACTGTCTCCTTTGAGAGGCCGGGCGCGTCCTTTGCTCTTCAAACCGAAATCCCCGCGCAAAGAGCGTGCGCCCGGAAAATAGTTCTTGGTTTTGTTGTTGGTTTTGCAACTTTGAGAAGCGGGCGGCGGCGCTTCAAGCCCCGCGGGCCCGCATGCACGCCGTTCATTGTGGGCGGCCGCAGCGGCTTTTTGCCATCAGCATGCGCTTTGCTCACATTTTTGATGAGGAAAATGCATAAGGCTTGGGCACTTCCCCCAAGAAACCCGCGCATCTCCATCGATTTTGTCGATGCCTCGAAGATGCTCCCTGCATGAAGCGCGCTTCGCAGTGCACAACTTCTCTACAATCGGCCCGAAAAGGAGCGCCGCCGCCCTTTTTTGCAGTTCATCGTTTTTCGCGCCAAGCGCCCGACGCCATGAGCCTTGCTGAATTTTTCGCCGTCTACGTGAAGTTCTTCTTCATTCTCACGCCGTTTTTTGTGATCGCCGTCTTTTTGTCGATGACCGAGTACGAAAGCGACGCCACGCGCCGGGCGCTTGCGCTTCGCTCGACAATCGGCATGGTCGTCATCAGCATCGTCCTTTTGTACTTTGGGGACACGATCTTTGCGCTCTTTGGTATCACGGTCGACGCGTTTCGCATCGGGGCCGGGTCGCTCTTGTTTCTTACCGCGGTGTCTCTCGTCGAAGGCCGCTTTCAGCTTCCCGCGGCCAAGGCCTCGATCATGGATTTGGCAATCGTGCCGCTTGCCATCCCGACGGCGCTCGGGCCCGGCGCCGTGGGCGCGCTGCTTGTGATGGGAAGCGAAGCGGGAGACTGGAAGGGGCTTGCCGAGACGGCCGCGGCCGTCACGCTTGCCGTCTTGAGCGTCGGCGGCCTTTTGTTTTGCGCCAAGTACATTCAGCGCCTCATCGGCAGAAGCGGCATCTCGATGCTCTCAAAAATCACGGGGCTGATCCTTGCCGCCCTCTCCTGCCAGATGATCTTTACCGGCATTGCGGCTTTTCTGCGGCCCGCGGGATAAGGAGAAGAGCCGCTTAAAGCCCGTCCTGCGGCTTTTTTTCCTTGGCGAAAAGCGTGAGCCCCATCGTTGCGAGCATCACGCCCGAGCAGGCGTAAAAGAGCATCGCCACGCTCATGGCCGCAAGGATCGTGCCGTAGGCCATGGGAAGAGCAAAGTGCGTGAGATTTGAGAGCGTCGAGCGAATGCCGAAGGCCTCCGCCGCGCGCCCTGCCGGCGCGTGGCTTTGCAAAAGGCTCAGGATGCTCGGGTTTGCAACGCCCAGCCCCAGTCCCAGCACGAAGGCAATCGCAAGCAGCGGCCCCATCCGGCTGAAGTTGGGAAAGAGGATGTAGCACACGCCGCTCACCACGAGGCAAAAGGTGAGGCACTGCCAGTCGGTGAGCATCCTGGAGAGAGCCGACTGCGCAAAGCGCACGAGAAACGTCGCGGCATAAAAAACGCCCACAAGCCAGCCGATTTCAGAGGCCGAAAGGCCCGCGGCATGCCCGTAGACGGGAAACATGAAGGTCTCGAGGTCCCAGGCCATCGACACAACGGCCGAAACAATGAGAATGCGCCCCATCACGGGGTCCTTCAAGAGGTCGGTCGAGTGCCGCACGAACTTGCGCGCGGGCGGCAGCTTGATTTTGGCCAATTCCCGTGAGGCAATGAGAAAGATCACGAGACCTGCGGCCGAAAACGCCCCCGAGACGGTGTAGGCCGCTGAAAACCCCCAGGCGTCGATCACGTGGCCCGCAACGATGGGCGAACTTAACCCCGCCACCGAGTTTCCCATGGTGAGCCAGGCAAACATCTGCGTGCGGTTGCGCCCGGCCGATGCCGCGCCCACCAGGTAGTTTGAGCTGATAGCAAGCACCATCGAGCCCAAGCCGTTGGCAATGCAGCCCGCGTAAAGCGGCCACAGGCCATAAGCTGCGTCAGAAAAAATGACCGGGACGGCTGCGGCGGTAAGAAAAAGCGCTCCCGTTGCGAGCACCGGCCGGCGAAAGCCAGCCGAGTCAATCCATCTGCCGCAGGGAATGGCGAGAAACACCGGGAAAAAGCACAAAAGCGCCATCAAAAGGCCCACGTCCGAGGGGGCCGCGCCGTCGGCCAGGGCATCCAGGCTTACGATCACGCGCATGCTCATGAAGGTGGCGTTAAAGAGCATGGCAAAGCAGATGATGCGCAGGATCATGATCGACAAAGCCTTGGCCGGAAGAATGATGTCGTGCGGGAAGCCTCAGTCTGATCCGGCAGGACGTCGGATAGCGCCGGAAGGACACCGGTCGAGGCCCACTTTTTCGCACCCCTCGTTTGATTCTACGCTTGGGGTTTTTGCACAAATGCGCCTTGTGCGCGCAAATCCTAAGATCGGTTTGCCGCATAAAGAGGGAGCCCGCGCCTTCGGGAAGCACACCGGGCATGCGAGGAGGAAATTTGACACGCCGCTTGCGGCAACGGGCATCGGTCTACAATACGGGGCCTTGAGCCGGCACGCGGCCCTCAAAAAAAAAGGCCATACCCCAACCAGAAGCCAAGCCGAAACTCAAGGCCGGGCCAGGTGCGAGTCAAGTCTGAGTCCAGTCTTTATCAAGGCCCTGCGCGCGATGCCGCCTGCTGAATTCGAGCAGCGCCTTGCGTGCCTGCCCGGAGCTTGCGCAAGTCCCGCAAAAGAAAAATGCCTTTCCCTTGGGCTTTGCGCATGCGCCTTGAAGCCTCCGAACGCGCTGTTGCTGCAGCCGATGCACGGCTACCCGAAAGGAACCCCGAAAGGAACCCCTAAAGGCCCCAAGACCGGCCCCGGAAAAGCTTGCGCGGCTTGCGGCTCGCGCTCGATGTTTGCTTGACGCGCCGCCACGAAGCAAAACGAACGAATAACAAAAAGACCCCCGAAGAAGCCAATCGATGCCCCTTACTCTGAATGATCTTCCCATCGGCAAAAGCGCCCTCGTCTCCGTCGTGGGCGGACACGGTGCGCTGCGCCAGCACTTTCTCGACATGGGCCTCATCCCCGGTGCGCGCGTCACAATGATCAAGCGCGCGCCCATGGGCGACCCGATTGAAATCCGCATCAAGAGCTACGAGCTCACGCTGCGCACGGCCGAAGCAAAGGAAATTTTGATTGAAGACGTCCAAAGCGCCCTGGCAGAGCCCGCCCCCGCGGCCGGCGCACCTGCAGCCGGAATGGATGCCGGGCACTTTGACCACCCGGGCTACGGCGAGGGCGGGCGCTTTCACGTCAAGGAAACCGAAAATCCGCTGCCCGAGGGGGAAGAACTCACGCTTGTTCTTGCGGGCAACCAAAACTGCGGCAAGACGACGCTTTTTAATCGCCTCACGGGCTCCAACCAGCACGTGGGGAACTTTCCCGGCGTCACGGTCGACAGAAAGGACGGACGCATCATCGGACACCCCGAGACGCTCGTCACCGACCTGCCCGGGATCTATTCGCTGTCGCCCTACACAAGCGAAGAGATCATCACCCGCGAATTCATTTTGAAGGAGCACCCCAAGGCGATCATCAACATCGTCGACGCCACCAACATCGAGCGCAACCTCTATCTCACGATGCAGCTAATGGAGCTTGACCGCCCGATGGTGCTTGCGCTCAACATGATGGACGAGGTGCTCGCCAACGGCGGCTCGATTCGCGTCAATGAGATGGAAGCGCTCCTGGGGCTTCCGGTGGTGCCCATTGCCGCCGCCAAGGGCGAAGGCATTGAAGAGCTCATCGACCACACGCTGCATGTGGCCAAGTACCAGGAAAAGCCTGCGCAGCAGGACTTCTGCGCGGCCGACGAAAACGGCGGAGCCGTGCACCGGTGCCTGCACGGCATCATGCACATCATCGAAGACCATGCGCGGCGCGCGGGCGTCCCGGTGCGCTTTGCCGCAAGCAAGATTGCAGAAGGCGATACGTTAATCCTCGAGCAGCTCGATCTTGACGTCAACGAAAAGCGCACCTTGGAGCACATCCTCAAGCAGATGGAAGCCGAGCGCGGGCTTGATAGGGCCGCCGCCATGGCCGACATGCGCTTTTCCTTTATTGACCGCATCTGCCGGCAGACCGTGGTGCGCCCGCACGAGAGCAAGGAGCACATCCGAAGCCTTGAAATCGACCGGGTGCTCACCGGCAAATACACGGCCATTCCCGCCTTTTTGGCGATCATGGCGCTTGTCTTTTGGCTTACCTTCAACGTCATCGGCGTCTGGCTTCAGGACGCGCTTGACTTTGTGATCGGCGCGGCCTCGCAGGCGGTCGACGGGCTTCTTACCCAGGCGCAGGTCAACGCGTCTCTGCATTCGCTTGTCATTGACGGCATTTTCAACGGCGTGGGGAGTGTGCTCAGTTTCCTTCCCACGATCGTGACGCTCTTTTTCTTTCTGTCCTTTTTGGAAGACAGCGGTTACATGGCCCGCGTGGCGTTCGTAATGGATACGCTGCTAAGAAAAATCGGATTGTCGGGGCGCAGCATCGTGCCGATGTTAATTGGCTTTGGGTGTACGGTGCCAGGCGTCATGGCTAGCCGCACGCTTCCTTCCGAGCGTGACCGCAAGATGACGATACTGCTCACCCCCTACATGAGCTGCTCGGCCAAGCTTCCCATCTACGCCTTTTTCACCGCGGCCTTTTTCCCCGCGCACGGCGCCTTGGTAATGATCGTGCTCTACTTAGGCGGCATTGCCGCGGCCGTGCTCATGGGGCTAGCCATGCGCAGCACCCTTTTTAAGGGCGAGGCCGTGCCCTTTGTCATGGAATTGCCCAACTATCGGATGCCGGGCGCTAAAAACGTGCTGCAGCTTTTGTGGGAAAAGGCCAAGGACTTTATCGAGCGGGCCTTCACGGTGATCTTTGTGGCGACCATCATCATCTGGTTTCTGCAAAGCTTTGACTTTCACTTCAACCCGACGGCTGAATCGCAGACAAGCATGCTTGCCGTGGTCGCGGGCTGGATTTCGCCCGTTTTTTCGCCCCTTGGGTTTGACGACTGGCGCATCACCACGTCGTTAATCAGCGGCTTTATGGCCAAGGAGAGCGTCGTGAGCACGCTCTCGGTGCTCTTTGGGTCGGTCTCAGCGCTCACCTCCCTTTTGTCGCCCTTGAGCGCCTTTTCGCTTCTTGTCTTTTGCCTGCTCTACACCCCGTGCGTGGCGTCAATTGCCACCATCAAGCGCGAGCTGGGAGCCGGCTGGGCCTGTACCGTGGTTGTCGTGCAGTGCCTTGTTGCCTGGCTTGCGGGCTTTGCCGTCTTCACGATAGGCTCCATCCTGGGTTTTTAATGGGGAAGAAGCCATGAATGCGGCAAGCTGGATTGTGGCAGGCATTCTCGCGCTTTTCTTCGGCCTTGCGCTCAGCAAGATGTTGCGACAGAAGTCGGGCTGCGGGGAGTGCCGGCGCTGCGCACCGTCTACGCGCGGTGCGTGCGTTGAGAGGAAAAAAAGCCGCTCTGTTGGGACGCAGACCAATGGACGAGCCTTGCGCACCATTGCAATTGTGCCCGCCGCCCGGGAAGAAGAGAGCTCAAAGCAAAAATCACGGCCGCAGGCGCAAGGCCACTGACTGCTGCTGCGCTGTCACGATAAACGCAAAACTTTAATTTTCTCTTTTAATATCAACGAGTTATGCATCTTTGCCCCCCCCCTTGCAAACACGGAATTTTCTTTACCCCCAGCCGCTGCCAAGCCGCGTGACGCGGTCGTCGACGTCGCCAAAGGCATCGGCATCGTTCTCGTTGTCGCCATGCACAGCGGCCTGCCGTTTCTGACGGCAGTCGACATGCCGCTCTTTTTTCTTATCAGCGGCTTTTTTGCTCCCAAAAGCACCAAGTACAGCGTCTCGGAGGCTCTGCGGCGCAAGTCTGTCGGGCTGCTGAAGCTCACCTTCATCTACCTTGCCGTCTTCAGCGCGCTTGCACCCGTGCTCGCGCTCATCCCCGGCGCGGGGCCGCAGGTCGCAAGCCCCTTTCAATGGTTCACGGTGCAGGCGCTTTTTATCGACCCCCTTTTCTATCAGCCGTTTCAGCCGTTCATCGCACCCTTGTGGTTTGTGCCCACGCTTTGGTGGGCCATGCTGCTTTGGATCGCCACCCGCGGCATGTATGAGGACTTCAAAGCCTTCCCTCTGGCAAAGAAACTTCAGATTCTCGCCTTTCTCGGAATTGTCTTTGTCGCGGCGGTAAGGTCCCCCAACCTTGATCAAAGCCGCGCCATCGGCTTTGTCGCGCGGACCCTCTATGCCTACGTCTTCGTGTGCCTTGGCTTTATCCTCTTTTTGTACAAGGACGACATTCTCTACGGGCGGTGGCGGCCGATTCTTCTTGCGCTTGCCGCGCTCTCGCTTGTTTTCAAAGCCGTCTTTTGGAACGGCCTGCCGCCCATGGACATCCGCTCGATGTCCTTTGGCCACGAGGCGCGCTACTACACGATCCTCGTTTCGTTTTCAGGCATCGCTCTGGTGTTCGTGCTTGCGCAGGTACTTAACCGCTTCCGAATGCTCGGGCGCTTTTTTCGGTACGCAGGCGAGAAAAGCTTTCACATCATGTGCCTGCACAGTCTGGGGCACGTGCTGTTTGTGCACGCGCCGCTCTCTTGGGCGGGGCTCTCCATTGCAAAGGCGGGCTGGCCCTTTTCCGGGCTCATTTTCATCAGCGCGGGACTTGCCTTCTCGCTTCTTGTCGTCGCTCTGCTTGACAAAGCAAAGACGCTTCTCGCCCCAGGGACGGCTGCGGGCTAACTTGCGCGAGGCCTCTCGCCTCGCGCCAAACCCGGCCCTGAGAGGCCACCGTTTCTCCTACACTTCTCCTTGATCCGATCAAACCTTTGCAAGAAGGAGAGGCACTCAAATGGCAAGGCTTTTGATTGCAGGCGGCCGCGTGGTGGACCCGTTAAACGGCGTCGACGCCCCGGCGGACGTCCTCATTGAAGACGGCAAGGTGGTGCAAGTGGGCGCGGGGCTTGATGCTCTTGGAGCCGAGGTTCTTGATGCGGCGGGCAAAATCGTCATGCCAGGCGTCATTGACATGCACGCCCACATGCGCACGGTGCTCGGCCACCCGCACGCGCAGCGAATGGTGGCTTTGGCTGGCGTCACCACGGTGCTTGACATGGCCGGGCCCTTGGAGAACATTCTCGAGTCAATACAGAAGAGCGGCTCCGGCATCAACATCGCCATTGTCGAAGCGGCGCGAGCCGGCCTCACGTTGAAAACAAACCGCCCCGGCGCAGCCGAGCGGCTCTCTCTTCTTGAAAAAACGCTTGAAGCGGGCGGCATCGGGCTCAAGCTTTTGGGCGGGCACTTTCCGATGGACCTTGACATTTGCGCCGCCTTCATTGAAGAGGCGCAAAAAGAAAAGGCCTGGATTGCCTGGCACGTCGGCAACACCGTGCACGGCTCGGACATCGAGGGCATGCGCGACGCCGTTCAAGCCTCCCAGGGCAGGTTTCTTCACGTTGCGCACATCAACAGCTACTGCCGCGGAAAGATCCGGCCGGTGTTGGACGAAGCGCTTGAAGCCATTGAGCTTTTGAAGTCGCACCCGCACCTTTTTTCGGAGTCCTACCTCTCGCCCTTAAACGGCACGCGGCTAGCCGTTGAAAACGGCGTCCCCACCACCGAAGTCACCAAGACCTGCCTCATTCGGCTCGGGTTTGAAGCCACTACCGAGGGCCTTCAAAAAGCCATTCTCGCCTCGAAGGCGGGCGTACTCGCCGACGACGGGCGCATCGGCAGGCTCATTTATGGCAAAGAGGCTCTCGATTATTGGCGTGAGAAAAAGAGCCAGGTGGTGGGCTCTTTTGCCGTCAACCCGGCCGTGAGCCGCTTTTTGCTTGCGCAGGCAAAGCGCGACGACGGCAGCTTCGTGGTCGACGCCTTCTCAACCGACGGGGGCTCGTACCCGAGAAACGTGATCGTGGAAAACGGCCTGATGCTCGTTGCCTTTGGCGCGCTCACGCTGTCGGAGTTCGTTGCCAAGGCAAGCCTTGCGGGCGCCCGCGCTCTGGGGCTGCCCGGCAAGGGGCACCTCGGCGTTGGCGCCGACGGCGACGTGACGATCCTTGACTTTGAGAAGAAGAAGGCGTGCGCGACCATCGTGAGCGGGCACGTGATCATGCGCGATGGCGTCCTCACGGGCAAAGGCACGATGATCGTGTGCGACGCGCGCGGGGAAGCTGCGCTCACCAAGCGCGGCATCCCCTGCATCGTCAAAAAGCCTCTTGATCCGGCGGGCTTTTGCAGACGCTTTGTCTGCAAGTCATAAAGAAAACTGAAGGAGCCGGCCTCTTTTTGCTTGCGAGGCCGGCTTGTGTGCGTGTTTCGTGCGCTTTTTTTGCGCCAAGGCCGGCGGCTTGTCAAGCGGCCGATGAGGAAGTCTTTTTCCAGGCGTCGATTGCTCTGGCGCACTGCGCAATCAGCTCGGGCCCGGTGTAGATAAAGCCCGTGTAGAGCTGCACGAGGCTCGCTCCGGCCTGCATCTTGGCAACTGCATCATCGGCGCGGATGATGCCGCCCACGGCGATGATGGGAAGTTCCCCTTTTAAGTGGCGCGCCAAAAGGTCAACCACTTCGGTGGACCGCTCAAAGAGGGGTTTGCCGGAAAGGCCGCCCGGTTTTTCGCTCTTTTCAAGGTCCGCCACGCCCTTTCTTGAGATCGTCGTGTTGGTTGCCGTGATGGCGTCCATGTCGTACTTTACGAGCAAGTCGGCAATGGCAAGAATGGTTTCGTCGGCAAGATCGGGCCCGATCTTGATCGTGACGGGAACGCGCTTTTGGTATTGATCGGCAAGGCGCTTGCGCTCGTCGGCAATGCCAGCAACCAGGGGCTCAAGGGCGTCGACTTCCTGCAGCCGCGTCAGACCCGGCGTGTTGGGGCAGGAGATGTCGATTGCAAGGTAGTCGGCCTCGCCGTAGAGCTTTTGCATGCACTTTTGATAGTCGGCAAGCGCACCCTCGACGGGGGTGGAATTCTGCTTTCCGATGTTGACACCGAGAATGCCGCCCATGGCCCTAAACGGCCGGGCGCTGTTTAAATTCTCGATTGCCTTGTCCGCGCCGCAGTTGTTAAAGCCCATGTGGTTGATGACGCCCTCGGCCGGAATCAGCCGCCACAGGCGCGGCTTGGGGTTGCCCGACTGCGGATAGGGCGTAAAGGTTCCCGCCTCAATGTGGCCAAAGCCCAGATCGCCGAGCGCCGAGACATGCTCCCCGGTCTTGTCCATGCCGGCCGCAAGGCCCACGGCGTTGGGAAACTTAAGCCCCATCACCTCGACGGGCGCACGGTAGGGCTTGGGGCAGACGAGCCTCACCAGATTGGTGGCCGCCGCCCAGTCGATGTTGCCCATGATGAGGCCGTGCGCGGTTTCGGGGTCAAGCTTGAAAAGAAGACTGCGGATCAGTTTGTAGAGCATCGATGAAATGACGGTTAAGGCTGTTTGAGCGGGTTGGATGACGGCAGAAAAAGCACAAAAAAGAGCTTTTACAAGGCCCTGGGGAGGCCATTAAGGCCCGCCTTCGGGTCTTGGCCGCGCTCTGTGTCACTCAAAAGAGGTTTTCAGCCGATCATGAATCGGCAGACCCCGCGGGGACCTAAAAAAGGAGTACAAAAAAGAGCGCCGCGGCGCATGAAGGCCTGCCCTTGAGCTCCTGTGCGCCCCGGCCTCGGCCTTCTCTTCTTAAGGCGCAATTGTAGCCAAGGGCCAAGTCTTCGCCGCCATCGCCGTCAAAGCCGTTTTCCGGCTCACATCCGGGCTTACTTCTGCTTTGTTGCGCTCTCGTCCGAGCCTGCTCGGGCGCTTTGCGCCTCCTGCCTGAGAGCTGCGATTTCACGGCGCATGGCGGCGATCTCGCCTCTCAAGGCCGCCACGTCGTCGTGCGCGGCACCGCCCTGCGCTGCGGGCGCGGCCGCTCCCGCGGGCTGCGCGCCCTCTTTGCGGCGGAAAAACACGAGCCAGACGACGAAAGCGGCGATCAACAGCAGCCAGACGAATCCCGGCAGTCCCAAAAATCCCGGGCCTCCCCAGAAATGGGGGCCCCCGAAGTGCGGACCAAACATGTGATGCATGGCAACCATCCTTTAAAAACAAGGCCTCAATGAGAAGGACGCAAGAAGGGCGAAGCGATTGGCAACAACCTTTGCAAACGCAACCGCCCGTTGTTTTTTCTTTGAGCGTAAAGCCCCGCCGCCGCACGGTCAATGGGAAAAAGAGCAAAGTTTTGCAAAGACGGCCGCCCAGGCAATTGCGGAGAGCCGCCAGGGAAGACATGGCTCTCTTGCATGACCTGACAGGCCTGCATCAGCGGAGGATGCCGTTTTTAAGCCCCTCGTCGTTTTTCGCGGGCCGCGCGGGTAAACTTCGCGCGGGCTTTCGAAATGCCTCCGGTCTCTTTTGGATGCGCGCGCCCGCGGCCCTGCCTTGCGGCGGGGATGAAAAGAAGCGGCGCTCGCTGCAAGCAACTTTCCGGCCTCGGAGCCGCGGGTGGGCTGATGTGCGCCAATGCGTACCGGTTTCCGCCGGCGTGCGTTTCTTTCGTTTTCGCCGCATAAAAAGAGTCCCCCTTTCCCTTTAACCTCCCTCATCTTTGTTTTCCCCGTGAGTCTTGTTCTTGAAGTCTGCGGCATTGCCGTTGCCCTCTCGCTTGATGCCATGATCGTTGCCTGCTGCTGGAGCGCAACGCAAAAGCGCGTGACGGCCGCGCATGTCATGAAGTTTGCGGTTGCCTTCGGCTTTTTCCAAGCCCTGATGCCGGTCATCGGCTGGATCGCAGGCGATGCGTTTTCTTCTCTCATCAGCGCCTGGGACCATTGGGTGGCGTTCGGGCTTCTTGCGCTCGTCGCGCTCAACATGTTTAAGGAAGCCTTTGGGTCCGACGCCGATGACGATGAGAGCGCGCAGCTCTCCAATTCCGAGCACATCTCCTGGGGGACGCTTTTGACGCTTGCCGTTGCAACAAGCCTTGATGCGCTTGCCGTCGGCTTTTCCTTTGCGCTTGCCGACTACCCCATCGTGTGGCCTGCCGCCGCCATCGGCATCATCTGCTTTGTGCTCACGGCCCTTGCCGTTCTTCTCGGACGCACGCTCTCGCAGAAGGCCGCGCAGCACGGCTCCAAGCTTTCGATTCTGGGCGGCGTCATTTTGCTTGCCATCGGCATCAAAATTTTGTCGGATCACGGCGTATTCGGTTAAACGCCTAAAAGTTCCCGCTTTGCTTTGTTGATGAACCCGCGCGAAGAACCCGCGCACAAACGCACCAAAGGCCTCTTTTTGGGCTCCCCGGAGCCGCAACAACCATGACGACGTCCACGGACCTGCAGCCGCTTCCCCTTCCCTGCTCGGACTTTTCCTTTCTGCGCAGCACGGGAAAGATTTACGTCGACAAGACGGCTCAGATCTACTCCTTGTGCAGATTTGCAGGCTCCCAAATCTTCCTTGCCCGCCCGCGGCGCTTTGGCAAGTCGCTTCTTGTCTCAACGTTTGAGTCGCTCTTTGCAAACGGCCTGAGGGACTTCGAGGGGCTTGCGATCGAGAAGCTTTGGAACGACTCCGGCACATACGACGTCGTGCGGCTTGATTTTTCCGAACTCGCGGGTGCCTTCAAGACCATCGAAGAGTTCCGGGACTTGATGGCAACTCGGATTTTCAACAACTTCCCTCAGGAAGGCGGCGCTTCTGACGACGCGCGCCTGCCTCCGGCGGCGCGGTTTTCTCAATGGCTTCGCAAGCGCCCGGTCAACTCTCTTGTTCTCCTCATTGACGAATACGACGCGCCGCTCACGGCTCTTCTGCATCAGCCCGCGCTCTTTGCCGAGGTTCAAGCGGAACTCGGAAACTTCTACCTCACGATCAAAGCCTGGTCGCGCTGCCTGCGGTTCTTCTTCATGACGGGCATTACGAAACTTGCAGGCTCCGGCATTTTCACGGGCTTTAACACCGTGCAGGACATTTCGCTATGCTCGGACTGCGCGTCGCTTGCGGGCTTTACCGAAGACGAGATCAAGGAGAATTTCGGCCCTCACCTTGAGCGGGCGGCCGAGACCCTGGGCCTGACGCAACACGCTGTCGTTTACGCCTTGCGCACCAACTACGGGGGCTTTTGCTTTGACCGCAAGGCAAGCACGCACGTCTTCTGTCCCTGGTCGGTGCTCAATTTCCTCAACAGACCCGCCCAAGGCTTTCAACACTATTGGTTTGCCAGCGGCGGGCACTCCTCCTTGCTTGTTGAATTGCTGCGCGGACACCCGCTCGAAAACCCTGCTGCCTTTGACAGGCCCCTGCTGCTTGAAAGCCACGTTCTTGAGGCGCCGCAGAGCGGCTCGTTTTCGCTGCCTGCCCTGCTCACGCAGGCAGGCTGCCTCACCATCAAGGATGTCCCCTTGGAGGGCTGCGTGAGGCTTGGCTACCCCAACCAAGAAGTGCGCAACTCCTTTGCCAGGCTTTATGCCGGGGAACTCCTGCACGGAGCCGACCTCAACGCGATTGAGATCATCCGCCTCAAGCGGGCGCTTGAAGAAGGCGACATTGACGAGACCGTGCGCATCCTCAACCTTGTCTTTGCCGCCATCGATGCCGTGCGCTATCCCGTGACGGATGAAGCGACGTGCCGCAACTTTCTGCGGGTGCTTTTGATCGGTGCGGCGATGCTCCCGCAGGTTGCCGTGCACACGGCGAACGAAGAGAGCATGCTCGAGCTTGAGGTCGGCCTCACGCACTGGATCCTTGAAATCGAGTTTGCCCGCAGGGAGGGAGAGGCCGAGACGCTTCTAGCCGAAGGCATCCGTCAGATGCGCTCGCGCGACTACGGACGCACTCCTCACGGATTGACGCTTGTCCGCGCAGTGCTCGTCTTTGACGGTGCGGCGCGCGCTTTCACGCGCGCCTCAATCGTTGATGACGTTTCGGATTCGTCCGACAACCACGCGGCCGCTTCCGATTGATCACAAATGCGGGGACAGTCCGTCACAGTGCGTCAAAGTCCTTCAGGGCTGATTTGAGCAAGGCAAACGGGTCGCCGCCGGCAGCCTTCCTGCGCGTGCCGTCCTCTGCTTTCGTCGTTTGGGCCTGCGCACTTTCTGCTCGCGCCAAGGTTTTCTCTTTCGCGGGAGCTTTCTTTTCATCGGCTGCGTCTGACAAAGAGGAAGGTTCGCGCGCCTCTTTAAGAGCGGCCTGCATTCCTTTCTCCATCCGTTCCTTGCGGGCTGCCGGCTTTGCCTCCTGCGCCGGCCTCAGGCTGTCCGTTTGGATGCTTTGCATGGCGCGGTCGATGCTGCGCCTGATCGCCTCGCCAATGGCGTGCGGAGGTGCAGAGGGCGACGCTGAAGGCGAGGCAGACGGCACGGCTGTTGACGATCCGAAAGCCGGCGCGTGCGCCTTGTTTGCACGTCTATTTGCATCGACTCTCGATGAACCTGCTTTCATGACCTTGCCTGCACCTGCGCTTTTGCCGTCTTCTTCGTCTTCAGCGAAGCTGCTTTCTGCCGCATCTTCTTCGAGCTCCTCCAAAGCCGCGAGCACCTGGTTTCGACGGCTCTCAAGTCGCGCGAGCTCCGAGAGAAGCTCCCTGCGCCGGCGGGCGGCACTCTCGGTCTCCTTCTTTGTCTCCGGCGAGATCGAACCGTCAGCCAAAGTTTTTGTCGTTGTTGTCTGCGTCAATATCGGCATGCGCCCTCCAAGATGATCCATCGCCCAAGACTGGCGGGATCGACAAAACCAAAGCTCAGCACCGCACGAGCGAGTACGGGGCAAACCACGCTTGCCGCCGGCAGCCGCGCACCCGCCCGGGGTTTGGACTTGCAGCCTGCGTGCAACGAGAATTCGGGCCAGCGGTATTTTCCTTTGCGGAACAGCCCGCTGCCAAGAGCGTCTGATGTACCATATGTGAACCGCAATCATGGTAAGTGACAGCCGTGGCCAGGCGGGCGTTCCTGATCCTGCAAACATAAAGGACTCGCAAAAGAACGTGAGCCGGCGGCTGACTATGCCCTCTGAGACTCCCGGCCTCGGGCTTGCGTCCGGCCGAGCGTCTCTCAGCACCCCGTATTGAGAGCTCTTCACTTGCTTTTCCCACTCTTTCAAGGACCTTCCTCATGGCAGCCCGATCCGCCAAAACGCAAAAAGCACAAAAACCCCAAAAGCGCTTTTTCCTGCTCCCCGTGCAGAACTTCACCGAGGAGCTGGGGCTGCGCATCTCGATTGCCCGCCGCCTGCAGGGCCTGTCGCAAAAGCAGCTCGCCGACAAATGCCAGACGTCTCTGACCACCTACAAGCGCATTGAAAAGGGCGACATGACCATCTCGATGGGCACGATTCTGAGCGTTATCTATGCCCTGGGCGAGCTTGAGAGCTGCGAGGGCATTCTCGCCTCAACCGAAGGCGTCAAGCTTGAAGACCTCCCGCAGCGCATCCGCAGAAAGAAAGAGTAAATCACCCTCTTCCCGGCCCCGCGCCGGTGGCCGCCGGGAGCTTTCATTGGCGCGTGCTCGGCGGAGCGTTGCTCTTTGCGGGAAATGGACGAGAGAGGAACACAACAGGGAGCGCGGCAGCCCAGGGGACGGCTGTCGCGCGACAAACGCCCTTCTCCTTTTAGCTTGAGCGCTCGGGGTAGCGCCAGAAGTTGAGCACGCGCTCAAGTTTTCTCGTGCGCACATAGGGAGGCAGGCTCGAAAGAAAGGTCCAGGCGTAGCTGGTCGTCCCCGGAATGATGCGCGCGTCCCCGACAATGAGAATGCCGCGGTCGTATTCGCTTCGAATGAGCCGCCCCGCTCCCTGCTTTAGGGCAATGACGGCCGTCGGAACCTGATGCTCGACAAAGGGGTTTTTGCCCTGCTCCTGAATCCACTTGCAGCGCGCCGCAAGCACGGGGTCGCCTTGGGCGGGAAAAGGGAGCTTGTCGATGACGACCAAGGACAATTTCTCGCCCTTGATGTCGATCCCCTCCCAAAAGCTCATCGTGGCCACAAGGATCGTGTTGGGCTTGTTGCGAAAGGTGTCGATCAAGTGCTGCCTGCTGTCTTCGTTTTGCACGAGCACCCGATAGTCGCGGTCGTTTTCTTCGATATAGCGGCGCAGTTCGGCCGCTGCGTGCTCCATTGCCCGATAGCTCGTGCATAGAAAGAAGGTGCGGCCCGCAAGAAGGTCAATCACGGGCCAGCTCTCGCGCACAAGGGCGTCGATAAAGGCGTCGCGCTCGACGCTCTTGGGGTTGGGCATGCCCTGCGGCACGTAGAGCATCGCCTGGTGCTGGTAGGAAAAGGGCGAGGCCCAGGCGTGCGTCACTGCGCCCGTCAGGCCCAGCTCGTTAATAAAGTGCGAAAAGTTCTCTCCCTCGGTGGCGATGGTGGCGGACGTAAAGATCCAGGCCGCCTCGCTGTTGGCGCGCCGCAGACGGGAAAACTTCCCTGAAATGGATAGCGGCGTTTCCACAAAGCGCATCTCGCTTCTGCGGCGGTCAAGCCAAAAAACCGAGGGCGTGCTGCCCGTGCCGCGGGCGTTTGCGGGGTCTTTGAGGCGATCCACCCAAAGAGAGATCAGAGGAAGGCTGCCTGCGGCCGTCTCGATGTGTTTGGCAAGGTCTTCGGCCTGGGCAAGCAGCGGCTCGCACAAGTCGATGAGATGCGTGAGGTGTTTTAACGCCTTTTCAAGGCACTCTGCTGCGCTTTTGAGCGCCTCGGCCGTGAAGTCCTTGAGGTTGATGTTGGCGTCTTCATAAAGCCCCGCCACGTCGAGCTCCACCATCATGTCCTGCAGAGCGTTCGGCACCGCCTCGCAGAGCTGCTGCCAGGTTGAGCCTTCGGGGGCGTAGGCTGAAAATGCGGGTTTAAGAAGAATCGCCTCGATTTCTTTCACAAGTGCCTTGATGCTGTAGGTTGAGAGCTCCTCTCCAAAAAAGGAGAGCGCAATTTCAGGAATCTTGTGCGCTTCATCAAAGATGACGACGTCGGCGCGCGGAAGAAGCCCCTCGTCGGTGTCGACCGACAAAAGCTCTTCCAAGCCGCGATCGAGCTCGTCCTCTGCATGCAACGCGTCGTCGTCGGAATCGGCAAAACCGGCATCGTTTTCTTGAACCTGGCAGGCCGAGGCCGACAAAAAGAGGTGGTGGTTGACCACCACGACCTGAGCGCTTCTTGCGTGCGCGCGGGCCTTCGTGACGAAGCACTCGCCCACACAGGGGCAGCGCGCGCCCAGACAATTTTCGTTGGTGCTCGTCACCAGAGGCCAGATGACCGAATTTTCCGCCACACCCTGAATCATTGTCCGGTCTCCCGTGCGGCTTGTGGCGGCAAAGCGCCGGATCACGGCCAAGTCCTTGACGGCCGCGGGAGACGGCACCAGCTCAACGTGATTCAAGCGATGCTTGCAGATGTAGTTGGCTCTGCCCTTTAAGAGCGCCACGTCGGCGTTGATGCCAAGAACGCGCTTGACGGCCGGAATGTCTTTTTCATAGAGCTGATCCTGAAGGGACTTGCCCGCCGTGCTCACGATGACTTTAAGGCCCGACATCAAGGCAGGCGTCAAATACGCAAAGGTCTTGCCCGTGCCGGTGCCCGCCTCGACGATGAGAGTGTCCTGCGCTTCAATGGCCGCGGCCACGCTCTCGGCAAAGGCAACCTGCCCCGGGCGCGAGACATAGCCGTCGGTCGCTCTGGAGAGCGCCCCGTCGGGGGCAAACTGCCGCTTGACGGCTTCAACAAAGGGGCTTGGCGCGGGGTTTTGCGCTGGACTTTGCGTTGGACTTCTCGCCGCGGCATCTGCCTGCGGCCCCGGTGCATTGCCTTGCAAGGAGCGCTGCAGGGGCTCGGCAAGATCTTCCCTTCCTTGCGTTTTTTGAGCTTTGCGCATCGCAAGCCTGCCGCTTCTATTTGTCGGTGCCGGACTGGCCGGCCGCGGAATTCTTCTTTGCGCGCTCCTCGGCTCTGGCCTTGAGCTTGGCTTCGCGCTCGCGCACGCGTGCTTCTCGCTCCTTAAGTTTTTCCTCGTAGGCGGCGCGGTTGACCGACTCTTCAGAAGCCTTCTCGCGGGCGAGAGCCTCCCGTTCGTTGACCTCCTCCACGCGGTTTTTCCTTGCGCTGCGGTTTTTCGCCGCAGACTCTTGCGCGGCATTGGCAGGCCGCCCCTTGGCGGGCTCAATGCGCTCGGGCGGTTCGGCCGCCTTGCGGTCGCGCTCGGCCTGACGCTCGCGCTCCTTTCGGGCATCGTCGTCGCGCACGACCTTGCGGGCCTCTCTTTCAATTGCAAGAAACTTGCGGTCCTGTCGCATCTTGGCCTTGCGGACCTTGTCGATGCAGTTGTTGACGAGAAAGTTCTCCTGGCAGCGGCGCGTGGAGTAGGCGGCGAGTTCATCGATCTTTGCGCGGGCGGCCTTGACTTCCCTTAAAGCCTGATCGGCCTTCTCGCGCGAGATGATGGAGCCTGCGGGAAAGCGCTCGATGACGGTCTGATCTTCGATGGCCGCAAGATCCGGATCAAAGGCAAAAGCATTTGAAGATGCGGCAAGCGCTGCGGCTGCGGCAAAGAAAGCCGCACATGAAATACGAACGCGCGAGGGCGGGAGAAGTGTCTTCATTGTCACGAATAAAACGACGGGGATGACAAAAAGGCGGGAGGGACGCAAAAGCAAAACAAAGACAAGACAGTGGCAAGAACCGGTGCGGCCGCGAAAGAAAACTTTTCTTTTCTGTTAGTCCTTGCGAGCGCATGGGCTGTCAGAGGAAACTCCTCAAAAATCCGCAGAGGCCGCCACACAAAGCGATGCACCGCTCTGCCGCGAATAGGCGCAAAGCCCCTCTCGCCCTTCTGCCGGAATAGGAAAAGAGTCTAGGCTAGGGGCAAGGGACCAGCACAAAGAGCGAGTTGGTGGACTGCCTGCTCTCAAGGAGCGCGGATGCTGGTGCACGGCGATGCAGGCCGGCGGCATGTTCTTTTTCACGAAAAGATGCGCGCGGGGAACGTCACGGTCAACGGGAACGCTGCGCCACAACGCGCCAGGACGGGATCAAGGGACCGGACATCAATGCACCTCAGCGTCCATTTAAACGCCAAAGACCTCAGGCCGCTGAAAGTTTAGCGCATGCGCCAAAAGCCGCCCGTGCAAAAACAAAGAAGGGCGCAGGTTGAATCTGTGTCGGATTGTCTCGCCATGTGAAAGCCATGCGACCGGTATTTTCAGGTTTGCAATCGCAGGGCGGCGGCGGGGCGATGCAGCTTGCTCATTTGTGGCTGCTCGAAGGATGTGAAAAAGGGGAAACCCATGCGTCCGTGAGCAAAAGGGTGCGCGGCGTGAGACGAGGCGGGACGGACGAAGACGAGGCCGGGCCGAGCGGAGGCGAAGGAACATCTGAAGCAAAACGCACTTTCCTCGATTGCTGCTTGCTTTCCGCCTCAGGGAGCTCCCTCAAAACCCGTCTCGAGACCGAGCTTTTGGGCGTAAACTCGCTCGCATCGGGCTTATTCTCGAGCAAAAACCCTTTTCTTCACACACGCTATGAACTGGAAAGTCGCCCTGGCCGTTCTCACGGCAAGCGCCGTGCTCATGTCGGCGAGCTATACGATGCTCGTGCCGTTTCTGCCGATGTACCTGATTAACGAGTTGGGCGTCGCGCAAGCCGACGTCAACTGGTGGAGCAGCACGATCTTTTCGGTGACCTTCCTCATCTCGGGCATCTGTGCGCCGCTCTGGGGAGCCTTGGCCGACAAGAAGTCGCGCAAGCTCATGGCGATTCGCGCCTCCTTTTGTCTGGCGATCACGTACTTCTTGGGCGGCATCGTACAGACGCCCTGGCAGCTTTTTGCCGTGCGCATTGTTCAAGGCCTCTCGGCAGGCCTTTGGCCCGCAACCTTGGCAATCATGAGCGCCAACGCGCCGCAAAAGCGCTTGGGCTTTTGCCTTGGCATCATGCAGGCGGGCATGACCGCTGGCGGCGTCCTTGGGCCCTTGGTTGGCGGCATTCTTGCCGAAGTCTTCAGCATGCGGGCCACGTTCATGATTGCCGCAACGGGGCTAGCCATCATCACCGTTTTGCTTGCGCTTCTCATCAAGGAGCCGCCGCGCGCCAAGCCCGTCAAGGGTGCGGTTGCGGCAGCGCGCCCCTCGCCCTTGCGCAACCCGGTCGTGCAGCGCATGCTCTTTGCCGCGGGATTCGTGCAGATGACCGTGCTGATGGTGCAGCCCATCCTCCCCTTGTACATCGCTGAACTGCAGGGCTCGATGGACCGCATCGTGCTCATTTCGGGCATCGTCTTCTCGGTCGTGGGCATCTCCGGCGTTCTCGCCTCCCCGCCCTGGGGCATGCTCGGGCAGAGCTGGGGCTACCGGCCTGTGTTGTACCTCTCGCTTTTGTTTTCGGGCATCTTTGGCGTCATTCAGGCGATCCCTCAGGATTTGACGCAATTTACGGTCTGGCGCTTTATTGGCGGCATCGCCTTTGCGGGCATCTTTCCTGCCATCAACGCCGTTTTAACGCAAAGCACCGATCCCGCAGACCGCGGCAAGGTCTTTGGCTACTCCTACGCCACGCAGCAGTTTGGCAGCGTCGTGGGTCCCGTCTTTGGCGGGGCGCTTGCCACCTGCTACAGCAATCAGCTTGCGATGATCATCTCGGGCGGCTTGCTCCTTCCCCTCGTGGCGCTTTTGTACCTGCGCCGCCCCAGGGACAAGCAGTTTGCGACGGGCTCTCCCCTTGAAATCGTCACGTCGGCTGCCAACGCCAGAAATGCAGCCTTAAACCTCAAAAAGAAGCTCTCGGAGCACATCGAGGCCGACCATGAGGAATTTGATCTCGAAAGCGACAAGGCGGACAACGCCGTCGCCGACAAGATCTACGACGTGATCGGCGGCGAAACCGATGCGGGGCCTGAAAAGAAAGGCAAGTAGTGCTCCTTGTGCGGTTTTGGAATCAAGCTTGACTCAACGGCGACCCGCTGCCTCTGGCCGCGGCGGGCGCGGCCTTTCCTCTTTTCTTGAGGGCGTTTTCTCTCAGAGAGGCAGCCCTGTGCTCAAGAATCGGCGCGATGCAGCGTCGAGCGTTCGGTTCAAATCAGTCGAAAATTGAATCGTAAATTTTTACGATTGCGTTTTCGACTCATCGGTACGTATACTCTGATGCGTAAAGACGTGTGATGCCGCAGCCGCCTGCGCGGGCATGGTGCGCGGCCTTGGGCGCCCGCGACGCATCAAGACGACCAAAGCAAGCGCGCAGACGAATGAATGGCGCACGAAGAGCGAAGGGGGCACGAGCATGCGGGAATCGAGAACGACGGAGTTCAAGGAAACGGTGACCAACGCCTTTTTAAAAACCGTCAGCGCCTTTGCCAACTACGACGGGGGCGAGATTGTCTTTGGCGTGGACGACGCGGGCTCGATTAAGGGGTTGTCTGACGCAAGGCAGGCGTGCCTTGACATTGAAAACAAAATCAACGACAGCATCACCCCGCAGCCCGACTACATGCTTCAGATTGAAAACGGCGGCAAAACGATCAGGCTTACTGTCCACCCGGGGCTGCACAAGCCCTACCTCTACAAGTCCAAGGCATACAGGCGAAACGACACGGCAACGATCGAGGTTGACGCCCTTCAATTGTCGCGGCTTGTTTTGGAAGGGAAAAATCTGCGGTTTGAGGAGCTGCGCTCGGTCAATCAAGATTTGACGTTTGCGGTCCTCTCCCAAAAGCTCAAGGACCGTCTTCACATCGAAGTTTTCAGCTTGGATACGTTGAGAACGCTCAACTTGTACAACAACCAGTCGGGCTATACCAACGCTGCGGAAATCCTCGCCGATGAAAACCGCTTCCCCGGAATTGACATCGCAAAGTTTGGCGAGGACATCAACGTCATCCGCAAAAGAGCGACCTTTGATCGCATGTCCGTCCTGACGGCCTACGACAAGACGCTCGCGTTTTTCAGGGACTACTACCAGTACGAGGAAATTCAAGGCTCCGAAAGACAATTGGTGGAGCTGGTGCCTGAGGCCGCCTTTCGAGAAGCCGTTGCCAACGCCTTGATTCACCGCGTCTGGGACGTGGCGGCGCAAATCAAAATCTCGATGTTTGACGACAGAATCGAGATCGTCTCCCCCGGTGGACTGCCGCCCGGCATCACGCCCGACGAGTACTTGTCGGGCAAGCTTTCCGTTTTGCGAAATGTGACCCTCTCCGGCGTCTTTTATCGACTCGGCCTCGTTGAAATCTTCGGCACCGGCATTCCCCGAATCAAGCAGCTCTATCGGCAGGCGTTGAAGCAACCCTCTTTTGAGGTCTCTGAAAACACCATCAAAATCACCCTGCCCGTTTTTGAGAAAAACTTAAATCTCAGCGCAGACGAGCTGAAAGTTTTCCAGCTCTTGAGCAAAACGACCTTGAAGTCGATGCGCGACATCGTCTCCTCGACGGATTTCGGAAAATCAAAGGTCACGCGCCTTCTCAAGGCAATGCATCAAAAAGGCGTCGTGCGAATCGAAGGCGAAGGCCGCGGCACGCGGTATGCCGTCAAGTAGCTCCTCTCTCTTTTCGCGGCCCGCTCCGCGCCTCTTTCCTTGAGATGCGGCTCGGGCGAGCGTCCTTATCCTTGCCCTGCGGCGCGCACGCCGCACAACGCTCCAATGGGCCGGCACGGCGCTCGCGCCAGGTCTCGATTCAGGCGAACCTTGCCGCGACGAATTTTCGCTTGACGCCTGAGAAAACCACCGCAAGGCGAACGAATTCATTGCCCTCTCCGGGGTTGCCGTAGTCGCGCTCGCGCATTTGCTCGAGGGCCTTGGCAAGAAGCGCCTGCACGCGCTCGCCCTTTCGGGCGAACTTGAATTCAAAGACGATCTCCTGGCCGGCCGTCGAAATCTCAAGGTCGCTTCGGCCCTTGGGAGAGTGCACCTCGATGCGGTTGGGGATGTCTGCGCCAAGGCAAAAGACCTGCAGCAGCTGCCGAACAGCGGCTTCGTTTGTAAGCGTAAAGTCTTGGTAATCGAGGCAGTGCACAAGCGCGTTCATCGCCTTGAGAACGGCCTCTGCATCGCCCGATGCAAGCGCCTCGACCAAGCGCCCCGCAAGTCCCCTGTTGCCGGAGCGGTCGGGCCAGAAGGCCGTGCTGAACACGAGCCCCATCGAGAGGCGCACCTCTTCGTTGGGGTAGCCCATCCTGACCCAGGTGCCGCCCGCCTCCTTGATTGTCAGGTAGCCTGCGTGAGAGAGCACGACGGGAAGCGCCAGCGCTTCGATGTGATCGGCGCTTTCTAGCGTTGAGAGCTGCATCTCGACGGGCGCATCAAAGCTCTGCGGCTGCAGCGCTCCGTGGGCCTTCAGAAAGTTGACGAGAAACTGCGGCGACCCAGCGCTATCAAACCAGTAGTTCTTGTAGCCGTCCTGCGGACGGTCAAGAAAAGAAAGTACGGACCACGGGGAGTAGACGTGCGTCGACGCACGGCGGTCAAAGCAAAACCCGTCGTAGTGCGTCTTTAATCGCACCAGCACGTCATCAACGCTTGTCTCAAGGACGCGGGCCGCAGCCCGAAGGTGCCCGGCAAAGAACGTCTTGACTTCGTCTTCGGTGTAGCCCAGCAGCGCGCCGTACTCGGGCAGAAGCGAAATGTCCCGGATGTTGTTGAAGGACGAAAAGATGCTTGCCTGCCGGAACTTCATGATTCCCGTCACGAAGAGGAAGCGAAACTTGCCGCTGTAGATTTTCGTGACGTCGAAAAACGAGGCGACAACCTCTCTTGCCTCGTCAAAGAGCTTGGCGTCGTTGAGCCGCGCCGTCAAGGGCGCGTCGTACTCGTCGATCAGAACGACAAGATCGTCGCCCGCGAAGCTTCTTAAAAACGCATCCCACCTGTCTTGCGGAGCCATCGCCGTCTGCGGCGTCTTAAACCCCGCCTGCACAATCGCGTGGCGCAGGTGGCAGTCAAACCCCAGCACAAAATCCTCGCGCCGCATGAGGCTTTTCATGGCCGAGAAGTCAAGCGTAACGACGGGGTGCTCGGGCTCGGTCCATTCGCCTTCGCCCTTGAGGCCCTTTAAAGCCGCGTTGCCGTGGCGAAACAATGCGGCAAGCGTCGAGACGAGAAGCGACTTTCCGAACCTTCTTGGGCGCGAGAGGAAGACGTAGGAATTCTTGCGCGCAAGCTCGACGATCTGCTCGGTCTTGTCCACGTAGATGAGGTTTTGCCTGCGGATCTTCTCGAAAGAAGGGACGCCCCAGGGAAGGCGCATGGGTTCAAGTTCAGAGGGCATTGGGTAAAAGTCGACCAAAGCAAAACCGAGGTGCGGACAGCGTCTCTGGCTATCGAAGGCGCCCGAGAGAAAATCGAAGCTCGCCAAATTCTGGCGGTGGACGACCTCTGCGTCCAAATCGATGGAAGGCCGCGTTCTGAAACGGCTCGCTGCCAGCCGCCCTCGGGAACAAAGACGCTCCTGCAGAGCTCATTGTACGGTCTGACAGCCGGGGAACAACGAAAGACTTTCCGGTAGAACGTCGCCCTTACGAACGCACGGCACAAGTTTCAGGCCTTGGACTCCCGGTACCTGCAGCTTCTCATCGCCCTTCATCAAGCCGCAGCAAGCCAAGAGCGCCGCCGTGATCGAACGTCACGGCGGCGTCCATTGTGCAGCACGGGCTCTGCACGCCCAACGCTCCTTCCTTCGGCCTCTGCTGATTTCAACGGCCTGGCCGAAGGGCTGGAAGGGTTATGACGCCGAAGGCATGCCGTTGAGTTTATTCAGCGCCCGACTGAAAATGCCGAAAGCCGTTCTGAGCCCCGTTTCGTCAAAATCGAAGTTGCGCTGATGGTGCGCCGCGGTACGGTCTGCGCCCACAACAAAGAACTCCGCTTTCCCGCCATGGGACTGAACCCGGCGCGCTAAAAGCGTGAAGTCCTCCGAGCACCCGAGCTTCTTGCGGCCGACGACATTCTTGCAGGATGGCTCTTGCCTTGCGCATTCGGCAACGAGGTTCACGAGCTCTTCATCGTTGATCATCTCGCCGGCTTCGCCCACCTTTTCGATGTCGTACTTGACGTCGTAGGCCATGGCCGTTCCCTTCACAATACGGATTGCCTGGTCAACCATGAAATTGTTGATTTCCTCCGTCTCTCCACGAACCTCCATCTGAACCAAGGCGTGCACGGGAATAACATTTCGGCATTCTCCGGCGCTCATGAGGCCCACGTTGATGCAGCCGAGCCCCTTGCCGTGGCGCGCCATCCCGAGAAGCTCGCTTACGCAGGTACAGGCGCAGGCAAGCGCATTGCGCCCTAGGTGCGGGCTCATGGTCGGGTGCGCCGCCGCGCCGGTAAATCTCACGTCAAGCTTCGTCGTGCAGAGCACCCCCGTCGGGATCGTGCAGACTTCGCCTGTCGGGCACATCATGGCCAGGTGCGCGCCAAGAAGGTAATTCACGTCATCCAAAAGCCCCGACGCAGCTTGGGCCGCTCCTCCGCGCACGCCCTCCTCGGCCGGCTGAAAGACGAGCTTGATCTTTCCGCAAAGCTTCTCCTTGTTGTCCATAACCCACCGGGCAATCGTCAACCCCACGGCCGTGTGGCCGTCGTGACCGCAGGAGTGCATCGAGCCCGGATGGCGTGAGCTGAACCCGCATCGGTTGGGCAGATGTTCACAGTCATCGGTTTCCTGAACGCCCACACAGTCAATGTCAAAGCGAAGCGCCGTAACGGGTCCGGGCCTTTGGCTGTCAAATTCAGCAATGCACCCGGTAAAGCCCTGCATTCTTTTCAAAATGGATTCATCGACCCCTTCTGCCCGCGCGCGGGCAAGGTTTTGCTCGACAAATTCCGGGTTTCTTCCCATGACGGCCTCAAGGCCAATTTGCTCGAGCCCCGCGTAGACCTTCCAGCCCAGAGCATCGAGTTCGAAAATGATGCGGGCTGTCGTGCAGAACTCTCCCCAGCCGAGTTCCGGAATCTGATGCAGCTCTCGCCGAAGATCTACGGCATTCTGAATATAGTCAGTCACTTTTATTCTCCTTGTGCATTAAAGAGGGAGTTCATCACACTCACACCATCGCGAGGGCGACGAAGATGACGGAAACCACCATCGGGACTGCGAGCCGCTTGGTGAGCTCCATCGGGTTGATCATCGTGAGGCCGCAGATAACGATCGCCACGCCCGAAATCGGGCTCATCGTTCTGCCCAGAGCGCCTGAGAGCGCCGCCATGGCTCCGAGCGTGGGCACGTCCATTCCGAAGCTCGTCGCGTGCGGCGTGACGGCCTCATTGAACGCGTAGGCCGCTGCGTCTCCAGACCCCGTGATGACGCCCATCAGAAACGGTCCGAGTGAGCCGCCCCAGCGGGCGATCTCGTTTGAGTGGCGAAGCACGTCAATGAGCGCGCCGATCAGGCCCGAAGTCGTCAAGCCCGCGGCAAATACGCCGGCTGCAATGATGATGCCGAGCACGTCGCCGTAGCCCTTGCCCATCCCTTTGAAAAATTCCTTTGAAAGGCTTTCCGGATTGGCAAGCGTCACAAGCAGCGTGTAGAGAACACCGACGAGCATGGCCTGCGCGACTCCCATCTTGATGACGGGAAACCAAAGATTGCCGCAAATCAACAAAACCACCGGCACGATGGGGGCGACGGCCTTGAAAATGTTCGGCTTGCTGATCCCGTCGTCCTTGACGGCAAGTTCCGAGGAAAGATCCTTTCCCCGCTTGTAGTCGCCCATGACAATGCATGCGATCGTGACGCCGACAACGGCAACCGCGCCGCATACCAGCGTATAGGGCATATGCAGGGCAATGATCTCCATCACGTCCATATTGCTCATCTTCGCTACAAAGGGGTTGTGCGAGAGCCCGGGCGAGAGCATGGAGCCGAAGGTCCCCGCAAGCAGGGACGCGGCCGTCCCCTCGCGTGAGATTCCCGCCTTGAGCATAATGGGCACCATCGTCGGCGCGACCGCGGCCGCGCAGCCGGCCGCCGACGGAATCGCAATGGCGACAAAGAAGGTAATGATCGTGCCGGCCGGGATCAGCACCAAACCGAGTTTGGTAAGCGGCGCCGACAGAAGCTTGACCAAGTGCACGTCGCACTTGGTGTACTGGATGACGAAGGCAAAGCCCATGGCCGAGCAGATCGCCATGATGAGCCCGCTGTTGGTCATCGACTTTGCAAAGGCGTTGAGGGCCTGCATCGGCTGCAGCGACAGACAGGTGAGAAAGAGCCCGGAGGCAATGAGAACGAGCCGGGTTTCAAAGCGCTTGACAAGCGCCCAGACCGTCGCAATGACAACGGCAATTGCTATCCATGCAGTGATCGGCATAAGTGACGTCTCCCGAAAAAGTTGAGGAAATTCGAGGATCACCACTCATTTTGATAAAGCCCTCCCATTGCAGTAAGAGTGCTTTAGTACAATCTCTTTTGTTTATAACGCACGGCCGGCACCGGCCGACGAGGCGGGTAAATTTTCGGAGGCTTTCTCTCTTGCGCACTGTTGACGAGGTTGAGCTATTTCGTGTCTTCGAGCAGGTCGTTGAGACCGGCAGCTTCTCGACGGCTTCGCAAAGCTGCGGCATCTCGCGCTCGGCGGTTTCAAGGCGCATCAGCAAGCTCGAGGCAACAGTCGGCGCCGAGCTCTTTGTGAGAGAGTCCCAAGGGACGCAGCTCACGCCCGCCGGGTTTACTTTTTCCAAGCGCCTTCAAAGCTGCCTTAAGGAGTTTGATGCGCTCTGCCGCCCGACCTTTCATTCGCAACCCGCCACCGAGAGCGTGCGTGTTTCCGCTCCAAGCGCCATCGGCAATGGACTGTTGATTCCTTGGATTGCTGAATTTCAGGCGGCGCACCCGCATGTCATGGTTGACCTGACGCTCACCCTCGGCCCGGTACGAATGATGCCGCCCGGCTGCGACATTCGGATCAGTCACGGCTTGTTTCCCTGCGAAAGAGTCAGAACCCGTCCGCTCGGCACCATGCTCAGGATGATGGTTGCGTCGCCCGCATACCTTGCACAACACGACGCCCCCGTGCGCCCCGAGCAACTATCCAGTCACTCGCTGCTCGGCGGCAACGATCTCCTTGACGGGCGCCCGCTCGTGGTCGTTCGCGGCTGCGAGAGAGTCAGCGTTCCTCACGTACCGCGGCTGCGGCTGCACGATCATGGCGCGGCCAGAACGGCCGCACTGGCAGGCATTGGAATTGCCGTTCAGGCTTTCGTTTATGACACCATGGACTTTGTGCGCAGAGGAATGCTGATCCATGTTCTGCCGGACTGGGAGCCTGAGAGCGCGCCCGTGAGCATGTTGCTGCCTGCCGATCGACCTCTTTCAGCAGCTGCGGGGGAATTGGCCGACCTCATCAAAGCAAAGTGGCTCTCACACCCCAATCTTGGAGCTTTTGATCCGAAGGGGACATCATGGCAGGATTGAGGGACAACGCTCCAACGCTGTTGATGTGGCGGTTCTTTGTAGCCGCTGTTGAGTCAGGGTCGATGCTTCGCGTCGCCGAAATATTTCGAACGGACGTTTCGGTAGTAAGCCGTGAACTCTCGCGCCTTGAGAAAATCGTAGACGAACCATTGCTCGAAAGAAGCAGGCGCGGCGTCAAACCAACATGGTCAGGCGCCATGCGCTACCGCCAAGCCGCTTCAGTAGTCAAGAAGTTTGATCAGCTCCTTGTCAGCTGCAAATACGAAACAGCCTCGGAGCAAGCTGCACTACGCGTAGCAGTGCCAAACTCCTTGTCGTCTCTGTTTGTAAGCTGGATCGCCCAATTCGGCGCCATGACTGCGCACAGGGACGTCACGGTCGAAGTCCAGAGCTACTCCGACAACGCTCCGCCCGACGTCACGCAGTTCGATCTGTACGTGTGCAAAAGAACGCTCCCGAACATCCGCGTGATCGCACACCTGCTTGGCTCAATCGAAAGGGTGATCGTCGCCTCTCCTGATTTTCTCAAAACCCAGCGCCCTGTCTGCGTGCCGGAAGACTTGTCGGACCGACAGCTGATAGGCGAAAGAAACGGACGCGTGCTGATGCTGGGCAACGGGCAGTCAGTCGCGATATGGGTGAACTGCAGCGTTCGCGTCTCCGAGGCCTCGGCGCTTGTTGCCCCTGCCCTGGCCGGTGCCGGTTATGCAGTGGGTGCGCCGCTATGGCAAGTCGAAAAATATCTCGAACGGGGCGAGCTTTCCCTGGTGCTACCTCAATGGCGCATTGCTTCCTGCAACGTTTGGATTCTACGCAGTCCAAACGGGAAAAAAGCTGCGCAGCAGAGATTGTTGACTTGGCTTATGGAGCAGTGGGGAAAGGTGCCTGGAGTTCTGAGAAGCGCACGGCAGTCAAGTCTCAATACGAATAACTTATTTGCGGAATCGATTTGATTGATAATGTTATTATAACAATAGCATAAATTTATTAGGCGACCACATCAAAAAAAGACGAATATGCAAAAAAAACGCCATATCTATAAGAAAATTAAATCTTGTTAAAATTCACTTAGAAAGGCTCACTCTTACAATCACAATTTAATATTTTTTTATTTAATGCTTCAACGACACTGCCCTCTGTGCGAATCAAAGAAACTCAGGATAGTGCTTTATTTTAAGGCGAGGAAATTACTAGATCACTTGCGAAAAGTAACAACCTTATTGATGATCGCCCACAAACCTCGGACTGTTCTCATTAATATAGAATGACGAAGAGAACCCACTGGGCAAACAGCTTTTACAATCAGAGCGATCTTATCGTACCTAGCAACCTTTATCTTGTCGGACAAATTCTTCATCTCTGCAACACTATAACTTCTCCGATATATCTGATCCATTGATTCACTTCTCATGAAAAGATATTTATTAAGTTTTGGCAGCTCATTCAAGGTAGATATTTCATAAAATATTTCATCCCATTGCTTGGCCAACCGTTCCTGATCTATAAATTCATCGAGTGAACGACGCGCACAATTGGACATGAATTGCGCCAATTCTTTATTATCGAGCAAATCAATGCAAGCCCTTGCCGCAGCATTCTTATCTCCCTGGCGAATACTAATATAACCTTCTTTTTTATGCAACAACTCTAAATAAGGAAGCTCATAAATCACCAAAGGTACCCCATAACTTTTTGATTCGACCACGACCATTGGAAAAGATTCGTAAGCCGATGTAACCAATAGGAGTGTAGCATGACGATAGAAGGAGTCCATGTTCAAGGTATAACCATGCCATTTGACATTATTAATCAAGCCATGGTCTGAAATAAATTTTTTTACCAATTCATCAGATCCGGGACTAAAGGCTTCACCTACAATATCACATTTTACATGAGGTCGAGTTTTTACAACAGTTTCAATAATCTCCAATGCATCTAAAAAATTCTTCTGCATGGAATCTAAACGCCCTACCCATAAAATTTTCTGTTCATCATGATGGTAGTCATTAGAAACATTACCAATATCCATAGGATTGGGAAGATATTTTGCACTTAACCCAAAAGCTCTAAAGTACTCCTCCTCCATTCTCGACAATAAAACAATCTTATTCGCGAACAGATAAAGAAATGGTAATTGATTGCAAAACAAGAAGCGATCCAATCCACAAGCAATGTCCTGAAAAGAAGTTTCATGACGATAAAGAACCACCTTGACTCCCTTCGTCTGCAAGAAAAAGCAATCATATAAAACTATAGGATTGCTTGTCATATTATGAATCAGAACATCAATTTGGGCTTCACGTACAACCTTGTCCCAGTCATCAGCTCGTCCATCCTTATACGACGATCTGACAACATATCTCGTGACCGAACTCGGAATTGGGTATTCTAATTCTTGCCTTATTTCTTCCGTTATGAGAATAACTCGATATCCATGAGATACAAATAGGGGCATCAAAAGACTGATGACGCGTTCAACTCCGCCCGAGTAATACCTTCGGTAAAAAATACCAATAGTTTTTATTTTAGATTGAAATTTGATACTCTTTTCAAACAACCTTTCTCTTGGAAGTGTTTTTGCAATCTTCCACTCGTTTCCCTTATAATATCTTTCAGCTCCTGCAAGAAAATCAGTTAGATTAGTTTCACCCAAAATTAATAAAACAGCTTGCTTTTGAAGATCAACATCAATTTGCTCTATCCTATAAAACAGGGTATTCCACAGTTTATTTTTCAACCAAATGTTACAATCTTTAAACACTACTAAGTCAGGTATATTTTTAATTTTTTCTGAATTAAGAACTCTATCAATCAAATCACATATAAAAGGTTCTTTGGTGTAACACTTTAATTTATCCAGCGTTACAATTCCCGACGTGACGCCTACATTATATCTGTAAAGATAGAATGATCTTGTTTGAATTGACACCTGCTTGGTTGAAAATATTGAAATCAAAAAGAGAATAAACGCATCTTCTGCTGATTTTAAAACGATATTTGGGATATATTCTGCAATTTTTTTGAGCGTGTTTGTTTTGAAAACTTTATTCCATAAAGTCCAACTTGCCCCGTTATCTTTAAAGTACAACTTGGCGATATTGCCCCCCCCCCGTTGCTAATTTTTCTACTTTATTGCACCATGTATTAAAATGCTCTAAGTTCTGGCCTGTTTGATCAACACATTTGATATTAAACTTTAAAATGTCGGCTTTGTACTTTTTTGAAAGCTGTTGTAAATTATCCAAACAATCCGAACCAATTAGAAAATCATCCGGATCGACAAACAAACAATATTCACCACGTGCTAACTCTATCAGTTTTTTCCGCGCTAAAAGAGTCCCGCAATTTTGTTCCGAGGTGACAACATTTACTCGACAATCTATTTTTTTAAAGTCATTTAAAATTTTCAAAGATAGATCTGTACTTCCGTCATTAAAAAAAATGAACTCAGCATTCTTATTCTGTTGAGATCTCAAACTTTCTATACAGTCCGGGAGAAACTTTTCTGCGTTATATACAGGTATAAGAACTGATAAAGAGATATCCGACATAGCAATATAATCTTGTTTTGATAAAAGTGTTCTAGAAAAAAATTCATGCATCAAGAAAGGCCTATATTATAACGTCACATCGAAAAATATAATCACAATAACAACTCCTATTTGCATTCTACTGTAAATTTGAATCAAAATATTACGTCAGCCTCTCGAAACACCGATTGGGAGACGAGCATTTGTGTCTCCAGACGTAAATCCCATCTTTGTTTCCGGGGAAGATGTCTTCTGCTTATTCTTTAAGTCGCCAAGAGTGCGTCAGACTCGAAAAAAGCATAGGGGGATCGTCACTCAGAGATGCCCCTATTGGAGGCTGTTTGAAGAACAGAGAATAGCGACAATTTACTTTAACCTAAAACGGACTGTTTACATTAGTCAAGAACATCTATTTATATAAAAAAGAGCACGGCAGAATACGTATCCAAGTTGTACCAACTACTCAGAAAAAGACGTTAGATCAGCTGCCTGTGTCTCTCGCATGCTGGCATTCGCTCTCCCTGTATCTAACGACCACAATGAATGACCGCTTGTCTCGAAGGTCAGGGGAAGAAAAAGAATGCGCTCTATATACCTAATATTACATTAGAGATCACACCACTCCTGCTCGATAAACCTCTAGCTTTTGTGAAGCGCTCTACATATTTTTGCCTGCTAAATTTAAACTTATTACACCGAATTTCTAAAGATTTAAATTAGCAAGTATTCGGTTGATATTTATTGTAAAAATAGATTCAGAAAAGTTATCTTCATATGCCTTTCTAGCCCTCAAAGAGTAATAATTTTTAACTTCCTTTTGGTTGAAAACTCTTACAGCTAGTTTAATTGACTCAACAAGTTCGTTAACAGAGTCGCTATTAAACACGATCCCTGCTTTATAATTATTTATAATTTTTGCACTTCCCGTGTTTGTTGAGCAAATTACAATTTTCCCAAGAGAAAGAGCCTCTGCCACAACGACAGGCATTGGATCATCACGAGATGGGCACACAAGTACATCTAATTTTTGATACTCTTTATATAATTCCTCGCGAGGCATTTCATCCACTATTCTGCATTTAACCTCCTTATAATTCAACAAAGACTGCACTGCGGAAAAAACTTCTTCACAGAAAATTTTCCCGATAAAAGTAAAATGGCAACAATTCAAAATTTCCTTCGGTAATAATTTGATAGCTTGTGCAAGAAGATCCTGAGCTTTTCGATTCTGAAATCCCCCAATACAATACAATCTAACCGTTTTTGATTCCTCATTAATACTACAAATTTGCTGTAAATCCAACGAGGGGTAAAGCAATAATTGGATATTATATTTTGGCCTATATCGCTCAAGTTGTATTTTTGCATAACTACCAACTGCAAATATATGCACGCGATGTGTGATATGCATTGGTAGCTGACGAATGCAGTCGTCACTATACACAGCAGCAGATTCATGAATCCACCAAAGGATAGGACATCCATCTAAATTCTGCAATCTACTTACAACATAACCGTTAACAGCCGTATTAACAACAATCAAGTCATAATATTTTGATCCTAATAGAACACTATAATCAAAATTGCGCCAATGACATCTACTCATCGTCAGATTGCTTCGATTTGCTTCATTAAATAGAGGCCCGTAGTAAGGGGAAAGCAACACTGGAAGCCACCCATTTTTTGATAAAATCTTAGCTAAGCTGTATAAAACAACTGGCGCACCAGTAAGACTAGCCTCATGGCTTATTAGCAGACATTTTTTTTTCTTAGATGGCAAAAAACGACTTTTCAATAAAAACAATATCAATAAATATTTTTCACAAAATAAATCAAGACATCTTCTTAGAGTTCTATACATCTAAAATCCTCCTTATGCTTGAGACAAGCCTTGGAAAATAGCACTTGGGGAAACATTTACGTTTCACTTCTCTAAGTAAATTATATAGAGCTATTCTAATGCCGCTACTATTAGATTTTTTGTATTCTCGCCAAACATAAAATGCCAAATCAAAATACTGGCTCATTATATTTAATGTACCGCACCATCCGCAGTAATAACCAGCTTCCTGAACAAGCGCTGGGTAAAAACGTTCATAGGCATGAAGAATTGTTCCATCTGTGGGGACTGGCTCTTTAGGAAAATCATCAAAAGATAGCTTTTTTCTCTTCAAGACATCAAAAGCCTTTCCTCTAATCCAAAACATTGTTCCGTAAGGTGCCACTGGAATATTATCAAAAGGGATCTTAATCTTATATTCATTAAAAAGTTGCTGTAACAACTCTCTATTTTTAGGATCTCCCATCTCAGAACCTAACGCTAGTGGGAATGTCGGTGGTGATAGCATCCCCAAAAAGGGATCATCATTAAAAATATCAATAGTATTAAGGATATATTCTTTTGTTGATACAAGATTTTCAATGTTATGATCGCGATAAGCTGTTCCAAGTAAATAGCCAGCTTGTGAAGATTTTTTATCGTGTAAATAGCAAACATACTCATGCTTATCGTACACATCGAAAGCACCAACAAGGTAAGCAGACTCTGTTCTACCACGCGGAAGCACAGTGCGCTTCTCTATATTTTCAAACCCGTTTATTTTTAAGAATTTTTCATACGCATTAAGGAGATTATTTTTTGCCGAAATTAAATAGACATGAGTGCTCTTTGGAAAGTTTTTAAGAAAATTTGACATGTATTGGACTTGATCGTCATAATACGAGAAATATACCAGACCTAAGTTTAAACGTTTTGAATTATTATATGGAACTCTATTTTTATTACTTATCGGAAAAGTTAGATGCAGGTTTGTTTGGATAATGGACATAGGCAATGTCGCAATCATTTCTTTAATAATATGAGAAATGGGATACTCTGTCTCCTTTTCTAAGTAATCCAATATTTTTGAACATTGTCCCCAATTCCCATATTGCAAACAATATTTTTGTTCCAGAGAGAATACCTTTTTTTTGATTAATGGGTTCTTGTTTTCAACTAATTGGTTATAGCCCTCTAAAATAGAAGCATTGCCCTTCGTCCTGCTATATTTTTCAAAAGGCATGTACGTGTCAGATTTAAATCCACTACTTTCCAAAAAATAAGTTAACCTATTTTCATGATAAGCAACTTCTTCTTCGTAATTTGAGGCTTGTTTTAGATTCTCCCAAAAGTTTTTAAATTCACCACTAAGAATAACTTTCTTTCGAAATACAATGAAATAACTTTGAATATGTTCTTGTATTGTTGTCGAAGGATCTGTTTGTATTAATTTTATATTAGGCATTGCTGGATGCCTATTAATACCCCAAAAATCGCAATCACGTGTGCCCATTTCGTCAAACAAATTTTGGAATGAGTAAATAGGCCCATAACATGTCAAATTTGTTAGTAAAATTTCATTGTAACCATGGATTTCTTTCCATCCCAAACACAATAAAGCCTCTTGCCATGCACCAAAATCTAGGCCCTTATTAGCTCTAACTATTATTTGGATCCCTCTTTTTTGGATTTTTATTTTGCTATAATCATTAATTTCGCCATTAACTATTAGAATTAATTTTCTACACAACGGCAAAAGAGAGTCTAAATAAAACAAGTCTCCTTCAAAAAGCCTTCCGTATTTTTCATAAAACGTGCAAAGGATCAAACGATTATTTTGTACCATATTGTCCATAGAAGATGTTTAATTGTAATTAAAATTTTTGAAACTTTAGGATAATTTACTTTTACAAAGTTTTTGAGCGATTTTATTTTTTTCGACGAGGACAAGCAAGACGTTAAGAAAAAATCTTCATGTATCAATCCTACATCATATCTTGTTTTGTTTGTTAAAAATTCATATACTCGCTTTTTCTCAGCAATATCTTGGCTCAAAAGAAAGAACTTCCGTTTAATCAACGGTTGTCCTTTCTTCAATCCTTCATAGACATTTGTCATACAAAATTCATGTCTAACTGGTTTAATAAATGTATCCCATTTAAAACCTTTTTTTTCAAAAAAATCAGTCAAAAGAACTTCACACTTCACAATAGCTTCTCTTCGATCGGCTATCTCTGGTAAAGTTTCCCAATATCTTTCAAAATGAACAGAAGTAAATACAGATTTTCTAAATACTAGAAAATAGCTTTGAATATGATCAGGCCAAGGTGTTCCATGCCATTGTGTCAATCCCCAAAAATCATTATCTTTCTTATTCATTGCTTCAAAAATAGTTTTTAAAGATGTAATGGGGCCATAACAAGAAGAGTTGCAAAATACTAACTCATTTACATTCATTTGATGGTGATGCTTAAGAAATAAATAACCTTCTTTATAAGCACTAAAATCGTATCCTTTGTTTTCTCTCTGAAGTATTTCTACGCCTAAAGTTGCTGTTTTGTTTTTAAAGTCTTCATTTAGTTTCCCATTGACAACCAACAAAACCTTTGAACACAACTCTGTTAAAGAAAGAAGGAAATATTCCATAAACTTCTGCAATTGCCCATTTGGATCATAATATACACAAATAGCATATCGCGAATTTTTATTTGACATTTTTCTGCTAATACTCAGAGTTTGTTCTGAATTTATCTTGTTTTGTAATATGCTTTTACTTCTCAATTTGTTTTAGCATTTGTCTTAAAGCTCTTCCTCAGCTGAAACTATTTGTTTTCTTTATTATTAATTGCCTCTTTGTTTGACTTGATCAACTATCCAAAGTTGTAAGAATAATCCTTATTTCCTTGAGTGATGTAAAAATTTCTTATTAAATAAAAATTGTCAGCCTAACTTTAAATCTCACTTATCGTTTTTTTGTGCGAATATTAGACATGCTCCACAGCGGTTTGAAAATACAAGAAATCTAGAAGGATTTAAATTTTGGTTAATCAATAGGTTGCATGTAGATTTTCTTCTTTTTCTGGGCTATGGTGCGGTATAAAAATGGCAAAATACTTCGAACTAAAATAGGCAATTTACATTAGTCAAGAACACCCGCTATAAAACTACCTCCTCCTCATACCACTGCCTCTAATTCCCCGGGGACATCAAGTGCTAACGCTCAGCCCAGTATTGCGACGGCACTATCTTTTAGTCCACTTACCACTTTTGCAGTCACCTAGAAAGGATTTATGGTTTTCTCATCCGACCGTACTTGAAATTCATCCAGCTAGAAGATGAGCCAGCAACCGAACACCTTTAGTTTATCAGTTTAAATTAAAACAACATGATCGATAATAATCAAATAATATTTTCTAAAGACTATCGCAAAATTAATCAACTACCTCCGTATGACTTGTTTCCCTATCTCTATTGCTCGTACCATTGCTATTTATCCGCATATCATATCTCGCGATATTGTTTAGGCGTCCAATCTCTATATTCTCTTCTTTTAACTCGATCCATCCATTCTTGATTTCGAAGGTACCATTCAACTGTTTTACGTATTCCAGACTCAAAAGTTTCTTTAGGCTTCCATCCTAGGTTGCTCGAGATTTTGGTTGAGTCTATAGCATATCTTCGATCATGTCCTGGACGATCTCTGATAAATTGTATTAAATTTTGATAAGAACCTGCTGCATGAGGCAACATTTCATCCAAAATTTCACAAATATTTTTTACAATTGTAATATTATTTCTTTCATTATGCCCCCCTATATTATATGTTTCACCAAGTATCCCTTTTTCTAAAACGCATCGGATAGCTGAACAATGATCTTTTACGTATAACCAATCTCTAACATTCAGACCGTCCCCGTAGATGGGCAATTTTTTTCGTGCAATGGCATTTGAGATTACAAGGGGGATTAATTTCTCCGGAAATTGATATGGACCATAATTGTTGGAGCAATTAGTAGTCAAAACCGGAAAGCCATAGGTATGGAACCAAGCCCTGACCGCATGATCACTAGCAGCTTTTGATGCAGAATATGGTGAATTTGGACGATAAGGAGTTTCCTCCGTAAAAGGCTTATCTTCAAATCCTAAACTTCCGTAAACTTCATCGGTACTCACATGTAGAAATCGGAAATTCCGTCTTTCATCATCACTTAGTTCCTGATCGTAGTAGATTTTCCCATACTTCAACATGTTAAGCGTACCCATCAGATTTGTTTTAAAAAACAAATCCGGACCACTAATAGAACGATCAACATGAGTTTCAGCAGCAAAGTGAACTACTGCCCTTGGGCGATACTTATTAAATACCTCACTTACTACTTTGGTATCGCATATGTTCCCATGGACAAATATATATCGATCGTCATTTTCTAATGAAATTAGATTTTCCAAATTACCAGCATAAGTCAGTGAATCCAAATTGGCAACTGGTTCATCATATAAGTCTAACCAATCCAAGATGAAATTTGAGCCGATAAACCCAGCTCCTCCTGTTACAAGAATCATTCTTTCTCCTATTTTTTATTTATATTTTTAACTACCACTTGCAAATATCTTTCCTTCAGCCACATTACGAAGATGTTTTCCGTAGTAGCTTTTACCATATCTATTGGCTGCAGAAACTAATTCCTCGTAAGTTATCCATCCGTGGTCATAAGCAATTTCTTCAATGACAGAAACAGGCAAACCCTGCGCCTTCTCGACTGTTCTTACAAATTGTGAGGCCTCAAAAAGCGAATCCATCGTTCCTGTATCAAGCCAAGCGTAGCCTCTACCAAGAATCGAAACATTCAATCTTGATTCGTTGAGATACATTTCGTTTATTGAGGTTATTTCAAGTTCCCCACGTGCGGAAGGCTTAACTCTTTTTGCATATTCACATACCTTACTGTCATAAAAATAGAGACCTGTAATTGCATAGTTTGACTTCGGGTTTTGAGGCTTTTCCTCAATTGAAACAACATTATATTCTTTATCAAATTCAACAACACCAAATCGTTCGGGATCTTCTACATAATAGCCAAACACTGTTGCACCTATTTCTAATTCTGCATTTTTTACGGCAGCCTTTAGTTTCCTACCTAGGCCATTTCCATAAAAAATATTATCACCTAAAATTAGTGCACAGGGCTCTTTATTTATAAAGTTCTCTCCTATAATAAATGCTTGCGCAAGACCATCCGGTGATGGTTGTTCCTCATATGAGAGCTTCAGACCATAGTTCTTTCCATCCCCTAATAAACGTTTAAAATTTGGCAAATCCTGAGGTGTAGATATAATCAATATATCTCGAATACCCGCCATCATCAATACGGAAAGCGGATAAAAAATCATCGGCTTGTCGTACACCGGTAGAAGTTGCTTACTTGTAACAGTAGTCAATGGGTACAATCTCGACCCACTACCGCCAGCTAATATAATACCCTTCATTCTGATATCCGTTTTAAATCTTTTTAATAAGACATCCAAGCCATAAACCAAAATTTGTGAACCCGTCACGAAACGCTTTTGATTTATACAAATGGTAAGCTCCTAATAACCCTCCTCTCCTAGCTTTCTGGAATTCTCCTAACGTCTCCCTGCTGCTCTGGGTCAACAATTCTTTGCATGTATCGAGGGCCTCTAGATTCATCCTATTAAACATTCTATAATTTCCAACATAAAATTTTCTCAGTCGAGTTAGCTTGGCAAAAACGCTTGAATTATCCCCGACTAGATTATTTTCATGTTGTCTGTAAAGAATCCTTGAAATTCTATCATAAATAACCTCTCCTCCAAATCCACTGATGATAATGTAAGTCCACCAGTCATGTGAAGGAATTTTACCCTTCGGAAGAGTCTTTACTAAAAGATCTTTTGCAATGACATTGATTACCATCGTGTTTCCTGATGCGATGGACTGAACTAAGGCATTTTGAAAACAAGGTTTTGAGCAATGGGACCTTGAAAATTTTGGCGGCTTATACCGCAAACCTTCACCATTCACTAATTCGCATCTTGAGCAATATAATAATGGCTTTTCGTTATCTGCTCCACGTAACTTTATAATTGCTCTTTCAATTTTATCTGGCAACCAAATATCATCTTGGTCGGCGAAGCAAAAATACTCAGATTTGCTATCGCACCTTTCGATCAAAGATAAAAAATTTTTGCTAAATCCTTTACGAGGTCCGTTTAGTATATGAACATTATGTTTCCCTTTATATCTTTGTTGGAAATCACGGCAGATTTCTAATGTTTGATCAGTTGAACCATCGTCAGAAATCCACAAATCCCAATCATGATAATGCTGCGTTGCAATAGAATCGAGTTGAGCTTTTAAATATTTTTGTCCATTAAAAGTGCAGAGCAATATACTGATCAAATTAATCCTCTTCTATTGCCTCAAACGGCTTATAATTATTAAAATTTGGAGCATTAGAATCTTTTGCAGATACTATGGGTGTTGCAATTTCCGGCCACTCAATATTGAGTGACGAATCGTTCCACAGAATATTTGCCTCACACTCTTTATGCCAGAATTCATTTGTTTTATAAAACACCTCGGCATATTCACTTAAGACTATAAATCCATGGGCAAACCCCTCTGGAATCCACAATTGCTTTTTATTCTCGCTGGTTAGTTCAATGCCAACCCATTCACCAAATGTTGATGAGGTTTTTCTAATGTCTACTGCAACATCAAAAATCGCTCCGTATAGGCATCTCACAAGTTTTGCCTGTGCATGCGGTTGAGTTTGATAATGTAGTCCTCGCACTACCCCCCTTTTGCTTCGGGAATGATTATCTTGAACAAATTTTATTCCAGAACAAACCTTCTCATCAAATTCTTTTGCATTCCATGACTCCATGAAAAAACCACGATCATCTCCAAATACCTGAGGCGTGATAATTTTAATATCAGGGATTTTAGTTTTTTCTACAATTATAGACATAATATTCTGAATTTTTTATTTGACATCTACAGTTGTTGTTTTGCGCTCTAGATTGCTTCCAGGTCTACTGATGCTATTTAGTTTTTTTACGATTCATTTGATTTTGAATCGCCTCAATTTTTCGTCATCTAGACAAAGGTTATTAGTAGCATATTTTTAATAATGTAATTTTAATCTTTTGCCTCCAACTCGGATGAATCTATAGAGCAACTCAACATCTTTCCAGCGATCGTAATACTTTTAGAACTGAAAGTTGTACTGCTAATAAGGAATTCTCACAAAACAAAATTTGAAATAACCATCAAGTGAGTAGGCGGCAGAAGCCAGCAAATTAAACTTCTACCGCCTAATAAGTGTGGATATGTTTTCTTAACTTTATTCCCACCCTTCGATCTGAAAGTCTTTTTTATCTCAGAGAAAGAGCGAGACTTATCAAAATTTTAGATATAGTATTAAATATCAGCCTTGTGTAAGAATTCTTAGCATCCTTCTCAACGGCTCCGCCGCCCCCCAAAGCAACTGATCCCCAACCGTAAACGCCGAAATATAGTCAGGCCCCATCGCAAGCTTGCGAATACGTCCAATCGGAATCATCCGGGTGCCGGAAATCTTCGCCGGCGACAACTCCGCCATGGACTCCTCCTTGCGATTGGGCACGACGTAGGCCCACTCATTGGCGTTGTCCAAAAGATTTTCAATCTCTTCGCAGCTCACATCCTTCTTCAACTTGATCGTCAGAGCCTGGCTGTGGCAGCGCATGGCGCCAACACGCACGCACAATCCTTCAACAATCAAAGAGCCGGGATTGCCCATTGCAGGCAGCCCCAGAATCTTGTTGGCTTCCGCTCCCCCCTTCCACTCTTCACGGCTCTGGCCGTTTCCGAGATCCTTGTCAATCCAAGGAATAAGAGATCCCGCCAAGGGGCAGCCAAAGGCAGATTTCGGGAAGTCCGGGGCACTAAAGGCCTGCGTCACCTTGCGGTCAATGTCAAGAATCGCCGACTGGGGATTCGAGAGCTCGTCGCTTACGGCTGCGCTCAAAAAGCCCATCTGCATGAGGAGCTCGCGCATGTTCTGAGCACCTGCGCCGCTTGCCGCCTGGTAGGTCATTGAGCTCACCCATTCCACAAGGTCAGCTTTAATGAGACCGTCCATGGCCATGAGCATCAGGGTGACGGTGCAGTTGCCGCCGATGTAGTCCTTGATGCCCGCCTTGAGGCTGGCGTCAATCAGCGGGCGATTGACGGGATCCAGAATGATGACGGCGTTGTCTTCCATGCGAAGCGCAGAAGCCGCGTCAATCCAGTAGCCGTTCCAGCCGCTAGCGCGCAGTTTCGGGTGAATCGCCTTGGTGTAGTCGCCCCCTTGGCAGGAGATGATGACGTCGCACTTTGAAAGTGCTTCCACGCTCATGGCGTCGGCAAGCACGGGCTCGGCGCCCTGTACTTCCGGCGCCTTGCCGCCAGCGGCAGACGTGGAAAAAAAGATCGTCTTCTCTACCGAGGCAAAATCGTTTTCTTCCAACATTCTGCCCATCAGGACGCTGCCTACCATGCCGCGCCAGCCGACCATACCGAGAATCATTTGTAGTACCTCGCCTAAATGTATTGTTTGGTTGAACCTGGTTGTATCCCTTGCCCGTATTTTCATGTCTCTCGGGCTCACCAAGGGCATTGTACGAAAGGCGCCTCGTTTTCGCTCGCCCTCAAACGAAAAGCCCCGAAAACCAAGCGCGCCGCAAGGAATTTGCTCTCCTTGCCGCTGCGCCTGATCATCGGGGCCGGGGGGCGCTCATCAATGTGCGCCTGAAAGGTCAAACTGCATCGTCAACCGTACATTTCTGTTGTCGGACGCCCACACTCGCCGGCATCTCGGAAGGCTCTGCTTCGCTTTCTGGCAACAGAGACTTCCTCGCGCGCTCGCCTTGAAGACCTGCAACAAATGCTCCTCAAGCGAGCGCACCTGACTTCGTGTGGTTCTCAACCCTTCATTGCCCTTCCTTCTTTACGCAAGAGCCGCCACCACTGCGTCGCCCATCTCCGAGCAGCTCACCTTGCGGCAGCCTTCGCTCATGATGTCGACCGTGCGAATGCCGTTTGAGAGCACCTTTTGCACGGCGCCCTCGATCCGGTCGGCCTCTTCGTTCATGTCAAAGCTAAAGCGAAGCATCATCGCGGCCGAAAGGATCGTCGCCAAGGGGTTGGCGATGTTCTTGCCCGCAATGTCGGGAGCCGACCCGTGCGAGGGCTCATAGAGTCCCTGCTTTTTGTCGTTGAGCGAGGCTGAAGCCAGCATGCCGATCGAGCCCGTCAGCATCGAGGCTTCATCCGAGAGAATGTCGCCGAAGATGTTGCCCGTCAAAATCACGTCGAGCGCCTTGGGCGCCCGCACAAGCTGCATGGCGGCATTGTCAACGTACATGTGCTCAAGCGTCACGTCCGGGTAGTCCTTGGCAACTTCAACGACGGTGTCGCGCCAAAGCTGACTGGTTTCAAGAACATTGGCTTTGTCAACGCTTGTCACCTTGCGGTTTCTCTTGCGGGCGGCTTCAAAAGCAACGCGCGCGATGCGCTCGATTTCAGGCACCGTGTAGCGCATCGTGTCAAACGCCTCGGGTGCGCCCGGGAAATGGCCGTCAGGCGCCGTGCGGCGCCCTCTGGGCGTGCCAAAGTAGATGTCGCCCGTGAGTTCCCGCACGATCAGAAGGTCAAGACCACTTACCACCTCCGGGCGCAGGGTGGAAGCCTGCGTCAACTCGGCAAAGCACTTTGCCGGACGCAGATTTGCAAAAAGGCCCAGCCCCTTTCTCAGGCCCAGAATCGCCTGCTCGGGGCGCAGCGCCCGCTCGAGGTGGTCATACTTGAAGTCGCCCACGGCGCCAAACAAAACGGCATCGGCCGCTTTGGCCAGAGCCAGCGTTGCCTCAGGCAACGGGTGCCCGTGGTGCGCGTAGGCCACGCCCCCCACGTCGGCATATTCCATTTCAAAGTTTTCGCCCAGGGCCTTCAAGACCTTGACGGCCTGCTCCATGATTTCGGTGCCGATGCCGTCACCGGGAAGTACTGCAATCTTGTGCGTCATGTCGGTTTGCGATTGTATTGCTTTGTGTGTTGTTGATTGACTGCAAAAAGAGGCGCCGCAAATTCTCTGCTGCACCTCTTTTTTTTGCGTCCTTGCTTTTAGTCCTTGCTTTTTGCCCTTTGACTACTTCTCGAGCACGGCATTAAGCCACGGCTTTTGCGCAAGGCGCTGCTCTTCAAAGGCGCGGATTTTGTCCTGGCGCGTCGAGAGCGTGATGCCGATGTCGTCAAAGCCGTTCATGAGCGCCCAGCGCCTGAAGGCCGACACCTCAAAGGCCGTTGCGTTGCCGTCGGGTTCAATCACAAGCTGCCGATCGAGGTCGATCGTCAACTTGTAGCCGACCGTGGCGTTGCAGGCTTCAAAAAGCCTGTCGATCACAATCTCGGGGAGCACCACGGGCAAAAGACCGTTCTTGAGCGAATTGTTGTAGAAGATGTCGGCAAAGGAGGGCGCAATCACGGCGCGAAAGCCGTACTGCATCAAGGCCCAGGGCGCGTGCTCGCGCGAGGAGCCGCAGCCGAAGTTCTTGCGGGCAAGCAGGATGCTCGCGCCCTTGTAGCGCGGGAAGTTCAGCACGAAGTCGGGATTGACCGGGCGCTTCGTGTTGTCCATCCCGGGCTCGCCCCGGTCAAGGTAGCGCCACTCGTCAAAAAGGTTGGGGCCGTAGCCCGTGCGGTAGATCGACTTTAAAAACTGCTTGGGGATGATCGCGTCCGTGTCGACGTTGCTGCGGTCAAGCGGCACCACGAGGCCCGTGTGTACAGTGAATTTTTCCATTTTGATGTTCTTCCAACAAATGTATTCTTCTCAAATGCAGCCTTGGCAAGCGTCTTAGGAAAAGAGCTTGCGCACGTCCACAAAGTGCCCTTCGATTGCAGCGGCAGCGGCCATGGCGGGGCTCACAAGGTGCGTGCGGCCTCCCTTGCCCTGGCGTCCCTCGAAATTGCGGTTGGAGGTCGACGCACACCGGTCTCCCTCGCCGATGCGATCGGCATTCATCGCAAGGCACATCGAGCAGCCGGGCTCGCGCCATTCAAAGCCCGCAGCAGTAAAGATTTTGTCCAGGCCCTCGGCCTCGGCCTGCTCGCGCACAAGGCCCGAGCCGGGCACCACGAGCGCCTGCACGATGTTCGAGGCAACCTTGCGGCCCAACTTTTTCACAACCCAGGCGGCCATGCGCAAGTCTTCAATGCGCGAATTCGTGCACGAGCCGATAAAGACGTGATCGGGCCTGATGTCGGTGATCTTCGTGCCGGGCTCAAGCCCCATGTAGCGAAGCGCCCTCTCCCAGCCTTCCTTCTTCACCGGATCGGGCTGCTTTTCGGGGTCGGGCACCACGCCCTCGATCGTGGTCACCATTTCGGGCGACGTGCCCCAGGTCACCATCGGCACGATTTCTTCGGCCCGCAGTTCAACCGTGACGTCGTAGTGTGCGTCCGGGTCGCTCACAAGGGTCTTCCAATAGGCCACAGCCTTGTCCCAATCCTCGCCCTTGGGCGCAAGCGGGCGGCCGCGCATGTACTCGATCGTCTTTTCGTCGACAGCAACGAGCCCTGAGCGGGCGCCCGCCTCGATTGCCATGTTGCACAGCGTCATGCGGCCTTCCATGGAAAGGTCGTGAATGGCCGAACCCGCAAATTCAATCGTACAGCCCGTGCCGCCCGCGGTGCCGATCTTGCCGATGACGGCAAGCGCAATGTCCTTGCCCGTGACGCCCGGGGCAAGCTTGCCCTCGACTTTCACGAGCATGTTCTTGTTCTTTTTGGTCAGAAGCGTCTGCGTGGCCAGCACGTGCTCAACTTCCGAGGTGCCGATGCCAAAGGCCAACGCCGCGCACGCTCCATGCGTGGACGTGTGGCTGTCGCCGCAGACCACCGTCATGCCGGGCAGCGTCGCACCCTCTTCCGGGCCCATGACGTGAATAACGCCCTGGCCCTTGCTCATGAAGGGGAAGTAGGCCGCGCAGCCAAATTCGTGCATGTTCTTGTCGAGCGTTTCGACCTGCAGCCGCGCCGTCGGGTCCGTGATGCCGTCCATGCCCTTTTCCCACCCGGTCGTGGGCGTGTTGTGGTCGGCCGTCGCCACGATCGAAGAAATGCGCCAGGGCTTGCGGCCGGCTAGTCTGAGCCCCTCAAACGCCTGCGGGCTCGTCACCTCGTGAATCAAGTGACGGTCAATGTAAAGCGTCGTGGTGCCGTCTTCTTCGGCCTGAACCACGTGCTCATCCCAGAGCTTGTCGTAGAGAGTCTTGGACATGGGGTCGTTCCAAAAATTGAGGTTTGAATGTTCTTTGATGGTCTGTCCGTTTTCCGACGCAAAAGCAAGCCCGCTCAGGCACGCCTTGGGCAAAGCGAGAAGTCCGCACCGGCAAAGATCAAAAAGCCGAAGCCCCCGTCGGGCGCCTAAAGCTGCGCGCCGTGCGGCGCGCTTTCAATAAGCCGGTCTTTCCCTGCCGCTTTTGGATTTCCATCACGAAACCCGCAGCAAAGCGTCTTGAGGTTTGCCAAAGGCTGTTAAAAGAGCGATGCCAGCTCTTTGCGTCCCCTACACATTCCCTTTTCCAGACCTGTAAAAAAGGGCGTAGTCGGTTAGTATGCCACACTGAAATTTGCCCGATCTAAGCACAAGTACCTAAGGATTAGGATAAATCCGACTCCATCCGAGGTCGCCGCACCAAGCAAACGCCGTGGGAGATCAAGCCCCGGCACAAGCCGATGCCTCAGGCATGCGCTTTGCCGGCATGCCGCCTCTTGCCAAGAACCGAATCGCGGCGGCATAAACCGCGGGATAGATGCCTCGCGGGCCTCCGCATCGTTTGGCCGCCTTGGGGGCGGTCCTGTGAAAGGCCTCTGCTCTTTTGATCCCCTTTCTTCCCCTTCTTGCTCTTTCCTGCTCTTTCACGCTTTGATTCTCCATTCCCCGATCTCAAGGAAATGGCCATCCACAAGGCTCCGGACGGACAGACAGGTCTGACCGGGCAAGCCCAAAAGCAGCTCGACGCGTGTCTTCACGGGACAGCCCGGGCCGCCCGCGACTCGAGATCAAGAGCGGCGCAGCCCTTTAAGCTTGCTCCTCATGCCGCGCCCCGTCGCGTCCCAACACAAAAGCGAGCCCGCCACGACAAGCGCCACACCGCTCCAAAAGCCCGAGTCGAGCTTCGCGTTGATCCAGAAGGTCGCAAACACGCACGAGAGCACCGGCGTGAAGTAGGAGGCGGCCGCAAGAACGGCCATGTTGCCCTTGGACATGCCAAGGGTCCAGGCGGCGTAGGCTGCGCCAATGGCAACGCCCCCGAAGATGACGCTCACGATCCCGTGCGTCGAGCTCTGCGCCACGGGATCAGCCCCCACGCCCAAAAGCCACAAGAAGCCGAAGATCACCGTGTCGATGACAAAGATGAGCGTCGTTGGGTTGCTTGAGCCGCCCCATGCGCGCGTCATGCTCGAGTACCCCGCCCAGGTGACGGCCGCCGCCAGGGCAAAAAGGTAGGAGACGGGATTTTGTGCAAAGCGCGCGGCAAAGCCCGAAAAGGAAAAGCCCGCTTCGCCCGAGAGAATCACGACGATGCCGCAAAAGGCAATGACAAGCCCCGGGTAGAGCCACCAGCGCGTGCCGATGCGGTTAAAGAGCACGGCAAAGAGAATTGTCAAGGAGGGCCACAGGTAGTTCACCATCCCGACTTCCATCGTCTGCGCTCCGCCGCTCGAAGTAAAGATCGCAAGGCAAAAGGTAAGCGAACTCAAGTTGGCCGTCGGGATGCCGATAAAGAGGTAGCGCCTGTCCATCTTGGCAATGTCGGGGATGCCCACCGTGAGAAACACGCACAGCGTCGAGACGCAGTAAAGGAAAAACTGCCCCTGCGCAAGGCCAAAGCCTTCGGCGATGCCGCGCACAAGGCTCACCGACATGCCCCAGCAAACCGGAGCGATGAGCCCGATCAATGTTGCCTGGCGAGAAGAAAGACTGCGGGAGGAAAACATGACGCACAATCCCGAGGTTGGTTCAACCTGAGGGCCGCCGGGGGAGAGCCCTCTCGTGCCGGCAGCCTCTGAATCGAGCGGATCATACGCCGGCATGAGTAAAGAGCAAACGCAGTCTTTGCAATGTGCATCCCTTTCAGAAGAGCTCTCGGCAGCTGCGGGCAACACCGGTCGTCAGTGCCGAATAAAAGACACGGGCAGCGATCCCGTCTGCAGTCTCAAGTCGCAAGAGGAGCGCGGGAAGAAGCTTTGCAGGCAATCAGAAGGAAAAGCAAGAGGACGTCACCAAGATCCGAACCGCAAGCGAGCCTCATTTGCGCTTTCCCCACTGGCTACAATGCCCGTGAGGGGTAGGCGCAGGAATGTGCACCGCACGTGCCGCGTCCTCCTCACCAATCCCCCGCCCGCCTTTTCCTCTCAGGGAGCCGTAGCGCCATGCGTTGTCTGCCATTTGCTCTTGCCGCCCTCGGCGCGATTTTGTCGGGATGCTCGACCACCGTAACCTTCACAAGCGACATTGAAGGCGCGACGGTCGCAACCGCGCAGGGGCGCATCTACGGCGTAACGCCCGTGTCGGTTTCCTTTTCAAACGACGATTTGGATGCCTCGCGCGATGCAGCGGGCTGCGCGCGCATCATGGGCGTCACCTACAAGTGGCCCTCCGGCGCAACTGTTCAGTCCCCCGACCCCATCGTCTTGTGCGGCGAGTCTTCAAGCTACGTCCTGCAGTACGATCGCCCCGCCGATGCGCCCGACTTGGAAAAGGATCTGCAAAACGCGCTCACGCGTGCGAAGATTCGCGAGGCGCAGCTGCGCACCGAGTTGGAGCTGCAGCGCATGGACTACGACATGTTCTGGATGATGGGACCTGGCTTTTACTACGGCCCGCGCCTGCGGCCCATGCCGCCTCCTCGGCCGCCTGCCCATCGTCCTCCTCCCCCGCCGCCCCCGCGGCGTTGATGGTGCAGGGACACCTTTGAGTTTTCAATCCTCAACACCAGCGCTGCAAGGCAAAGCGCAGGAAAGCTTTATCTTGCCGCCACAGTTTCAATTTTCATGGGCGTTGCCGAACGCGTTGAAACATGAAGTCTCGGAGAAATGTGCAATAGGGACACTGGCGTAAATAAAGGAGCGGACGAAAGAAGAATTTCTTCTCGTGATCAGATGCAAAAGCTGTTTCAACAAGAGGTTTTCATCCATGCCGATGAAATGCCGGTCAATCGGCTCACGTCCAAAGATATTGATTTTTATTTCTTTTCTGATTTTTGCGAAAGGATTTATGGAAAAGAGCTTTCGCTTGAGCATGCGAGCCTCGATCAGCTCCTTGCCGACATGAATCTGTTGCGTGAGGGGAACCTTAATTTGGCTTGCGCCCTGCTCTTTTCCAAAAAGTCCCAATACTACCTGCCGGCCTTTATTATCAAAGCCGTTGCATTCCCCGGCACAGAAATCACGAGCGACACGTATCTTGACAGCAGGGACATTGCAGGGAAGCTCACGGATATCTACGATCAGGCAAAAAGTTTTTTGCGCAATAATACCCGCATGGAACAAAAAGGCCAGAGCTTCAATTCTTTGGGAATACCCGAAATCCCGGATATCGTGTGGGAGGAACTTCTTGTCAACGCACTGATCCATCGCGACTATTTCATCAGCGCGCCGATTAGACTATTTATCTTTTCCGACCGCATTGAAATCATCAGTCCCGGGCACCTGCCCAATAATCTGACCGTCGAAAACATCAGACGCTGCAACTCCAACATGCGAAACCCCGTTCTGGCCTCTTTCGCGGCAAGGCTCCTGCCCTACCGCGGAACTGGAAGCGGCATCCTGCGGGCGTTGAAAGCCTGGCCGCACATTCAATTTGTGGACGACCGGGAGGGCAATCTCTTTTCAGCCATCGTCAAGCGCCCGGCGTAACCAGGAAGCTCAAACGGCCGGTGCACCCCCGGCCGTCGGCTTGCTGCATTCGCACACGCTTGCTGCTGCTCGTCTTCTCTGGCAAACCCCCGCAGAGGCCGCGCACGCAAAACGAAGTTGTCGCCTACTGCGCCTTGGGCGGCGTCAGCGCAAAGTCTTCCGAGGCACGCCCCCAAACATCGGCCCAGTCTCCCGTCAACGCGCCCTTGGCGTAGTCCACCACGCGGTTTTCAAAGAAGTTGGTGTGGGTGACGCCCAGCATCGCGTCCACCCAGGGAAGAGGATTTTTGGCAACGCCAAAAATCGCCTTCATGCCCATGGCCGTGAGCCGCCTGTCTGCGATGTAGCGGATGTAGCGCTTGACGTCCTCGGGCGAGAGCTTTTGCATCTCGTGCACGCCGAAGGCAAGCTCAATGAAGCGGTCCTCAAGCTCCACCATCTTTTCTGCAATGCCGTAGATCTCGCTTTTCAAAGCGTCGGTCCAGAGTTCCTTGTTTTGCGCGATGTACTCGCGAAAGAGCCGGATCATCGACTCGGTGTGCAGCGTCTCGTCGTTGATCGACCACGCAATGATCTGCCCCATGCCGCGCATCGTGCCGTTGCGCGTGAAGTTAAGAAGCATCACAAAGCTCGAAAAAAGCTGCATCCCTTCCGTAAAGCCCGAAAAGGCGGCCATCTTGGCTGCAATGTTCTCGTTTTCATTGAGCCGCAGGCCGTGAAAGTAGTCGTGCTTGTCGGCCATGGCCTGGTACTGCAGAAACTCGTTGTAGATCGCCTCGGGCATGCCGAGCGTTTCAATGAGATGCGAGTAGGCCGCAATGTGCACGGCTTCTCGCGCGGCAAAGCTCGAGAGCATCATGCGGATTTCGGGCTGCGCAAAGGCAGGCAGATAGGTGTGCACGTAGGCCGAGCTCACGTCAATGTCGCCTTGGGTAAAAAAGCGAAAGACCTTCGTAAGAAAGTCCCGCTCGGAGTCCGTGAGGCGGTTTCTCCAGTCCTTGACGTCTTCGACCATGGGCACCTCGGTCCACAGCCAGTGCATCTGCTCGCTTTGCATGAAGGCCTCATAGGCCCAGGGATAGGCAAAGGGCTTGTAGTAGTCGCGTGTTTGCGTGAGAAGCGTCTTCTTTTTTTCGTCGCTCGTCATGTCTTTAAAGCATCCGGTCAAAAGTGTGTGGCTGCGGCTTCGCGCGCGCAGGGCGCGCAAAGAGCGCCGTGTTGAAAGAAAGGGAGCTTGCGGGGAGAAGCGTGCGCCAAAGACAGCCAGGAAAAAAGCAAGGCCTGTCCGCTCATTGCCTCCTGCCCGTCCCCGACCGCACCAAAGCATCGGAATATCCGGGACGGCGCGCGTGCTTAAAGTGGCCGTGCCCGCTCTCAAGCAAAGCCAGTCTTTGGACAAAGCGCGTCCTTTATCGCTTAAAACGCGCGCTCTCTCCCCCTTGTCCCTACCCTTCGCAGGCAAGGCACGTGCTGTCTTCCAAAACCTCACGCATGTTGATGTCTTCCTCGATGCGGCGGCGCTCAAGGGCAACGCCCACGCGGTCGGCCTTTCTCAACTTGTCGCTTCTGCAGTAGTAAAGCGACTTAAGGCCCTTTTTCCAAGCCAGGAAGTGGCACGCATGCAGATAGGCAATGGAGACGTCGGCCGCAAAGAAAAGGTTCACCGACTGTCCCTGGTCAATAAAGGGCTGCCGGTCGGCCGCAAGCTCAATGATCCAGCGCTGATCAAGTTCCTGCGCGGTTTTAAAGACTTCGCGCTTAGCCTTTGGAATCGCCTCAATGTGCTGCACGCTGCCGTCGTGGGCGATGATGTCGGCCCAGACGTCGTCGGTGTTCATGTGAAGGCGCTCAAGCTCCTGAACCAAATAGCGGTTCTTGACGATGTGGGCTCCGGAAATCGTATCCTGCCGGTAAACGTTTGCGCGGCGAGGCTCGATCGAAGGGCTCGTGTTGCCGCAAATGAGGCTTGAAGACGCATTGGGAGCCACGGCCATCCAGTGCGAAAAGCGCCGCTCAACGCCTGCGGCCTTTGCGTCCGGGCAGGGCCCTCGAAGGGCGCACAAACGGGCGTCCGCCGCCGCACAGCACTTTTGAATATGCGCAAAGATCTGCTTGTTGACAGCCTTTGCAAGCGCGCAGTCAAAGGGAATGCCTTTTTTCTGAAAGTACGCATGAAGCCCCATGGCACCTAGCCCCACCGAGCGCTCGCGCTCGGCCGAACGGCGCGCGCGGATGATCGTGTCCGGCGCATGGTCGATGAAGTACTGCAGCACGTTGTCGAGAAACTCCATCGCGTCATCAATAAAGCGCGGATCGTCCTTCCACTCGTCGTAGTGCTCGAGGTTCACGGAACTCAAGCAGCAGACCGCCGTGCGGTCTTCGCTTGTGGGAAGAAAGATTTCGGTGCACAGGTTCGAGCCGTTGATTTTCAAGCCCTGCGCTTTGAGCCACGAGGGCAGCGCCCGGTTGGCCGTGTCGGTAAAGACAAGATAGGGCTCTCCCGTTTGCATGCGCAGCTCGAGGATTCTCTGCCAGATGTCACGGGCGCTTGCGACTTCAACGACCTTGCCGGTGTGCGGATCAACAAGCGGCCACGAGTCGTCGGCATCGCGATCGAGCATGCTCTGCTCGATTTTGTGCATGAACGCGTCGCTCACGTTGATGCCGTGGTGCAGATTGAGCGTGCGCATGTTCTGATCGCCCGTGGGCTTTCTCATCTCAATGAACTGGATGATGTCGGGGTGGCTGATGTCAAGAAAGGCCGCATAAGAGCCCCTTCTCGTCGTGCCCTGACGGTAGGCAAGGCAGGCCGCATCGTAGACCTTCAGATGCGGCATCACGCCCACGCTCTTTTCATCGGCGCTGCGGATTCCCAGGTGAATGCCCACGCCCCCGCCCAGCATCGAAAGGCAGTTCACCTCGGTCAGGGTCTGCAGGAGCCCCTCGGCACTGTCGTGCATGTAGCTTAAAAAACAGCTCACCGGCAGCCCCCGCTTCATGCGCCCAAAGGAGAGCACAGGCGTGGAAAAGCTCAGCCACTGGCGGCTTGCATAGTCGTAGATGCGCTGCGCGTGCGCATCGTCGCTCGCAAAGGCCTGCGCAACAAAGGCAAGCCTCTCCTGCGGGCTTTTTTCATCTTCGCGCATGTAGCTCTCGCGAAGGCGCACCATGCCGAGCTCGTCGAAAAGCGCGTCGCGCGACAAATCCATCTTCACAGCCATAAATCGTCCAAACCTCAATATCTAGTCAAAGTTCTGGGATCATACACAACTGATAGCGTCCAGGCGAGAGCTTCTCTCGATGCATTGTCTCTAGGCAAGTCGGCCTAATCCGCAAGTTTTTCCATGCAAACGAGGTGCAGACGTGCGTCCGTCTCCCCGAGCTTTTCAAGCTCTGCCGCATAACCGCTTCTGGAAAAGAGACAGCGGTGCAGCTTCACGCAAGGATCAATCGGCAGCAGCCGGCTCTTGCGCTCGAGCTCTTCAAGCTCCCGCACGCCCACAGGGTTTTAACTAGCAAACACAATTTCTAAAAATTTTGTCATAAGAGCTTGTTTGGAGCACGTTAAGGTTAAGGCAAGCCAAGGGGAAACAACTCGTGGAGAT
>DYBN01000013.1 GCA_019418605.1 Sutterella sp. | reverse complement strand
CCGCGAAGGCGGCCACACGGTCGGCGCCGGCGTGGTGAGCAAGATCATCGAGTAATATCGATTGGAAAGATTGCCGGAGGTTCGGTGAATTTCCGGTGATCCTTCGGACAGGGGTATAGCTCAATTGGCAGAGCGACGGTCTCCAAAACCGTAGGTTGAGGGTTCGATTCCTTCTGCCCCTGCCACAAATTTGATGATGCACAGCAAGCCGCGATCTTTGACCGCGGCTTGTCTGTCTGCATGAAAGCCCTCGGCAGACGAGTACATCCGGGCGGCATTGAGACGAAAGAAAGAACATGAGTACCCAGAACGCGCAGCCGCAGTCGAACAAGGCGCTCGACATGGCGATCGTGACGCTGGCCGTCATCATCGCGGCGGCGGCAGTCTTTGCCTTTACGTTTCTCACCGAAGAGTCCCTGGGCATTCGCCTGGGCGCTCTGATCGGCGGCCTGGCGGTCGCCTGCCTGGTGGCCGCGCTCTCGCCCTCGGGCAAGCGCTTCATCTCGTTTTGCCGCGAGTCCTGGGACGAGCTGCGCCGCGTGGTCTGGCCGACCCGCAAGGAGACGGTCAACACGACGGGCATCGTGATGGCCTTCGTGGTGGCGGTGTCGATTTACCTCTTCATTGTCGACAAGCTCATCGAGTGGGGTCTGTACGACGGATTGCTGCAGCTGACGTTTTAGCCTGCAGTCATGAATTTGCGATGCTCGCATGCCCAGGAAGAACCGGCTGCGGGCATTTTTCTGCATCAGCCGGCCGCGCAAAAAACGGGATTTGCGCCGCAGGCCGGCCCTGCCACTTATTTCTCACGTAGAGCGAAACCGGGTCCCGCACCGGCACGGCCGCTGCTGGCCCGGGGGAGAGCTGATATGACCGATACCGAGAACAAGACCGAGATCACGGCGTCTGCCGGCAAAAAGATGCGCTGGTACACGTTGCACGTGTACTCCTCGATGGAAAAGAGCGTGCAGAAGGCCATCATCGAGCGCATTGAACGATCCGAGTTTAAGGATTTGTTCGGCGAGGTGCTGCTTCCCATTGAAAAGGTCGAAGAAGTGCGCAACGGCCGCAAGGTGGAAACGGAGCGGCGCATGTACCCCGGCTACGTCTTCGTGGAAATGGTCATGACCGAAGAGACGTGGCACCTGATGAATTCGACGCCGCGCGTCATCGAGTTTCTCGGCAACAACCACCCGGTGCCGCTGGCCGAGCATGAAATCGCCGAGATCAAGGCCCGTGTGAGCCAGGGCACCGAAAAGGCCCGTCCGAAGGTCATCTTCGAGGCCGGCGAAACGGTGCGCATCAAGGAAGGTCCCTTTACCGACTTCAACGGCCGCGTCGAGGAAGTCATGTACGACAAGAACCGGCTGCGCTGCTTCGTGTCGATCTTCGGGCGCGAGACGAGCGTGGAGCTCGCCTTCAACGAAGTCGAGAAGATCTAAAAAAAATTCGAAAAATCAATGCCGGAGGCTTGCTTTTTTCAAAATCCTCCGGCATAATCCCGTCCTTTCTGATTTTTAACTGGGGAGACGGCTCATGTCGAGCCGGCGTCTGAACCCAGGGAGACTATTGAAATGGCAAAGAAAATTGTCGGCTTTATCAAGCTGCAGGTTCCTGCCGGTAAAGCCAATCCTTCGCCGCCCATCGGCCCGGCTCTCGGCCAGCGCGGTCTGAACATCATGGAATTCTGCAAGGCGTTCAACGCCAAGACCCAGGGCGTGGAGCCCGGTCTGCCGATTCCCGTGGTGATTACCGCCTACGCGGACAAGTCCTTCACCTTTGTGATGAAGACCCCGCCCGCGACGATTCTCATCAAGAAGGCCGCCAAGATCACGAAGGGCTCGGCTCGTCCGCACACCGACAAGGTCGGCAAGATCACGCGTGCGCAGGCCGAAGAAATCGCCAAGACCAAGCAGCCCGACCTGACGGCTGCCGACCTTGACGCGGCTGTTCGCACGATCGCCGGCTCGGCGCGTTCCATGGGCATCACGGTGGAGGGTCTGTAATCATGGCAAAGATTTCCAAGCGCATGAAGGAGCTCTCCGCGAAGTACGATCTGAGCAAGCCCTTTGCTCTGAATGACGCACTTGACGCGGTCAAGGCCTGCGCCAACGCCAAGTTCGACGAGTCCGTCGACGTGGCCATCCAGCTCGGCATCGATCCCCGCAAGTCGGATCAGGCGATCCGCGGCGCCGTCGTGATGCCCGAGGGCACGGGCAAGACCGTTCGCGTGGCCGTGTTCACGCAGGGTGCACGCGTGGAGGAAGCCAAGGCTGCGGGCGCCGACATCGTCGGTTTCGACGATCTCGCCGCTGAAGTCAAGGGCGGCCGCATGGACTTCGACGTCGTCATCGCTTCGCCTGATGCGATGCGCGTTGTGGGCCAGCTCGGTCAGATCCTCGGCCCGCGCGGCCTGATGCCGAACCCGAAGGTCGGCACGGTGACCCCGAACGTGGCCGAAGCCGTCAAGAACGCCAAGGCTGGTCAGGTGCGCTTCCGCGCCGACAAGGCCGGCATCATTCACGCTCCGGTCGGCCGTGCTTCGTTTGAGACCGAGCGCCTTGCGAGCAACATCCGTGCGCTCGTCGAGCAGCTCAACAAGCTCAAGCCCGCCAGCCAGAAGGGCGTGTACCTGCGCAAGGTTTCCGTGAGCTCCACCATGGGCATCGGCGCCCGCGTGGACATTTCCTCGATCTAATCCCCGGGGATCACGAAAACCGATAAAAGACACTCTCAACGCGTGTCAGGCCGCGTGCGGCAGGCGCTTTTAACAAGCGGCTGTGCGTGCGCGGCAGCGTTGAAACAGAGGTCGTGAGGCCTCGAGGGCTTTGGGTGGCCCGAGTGCGAAATCGCTCGGGCTGCTGTCAAAGACCGCTGGAGGAGGCGGAGGGCTAAAAAAAAGCCCGCGGCGCTTCTTTAATTATCTTGACCGGTGCGCCCGCCGGTGCGGCCGAAGGCCGTTCGGGGTGCGTGCGGGTAAGCAAGATGTCCAGCGCAGACGGTTCAAACCTCAAAGAGAGAAATTAGTGTTGTGTGTTGAAAAAATTTCTCACCGCACGAACTGCTCTCAAAGGGTAAAAACCGGTTGTTGAAGAACCGGTGCATGACCGGCGCCAGTGCTTTTTGTGATGCGCTGCCTTCGGGCGGGACATCAGGGAAGTTCTGGCATTGGGAATGCACCTCTGAGTGGAGCCAGACCATGGGTCTTAATCGTCAAGACAAAGCGGCAGTGATCGAAGAGATGCGCGCACTCGTTGCGCAGAGCTCTGCGATCGTGATCGCTGAATACCGTGGGCTGACCGTTGAAGCAATCACCAAGCTGCGCGCCGATGCGCGCAAGCAGGGTGTGCAGTTGCGTGTGGTGAAGAACACGCTCGTGCGCCGCGCCGTCGCGGACACGCCGTATGAGGCGCTTGCCGACAAGTTCGTCGGTCCCCTCATCTACAGCCTGTCTGCCGATCCGGTTGCCGCCGCGAAGGTTCTCCACAACTTTGCAAAGACCAACGACAAGCTCGTCATCAAGGGCGGTGCGATGGCCGACTACGTCATGGACGTGGCCGCCGTCGAACAGCTCGCCTCGATGCCGAGCCGCGACGAGCTCCTTGCCAAGTTGATGGCCACCATGAACGAGCCGATCGCCAAGTTCGTCCGCACGCTCAACGAAGTGCCCGCGCGCTTCGTGCGCACCGTGGCTGCTTATCGCGATGCCCAGGAAAAGGCCGCCGCCTAAGGCTGCCTGACCAACTTATTCAAACATTTCAATTACACAATACGTTACGGAGTCAAAAATGGCCCTGACCAATGAAGAAATCCTCGAAGCGATTGCTTCCAAGACCGTTCTCGAAATCAGCGAACTCATCAAGATGATGGAAGAGAAGTTCGGCGTGAGCGCTGCTGCCGCCGCTGTTGCCGTGGCCGGCCCCGCCGCCGCTGCTGCTCCCGCTGCTGAAGAGAAGACCGAATTCGACGTCGTTCTCGCCGAGATCGGCTCCAACAAGATCGCCGTCATCAAGGCCGTGCGCGAAATCACGGGCCTGGGCCTGAAGGAAGCCAAGGACCTCGTCGAAGGCGCTCCCAAGGCTGTCAAGGAAGGCTGCGCCAAGGCCGAAGCCGAAGACCTCAAGAAGAAGCTCGAGGCTGCCGGCGCCAAGGTCGAGCTCAAGTAATTTTGAGCCGCACGCCGCTTGCGGCGCCTTCGTGCGCTGCAAGCCGGTTCAAGCCGCCCGCAGGGTGCTCTCGAGCAGAGAAATTTTTTCCCGGGCGGCTTGGACTTTGAACTGGGCCTGCTACAATGTCAGACCCAGTTCAAAGTCAAGGTCTGGATGATCTATCCGAACAAACAGAACATGACGACCCTGTGCCGCACGGGCGCAATACTGCGTATTGCCCGGGCGGCTTTTCGCGTCCCTGCAATTTGTGCACGCGAACGTCTAAGTCCTTGACCCCCAAGCGTATTTCCTCCCATCGCCCTTGAACGGAGTGTCCATGTCGTACTCGTTCACTGAAAAGAAGCGCATTCGGAAGAGCTTTGCCACGCGTCCGAGCGTCCTTGAAGTGCCCTCTTTGCTGGAAACGCAGCTGCGTAGCTACGAAGAGTTTCTCCAAGCCGATGTCAATCCCGAAGATCGAAAGAATACAGGTTTGCAGGCGGCTTTCACCTCGATTTTCCCGATCACGAGCCACAACGGCTACGCCCGGCTCAAGTTCATCAGCTACCGGCTCGAGGCTCCGGAATTCGACGTCGCCGAATGCCAGCTGCGCGGCCTGACCTACGCTTCGGCCCTGCGCGCGCGCATCCAGCTTGAAATCTTCGACAGGGACGCGGCCAAGCCCGGCACCCTCAAGGAGATTCGCGAAAACGAAGTGTACATGGGCGAAATTCCGCTCATGACCGAGAAGGCCTCGTTCATCGTCAACGGCAGCGAGCGCGTGATCGTCAGCCAGCTGCACCGCTCTCCGGGCATCTTCTTTGAGCACGACAAGGGCAAGACCCACTCTTCGGGCAAGCTGCTCTTTTCGGCGCGCGTGATTCCCTACCGCGGCTCGTGGCTTGACTTTGAGTTCGATCCCAAGGACATCGTCTACTTCCGCGTCGACCGCCGCCGCAAGATGCCCGCGACGATCCTGCTCAAGGCCATTGGCTTGACGCCTGAGGAAATCCTCGAGCGCTTCTACGACTTTGACACGTTCCGGCTCACGACCCGCTCGGCGAGCTGGCACTTCGTGCCCGAGCGCCTGCAGGGCGAGACGGCCGCCTTTGACATCTGCGACAAGGAAGGCAAGGTGATCGTCGCCAAGGACAAGCGCGTCACCGCCCGTCACGTGCGCCTCATGAAGGAGGCGGGCGTCAAGGACATCACCGTGCCCGACGACTTCCTCGTGGGCCGCGTGCTCGCCAAGTCGATCTTCAGCAAGGAGACGGGCGAGAAAGTTGTCGACGCCAACTCCGAGATCACCGAAGAGATCCTCGCCGTGCTGCGCGAGCAGAAGGTGCGCACGATCGAGACGCTCTTTACGAACGACCTCGACCGCGGTCCCTATATTTCGGACACGCTGCGGCTTGACGACACGCCCGACTCGCTCTCGGCCAAGATCGCGATCTACCGCATGATGCGCCCGGGCGAGCCGCCCACGGAAGATGCCGTCGAAGGGCTCTTTTACCGGCTCTTCTTCAATCCCGACGCCTATGAGCTTTCCCGCGTGGGCCGCATGAAGGTCAACGCGCGCTTTAGCCGCCCCTCGCCCGAAGGCCCGATGACGCTCACCAACGAGGACATCATCGACACGCTGCAGGTGCTTGTGGCGCTCAGAAACGGCGCTGATACGGTGGACGTGACGGATGCCGACGGCTCTCGCCGCACGATTGAAATTCACGGCGTCGACGACATCGACCACTTGGGCAACCGCCGCGTGCGCTGCGTGGGCGAATTGACCGAAAACCAGTTCCGCTCTGGGCTCGTGCGCGTGGAGCGCGCCGTGCGCGAGCGTCTGGGATCGGCTGAAAGCGACAACCTCACCCCGCAGGATCTCATCAACTCCAAGCCCATTTCGGCCGCCATTCGTGAGTTCTTCGGCTCCTCGCAGCTGAGCCAGTTCATGGATCAGACCAATCCGCTCTCGGAAATCACCCACAAGCGCCGTATTTCGGCTCTGGGTCCGGGCGGCCTGACGCGCGAGCGCGCGGGCTTTGAAGTGCGCGACGTGCACGCCACGCACTACGGGCGCGTCTGCCCGATTGAGACGCCTGAAGGTCCGAACATTGGCCTTATCAACTCGCTTGCGCTTTATGCCCGCTTAAACGAGTACGGCTTCCTTGAGACGCCCTACCGCAAGGTGGAAAACGGCGTGGCGCTCTCGGGCAAGGAAAACATTCACTACCTCTCGGCCATCGAAGAGGGCAAGTACGTCATCGCCCAGGCCAACGCCGACATGGACGAAAACGGGCGTCTCGTGGGCGAACTCGTGAGCGCCCGTGAAAACGGCGAATTCATCATGGCCTCGCCCGAGCGCATCCAGTACATGGACGTCGCGCCCGCGCAGATCGTCTCGGTGGCCGCCTCGCTCATTCCGTTTTTGGAGCACGACGACGCCAACCGCGCTCTGATGGGCTCGAACATGCAGCGCCAGGGCGTGCCCTGCCTGCGGCCTGAAAAGCCCGTGGTGGGCACGGGCCTTGAGAGAACGGTGGCCGTGGACTCCAAGGCGACCGTGCAGGCCCGCCGCGGCGGCCTCATCGAGTACGTCGACGCCAACCGCATCGTGGTGCGCGTCAACGACGAAGAAAGCGTTGCGGGCGAAGTGGGCGTAGACATCTACAGCCTGCAGAAGTTCACGCGCTCTAACGGCTCGACCACGCTCAATCAGCGTCCGATCGTCAAGAAGGGCGACATCGTGGGCAAGGGCGACGTGCTCGCCGACGGCGCCTCGACCGACATGGGTGAACTCGCGCTCGGCCAGAACATGCTGATCGCGTTCATGCCCTGGAACGGCTACAACTACGAAGACTCGGTGCTCATTTCCGAGCGCGTCGTGGCCGATGACCGCTACACCTCGATTCACATCGAGGAGCTCGACGTCGTGGCCCGCGACACCAAGCTCGGACCCGAGGACATCACGCGCGATATTTCGAACCTTTCGGAAAACCAGCTCAACCGGCTCGACGATTCCGGCATCGTCTTCATCGGCGCCGAAGTCAAGGCGGGCGACGTGCTCGTGGGCAAGGTCACGCCCAAGGGCGAGACGCAGCTCACGCCTGAAGAAAAGCTGCTGCGCGTGATCTTTGGCGAGAAGGCAAGCGACGTCAAGGACACGAGCCTGCGCGTTCCCTCCGGAATGGCGGGCACCGTGATCGACGTGCAGGTCTTCACCCGCGAGGGCGTTGAAAAGGACAAGCGCGCCCGCGCGATCATCGACGAGCAGCTCAAGCGCTACGAGCGCGACCTCAAGAACGCGCTTCGCATTGTCGAGACCGACGTCTTTGCGCGTCTGCGCCGCCAGCTCGAAGGCAAGATCGCCTCGGGCGGCCCCGGCGAAGTCAAGGCGGGAGCCGCGCTCACCCGCGAGGTGCTCGAGTCGATTTCGGGCTACGACCTGCTTGAAATCCGCATGCAGTCCGAAGAGGACCAGCGCGCCGTGGAGCTCGCCCGCAAGGTGGTCGACGACAAGCGCGCCGAAAACAAGGAGCTCTATGCCAAAAAGCATGAGAAGCTCAACCGCGGCGACGAGCTGCCCCCGGGCGTGCTCAAGATGGTCAAGGTCTTCATCGCCGAGAAGCGCCGCCTGCAACCCGGCGACAAGATGTCGGGCCGTCACGGCAACAAGGGCGTGGTCTCCAAGATTTGCCCTGTTGAGGACATGCCCTACATGGCCGACGGCCGTCCGGTGGACATTTGTCTGAACCCCCTGGGCGTGCCTTCGCGCATGAACATCGGTCAGATTCTCGAAGTGCACCTGGGGTGGGCTGCCAAAGGCATCGGCTGGCGCATCGCCGAGATGCTCAAGACCGAACAGGTCAAGCAGATCCGCGCCTTCTTAAACGAGGTCTACAACCGCACGGGCAAGACCGAGGATCTCGACAGCCTCACCGACGACGAGCTCATGGAGATGGCCCGCAACCTTGCCAACGGCGTGCCCTTTGCCACGCCCGTCTTTGACGGCGCAAGCGAGGAGCAGATCCGCATGATGCTCGATCTCGCCTTCCCCGACGACGAGGCGAGGAAGCTGCAGCTTACGCCCGCCAAGACGCAGGCCACGCTCTACGACGGCCGCACGGGCGACGCGTTTGATCGTCCCGTGACGGTGGGCTTCATGCACTTTTTGAAGTTGCACCACTTGGTCGACGACAAGATGCACGCGCGCTCCACGGGCCCCTACAGCCTCGTGACGCAGCAGCCTTTGGGCGGCAAGGCGCAGTTCGGCGGCCAGCGCTTCGGCGAAATGGAAGTCTGGGCGCTCGAAGCATACGGCGCGGCCTACGTGCTGCAGGAAATGCTCACGGTGAAGTCCGACGACGTCAACGGCCGCACCAAGGTCTACGAGAACATCGTGGGCGGCCAGCACCAGATTGACGCCGGCATGCCCGAGTCCTTCAACGTGCTCGTGAAGGAAATCCGCTCTCTGGGTATTGACATCGACCTCGTCAAGAACGACGACAACTCGAAGGAATAAATTCTCATGAATATGCTTCGTGACATGTTCAAGCAGTCGCTGACTGATGAACACTTCGATGCGATCAAGATCGGCATTGCCTCGCCCGAAAAGATCCGCTCCTGGTCCTATGGCGAGGTGAAAAAGCCCGAAACGATCAACTACCGTACGTTCAAGCCCGAACGCGACGGCTTGTTCTGCGCCAAGATCTTCGGACCGATCAAGGACTATGAATGCTTGTGCGGCAAGTACAAGCGCCTCAAGCACCGCGGCGTCGTCTGCGAAAAGTGCGGCGTTGAGGTCACGCTCTCGAAGGTGCGCCGCGAGCGCATGGGCCACATTGAGCTTGCTAGCCCCGTTGCGCACATTTGGTTCTTAAAGAGCCTGCCCTCGCGCATGGGCATGGTGCTCGACATTCCGCTGCGCGACATCGAGCGCGTGCTCTACTTCGAAGCCTACTGCGTGGTCGACCCGGGCCTGACGCCCTTAACCCGCGGGCAGCTGCTCACCGAGGAAGAGTACATCGACGCCATGGAGAAGTATGGCGACGACTTCAAGGCGATGATGGGCGCGCAGGCCATCAAGGAGCTGCTGCACAACATCGACATCAACCAGGAAGTGGCCAAGCTGCGCGAGGATTTGAACGGCACCACGTCCGAGGCCAAGATCAAGAAGTTTGCCAAGCGCCTGAAGGTGCTCGAGGGCTTCCAGCGCTCGGGCATCAAGCCCGAGTGGATGATTCTCGAGGTGCTGCCGGTACTGCCGCCCGATCTGCGCCCGCTCGTGCCGTTGGACGGCGGCCGCTTTGCGACCTCGGATTTAAACGACCTCTACCGGCGCGTCATCAACCGCAACAACCGCTTGAAGCGCCTCTTGGAGCTCAAGGCCCCCGACATCATCGTGCGCAACGAAAAGCGCATGCTGCAGGAGGCCGTCGACAGCCTTCTTGACAACGGCCGCCGCGGCAAGGCGATGACTGGTCCCTCGAAGCGTCCGCTGAAGTCGTTGGCCGACATGATCAAGGGCAAGTCGGGCCGCTTCCGTCAGAACCTGCTCGGCAAGCGCGTCGACTACTCGGGCCGCTCCGTGATTACCGTGGGTCCCGAACTGCGTCTGCACCAGTGCGGTCTGCCCAAGCTCATGGCGCTTGAACTCTTCAAGCCCTTCATCTTCAACAAGCTCGAGCAGCGCGGCCTGGCCACGACGATCAAGAGCGCCAAGAAGATGGTCGACAACCAGGAGCCGGTGGTCTGGGACATTTTGGAAGAGGTGATCTACGAGCACCCGGTGATGCTCAACCGCGCGCCGACCCTGCACCGTCTGGGCATTCAGGCCTTTGAGCCCAAGCTCATCGAAGGCAAGGCCATTCAGCTGCACCCGCTTGTGTGCGCAGCCTTCAACGCCGACTTCGACGGCGACCAGATGGCCGTGCACGTGCCGCTCTCGCTTGAGGCGCAGCTCGAGGCGCGCTGCCTGATGCTCTCGTCGAACAACGTGCTCTTCCCGGCCAACGGCGACCCCTCGATCGTGCCCTCGCAGGACATGGTGCTGGGTCTTTACTACGCCACGCGCGAGCGCATCAATGCGCCCGGCGAAGGCATGTTCTTTGCCGACATCGACGAGGTGCAGCGCGCCCTCGACGCGGGCTCGATCGTGCTGCAGACCCGCTGCACGGTGCGCATCAAGGAGTTTGAGATCGACTCCGAGACGCACGAGGAAAAGGAAGTCGTCAAGCGCTACGAGACGACGGCCGGCCGTGCGCTCCTGTCGCAGATCCTGCCTCACGGCATGAGCTTTGCGGAATTAAACCGCGTGCTCAAGAAAAAGGAGATTGCGCGGCTCATCAACGTGTGCTTCCGCAAGTGCGGCCTGCGCGCGACGGTGATCTTTGCCGACAAGCTCAAGGACAACGGCTACCGGCTCGCCACCCGCGCGGGCATCTCGATTTGCATCGGCGACATGTCGGTGCCGCAGAAGAAGTTCGAGCTCGTGGCCGAGGCCGAAAACGAGGTGAAGGCAATCGAGGAGCAGTACACCTCGGGTCTTGTCACCAAGGGCGAGCGCTACAACAAGGTGATCGACATCTGGGGCCGCACGGCCGATGAAGTCGGCAAGGTGATGATGAAGGAGCTCTCGAGCGAACCCGTCGTCGACCGCCACGGCAACACGGTGAGCCAGGAGTCGTTCAACTCGATTTACATGATGGCCGACTCGGGCGCCCGCGGCAGCGCGGCGCAGATTCGCCAGGTGGCCGGCATGCGCGGCCTGATGGCCAAGCCCGACGGCTCGATCATTGAAACGCCGATTACCTCGAACTTCCGCGAAGGCCTCAACGTTCTGCAGTACTTCGTCTCGACTCACGGCGCTCGAAAGGGTCTGGCCGATACGGCTTTGAAGACCGCAAACTCGGGCTACCTCACCCGCCGTCTGGTCGACGTCACGCAGGATCTGGTCGTGGTCGAAGACGACTGCGGCACGACCAACGGCGTGGAGATGCGCGCGCTTGTCGAAGGCGGCGAAGTCATTCAGGCGCTGCGCGACCGCGTGCTCGGGCGCGTGGCGGCCGAAGACGTGGTCGACAACAGCAAGAACGTGCTCATTGCGGCCGGCACCCTGATCGATGAAAACATCTGCGATCTGATCGATCGAGAGGGCATCGACATGGTGAAGGTGCGCACGCCCCTGACGTGCGAGACGCGCTACGGACTGTGCGCCAAGTGCTACGGGCGCGATCTGGGCCGCGGCACCCTTGTCAACGCGGGCGAGGCCGTGGGCGTGATCGCCGCGCAGTCTATCGGCGAACCGGGCACGCAGCTTACGATGCGCACCTTCCACATCGGCGGCGCGGCTTCGCGCGCGGCCGTGGCAAGCAGCGTCGAAGCCAAGAACGCGGGCGTGGTGAGCTTCTCGGCTGCGATGCGCTACGTGCAAAACGGCAACAAGGAGCTGATCGTCATTTCCCGCTCGGGCGAGTTGATCGTCAGCGACGCCGAGACCGGCCGCGAGCGCGAGCGCCACAAGGTGCCCTACGGCGCCACGCTTCTGGTCGGCGCCGATCAGGAGGTGAAGGCGGGCCAGCAGCTTGCGACCTTTGACCCGATGACGCTGCCGATCGTCTCCGAATACGCCGGCGCCGTGCGGTTTGAAAACGTCGTTGAAAACGTCACGGTGATGAACCAGGTCGACGAGGTGACGGGCTTGAGTTCGATGGTCGTGATCGACCCGAAGCGCTCGACCGTTGCCAAGACCGGCAAGACGGGCGCCAAGAGCTCGACCGTTGCCAACGTCATGCGTCCTGTGGTGCACCTGGTCGATGAAACCGGTCAGGAGGTGAAGATCCCCGGCACCGACCACACGGTGACGATTCAGCTGCCCGTGGGCGCCATCATCGTGGTGCGCGACGGCCAGACGATTCACCAGGGCGAGGTGCTTGCCCGCATCCCGCGCGAGAGCCAGAAGACCCGCGACATCACGGGCGGTCTGCCGCGCGTGGCCGAGCTCTTTGAAGCCCGCAGCCCCAAGGATGCCGGCATGCTCGCCGAAGAGACCGGCACGGTCACCTTCGGCAAGGAAACCAAGGGCAAGCAGCGTCTGATCATCACCGATCACGACGGACAGGAGCACGAGTTCCTCATCAGCAAGGACAAGCAGATTCTCGTGCACGACGGCCAGGTGGTGCAGCGCGGCGAGGAAATCGTCGAGGGCCCGGCCGATCCGCACGACATCCTGCGGCTGCTCGGCATCGAGGAGCTTGCGCGCTACATCGTCGACGAAGTGCAGGACGTCTACCGTCTGCAGGGCGTGAAGATCAACGACAAGCACATCGAAGTGATCGTGCGTCAGATGCTGCGCCGCGTGCAGATTACGGATCCGGGCGATACGCGCTTTATCCCGGGCGAGCAGGTCGAGCGCAGCGAGATGCTCGATGAAAACGACCGCGTCATCGCTCTTGGCAAGACGCCCGCGAAGTACGACAACGTGCTGCTTGGCATCACGAAGGCCTCCCTGTCGACGGACTCCTTCATTTCGGCGGCTTCCTTCCAGGAAACCACTCGCGTGCTCACCGAGGCTGCCATCATGGGCAAGCGCGACGAGCTGCGCGGCTTGAAGGAAAACGTCATCGTGGGTCGTCTGATTCCGGCCGGCACGGGGCTTGCCTACCACAAGGCGCGCCGTGCCAAGGACCAGATGGAGCAGCGTCTGGCGATGCAGGCGCAGGCGCATTCCGAAGCGCGTGCGGCGGCCGAAGAGTTCTTCGAGGACAAGGACGCGCAGGATGAGCTTGCCAAGATGCGCGAGGAAATCGCGTTGGGCGGCGACATCGATGCGCCGGGCCACGGCCTGTCGGCGGCGCGCCGCGCGGCCGAGGAGCTCTTTGCAAGCCGCGAGGAGACCGACGCCGAATCCGAAGACGAGAAGAAGGAGTAATCCGCGGCCAAACCAAAACGCCTCTGCCGTCAACATCGGCAGAGGCGGATTTGAGCATCATTTAGCAGCATTTAAGCAGCATTTAGCGGGAATTTCCGGCAGCTTGTCGACAATTTGTCGACAACACGCCGGCATTTGCCGCCAAAAGCGGCGCCCTGCGCATTTTTTCGAAATGCGGCGGCGCCGCTTTTTTTTGTGCCTGTGAAATTCACCAGGCGCGCCCCATGCTCGCGGCCCCCGACTTTTATACCAAATTGGACAAAATCGCGCCGGAAGCCTTGATTGACGGGG
>DYBN01000012.1 GCA_019418605.1 Sutterella sp. | reverse complement strand
ACGCCCACGTCGTACTTGTAGCAGAAGGGGCAGTCGTAGCTAAAGATCTTGGTGAGCTTGCCCTCGGCGTTGACCATGGGCTTGTCGAGCTTGACATAGTCTTCGCCCTCGACGGGGGCGGCGGCAGCGCAGGCTGCAAAAAGGGCGATCCCGAAGGCGGCCAGAGTTTTCTTGAGCATGTCTTTTCCTAAATTTTTAAAGTGGATGACGTCTGCGCCCGGGCTGGGAACAAAGCCGCAAAGGCGCCTGCGGCAGCGGCGGGAAGCCGGCAAAGAAAGAGCACTCCTTGAGGGCTTTCCGCGCGCGGCCGCAGTCAGAAGTACAGATTACTTCCCGAAGGCCTGCTTGAGGTCGACGATGTGGCCCTGGTAGTGAGGCGCCGAGGCCTTGTTGTTGTAGACGTCGATTTCGACCTTGACTTCCTTGGTCTTGTAGTCGACTTCCTGCAGTCTGCCGATCGTGCCCTTGGTCTGATCAAAGAGCCCCACGGAGCCGTAAAAGCCAAACATCGTGTCCGTGTCGGCCTGGTAGGCGGCGTTGGAGGTGATGGGCGCAAAGCTCTCGTAGCCGCGCTCCTTGCCGTACTCCCAGGACTGGGTGACGGTCATCTTCTGGGGATCGATCTTGTATTCGACCAGACGCGAGTAGTTCATCTCGGGCAGGGCGGGCTGCTCGTAGTGGCGCACCTGACCGTTGTCAAAGACCACGATCGTGCCGTTTTTGGACGCGCGCGGCCAGGCGGCGTGCTGCGTGTAGGTGAAGTCAAAGCCCCCTTCGCACTCGCCCGTGGGAGTGCACTTGATGGGGTTGCCCTTGGCGTCGACGGGCTTCAAGAGCTTCTTTTCAAGGCCGTTCTTCCAGCCGACGGACGGTGCCAGAATCCACTTCACCTGCTTGTCGCGGCCGATCTTCATGACGCCCTGGTGGCGTGCGGAAATGATGATCGAGTCGTCGGAGGCGTCGTAGGCAACGGAGTTGACGTGCGCCCAGTTGCGGCCAGTGCCGACGCCCGCGGCGTCGCCAAAGGGCGCCAGAGGCTCGGATCCCACGCTCTGGCCCTGCGCGTCGAGGTCGACGTTCATGCACACGGCGCCGAGGTCGAGGTTCTTGATGAGCGCATCGCGCGTCGGATCAAGGATGGTGTTCAAGTCCCATTCGTCGATCACGTTGCCCGAGCGGTCGACTTCGATGATGAAGTCGCGCACGGTCTGCACGATCTGCCCGTCTGGACGGTGATAGCGGTACTTGGCCGCGCGAAGCAGGACGTGGCCGTTGGGCATCTCCCAGGAGGCGTGGCTCAAGTCGATGTAGCCAGGCGGCAGGCTGTGGGTGGCGACGATGCGGCCCGCCAGATTGAGCTCAATCCAGCGCTGGCCCTGCACGAAGGTGTAGGTGCCCGACTTGGTCGGGAAAAAGCCCATGGCGTAGCCGCGCTTGGCGATGTCGTAGTTGATGCCGTCGTAGATCGCCTCGGGCTCAAGCCACCAGCGGAATTCCCCCTGCGTGTCGACCACGTAGTTCAATGGGATGGTCTCGAAGGCCAGGGCGCCGCCCGAGGGGTTGGCCGCGCTTTTGCTCATCTGCGGCGTCTTGGGCATGATCCAGTTCACCTCCGAGCCCTTGGGCGGACGGGTGCCGGAGTTGACGAGGTACAGACGGTCCTTGAACTTCGGATCCATCTTGACCACCTTGGGCTGGGGCAGCGCCGTGATGTTGCGGTTGTCCATGTAGGGCATGGTGAGCGCCGGCGTCACGATGCTGTAGGTGTCGGTGATCTTTTTGCCCTTGAGCGTGTACGTGACGACGACCGTGTTGCGGTAGTCCGGATATAGGCCGAAGACCGGGATGCCGTCGTTGGAAAGAAGCGTCGAGCGGCCCACCTTGTAGCGGATGTCGATGCCGCCGTTGGGCTTGCCCTTGACGGTGACTTCGATGTCTTCGGGCAGCATCGTGTTGCGGTTGATGACGGCCGTGAGCGGCGAGAAGCCGTACGGGTTGACGATCACGTTGCCAAGATGCGTTCCCTTGGGCGTGGGCGCGGGCGCCATGGATTCGGCGGAGGCGCACAGAGAAAAGGCCACGGCAGCGGCGGCAACCGACAGGCGAAGGATGTTGAGGTTCATAAGAGTGTTCTCCTTAGCGGTGTAAGAGACCGATTTCCGCCGCCGATTCGGGAAAGGTCGGCTGCTGCGTCGGTTTTCCTTTCAGTGTAGAGAGAGGCCTCAATCCTGAAAATCGGCCCATACCCACAGCCCGCGGGCGGCGCCTGCAACGGGCCGTTGCAGTTTTTGAAAACACACCGGTGCGCCTACAATGAAAGGGTGCCCTATAAGACGGCGTTCGTTGGGCAAAACGCACTTTTTTCGCACAGCCTGCCGGCGGGGGGAGCTTTTCGTGAAGGACTCGCAGCACTCGTATCCCGACATTGCCGCGCTCTCGGTTTTGTCGTCTCTGTTTCACACCCGCAGCCTGACGCTTACGGGCAACGAGCTCGGGACGTCCACGGCGACCGCAAGCAGGCTTCTTGCGGCCTCGCGCGAATTCTTCGGCGACGATCTTTTCGTGCGCAGCGGCCCGCGCATGCAACCCACGCCCCGCATGAGGGAGCTTGCGCCCGAAATCGCGGACCTCCTCGGGCGCCTTGAGGCGCTTGCCGCGCCGCACTTTTTTTCGCCCGCGAAGCTCGATCGCACGTTTCGCATCGCCGCAGCCGACAACGGCGTGCTTGCCTTTTTGTTTCCCGCTTTTCAGAAAATCCTGCGCGAAGCGCCGCACGTGCGCCTCGACGTGATCGGCTTAAACGGCGATCTTTTTGAGGATCTGCGCAACGGCAGGCTCGATTTGGCCTTCTTTCCGTTTGATCCCGTGCCGGCCGACTGCAAAAGCCTGGTGTTGGCCGACGAGCCCGACGTACTTCTTGTGCGAAAGGGCCACCCCTTGAGCGTTGCCTACCGCGAGAGGGGCGCTTTGACGCTCGAAGACATCCAGCGCTACCCGAAGGTGCGCATCAGCAACGTCACGCACAACTTCCCGGCCAATGTCGTGCGCTGCCACGCCGCGCTGATGGCCCACGAGACCGAGGGCGCGGTGCTTTCGATGCCCTACTTTCTGGCCGCGCCCTGGATGGTGCTTGAGACCGACGCTACGGTGAAGATCCTCGAGCGCAACGGGAGGCTTCTTGAGCGCTACCTGCCCGTGCAGGTGCTGCCGCTGCCGCAGAGCATCGCCGGGCGCTACCAAAGGCGCCTCATCTGGCACGAGAAGGCCGACCACGATCCGGCGCTGCGCTGGGTGGCGGCGATGATTCAGGCCACAAGCCGCCTCAAGCCCTGAAAAAAGGCGCGCTTCTGCGCTCGCTTCTTGCATAAAAAAGAGGCTTTTCCCCGGTGCTTTCCGCCGCTTTGATTCGGGCGGGGCCAGGGAAAAGCCGCAGCTTCAAGGAGGAGAAACGAGAAAATGGAGGTTGTTGCGTTAACGAGCGCTGTTTGAGTCTTTTTCCGCGCCGCGCCGCTCGGCCGCAAGGCGCATGCCCCAGCCGTAGAGCATGGCGGCAAGGAAAAGGGCGGCGACGATGCACGCCAGAAGACAGCACTGCGCCATGTTCATGAACTTCCACTGCGGGATGAGGTACCACCCGTCGGAGGTCTGGTAGAGCTCAATGAACCAGGACTGAAGAGAAGAGAGCACGGCGCCGTCGGGGACGACGGGGGAGTCGTAGCCGCAGTCGCCCGTGGGCTGAAACCAGGCGGGAGCCCATTTCTCAAGCGGCAGGCCGAAGGGAAAGTGAGGTTCCGTCGAGCAGCCCTGCATGCCGAACATGGCCATGGGGTCGTCGGAGTGCACGGCGGCATGAATGCCGATGAGCTTGACCGAGCACATGATCGTGTAGACAAGGCCGTAGAGGGTGATGACGTAGCCCGCGATCTTGGCCCAGAGGGCCTTGGGGTTGATCATGGCGATGAGGCAGCCCAGGGCCATGACGAGGTTGCCGTAGCGGATGTAGACGCACTGCTCGCAGGGCAGCATGTGCATCCAGTCCTGAAAGACGTAGTGCGCAAGCAGCACCATGGCGATCATGGCAAAGGCGATGATGCCCCAGGGCCAGCGGGAGTCCTGCCAGTCGGCGAGCGTGCGGGCCGGGTCGGCCGCAAGGGAGGAGAAAAAGCGTTTCATGGGTAGCCTTCCGGGAGCGCAAAGGGCTCCGCACCGTCCCCTGCATCGGCTCGCAAAAGGGGGCGTAGAAAAAACCAAAATCAAAATCGGACGCGGCGGCGGACGCTGGACTTTATTGTCCGGCCGCGCCCGACGGGGAGGAAAACGTTGGCAGCCGCCTCTACTTGAGGGCGTTTAATTCCTTGACAAGCTCCACCATGCCGTCGAAGTTGCGGATGCTCTTGGTCATGATGAGGT
>DYBN01000011.1 GCA_019418605.1 Sutterella sp. | reverse complement strand
TAAATGCGTCTTGTTCAGCTCTCTCAAGAGGTGGATGACCCCGGGGTCATCCACCCCTTTTCAACGCCTTCAAACGGGCCTGTACGGCCCTTCAGAGCGTTGATTTCAAACGAGAAATTTGGGTTCCTCACTGGTAAGATTTGAGCACTGAAACAATGCTGCTTTTGAGTGGAAAAACGCTGAGAAGTTAAGGTATTTCGGTTGGGGGAATCCGTTTGCGTCGGGTACGGAGTCGAGGGAGCGCAAGAGTTGTACTTCCTCATCCGGGTGCACCGCGTTGATCGCGCCTCTCACAATGCCGTGTAGATTCAGTCCCATAAGGGCCCCTAGAAAAGTCCCAACTCGGCGAGCGTATTCAACGCATAGCCGAAAGCTAAAGCCGCCGCCGCTAGCGCGATACCGCTAAAGCTCACGCATAGCCCACATAGGAAGATGCGCGAGCAAAGCGGCAATTTTTCCCATTCGTCTTTCATCGCCGAACTCTTTACCATATCGGCTCCCTTGCGCTACTATTGAGTTAGAGATAGCCGGAGGTGCTGAGCCTCCGTTGATGGCCCTAGAAAGCCCCCTCCTCCGATTGAGGGTGTGTTTCGCTAGGGCTTCTCTATTTCCAGGCCAACCCGTTCGTATACAAACGGACGGCTGCTGTCCTCAACGAGGTCTGCCTTATCGATGCCGTACTGCAGGTTGCGCTCCCCGTCTTGATTCGCTCGGCGTTTCTTTGTTTTCCTCTACAACGGCGCAATGGGCGACACGATATGGCTTTGGAAGGACGGCAAGCGCTATCGGGCTCCGGCTGAGCAGGCCTCCCTCTGCGCTTCGACAACGGGACCGCTGATGGGCCTTGTGCTGGCAGGCGAAGGCATTCTCCTTAGCACCGCCGTCTTCATGTGCTCACGGGAACTTCGTGACGGCTCTCTTGTCCAAGTCCTGCCTGACTACAAGGAAGCCGACAAGCCGGTGAGCTTTATGCTTCATTCGGAACGGGCCGAACGGCCGATCGTAAAGGAGGCCGTCGAGTATCTGCGCTCGAAATGGCGGCAGGCCGATGGCCTGAGCGGTTTCTAAAGCGCATCTCGAGCGGGCGCATCACGCAAAGAAAGCCCGCCGCTCTTCGTGTACAGAAACGGCGGGTTTTGTCTTCGAAAGGCTTCCTTTGCGGCGCATCGCTTTTTTGGGAACCGGGCGCTCGCGAGAAGCCTTCCCTTTAAGCCTGCGCGCCGCCCGTTGCCTTAAACGGCTTTTCGTCGGCCGGCACCGAGACGATTTCCCAAGCGTCGGCGTCAGCGAGCAGCGCCCGCAGCAGCTTGTTGTTGAGCGAGTGCCCGGACTTGTAGGCGCTGTAGCGCGTCAAAAGCGGGTGCCCGAGCACGTAGAGGTCTCCCATCGCGTCGAGAATCTTGTGCTTGACAAACTCGTCGTCCGAGCGCAGGCCGCCCACGTTGAGTACTCTGAATTCATCCATCACGATGGCGTTTTCAAGCGTGCCGCCCTTGGCAAGCCCCATCGAGCGCAAAAGCTCGACGTCCTGCACAAAGCCGAAGGTCCTTGCGCGGCACACCGCATCCTCGTACGTCTCGCGGCTTAAATCGACGACCGCATGCTGCTCGGTCGAGTCAATGGCCGGGTGCCCGAAGGCGATGATGAAGTCCAGTACGAGCGCGTTGTGCGGCTCAAGCTTTGCCCACTTGTCGCCGTCGCGCACTTCAACCGTCTTTTTGACGCGCACGAAGCGCTTCGGGGCGTTTTGCTCGAGAATGCCCGCACTGCGGATGAGGTAGACAAACGTCGCGCCCGAGCCGTCCATGATCGGAATTTCCGGCGCGTCGACGTCGACGTAGAGATTGTCGATCCCCAGCCCGTTGAAGGCGCTCATGAGGTGCTCGATCGTGGAAACCACGACCTTGCCCACGTTGAGCGTCGTGGCAAGCCGCGTGTCGTTGACCGCGTCGGCGCGCGCGGGAAGTTCAACGACCGGGGTGAGGTCGACGCGGCGAAAGACGATGCCCGTATCGGGCGGCGCCGGGTGCATGGTGAGCTTGACCTTGCGGCCGGTGTGCAGTCCGATGCCGACGGCCGAAACGGACTGCTTGAGAGTGCACTGTCTGATCAACTTTGAAATCCCGGGAACGACTGGATTGAAACTGCTGCAGGCCGGGGCGCCGGCTTTCTCTGAGGCTCAAAAGGCCCGCCTCCGTCGCATCGAGGCCGCGGGCGCCGCCCCTTCAAGAAAAGTCAAAAAGCGAAAAAAGAAAGAGCAAAGAAGCGTCTCGTACCGCCCGCCGGCGGACCAAAGAGACGCAAATCTTCAAAGAGAGGGGCCGGGCGCAGGAAGCCCGAAGGCGGCCGACTGAAAAAAGCTAATCCAAGAGGCCGCCCTGCGGTTTAATTCTTACTTTGCTCCGTTGCGAATGAAGGCGGGCACGTTGATGACCTGGGGACGGGCAATCGCCTCATCGGTTTCGGAGGCCGACACGGCCGCCTCGCTTTGGGTCTGCACGTGGGCCGAGGCAAAGCCGTTCGTAAAGACGGGCACGCGGGGCTTTTGGTGCTGCGGTTGCACGCGCGGGGCGGGTTCGAGCTCGGGTTCGGGCGCGTGCATCGTGCGCGCTGCGCCAAACGAGGGAATGTCGTTGCGCTCGGAAGCGCGCGAGCCAAAGACGTCGGGCTTGACGATGTCGGCAGCGGGCTGATCAAGCGGCTGGTCAAGGCCCGTGGCGACCACGGTCACGCGCAGCTCATCGCCCATCGTGTCGTCAAAGGCCGTGCCGATGATCTGGTTGGCGTCCTTGCTCACGAAGTTTTTCATGATCGACATCACCTGGCGCACTTCGCTCTGGCTCATCGTCGCGGCCGAGGCCGTGACGTAGACCAAAAGACCGCGGGCGCCCTGCAGGTTTGCGCCTTCAAGCAACGGGCAGGCAATGGCTTTTTCAGCCGCCTCGCGGGCGCGGTTCGGGCCGCTTGCCGTGGCCGTGCCCATCATGGCCGTGCCGCGCTCGCCCATGACCGTGCGCAGGTCTTCGAAGTCAACATTGATAAGGCCCGGCGTGTGGATGATTTCGGCAATGCCGTTGCAGGCCTTGTAGAGCACGTCGTCGGCGGCCGCAAAGCACTCGAGCATCGTGGCGTCGTCGCCCACCTCTTCTTCGAGCTTGTCGTTGAGAATGACAATCAGGCTGTCGACCTTGTCCTTGAGGTTTTCGATGCCCGCCTGCGCCTGGCGCATGCGGCGCGAGCCTTCAAATTCAAAGGGCTTGGTCACCACGGCCACGGTGAGGATGCCCAGCTCCTTGGCAATGCTTGCGATCACGGGAGCTGCACCCGTGCCGGTGCCGCCGCCCATGCCGGCCGTGATGAAAAGCAGGTGCGTGCCTTCGAGGGCTTCGCGAATCTTGTCGCTTGCCTCTTCGGCGGCCATGGCGCCCACCTCGGGCTTGGCGCCAGCGCCCAAGCCCGTCTTGCCGAGCGGAATCACGATGTTGGCGCGCGAGCGATTGAGCGCCTGCTGGTCCGTATTGGCCGCAATGAAGGTGATGCCCTGGGCTTCCTTCTCAATCATGTGCTCGACGGCGTTTCCGCCGCCGCCGCCCACGCCGATCACCTTGATGCAGGCATTAAAAGTGCCGGGCTGGTCCTGAACCATATTGAAAGACATTCGCTCTTTCCCTTAAATCTTGATACTCACGACTGACGTAGGGCAGGCTGCCCCCACTTTTCAAGCGTTTAATTATCGCTGATTTTTCAAGCGCTGACACGCCGTGAAAGCTTCATTTGCAAATGCGCGGCACGCGCTAAAACAGCCGGCCCTGGCGGGGGTTTCCCGCAGACTTTGCGCGGGTCTTTGCCCTTGACCTTGCCTGCTGCTTTGCCGGCGCCCCGGGCTTTTCGTCGGCCGCCTTTTTGTCCGGCTCTCCCACCCAGTCAATGATCGTGCGCCCGCATCCGGCGAGCCAGTCGTTTGCCGCCCGAAAGTGCCCGCAGCCCGCAAAAGGAGTCGGCGGCCGCAGCGCCGACAGGGGCGAGGGGTGGTTGGCTTTCAGTATGAGAACGTCGCCTGCGGCATTTTCCTTGATGAGCGCTTCTTTTTTCTGCGCCCAGCCGCCCCAGAGCATGAAGACAAGGGGCTGCCCTTGCGCGAGGACATGAAGTAAAACGGCATCAGTGAGCGCCTCCCAGCCGCGGCCAGCGTGCGACAGAGGCTGCCCCTCTTCAACCGTAAGGGAGCTGTTTAAAAGCAGCACGCCCTGCCGCGCCCAGTCAGAGAGGTCTCCCGAAGTGCGGACAGGGGAGTCGTACTCGCGGGCGACTTCCTTGTAGATGTTTTTTAGGCTCGGAGGCAGTTTCGCGAGCGTCTCGGAAACGGAAAAAGCTAGGCCCGTCGCCTGCCCCGGCCCGTGGTAAGGGTCTTGTCCCAGGATCACGACGCGTGCGTCTTCGGCCGCCGTCAGGCGCAGCGCGCGGTAAGGATCAGGGGGATAGATCACCGCGCCCGCCTCGGCGCGCTCCAAAAGGTACGAGCGCAGGGCTTTGCCCGCAGGCGTTGCAAAAAAGGCCGCGACAACTTCCTTCCAGCCGGCAGGGAGCCCGGCGGGAGACAGACGCGCGGCCAAGTCTTGAGCCGCAGCGCTCATGGCGCCGTACCGAACAAGCGCGCAAGCGCCGCCCCGGGGCTTGGCTCGCGCATGAAGGCCTCGCCCACCAAAAAGGCGTGAATGTCCGCCTGCCGCAGGCGCCTGACGTCTTCTTCGTCCTTTACCCCGCTCTCGGTCACCACGAGGCGCTCTTGCGGCACCAGGTGCCGCAGCCGCAGCGTCTGCTCAATGCTTGTCTGAAACGTGCGCAGGTTGCGGTTGTTGATGCCGATGATGCCAGCGGGCAGCTTCAGGGCCCGCTCGATTTCCTCTTCGTCGTGCGTCTCGACGAGCACGTCCATGCCGAGGTCCGCAGCCGTCTGCGCAAGCTTCAAAGCAAGCGCGTCGTCGACGGCGCGCATGATCACAAGAACGGCGTCGGCGCCCCAGGCGCGCGCCTCCCAGACCTGGTAGGGGTCGATTAGAAAATCCTTTCTCAGAATGGGAATGTCGACGGCTGCGCGCACCTTTTGCAGCACCTCGGGCGAGCCCATGAAAAACTCGACGTCGGTGAGCACCGAAAGGCACGCAGCACCGTTTTTGGCGTAGTCGCACGCGGTGCGCACGGGATCAAAGTCGCGGCAGATGACGCCCTTGCTCGGGCTTGCCTTCTTGACTTCGGCAATGACGGCCGGAAAGCCCTGTGCAACTTTGGCCTCAAGCGCCCGGGCAAATCCCCGTGCGGGCGCCTGCGCCAGGGCCTGTTCCTTGAGTTTTTCAAGAGGCAGCGCCGCACGGGCTGCCGCAAGCTCGCGCGCCTTGACGGCAAGAATGGTTTGCAAAATGTCTGCCATGAGCGTTTTTCCTTTGCGTATCCCGCCGCGGCCCTGCGGGCACGTTGCCTTCTCAAAAGAGGCCGCGCGCGGGCCATTGTAGCGGCTTTGCCTTTTGGCGCAGGCGCGGGGCGGCTGGCTTCTTTTTCACGGCCCTCGGGCGCCCGCCAGAGGGCGCAGCTCGCCGCCCCCGGCGATCCGGCGGCGGTGTGTCGGGCAGGCGCGTCGGACCCCTTGCAACGCGCAAAATTATTCTTATAATCTCACACTCTCGCGGGGTGTAGCGCAGCCCGGTAGCGCGCCTGCTTTGGGAGCAGGATGTCGGGAGTTCGAATCTCTTCACCCCGACCAAGATTCCTGAAGTACCTGCCCGTAGCTCAGTTGGATAGAGCATCGGCCTTCTAAGCCGAGGGTCGCTGGTTCGAATCCTGCCGGGCAGGCCAAAGTCCTTGGCCGAGAGATTAAAAATTTGATGGTGGGTGTAGCTCAGTTGGTAGAGTCCCGGATTGTGATTCCGGTTGTCGTGGGTTCGAGTCCCATCTCCCACCCCATATTCCAAGCCTCAGCCTGATCCGGCTGGGGCTTTTTCATTTGCCCGATTCGTTTGTCCGTTTCGTTTTGCGCCAGCGGCACCGCCTTTCGTTTAGCGCAAAGGCGGCCCCGGCCGCCGGAAAAAAGCGCGGCCCCGCAGGCAAACGAACGAAAAAGGCTTGAAGCTAAACGGGCTTTCCCGCGCCGGCTTTTTTGGGAACAAACTCGACTCTGGCCTCAGCCGATGCCGGACGCTGCAGGCGAAGCTCGCAAAGCCGCGTGCGGTTGAGTTCGGCATAAAACGCCTCGCGGGCGTTTTGAAGCGGCTCGATCAGAGGACAGGCCTGCGTCAGAAGCGGGCACAAGGGCGCGTCGCAGTTTAAAAGCGTCTTTTCCCCTTCGAGCGTGCGCACGATGTCGCCCAAGCCCATCTCGAGCACCTTCTCGGTGAGCGCAAAGCCGCCCACGCGCCCGCGGCGCGCCCTCACCCAGCCCTGCTGCCGCATGAAGGAAAGCGCCTTGGCAAGGTGGTTGTGCGAGCAGTTGAGCTTTTTGACGAGCACCGTCGCCGAAGCCGACTCATCCGTGCCCCCGCGCCCGAGATAAATCAGCACCCGCAGACTGATGTCGGTAAAAAGCTTCAAATGCACGCGCGGGGCTCCTCAAACAAAAATGACACAAGCGGCCTGAACGCAGAAAATGCGTCCGGAATCGGGCGGCGGACGAAAAAAAGAAGTGCCTCTCAGAAGGCCTGCGCCCGCTTTTTCCTTTCAAAGCTTAGCAAAGGCACGCCTTCCTCGAGACAGCGCAGGGCGCAAAAAAAGAGCGCAGACGCAACCCGCGGTTTTCGGGGGATGCGTCCGCGCCCGTTCAATGCGAACTTGAAGCGAAATCAAGTCAAAAGCTCGAAGAACGCCCGCGGCGCCCTTCAAGCGCTTTGCCCAATTACTTCTTTTCGAGGCTCATGATGTGCTCAACGGCGATGCGGCCCGAGTTGATGGCAAAGGACGAAGCCGTGCCTTCACCAATTCTCAAGTCGTAGGAGTCGCCGTAGACGCCGCCCGCGTCATGGCCGATGGCGTAGAGCCCCGGGATGACGTTTTCGTGCGCGTCAACAACCTGCAGGTTCTCGGTCACCTTCACGCCGTTCAAGGAAGCCAGCGTATGCAGCTTGCCCTTGAGGACGTAGAACGGAGCCTTGTCAACCGCGCGCAGGTAGTACTTGTCCTTGCCGAACTGATCATCGCGCCCCTGCTTGGCGTACTTGGTCATGTCGGCCGCGGCGCGCTTGAGGTTCTCGGGATTGAGGCCCGCCTTCTTGGCCACTTCTTCAATAGTGTCGCCCTTGAAGACGTCGCCGCGCTTGATGCCGGCTTCAAGCATGGCCGGAAGTTCCTTGGCCTTCTGACCGCGCTGGATGAAGTTGCCGCAGGGATTGAGGTAGCCCTTCTGGCCGAACTCGTCGACGAGCGCCTGGTCAAAGACGACGTAGGTCCATTCGCCCGAGCGCAGGATGGCGTTCGAGGCAACCGGCCAGTCCAGCGTGAGCTGCTCGTTGAAGAAGCGGTTGCCCGCAGCGTCAACATAGAGCTGGCTCTGACGGAAGATGGCGCGCAACTCCTTGTTGGGGCCGTTGCAGATCGCTTCGCCCTCAAGCGGGTTGAAGGCGCCGTTGATCATCATCGGGCCCATGTTGTCGCCCACGGCGCCAACCTCCATGGCCATGCGGATGCCGTCGCCCGTGCGGCCCGGCGCTCCGGAGGGCACGAGGTCCTGGCCAGAGTACTGCTTGACGAGCTCGGGGTTGAAGTTGTAGCCGCCCGTGGCAAGGATCACGTACTTGGCGTTGACCGTCACCTTTTCCTTCTTGACGTTGTCGTAGGCTTCAACGCCGGCAACGCGCCCGTTCTTGGTGATGAGCTTCTGGCCCGGGGTCTGCAAAAGCAGCGTGCCGCCCGCCTTCTCAAAGGCCTTCGTCATGGCCGCGGGCAAGGAGCCTGCCGCCGGATAGATGTGCCAGGTCATGTCCTTGTTGTCAGGCCAGACCGACTTCACTTCCTTCCAGTGCACGCCGTGATCCCACACCCACTGAATGGTCTTGGGGGATTCGTCGATGAAGCGCTTCACGAGCGGGGCGTTGATGCGCCAGTGATGGTACTCGCCCATGCGGTTGAACTCTTCGAGCTTGGTGAGCTTCACGCCCGCCTTCTGCTGCATGAAGGATTCAACGGCAAAGGAGCCTTCCATGAAGTTGCCCGCGCCGCCCGTGTAGCCGTTCTTTTCAAGAAGAACGGTCTTCAAGCCCGCTTCCTGCGCGCTTGCCGCGGCCACCGTGCCGCCGGCGCCGCCGCCCACGACCACCACGTCGGCGTCGATCACGCGGTCGGCCATGGCCGGAAACGCGATGCAGGCGGCCGCCATGACGGCGGTGAGCTTCAATACGGTACGCATAGTTGTCTCTCTCCTTAAGTAGGTTTTGCTTTGTCGAGGGCGCACTCTGCCCGGGAAGGCAAAAGACGTGCGCCGCCCGCAACTTAAGGCTATCTTAATCTTCTAAAAAAGTAGGATAAAGGCAGAATTTTGAAAGACATTGTCTCAATTTCTGCAATAATCCTCCCGCAAAGGCGCCGATTGCGCGCAAATTTCGGCAAGCTTCGCCGCTTTTTGCCCCTTTTTTCCCTTCTCGACTTGACTCCTTCTTTCGAGGTCCACTCATGGATCGACTCACGGCCCTGCGCTACTTTCTTCGCGTTGCCGAAGCCGGCAGCTTTACGCGGGCGGCCGCGCAGTTGGACGTGTCGCTCGCCAAGGTCAGCCGCGGCATTGAGTTTCTTGAGCGAGAGCTTGGCACGCCCCTCTTTGTGCGCACCACGCGCAGGGTGACCCTTACCACCGAGGGCGAGGCCATGCGGCCCAAGGCCCTTGAGCTTTTGATGCTCTCGGAGTCGCTTTACTCGGACGTGCGCGCCACGGCGGGCCTTGCTCCCGAGGGGCTGCTGCGCATTTCTTCGTCGATTGTGATCGGCTGGGTGTTCGTGCAGCACGTCGTTCTTGCCTTTCGCAAGCTCTACCCCGGCGTGCGGGTGGAGCTGCACACCGAAGACGCCAACGTCGACCTCGCCCGCACGGGCATCGACATCGCCTTCAAGGTGGGAAACGACCTGCCCGAGAACGCCGTGGCGCGCCGCATGGGCTCGGTCGGAAGCATTCTGGCGGCTTCCCGCGAGTACCTCGCCTCGCACCCCATGCCCCACAGGCCTGCGGACTTGACGCAGCACGCCTGCATCGTGAACTCTTACTTCGGAAACGTCATGCGGCTTTGGAACGCCGGCGGCAGCGTCGTCGTCAATGTCGAAGGAGGCTTTGAGTGCAACAACACGTTGATCTGCGCCGACATGTGCCTCAAGGGCCAGGGCATTGCCATGCTGCCGCGCGACTTCATCGCGCACCGCGTCGCCTCCGGCGACCTTGTGCACGTGCTGCCGGCTTGGGAGGGAGAGCCCTACGGGTTTTACGCTCTGACCGCCACGCGCTACCTCTCGCACATCGGGCGTCTTTTTCTTGACCTCGTCGAAAAAGAGCTCGGGCGCGTTGACGGGCGCGTCTACGCTGCGTTTCAAAGCGCCGCACAAACCCGCGGGCTCTGAGACCCATTTCTAGCCTTTTGCCGCGTCAAAGCCTTCCGAAAGGCTGCGCATGAGGTCGATGAATTCGCGCGCGGCGCGCGAGAGATAAAGATCTTTTCGAAAGACAGCGCCCACGGGGCTTAAAGGCTGCTCGGGGCGCAGAGCAAAGTAGCGCACGGGGTGCCGGGGATAGGCGTGCTTTGCCATGGTCTCGGTGACGATCGCGGCGCCGAGACCTTCGCCCGCCATCAAAAGCGCCGCCACGGGCGACTGGGTTTCGAGCACCACGTGCGGAAAGACGTTGCACTCCACGCAGACCTTTTCAAAAATGCGGCGAAGCCTCTGGCCCTTGCGCACGGTGATGAAGGGCTCGCCGTCAAAAAGCTCAAAGGAAATCGGGGGATACGTTTCGGTGCTTGCCGGCACCTTTTGAATGACCGGATTGGCCGCGTCGACCACGACGAGGTAGCGCTCGTGATAGACGGTGATGGTCTCCAAGTTTTCGTTGTGAATCGAGGTGGGCATCACGCACAAGTCGCAGCGCCCCTCGAGGGCAAACTGCTCAAGTTCGCGCGTCGTGCCTTCTGCGATCACGACTTCGATGCCCGGGTGCGACTTAATGAAGGCGGGAAGAATGCTCGACAAAAAGTAGATGCTTCGATAGTGCGAGGCGCCGATCACCAGCCTCCCCCGGTCGCCGCGCTTTAGTTCATCGACAATCTTGGCGCAGCTCTCGCGCAGCTTCAAAACCTTCGTTTCAGTTTCAAGGATCGTGCGGCCGGCGGGTGTGAGCCGCAGGGGCCTGGCCTTTCGATCGACGATGTCGGCGCCCTTTTCCTCCTCGAGCCTGCGCACGTACTGCGACAGCGACGGCTGGCTGATTTCAAGCGTCTCGGCCGCGCGCGAAAAACTGCCCGCCTCGACAAGCGCCGAGAGATACTTCACGAGATGGTCGGCCATGGCAAAAGCGCCTCTTGTCGGGTTTGCGGGCGGCTTTCCTCCTTGTTAGCGGAAAATCTTCCCCAAAAGGCTCTTTTTATGCTCGGGCGCCGCTGCGCCCTCCTCAAGCCCCTTTGCCTGGGAAGTCTCAGTGGCTGCGCCCTGCACAGGGGTTGCCGCGGGCTCCCCCTTCGAGCCGCCGTCAACAGCAGCTGTTGCGGCGGAAGTCTTCTCCTGCGGCAGGGGGAGCGCCTTGCTGCCGGCAGGAGCGGAAGGCTGGGAGGCAGAGGCTGCCGCGCCCTTGAATTCAATCGTCTTTTCTTTTTCCGCCTTTGGCTGCGCGCCCCCAAAAAGGCCCCCGAAGAACCCGCGCTTGTGCTCGGTTTGCGTCTCGGGCGAGAGGTCGATCCCCGCTTCGTGCGCAAGCCTGTCAAAGCGCGCCGAGAGCGTGTCGACGGACTTCTCCAAAAGCGCGATGCGCGCATCGTTTTTGTCGGCTGCGGCAGAGGCCTCTGCGGCGATTGCCTTGATTTCGGCGATGATTTTCTCCTGCATGCCGCTCATTTCTTCCTGCAGCGTCTTTTTCATCTGCTCGGTGCGCGAGAGTTCGGCATGGTTGGCAAGCGATTTGTTGGCGTTGGCCTCCTTGTAGGCGCGGCGGATTTCAAGCAGGACCGAGGCCTGCGACATGAGCGACCAGGCAATGCCCACCACCCAGAGGACGCCGAGCACAATCAGAAGAATGAGCCCCAGGGGCGCCTCGATTTCGCCGAAGATGAAGTTCACCGGCACCGGGGCGACGATCCCCTGCCAGTTGAGAATGAGAAAAATGGCCGCCAGGATGCTCAGAAGAACCAGCACAACGGTACGCACGGTCATGAATCAACGCTCCGAAAGTAGAAAATCCCTGCAAAAACGACGCGGCAGGCCGCTGCCTCCGGTCTTCAACGAAGACGGGGCTCCAAGGCATTTTGACACGCCTTGATGACGCTCAAAGGGCACGCAAAGGACCCACAGAGAGCGCTCAAAGGGAAAAGCCCCCGCCGCAGCACCTGCGGCAGGCGTCCTGCCCGCAAGGGCCGTCGTTTGGCAGGAATTTTAGTTCCTTGTCCCGAGAGCCCCGCAATGCCGCCGGCAAAGCGCCGCGCAAAGAATGCTCTGCAGCCGCCTTCAAGGGAGCGCGGCGCGGCTTGATCGGGCCTGCAAAGCGGGCTCGGCAGGCGGTGTTAAGATGCCCGAGGGCGCACGCGCGCCCTTTTTAAGAGAGCTTGAAAAAGAACTCTCCCCTCTTATTTCAAAGAAAAGCCGCTCGGTGGCCGCGCGCGCATTTGTCTGACGCGAGCGGCTCTGCGCGTTCAATTTTTTGCGTTTGCCTTGTGCCGCGGAGAAAGCCTCCCGCGCCAAGACTCACGCACCCCGTGTTGGTCCTTTAAATGAAAACCGATCCCCGCTTTCCCCGACTGCACATCGTCGACCATCCGCTCATTCAGCACAAGCTCACCATCATGCGCCAAAAGGAGACGAGCACAAACGTCTTTCGGCAGCTGCTGCGCGAAATCACGGTGCTCATGGGCTATGAGCTCACGCGCGACCTGCCGCTTACCGAGCGGCGCATCGAAACGCCGATTTCGCCCATGCAGGCGCCCACCCTTGCGGGCAAAAAGCAGGTCATCGTGCCCGTGCTGCGCGCGGGCCTTGGCATGAGCGACGGGCTTCTGGAACTGATGCCCTCGGCTCGCGTGGGCCACATCGGCATGTACCGCGACAGCAACAAGCGGCCCGTGGAGTACCTCGTGCGGCTGCCCAACGTCACCGACCGCCTCTTTATCATCTGCGACCCGATGCTGGCCACCGGCTACTCGGCCGCGCACGCTGTCGACGTGCTCAAGGCGCGCGGCGTTCCGGGCGAATCCATTCGCTTTCTTGCGCTCGTCTCGGCGCCCGAGGGCATCGAAGTGATGCAGAAGCTCCACCCCGACGTTGAAATCTACGTTGCCTCGCTCGACGAGCGGCTCGATGAAAACGCCTACATCGTCCCGGGCCTTGGAGACGCGGGCGACAGGCTCTTTGGCACGAAGTAGTTTTTAAAGCTTCCGGCTCCCGCCCGCATGGTGAAGGGGAGCGAGGCTGTCCGCGCCGTCCTTTTGCGGCCTTCCTTGAGGGCCCGCTTTGGCGGCGCGGCTTTTTTTGAGGCTGCTCGAAAGAAGCCAAAACCAGACAATCAAAACAAGGAAAACAAGGAAAGGGCGACGGCTGCTGTGAGGGTGCCGTCGCCCTTTCGTTTTTTCCATCCCGAGATTTTTGGAGCCCCGGTTCAGGAAAGAGGTTTACCCGCCGACCACCGGTCTAATGGAGGCGATGAGCCCCGGCGAGAAGAAGTAGGCCGTGATGGTGATGATCACGATGCCGACCACGTTGAGCCAGAAGCCGGCGCGGATCATGTCGGAAATCTTGAGGTGGCCGGTACCGAACACCATGGCGTTCGGAGGCGTACCCACGGGCATCATGAACGCGCAGCTCGTACCCATCGTCGCGCAGATCAAGAGCGCCTCGGGGTGCATGTTGAGCGACTCGGCCACGGCCGCGATCAAGGGCATGAGCGTTGCGGCAAGCGCCGTGTTCGAGGTGAATTCCGAGACGAACACCGACAGGGTGGTCACGCCGGTGAGAAGTCCCCACTCGGGCAGCGACCCCAGGGCCACGGCAGCCGCGCCCACGGCATCGGCAGCACCCGTCTTCTGAATGGCCGCCGCCATGGTCAGACCGCCGCCAAAGAGCAGGAGCACGTCCCAGCTCACGGCCTTCGAGGCCGAGGACCAGTCAAGCGCATGCACGCCCTTTTTGGCATCCACCGGGATGATGAAGAGGATGATGCCCGCGCCCATGGCGATCACGGTGTCGCTTAAAGCCTTGAAGGGCTTCGTGCCGTCGATTTCAAAGCCGCGGATAAGGGGGCCGAACGTCCACAGGAGGGCTGCCGCCGCAAAGACGATGAGCACCGTCCATTCGCCGCGCGAGAGTTTGCCAAGACCGTGCAGCTCGGCCACCACCCAGTCGCGCCCGCCCGGGAGTTCTTCGGGCTGATCGCGGTAGAGCACGTGCACAAGGAGCACATAGGTGGCAATGAACATCAGACCCATGGCCGGCACGGAAATCTTGAGCCAGTCAAAGAAGTTCACCACGTCGCCGTACTGCTGCTCGACAAAGCGCGCGAAGATGCCGTTCGGAGGCGTGCCGATCAGGGTCAGAACGCCGCCCACGCTCGCGCCGTAGGCAACCGAGAGCAGCAGGCAGACGCCGAAGTTGCGCTCGGCCCGATCCACCGGACGGTCGGCGCGCGTGGAGCGCACCACGCCCATCAGAGCAAGGGCGATGGGCAGCATCATGGCGGCCGTGGCGGTGTTGCTCACCCAGGCCGACACGATCGTCGTGGCAAGCATGATGCCGAGGATGATCTGCTTCGGTTTGGTGCCCACAAGGCGGATCATCACGAGCGCGATGCGCCGGTCAAGTCCCCAGCGGGCGATGCCGCCGGCGATCAAGAAGCCGCCCATGAAGAGGAAGATCGTGCCGTTGGCATAGTTCTTCAGGGTGTCGGCGGCCGTCGCCACGCCCAGAATCGGGTACATGACGATCGGCAGGAGCGCCGTCACGGCGATGGGCACGGGCTCGGTAAACCACCAGATGCCCATCCAGAGCACCATGGCCGTGCAGGCGCGGGCCGCATCGGAGAACTGCACCATCTCTCCCGTGGTTCCCGTGTAGGAACTCGGCAGGAGGTAGTACAGGCACAATGCGAGTACAGGTCCGAGGACAAGCGGTATGAGCTTGGACTTCGCGCTCAGGCCTTCCTCGAGGCTGGTTTCGTGTTCACGATTGGGCATGGGGATGCCTCCATGTTGTCTGCAGAGCACGCTGCCTTGGTTTTCTTCGCCGCCCGCCTTTGCGGGGGAGAGAAAAACGCTCGGGATGCCTGCGGTTTCTCTTTAAGGCGCCGTCTGTCTTTATGGGTGGTGCCGCCAAAGGAAACAGGGACAAAAAACCCCTCTCTCCATGTTCGCCGGCTTGTGTTAAGACGACTTTCGCAATTGATACTAGTCAAAAGACAAATGCCGGTAAAGCGGTTTTTATAGGTGTAAACACCCGCGGTTGATTGCAGATTTTCTTTATGCGCAAGCAACAAATTGCAAGAATGGGTAAGCCTATACGACACATCTCCTAGCGCTAGGGGCTTTGTCTGATGAGGATTTGTGCTCAGAAGCGCACGCCCGGGGCGCGTTGTTAAGAGCCGCCCTCGGGACGCTTTTCATGAGAGGCTCGCTGCAGTCAGGGCGGCCAGACAGGGCTGCAGGAGACCAGAGGCGCGAAACCGGAGTCGCAAAACGCAAAGGCCTGAGAAAGCCTGAGAAGACTCAAGGAAGGGGGAAAGGAAGGGCGGCGCAGGGGCGACGGTGTGGGACTTGCCGCAGGCCGCTTTCAGAAGGCAACAAAAAAAAGGCCTCCCGGCTAAAGGAGACCTTTTCGAGACCTTTCCTTGGAGGTTTCTTCAGACCTCCGCAGGGCTTCGCGCTCGAGGACTTGTCAGAAGCGCGAAGCTGCGGATGAAGAAAACCAGCGCTGATTACTTGTTGGCGAACCAGTTGTCCTGGGGCACGTAGCGCACGGAGGCCTGGTCGGACTCAACGAGCGCCTTGCCGCTGCTGTAGAACGACCATGCGGTGAGCGTGCCGCAGCAGATCATCAGGAAGGCGATGACGAGCATCGTCTTGCGGAAGCCGTGCGCGCGGCCCTTGATGACGTCCCACTTCACGCCGAGGCGGTACAGGCCGATCATGCCGTGCACTTCAGTGGCCACGAGGAAGATGAACGTCCAGAGCATGCCGTTGTGATAGGTGTGCACAGACGAGAGGTTGGGGTCGATTTCGCCCGGGGCGGTGAGCATGCCCATCACGTGCGGGAAGACCATGCCGGTGAGGATCACGGCGGTCACGAGCTGGAAGAACCACAGGGTGGTGTCCTGATGATGAACAAGCTTGACGTGCGCGCGGATGTCGCGGAACTGCTTGTAGGAGGTCGGGAAGCGACGCAGGGCGCACAGGGCGTGAATGATCACGCACAGGGTGATGACGCCGATGAAGAGGAAGTGCAGCCAGGGCTGCTCTTCACCGAAGATCGGGGTGCCGCCCGAAATCTGGATCAGATTCCAGAAGAGATCCTTGCCCACCTGCATGGAGCTCGTAAAGGCCATGTGGCAGAAAAGGAAAATGCCGAGAATGAGGCCGGTGACCGACTGCGCCACGTCAACGTAGGCAGGCCACTTGCTCGCGCGCTTGGCGTCCTTCAAGGACACGCCGGCGATTGCTTCCGGACCCGTCGGGGTGTGCGCAAACTTGATTTGTTCAGGGGTCGTCATGACTGTCTTCCTGTTGTGAAGAAGGAAAAAAGTTCCTTGTCTTGGTGTGTCGAAGAAAGCGGGCGTCTCTTTATCAAGTTCCGGGCCCTCGGGCAACTTCCCGCCGGGCGCGGAAATGAGGCCGCTTCCCGCCGCAATTTTCTTGGCGTAATCATGCTCCTTTCAGGTTGTCTTAATTTTGACTTTCGTCAAACAACATTTCCTTACAAGCCCTGATCTTCGCCTGAATTCGGCCGAAATCAAGGGTTAACCCGAATCAAATTTGGAGAAAACGCTTTGGATTTGCGCGTTTTATCAGTGTTAACCCTTAAATTTGCGAAAAATTCCGGCCGCGCCCTCCCCGCGCCCCGGCCGTTGGCTCTAACTCGCGCGCTTGCGCGGGGCGCGCCTTGAGGCGGCCGCACTGCGGGAGGCTGGCGCGGCGCTCTCTTTGTCGGAGTCCTCGCCGGCGCCCTGTTTTGTGCTCTTTTTGCTCTTTGCGCTCCTTGTGCTTTTTGTCTTCTTTGCGCTGTCCGTCACTTTGCCCGCAGCGCCCCGGGCGGCCGCGCCTTTTAGCCTTGCCGCAAGAAAGCGCCCCGTGATGCTGGTCTTGGTGCGGGCAAGCTGCGCGGGGCTTCCTTCAAAGACCACCTCGCCTCCCTTGTCGCCCCCGTCGGGGCCGATGTCGACCACCCAGTCTGCCAGGCGCACCACGTCCAGGTCGTGCTCGATCACGATCACCGTGTTGCCAAGCTCCGTCAAGCGCCGCAGCACCCGCATGAGCGCGGCCACATCGTCAAAGTGAAGCCCCGTCGTGGGCTCGTCCAGAATGTAGAGCGTGCGGCCCGTATCGCGCCGCGCGAGCTCATCGGCAAGCTTGATGCGCTGCGCCTCGCCCCCGGAGAAGGTCATGGCGCTCTGCCCAAGCCCGATGTAGCCCAGGCCCACCTCCGAGAGCATGGCAAGGCGCCGCTCGATGGCGGGGATATTGGCGAAAAACTCGCGCGCCTCGTCGACCGTCATGTCAAGGACGTCGGCAATCGACTTGCCGTGAAACTTCACTTCGAGCGTCTCGCGGTTGTAGCGCCGCCCGCGGCAGGTGGGACAGGTAACGTAGACGGCGGGCAAAAAGCCCATCTCAAACTTGATCTGCCCCTCGCCCTGGCAGGTCTCGCAGCAGCCGCCTTCGCTGTTAAACGTAAAGCGCCCCGGCCCGTAGCCGCGCTCGCGCGCCGCGGGCGTCTGCGCGAAGATGTCGCGAATGGAGGTCATGAGCCCCGTGTATGTGGCGGGGTTTGAGCGCGGCGTCTTGCCAATCGGGCTTTGGTCGACCTCAATGACCTTGTCGAAGTACTCCATCCCGTCGATCGACTCAAAGTCAAGGACGTCAAGCTTGGCGCGGTGCAGCCGCCGGCGCATGAAATTGGCAAGCGTCTCGTTGATGAGCGTCGACTTCCCTGAGCCCGAGACGCCCGTGACGACGCAAAGCGCCCCCACGGGAAAGCGGCAGGTGACGTGCTTGAGGTTATGGCCCGAAGCGCCGTGGATGACGAGCGCAGGAGCCTCTTTTGAAAACGTGCGCACGGCCTTGGCAAGCTCTTTGGACCCTTCAGCGCGCCCCGACAAGTAGCGCCCCGTGCGCGAGTCGGGGTCGGAAGCCACCTCCTCGGGCGTGCCCGCGCTGATCACGCGCCCGCCGTTGACGCCCGCCGCAGGGCCCATGTCAACAAGATAGTCCGCGGCGCGAATCACCTCCTCGTCGTGCTCGACCACCACGACCGTGTTGCCCGCCGCGGCAAGGCGCTTTAGCATGTCGATTACTTTGGCGGTGTCGCGCTGATGCAGCCCGATTGTGGGCTCGTCGAGCACATAGGTAACCCCCGTGAGCCCGGCGCTAATCTGCCCCGCAAGGCGGATGCGCTGCACTTCGCCGCCAGAGAGCGTGACGGCCGAGCGCGAGAGCGTGAGATAGGAGAGCCCCACGTCGAGCAAAAACCCAAGGCGCTTGACGACTTCATCGAGCAACGGGCGCGCCACGCTCTCGTGCAGCGCGTCAAACGTGAGAGCCTTCAGGCGCTTTTGCGCCTCTTCAATCGAGAGCTCCTGCAGCTCAATGAGGTTGATCTTGTTGCCGCCCTGCCCGATGTAGACGTGCCGCACCTCGGCGCGGTGCCTTGAGCCGCCGCAGGCCGGGCACTTCATCGTGCGGCGCAGCACGCGCATGCCGGTCTTGGCGGCATCGCTTCGCGCGTGCTTCCACTTGCGCTCAAGTTCCGTGATGACGCCTTCAAAAGAGACGGGGCTGCCCGCCTTCGTGCCGTAGAGCACCAGGTCCTGGACGTCGTCAGAGAGCTCCTGCCAGGGCGAGTCAAGCGAAAAGCCAAGCGCTTGGGCCGCAGCCGAGAGCGCCGCAAAGGGCGCTCTGTTTTGAGGCGAATACCCGCACACCGCGCCCTGTCTGAGGCTCAAGGCAGGCTCGCGCACCACAAGCTCCGGGTCAAAGCGCTCGACGCGGCCTGCGCCCTCGCACAAGGGGCAGGCTCCGAGCGCATTGTTAAAGGAAAACATCGCGGGCGTCATCTCGGGCATCGTCGCCCCGCACACGGGGCAGGCGTAGCGGGTGGAAAAAGCCGTTTCGCTTCCTTCGGTTGCGTCAAACAAAATGGCGCGCCCCTCTGAAATCTTCACCGCCGCCTCAAAGCTTTCGGCTAGCCGCGTGCGGTTTTTCTCCTCGGCCTTGAGCCGGTCGACCACGACTTCAACCCGGTGCCGGGAAAGCGGCTCTTCAAGGATCGCCCCAGGGATGTCCTCGATCGTGTAGACCTCCGCATCAATGCGAAGCCGCAAAAAGCCTTTTTTCTGCAGCCTCTTGGCAAACTGCCCGACGCTCATGCGGCGCGCCGCGCTCTCGGCGGCATCCTCGGATGCGGCTTTCGCGTGATCTCGCGCCGAGCCGACGGCAGGCGCAAGAACGAGGAGCCTGTCGCCCTGGGTTTTGGCAAGCGCGGCGTCGACCATGTCGTGGATGCCCGCTTTGGAGAGAGGCACTCCGTGCTCGGGGCAAAAGGGCGTTCCCGCGCGGGAAAAGAGCACGCGCAGGTAGTCGTTGATTTCGGTCATCGTGCCCACGGTCGAGCGGGGGCTTGCGCTGCTTGTGTGCTGCTCGATGGCAATTGAAGGCGAGAGACCCTCGATCGCGTCAACATCGGGCTTGTCCATCAAGTCCATGAAGCGCCGCGCGTAGCTTGAGACGCTCTCGGCGTAGCGCCTCTGGCTTTCGGCATAGAGCGTATCGAAGGCAAGAGAGCTTTTGCCCGAGCCCGAGAGCCCCGTGATCACCACAAGCTTGTTGCGGGGGATGTCGATGTTGACGTTCTTGAGGTTGTGCGTGCGCGCACCCCGAATGCTGATGCAGTTGGCGGCCGGCATGATTTTTCGCTCATGGAAATGATCAAGAAAAATGGGGAAATCGGTTAGCTTATAGCGCCTTGCACCGCTTGACAACAGGCCCGGAGCAACGCCAGGCCGGGAGCACTGAGGGGCAAAAGAGCGCGCAGGCCCTGCGGTCTTGACGGCTCCCCGCGCGGTCAACTTCTCTTAATGCGCGCATCACGCGCGCGCACTATGATCAGGGGCTTTGAGGCGGCAAGGCTTTGCTTGGGCATGGCCCCATGCAAGGCAGCAAACTTCTCTTTTCTCTTTTTACTCAACGGCATGGCAGCAACTCGTTCCACACTCGTTCGCATGACCCCGCGCGAGCGCACCGCCTCGCTTTCTCTTGCGGGCATCTTTGCGCTGCGCATGCTGGGGCTTTTTCTCATCCTGCCCGTCTTTGCGGTCTGGGCGCAGGAGTTGCCCGGAGGGGCCGACCCGTTTCGCACGGGCCTTGCGCTTGGCGTCTACGGCCTCACGCAGGGGCTGCTGCAGATTCCCTTTGGGGCGGCAAGCGACCGGTTCGGGCGCAAACCCGTCATCGCCCTGGGGCTCATGATCTTTGCCGCGGGCAGCGTCCTTGCCGCCGTTGCCGACACGATCGACATGGTGACCGCCGGCAGAGCGCTGCAGGGCGCGGGCGCCGTTTCGGCCGCCGTCACCGCAATGATCTCGGACTCGGTAAGAGACGCCGTCCTCACGCGCGCCATGGCCCTGGTGGGCGCCTCAATCGGGCTTACCTTTGCCGCCTCGCTTGTCTTTTCTCCCGTTCTTGCCGGGGCAATCGGCGTGCCGGGGCTTTTTTGGCTCACGGCTGCGCTCTCCATTCTTGCCGTGGGCGTCATTCTCTTTGTGGTCCCCTCCGTCAAGCCTGCAGCGGCCGGCCCGGCTGCGGGCGAAGAGCGCGCGCCTTCGGTCTCGCGCATTCTCTTTGACCCGGGGCTTATGCGGCTAAATTTCGGCATCTTCGTGCTGCACATGGCGCAGATGACGCTTTTTGTCGTGGTGCCCGTCAAGCTCTCGGGGCTGGAACTAGCCGTGGGAGAACATTGGCTCGTGTACCTGCCCGCCGTACTCATTGCCTTTGCAGGGCTCATGCCCGCGATTCGCGCGGCCGAGCGCCGCGGCGCCCTCAAGCGCCTTTTTCTATTTTCCATCGCTCTTTTGATGGCCGTGTTCGCCGCCTTTGAAGTTCTCGATTTCTCGGTGCTTGGCATCGCCCTTTTGCTGTTAGTATTCTTTTTCGGCTTTAATATTCTTGAAGCATCGCTGCCGAGCCTTGTCTCGAAATCCGCACCCGCCGCAGCCCGCGGACTGGCGCTGGGCGTCTACAACACGACGCAGTCCATTGGTCTTTTTGCGGGCGGCGCCGTCGGCGGCTGGCTTGCCGGCCGCTGGGGATCGGGTGCGGCTTATGCGTTTTGCGCCCTGCTGATGCTCGCGTGGCTTTTCGTTGCGCGGGGCATGCAGGTGACGCGCCCGCACGAGCCCGGCAGCGAACTTCCCTTGAAATAAGAAAGCTTCACTTTTGGTTTAGCAAAGGACGCGCAAGGAGTGCTTGACGCCGCCAACCAAGCGGCGCAAGGAGCGGCTTTTTACGCAGTCCCGAGAGCGATTTTTTAAAGCAAGAAAGATAACGTCATGGCTTCCGTCAACAAAGTCATTCTGATCGGCAACCTCGGCCGAGACCCTGAAATCCGCTACACCGCCGAAGGCGGCACGGCGATCTGCAACATCGTCATCGCCACCTCGCGCCGCTACAAAAACAGCCAGGGCGAGCTGCAGGAAGAAACCGAATGGCACCGCATCGTCTTCTTCGGCCGTCAGGCCGAGGTCGCGCAGCAGTACCTGCACAAGGGCAGCCCCGTGTACATCGAAGGGCGCCTGAGAACCCGCCGCTACACCGACAAGGAAGGTGTCGAGCGCTACGCCACCGAAATCGTCTGCGAGACGATGCAGCTGCTGCCCTCGGGCCGCAGCCAGTCGGCTTCGCCCTCTTCGCACCGCGACGAATCCTTTGAGACGTCCTACCAGCCGCGCCAGAGCCAGCCGCGCCCGCAGCCGCAGCAAAGCGCCGCGCAGCCCGCCTCCAACGTCACGGCAGACAATCTGAGCGAAGACGACATTCCCTTCTAAAAAAAGGCCTTAGCCCGTTAACCCAACTTTCGAGCACCCCGCACGGCACGCCGCCCTGCGGGGTGTTTTCACTTCTCGGCGCCGCCCGCCTCAGGCCCCGGCCGCAGCCTGCCGGGGGCCGGCTGCAAATTCGTTTTCAAGCGTTGCAAAAAACGCCTCGATCAAGGGCGTGCTTTTGTTTTTCAGGCAAAACGCGCAGAAGCGCTCGCGCACCAGGGCTCCCGCCTTGAAGATCGGCACGCACACGGTTGCAGCCCCCGTTGCGGAAGACGCCGCTTCGCTGCGCCAGACGCCCTGCGAGAGCAAAAAGCCGCGGCCGCTTGCGGCCGTCAGGCGCGCCGCCGCCAGAGTGTCGGCAAAGACAAACTCCCCCTTAAAGCCCAAAAGCCCGGCAAAGTAGTTTTTCTCGGCTTCGCGGTGAGAGGCGCCCGCAACCAGAATGCAGCTCAGGCCCCGGAGCGACGCCGCCGTCACGCGCTTTTGCGCGGCCTGCGGCAGGTGCGAGGCAAGCTCGGCGTAGACCGGCGTCTGCGCAAGCTCCAGATTTTCAAAGTCGCTAGAAAAGGCGCGGCGCTGATCGCTTAGCGCTAAATCGATGCCGCCCTCCATGAGGCCCTCGTAGATCTGCTCGTGCGAGAGGCTTTGCACTTCAATGGCCGCCTGCGGGTGCGCGGCCGTAAAGCGCGCCACCGCCCGCTCAAGCTCCTGCCCGCGGTAGACGTTGATAAAGGCGATGCGAATCACCTCCCGGGCGCCGAAGTGCGCGCTGCGGATGTTTTCAAAAAGCGCGTCGCACTCCTTGAGAATGCGGCGAGACTCCGCCGCAAAGTAGCCTCCGGCCGGCGTGAGCGCGATTTTTCTTTTCTCGCGCACCACGAGCCTCGCGCCGAGCTCGCGCTCGAGCCTCTCGACGGCCTGCGAGACCGCTGGCTGCGAGATGCCAAGCGAGTACGCAGCCTCGGTAAAGCTCATGCAGTCGGCCACGGCCGCAAAGATGCGCATTTTCTGAAGCACGATTCCGCCTCCTTTTGCCTTGTTTTCCTTGCCCGGGCTTCAAGGCCGCCGAAGGCCACTCAACAGGCCGCAAAAATGGCCGCCGCGGGCTTTTTTCTCATAAGTTTATCTTATGCATTCGAAAGTCCCGCTTGTTGGCCCGCGTCAAGCCCCTGCCTAGACTGCACGGCAAGGAAAGTTCACGCACCACGACAATTTAAGGAGGACTTATGCAGAAGGTTTGGTTTATTACCGGCGTCTCAAGCGGCTTTGGCTACGAAATCACGAAGGCGCTTCTTGCGCGCGGCGACGTCGTCGCGGGCACCGTGCGCACGCCCGAAACTACCGACGCCCTTCAAGAAAGCCACCCCGACACGTTCATGCGGCACACGCTTGACGTGCGCAGCCGCGCGGCCCTCAGAGAAGCCATTGCCCGCACGCACGAGCGCTTTTCTCGCATCGACGTTCTCGTCAACAACGCGGGCTACGGACTTTTCGGCGCCGCCGAAGAGCTCTCCGACGACGAAGTCGACGCCGTCATCGCCACCAACCTCACGGCTTCAATTGACGCCGTGCGCGCCGTCGCGCCCGTCATGCGCGGGCAGCGCGAAGGCTGCATCGTGCAGATTTCCTCCTACGGCGGACAGGTTGCCTACGCGGGCAATTCCCTTTATCACGCAACAAAGTTTGGAATCGAAGGCTTTTGCGAGTCGGTCGCGCAGGAGCTCGCTCCCTTTGGTGTTCGCATGCTCATCGTGGAGCCGGGCGGCGCGCGCACGGACTTTCGCTACCGGTCGGCCCACGTCGCAAAGCTCACGCCCGCCTACGACAACAACCCCGCGCACGCCTTCCTTGCGATGCTCGACGCCAAAAACGGCCTTGCCGCGGGCGACCCCGTGCGCATGGCCGCGCGAATCATCGAGGCGGCCGACAACCCGGCCTCGCCCCTGCGGATCGTGCTGGGCTCTCAGGCGCTTGCGGCCACGCTTGAGCGCCTCAATGAGCGCATCGAGTCGCTGCAAAAGCAAACGGCGCTTGCGCGCTCAACGGACTTCTAAAGCCGCCCCTAAAGCCGCCCCTAAAGCCGCCCTTTGCGGCCGGAACCCCCTTGCGTCTTGACTTTGCGTCTTGACCCTTTGCGTCTTTATTTTCATTCGGAGCCCAGCACCCATGCACACCACACGCACCGTTCTCGCCCAATCGGCCCGAAAGCCCTCCCGCGCCGCCCGCGGTCTTCTCCTTGCGGCCTGCTCTGCGCTTGTCATCAGCCTCTCACAGGCCTGCGCTGCTGCAGAGAACGACAAAATTGCCGCTCCCTTGCCCGGCATCGTGCAGCACGAGTCGTTTTGCGTCACGCCCGTTGAGGCCGATCCGGCCATTGCCGTGCGCAAGGTTCAATTTGTGCGCAGCAACCACATCGTGCTCGTCGGAAACCTCTTTTTGCCCGCGGGCTTTGATGCGGCCAAAAAGTACAAAACGATCCTCGTCGTGCACCCCGCGGGCAGCGTCAAGGAGCAGTCGGCGGGCCTTTACGCCTACCGGCTGGCGCAAAAGGGCTTTGTGACGCTTGCCTACGACTCGTCCTACGCGGGAGAAAGCGGCGGGACGCCCTACGCGGGCGAGATGCCCTACGAGCGCGTCGAAGACATTCGCGCGGCAGTCGACTATCTGGTGACGCTTCCCTTTGTCGATGAAGACAAAATCGGGGCGCTTGGCATCTGCGCGGGCGGCGGCTACGTCATCAACGCAGCGCAGACCGAGCGCCGCATCGCGGCGGTCGCCGGCGTAAGCGCCGCCGACATCGGCGCTGCCAACCGCCTTGGGTGGCTTAAAAACCGCTCGATCAAAGAGCAGATCGCCATTCTTGAAGACGTCTCGCGCCAGCGCACAAAGGAAGCGCGCGGCGCTCCGCTCATGACCGTGTACATGTGCCCGACGCCCGATGCGTCAACCGCGCCCTCGTTTCGCGAAGGCTACGACTACTACCGCACGGCGCGCGCTTTTCATCCGAGAGCGGACAATCTCTTCTTGCGCCGCTCGCAGGCCACCAAGATGGCCTTCTCGGCGGTTGAGAACATCGCTCTTCTCACCCAGCCCGTGCTCCTGATCGCAGGCAGCCGCGCGGACTCGGCCTGGCAGACCGAGCGCTTCATGAATCTCATGCCGGGAGACAACAAGGAGGTCTTTACGATTGAAGGCGCCTCGCACATCGATCTCTACGACAAGCCGCAGTACACGGCGCCGGCGACAGAAAAGCTCTCCGAGTTTTTCGACGAACACCTCAAGGAAGTTCCCTGATGCCTGATGCCTGATGCCTGATGCCTGCTGTCTGACGCCTCAGGCATCGCTTGCGCATCACTCCCTCCCGCCGCAGAGATTTTTAAAACCACACCACCCAAAAGAAGCATCCCATGACCAGCACCACCCCCTCTTCCCGTCCGCTTGTGATCTACTTCTCGCGCCCGGGCATGAACTACGTCGCCGGCAGCATCATCGATCTTGCCGAAGGCAACACGAAGCTGCTCGCTCAAGAAATCGCGCGCCGCACGCAGGGCGATCTTTATGAGATCGAGCCCGTTGCTCCCTATCCCTTTGCCTATCGCGAGACCACCGACCTTGCGCAAAAGGAAATTGACGAGGACGCCCGTCCCGCCATGAAGTCCCCCGCGCCCGACATCTCGGGCTATCAGGAGATCTACCTCGGCTATCCCATCTGGTGGGGGCTTGCGCCGCGCATCGTGCTCACTCTGATCGAAGCGCTCGACTGGAAGGACAAAACCGTGCATCTTTTCTGCACTCACGAGGGTAGCGGCATCTCGCAAAGCGCCTCCGAACTCAAGGCTATGCTCAAGGGCGCGCGCACGCTCACCGGTCCCGTGCTTGCAGGAAGCCGCATTGCAGAGCGCGGCACGGCCGTCTCCGACTACCTCGCTTCAATCGGCAGATAAGCGCGGCCCCGCTCCCGTCCGAGGCTGCCGCATGAAAGAAAATCTTCCTGCGGCAGAAATCAACAAAAATCGCCTCCGTTTCCTGCAAAAAGCCCCTCGCCGAAGTCTTTATCCTGCGGGGAGCTTTCAGGCTTTTGTGAGCATTTTCTTTCTTCACTGATTTAAACAGAGGACACACTGTCATGAAGCAACGCATTCTTGGGGCCGGCGGCATGAGCGTTTCCGCCATCGGCCTTGGGTGTATGAGCATGAATTTCGGCTACGGCCGTCCCTCGCCCGAAAAGGACATGATCGAGCTCATCCACAAGGCGGTGGACATGGGCGTGACGCTTTTTGACACGGCCGAGAGCTACGGCCCTTACATCAACGAGGAGCTTGTGGGCAAGGCTCTGGACGGGCTGCGCGACCGCGTGCGCATCGCCACCAAGTGCGGCATTGCCTTTGCAAGCGACGGCAACCTCATTCTCGACGCAAGAAAAGAGACGCTGCGCAAGTCGCTTGAAGGCTCGCTCAAGCGCCTGCGCACCGACCACGTCGACATCTACTACCTGCACCGCGTCGACCCCAAGGTGCCCGTCGAAGACGTGGCGCAGACCATGAAGGAGTTCATCGAAGAGGGCAAGATCCTCGGCTGGGGACTCTCCGAGGTGGGGCCCAGGACGATTGAGCGCGCGCAGGCCGTCTGCCCGCTTGCGGCCGTTGAAAACGAGTTTTCGATGATTTTCCGCGAGTCGGAGGAAAACGGCGTTTTTGACGTGCTCGAAAAGCACGGCATCGGCTTTGTGCCCTACAGCCCGCTCGGGCGCGGGTTTTTGACCGGCACGATCAAGCCGGGCCAAACGCTCGTTGAGACGGATTTTCGCCGCAACCTTCCGCTCTTTTATCCGGAAAACATCAAGGCGCATCAGGGCATCATCGACTTCATCGAGCAGATGGCCCGTCAAAAGGGCGCCACGCCCTCGCAGATTGCGCTTGCCTGGGTGCTCGCGCGCCGTCCCTGGATCGTGCCGATTCCCGGAACCACCAAGCTGCACCGGCTCGAGGAAAACGTCGGGGCAACCGAAATCGTCTTTACCGACGAGGAAAGCGCGGCCTTGGACAACATGCTCGCGGCGCTTCCCATTCAGTGCGAGCGCTACAACAGCCGCTTTACCGACGCAACCGTCGACTAAAGCGCCCTGAAAAATGCCGCCCTTTATGAAAACGCGGCGCGCTCTTGCTGCGACGGCGGCCGCTGCCGCCGCCGCAGCCGCGCTCTCGCCCCTGTCTCTGATGGCCAATACGACTGCAAAGGACGGCGGCTCGGGCCGCCCGCTTTTTACGCCGCGCTCGCGCATTTCTGACGTGCTCGCAGAGCCCGCGTTCGAAGGCTTTGCGCCCTACCTGCTGCCGCTTGAAACCATTGGCGGCGCGCAGTCTTTGTCGCGCGCGGCGGCCGCCCTGCCGCTTGAGAACATCGCGCGGCTTTTGCCGTACCACACGTATGTGAGCGCCGAGGCCTCCTGCGGCATTCTCAACCGAATGAGAAAAAGAAGGGAGAGCACCGACGCGCTCTGGACGCCGCTCTCGCACGCCGACGCCGGTCTTTTCTTTTATCCGGGAAGAAAAGGCGCGCCCTTTGTGCTCATTGCCGCAGGCGGCGGCTTTGTCTACGTGGGCTCCATTCACGAAGGATTTCCGTACGCCGAAGTCATGAGCCGCTGCGGTCTGAACGCCTTCGTACTGCAGTACCGCGTCACGGCGGGCGGCTCTTCGGCCATTGAAGACATGGCCGATGGCCTTGCCCACATCCTCTCGCATGCGGCCGACTACGGCGTAAGCGACCGCCATTACGCCCTCATGGGAAGTTCGGCCGGAGCGCGCATGGCGGCCATATTGGGACGCGTGGGCCCTGCGGCCTTCGGTCGCCCCGAGCGGCCGAAGGCGTCGGCCGTTCTCATGGCCTATACCGGGTATCGGGACGCTTCAGCTGATGATCCCCCGACGTTCATGGTGCAGGGCACGCGCGACGGCATTGCGCCGGTGCGCGTCACCGACGCACGCATGCGTGCGCTCAAGGCGCTGGGCGTAGAAGTCGACTACATGCGCATTGAAGGCATGCCTCACGGCTTTGGTCTGGGTTTGGGCACCGCAGCGCAGGGCTGGGTCGAGAGAGCGGTCGACTTTTTCAAGCGGCAGGCTCCCCTCGGCTGAAAAGCCTGAGGCGTGCGCCCGACGCTCCGGGCAAGGCGGCGCTTTCAAGCGACACCTTGCTCTCAGAGTTTTCTCTTGGCGTCTTAATTTCCAGGCTGATCTTCGGGACCATCCGCAAGCGCAAAGCGCGAAAAAGCGCGCTTTGCGCCATCAAACACAAGAACCGCACGAACGAGCGTCAAGCCGTGCGCGGTCTGTCCGTATTCGCGAGACTGCATCTGACGGAGGCCTTCGGCAA
>DYBN01000010.1 GCA_019418605.1 Sutterella sp. | reverse complement strand
CGTTCGTGAAGTAAGCCCGCAAGAACTCGCACGCGCAGCCAGGGCGCCCCCTAAAGGAAGACTCGATTTCCCAAAGGGCGCCTTGTTTTTTTCAAGGATCGGGGCAGCCGAGGCGCCCTCTGGGGGCCATTTAACTTCGGTAGATGGGAACGTCCGGCATGAACTGCGCGAGCTTTTCCTCCCAGCTTGCGGTGGGATTTTGCAGCCCGTCTTTTTCAACGAGAACGCGTGCGCCGGCCTTCTTGATGTCGGTGATTTTTTCCAAGTGCACGGCCTTTGCGAAGCAGAGGTCTGCGCACAGCCCGCACCCGCAGCACACGAGGCTTGCGCCCAGAATTTTGAAGGGCGACTGCGAGAGAAGTTTCAGAGCCCCCGAGGGACAGACGTCGGCGCAAAGCGTGCAGCACGCGCACTTCTCTGCCTCAATGACCGGAGCGTCAAGCGGAGCGCTGCGGCAAAAGTCGGGCGTTCCCTTTTGAAACAGCGCAAGGCGAAGCCTCTGCCGGTCCGGGACGCGCACCAGGGGTTCGTTTTGAATGGCCGCAAGGCGCTTCTCATTGTCAGGGGGCGCGGCAAAGGGCTCTTTATCCATGCGCGAGGCGCTGATGCCGAACAAATGCCCGAAGGCCGTGCGCCGCGCTGAATTCATGCCCGCGGGATTTCGGCAAAGCTCGACCGTGGTCTCGTTCATCCCCTGTGCGGCAAGCCAGGTTTCAAGTGTGTTGACCGTCTCTTCAACAACAGGCTTGGCCGGGCGCTTGGCGCACTTATCGCAGTCGCCTTCAAGCAAAACAAAGTGTTTGGCCCCTGCGTGCGCGGCCGCCATGAGCATCTGGGGATCCATGCGGGCAAGGCAGGGAACGAGGATGTCTTCGGTGTGCTTGTCTTGAGAGAAACGTTGTGCGTCTCCGCTCGCCATGCGGCAGGCAATGCGCACAAGGCCCGATTTGGCGGCCTGCATCACGGCGCGTCCGAGCGCGTGCTCTTCGGGCGCGGCAATGTAAAGCGCCTCGGTGGGGCAGGCTGCGGCGCACGCTCCGCACGAGGTGCACGCACGCGTGCGCAGCACGAGCTGCTGCTCGACAAAGGCGAGGGCTTTGGCCGCGCACACGTCGGTGCAGCGCGTGCAGGTTGAGGCCGCGTGGCGCGCGTGCAGACACCGCTTGCGGATGATGACGGGAACGGTGGGGGCAGAAGGGTCGGCGCGCGGGGACGCTGCGCCAGCGTGTTTGTCCGCGTGTGCAATGCCGCCTTCGTGTGTGTCGGCGTGTTTGATGCTGTCGCTTTCAGTCATGGGTTTTATTGTGCGCCGGCGCTATCGAGACAGAGTCCTCTTTTCCTTTTGTGCGGCCTGAAGTTGAGAGACGATGGCGCGGGCTGCCATTCGCGCATCGGCCACGGCCGTCGTCACCAAGTCGGCCCCGCGCGTCATGTCGCCGCCCGCGAAGACCTTCGGGTTGGTGGTGCGGCCGGCAATGCCGTCAACGCCGGTGAGAACGCGCCCTTTTGCGTCGCCCTTGACGCCAGCGGCGGCAAGCCAGGCGGGGAGTTCGCAGACAAAGCCGTAGGCCACGATCACAAGATCGGCGGCAATGAGCGTCTCGGACGCGCCGGCCTCGGCCGCTTGCGTGCTTCTCACCCGCACGCCGGAAAGCGTCCCGTCGGCGCCCCGCACGAGCTCGACGACCTCGGCATTAAAGACAAAGCGCGCGCCTTCCTCCCGGGCGTTCTCAATTTCCGAGGCAACGGCGTGCATGCCTTCGCGTGCGTGGTGATAGATGCAAAGCGCCTCAAGCGCGCCCTCGCGGATGGCTGTTCTCAGACAGTCCATGGCGGTGTCGCCGCCTCCCAAAACCACGACGCGCCGGCCTGAGACATCGTACTTGGGGACGGACTCGGCCGTCGGGCAGGCGCTCTGCGCCGGGGCGTCCCGCCGAAGGCTGCGGGAGGCTTTCCGTGCGGCTTTGCTTTGCGCGATCTTTTTGAAGATGCGCGCGGAAGCGTCTCTTAAAAAGTCAAGCGCCTGGATAACGTCGCGGCCGTTGACTTCGTCCTTTCCCGTCGTGTTGTCTGCAGCATCGGTCTCTTGGCCGCCGCCGGCAAGAACGAGCCCCGCGGGCGTTTGCGCGCCCGTGGCGACAAAGACCGCGTCAAAGCTTTGAAGGACGTCTTCAAACGAAACATCGCGCCCAAGGGCGGCGCCGCACTTTATTTGAACGCCTTCGCGCTCAAGAAGTTTGATGCGGCGATCAAGAACGTCCGGGGAGAGTTTGAAGGCGGGAATTCCGCTGGCAAGAAGCCCTCCGGGACGCACGTTCTTTTCAAAGAGCGTGACTGCGACGGAGGCTCTTGCAAGCGCGTCTGCGCAGGCAAGCCCCGCGGGGCCTGCGCCCACCACGGCGGCGCGCCCGATCGGGCGGGAAGCCGCCCGCGGCGCCCTCCAGCCGCGCGTAAGGACGGCGTCCGAAGCAAAGCGCGTGAGCGCGCCGATGGGTACGGCCCCGCCCAAACCCTCCTGCGCCAGAGGACAGACGCTCTCGCAGAGGCGCTGCTGCGGGCAGACGCGCCCGCAGATTTCGGGCATGGCGCCCGGCGCCAAAAGAAGCGAGGCGGCGTCCTGCAAGCGCCTGTCGCTGATGGCGGCCATCACGGCCGCAATGGGATTGCCCTGCGGGCAGGCCTTCTCGCACGCCCCGCAGCGCAGGCAGCGGGAGGCCTGCCGCACGGCGCTCTGAACGGAAAACGCGCCCGTGACTTCGTCAAAGGTTTTGATGCGCTCGGGCGCGGGCAGCTTCGGGGGCTCTTCGCGAGGGGCCATAAGGGGGGCTGCAACAGGCGCCGTCGATTTCGCATTGCTTTTGTCTGCCGCAGGCAAGCGGAAGGGAAAGCTGATTGCCTGCACGGGGCAGGCCTGCGCGCAGGCGCGGCATTTGGTGCAGCGCGCCATGAGGGCGGGATCGATGGCGTCGGCCGTCAGATCGATTCCTTCCGGGCACACCGAGCGGCACGTCTCGCAGGCAATGCCCCTCGTGGTGCGCAGGCACGCCTTGCGGTTGATCTTCGGGCGCCAGAAGCAGTTGAGACGGCCCGCAATCGTCATCACGGCGCCAAGCGGACAGAAGTTGCGGCACCAGCGGCGCAGCACGAAGATTTCAAGCAGCAAAAAGCCCGCGAAAAACGCCAGCGACCAGGAGGCGATGTTGAAGGCAAAAAGCTGCCACAGGCCAATGATGAGCGCAAAGGTGAGCCCCACCGGGCAGATGAGGCAGAAGACGGGAAAGCCAAAGACGGCGCTTGAGGCAAGCGCCCCGCCCAAAATGTAGTAGGGGGCCTTGGAGGGTTTCTCGCCCGAGACAACGTCGGGCTTTGAGCCGGAGGTGCAGGAGAGGCTCGTGCAGTCTGTACAGCTCGCACACCCCGCCGCAGACGATGCCTTGCAGCCCGTCTTTTCCTGCGGGGCGATGGCGATGATCTTGCGCTTTCCCGCGGCGCGCTCAATCAAGGGCACCGGACAGGCCCAGCCGCAGAAGATGCGCCCCAAAAGGACGCCCGCAATCACAAAGACCACAAGCGCGACGATGACGCGCGGCGCAAGGCTTCCTGCGGCAAGCGCGGACTCAATTGCGCCCAGGGGGCAGACGGCGGCAATGGCGCCGATCCCAAAGGAAGACAGCGTCCCCCAGCCCGTGTGAAAGACGAGTCCCGCCACGGCGGCAAGGATGAAAAACAAAGCCGCAAGCGTGCGCCAGAAAGAGGGTCTGAATTTCATTTGGAGGCCTCCCTGGCGCTCGTTGTCTGATGCCGCCTGCTGCGCTCGGGGGCGACGTTGGGCGTGGTGTCGCGCACGGTCGGATCCGTGCGGACCGTGTCTTTGTCGGTGCGCACGGCGATGCCCCTTGCCGTCTCGCCCTTGAAGGACTGAAAGACGTTGGCCGGGCACACGAAGACGCAGCGCCCGCACCCGTTGCAGCGCGCGCTGTTGATGAGCGGCTCGTTGGTTTCGCTCAGGTCGATGGCGTCGTACGGGCACTCTTCAAAGCACTTCGTGCAGCCGCCCGTGCGGATGGCAATGCAGATGTCGGTGAGTTCCGCAGTGCCGATCTTGGCTGTTGCCTTGTCAAAGGGCTTGAGCGCGCCCGTGGGGCAGACCTCGGCGCACTTGCCGCAGAAGTCGCAGTCGCCCGCGGCAAAGTTCATCACGGGCGTGCGCATGGCTCTCAAGCCCTGCGCGATGGTGCCCACGCCCACGGCCGAGGTGGGGCAGACGCTGCGGCACCTGTCGCAGCGAATGCAAAGCCCGAGAAAGGCCTCTTCATCCTGCCCTCCCGGGGGACGAACGACGGGGCCGGAGGCTTGAAGCTTCGCGGCCGCGCCCAAAAGAAAAAGACCGGCAACGCCGCCCGCGGCGGCAAAGACCTCGCGCCGGTTGAGACCAAAGCGGCCGGCGCCGCTCAAAGGAGCACGCGCCTTTGTCTCTTCGAGCGCTTTTTGATCTTTATGTTTGTCGTGTGCGTTCATGCGAATGACTCGCTAATTTCGTGAAATCTGCGGCTGGCGGTGAAATGCCTCTGACTGATCAGGCCCTTTCAGAGGCACTCAAACGTGCTTCAAGGCGTCGATGGAAGCGGGGCCCCTAGCCAAAAAACTGCCAGAGTCTCTCGCCCAGGGCCGAGACCAAAAGGTGGTTGCAGCACACGGCCGCAAAGGCGCCCGCCATGCTGAGAGCGGCGCACACCGCTGGGGCCCGGCGCATGGCAAAGCTTGCCGCAAGGGGAATGAAGACGCCGCAGAGCACCATGCCGCCCCAAAAAAGCGACGAGACGCTGCCCGTGAGCGCGCGGCCTGCGGCCTCCACGGCTTCGCCGTTGCCGGAAGCCGCAAGGGCGGCAAGGTAAATCGCCGCGCAGATCAGGGCCGTCACGGCGCTGCCCGCAAGCCAGACCGGGTGCGGGTCGTCTTCGGCCCGCGAGGCCATGAGAGCAAAGCCCGCGGCCGCAAACACCGCCGTCCAGCCCAAGGGCGAGAGCACGAGCGTCCACGTGTTCCAAGCCGCGCGCCAGGGCATGACGCGGCTTTTTCCCAAAACGAAGACAAGCGCGATCGCAAGAAGGGCCGCTGCGGCCGCAATCTTTGCGCACGTTGTTGCCTGCGCGCCCCGGTAGAGCGCCGCGAGGTAGACGAGCACGGCAAGCATCGAGGCCGACAGCAGCACGAACTGCTCAAAGATCGGCGTGCCGGGGTTGGCGAGCACGCCGAAGATCATCGAGGGGCGCCCGAGGTTGGCGACGGCCGCCGCCGCGCCCGCGGCAAAGCAGATGACCGAAGAGGCAGCCGAAGCAAAGAGCACGCGCACCGGAAAGCCCTTTTGTTCGCCTGCGGCCGTGGCCGCTGCAAGTCCCGCGCCCATTGTGAGCAGCGCGGAAAAAAGCATCAATGTCGTGGAGGTTTCGGGCATCGCGCATTCTCCTTGGGATGCCGGGAGACGGGCCTCGGGTCGGGCGCTGGGAGCGCAGGGCGCTTGCGCGCCGCAAACGGGCGGTGATTTTTTCTCGGCATTTTTTGTTGGACGCCATGCGCCGTCCTGCAGCAGCGGGGTCGCCGCAGGGAGGCGGGTTCAAATTTTTCTTTTTTCGGGGTTGCGGGGCAGGCGCAACGTGCCGGGCGGGCGCGGTTTGTCGTTTCTTTCTTGCCCGTCTGCACGCTGAAAAAAAGCTTGTTTTAGTCCTGCCTTTCAAGCCCGAGTGTGCACCGCACGGTGCGCTTTGCCTAGCCCGTTTGTACACAATAGTTTGCGATTTTCACAAAGTGCCCGGCAAATTGTCCCTGCAGCGGGGTGCTTCATGCGAAAACGCGCAAAAGAAGCCCTTTGACATCACCGGATTGGCAGGCGTGTTGGCCGACGGGGTGGCCAGGAAAGGCGCGTGACGGCGCGGCGCTTTGCCCCCGGCCAAACGAAAAAAAAGCGCCTTCGCTTCCTGCGGGCCGATGGAGACCCGAAGAAGGCGAAGACGCCGTGCGTACCCGCGGATGGGTTGTTCTTTCCCGGGCTTAGAACTTGAAGAAGTCGCGCACGCTCTGCCAGATGCTGCGCGGGGCCTCCTCTTTGGTCTCGCCCTGGGATGCGCCCTTGCGGGCGGGGGACTTGAGAAGGGGCCTGCCCTGCGCGCGCGAGAGTGCCTGCGAGGCCTGCTGCCAGTCAAAGGTCCAGACGGGGGCAAGGCCCGGGCCCGAGAGCGTTGCAAGAAGGTGGATCGACGGCTCGCCGTGCATCGGAGCGAAGGTGCTGCGCAGTTTCCCTTCAATTGCGCCCGTGCCGAGATCGACGTGCGCCTCTCCGGCGCTCTTTAAATAAACCGAGCGCGCGGAGATGTCGGCAATCGTGAGCCTGCCGCCGCGAATCGAGACTTGTGCCGCGGCCTCGTCAAAGGTTGTTTTTGCGCCCTGCCGCGTGATGTCTTCTTCCTTGCCCGTGCGGATGACGACGCGGCGGGCCGCCTCAAGATCAATGCCGTGATAGGCCCCGCGCAGGACGTTGAGCGAGGCGGAAGCCGAAAACCGTTCGGCCTCAAGGCGGCTGCCCGTGAGCGCAATGTCGCCGTTGGCAACACCAGACACAAGAGGCGTGGCGCCAAGGCCCATCAAAAGCTGATCGAGGTTGACGCCGTCGATGCGCCCCTTAAAGAGCCACTCGCCCGCATCGGTGACCTGCAGGCCCCCGAGGACGCGCCCCTGCGCCAGATTGACGATCAGGTCGGAGAACTGCGCCAGGCCCTCTCCCACCGAGAGCTGGGCGTGCAGCTGCGTTGCCGCAAAGGGGCCCGAGACGATGTTGCCGATTCTGAGCCCGCCCGCAAAGTCGATCATGCGCATCCAGTCGAGGTTTTGCAGCGCGGGCAGCCGGGCGGTGTTGAGTTCGCCCACCATCAATTCGCCTCTAAAGCGCGGCACGCCCAGCAGCGCAATCGTGCCGTTGTAGGAGACGGGCGCCGCGGCAAAGGACCCCGAGAGCCCCACCTCGGCCTCGCGGGAGGCCAGATCGGCGTGCACGAACCCCGACAAGGAGGCCTCAAACCCCTCGGGAAGGGTCTTGTCGCCCGTGACCGTCACGCGCGCCGAGAAGCTGTCAAAGTCGGCCTTGCCCGCCTTGAGGTCGGCGCGCACCGTGCTTGTTGCCTCGAGCGTGCTCGTGCGGCCCTCCTGCACGAGGCTGTGCGCCACGCGCATCTCGGGGCTTTCAAAAACGCCCGGACGCAGACGGAAGTCGACGGCGCCGATGTGAATGTCGCCCGAGGCCTGCTGCGGGCGCGAGAGGGTGACTTCGGCGTTCATGCCCGAGAGCTCTTCGCCCTTAAAGCGCACGAGGTCGGCCGTGGCGACGGCCGTGGTCTGCACGGCGTCGTAGAAGACTTCGGCCGAGAAATTAAGGTGCTCGAGCATCACGTAGCGGTTGGCCGTGGAAAGCTCAAGCGTTCCGGTCGCCGACACCAGGCCCGCGATGCGGCTGGGATCAAAGCTCTGCAAAAGCGACGGTACCGCGCCGGCGGCTTCCCCTGCGGCGCTCTGGGGCGTCTCAGTGGAGGCGGGCAAGGGCTGCTGCGCACGGGCTTCCGAAATGAAGAAGGAGCGCGCCTGCGCCTCCTGCTGCGGCGCGGACTCCGGGGCAGCGGGCTCAGTCGGGGAGGATTCAGAGGGCTCTGCGGGTGCGTCGGTTCCGGTTGCGGCCGACGGGTCGGGGGCTTGGGTTGCGGCAGGCGCCTCAGGCTCTTGCTGCGCAGCCTCTTCCTGCGGGGGTGCCGCCGGTTCGATAGTTTCTTCGTGCCGGGAAAGAGCGCGGCGCTCGCGCACGGCTTCGTGCACGTCCTGCGCTGCGTCTGATACGCCGGAGGCGGATTCGGAAGGGGACTCGGAAGGGGACTCGGAAGCGTTTTCAGCAGGGGGCTGAACGTCAGGAGCCGCGGCCTCGGGCGTGAGAGCCTGGGCGGCGGCGCCGGAAGCCTCCGAGGAAGCCTCGGCTGGCGAGCTCTCAGCTGCATTTTCAGAGGCGGACTCGGGCGCAGCGACAGAGGCAGGGGCAGAGTCGGGTGCGGCTTCAAGCGCGGACTGCGGGGTTTCGGAGTCGGCTTTCGCATCCTGCGTTTCGGGCGCGGACTCGCCCGAGGCCTCAAGAACGGGCATCTCGAGTTCGGGCAGGGCCGCGGCGCGGCCCTCGCCGTCAATTGCCTCAAACCGGGTGCTGAGCTCAAAAGGCGTGGTCATCTCGGGCGAAAAGCGCCCGAGCGTGAGAGTGAGGTCTGTAAGAAGAAAGCGCTGGGCCTCTGCCTGTTTCTCCTCTTGCGCTGCAACGTCAAGCGTTACGCGCGACTTTGAGAGGGCAAGCGCAGACACCCGCAGGTCTTCGGGAAACTTCACCGCGCCGAAGGTGTGGTCAAAAAGGGCGTTGCCCGAGAGCCCGGGCACGGAGAGCGCGGCCTCAAGCCCCTCGATGTCGATGGAATTGACGTGCACGGCCCCAAGAGCAAGGGACCAGAGCGAGACGTCGGCGCGGGCCGCGGCGATGCGGCCGACGGGCTCGTCGGTCGTTTTGTCCGTGAAGGTCATTGCGGGCAGCGACACTTCAAGGGAAGAGAGGCGCTTGAGCTTTACCGGCCCCTCAAAGCGCACGTTCACGCCGAGCGAGGTTTCGGCAAAGGAGGCGACGGTGTTTTGCACCGCCTTCTCGTTGACCCAGAGAAAAAGCGCGGCCACCGCGCCTAAGGCAAGCAGGGCGAGGAGGACGACAAAGCCGAGAACTAAGCGCTTGACGCGGACATCAATCATGCGAAACAGGCCGGCCTGCCCCGAGGTGAGGAGCAAGGCACGCGGCAGGACAGAAGAGGGTGCTAAGGAAAGGATTCGGATTGTGGATTCGAGCCGATCCTTATGTTAATCGGTTTGCACGCGCCGCACGGCATGACGCACGGTGAGAAGCGCATGCACTGAGGCTCCTTCGCAACGGGTGCAGAGCCCGGAACATGGACAAAATACTAAATGCGGCTTGTAACCATTCTCATTTCGTTTATGACAAAATGCACCGCAGGCCTTCGAGGCCCGCAGGCTCAGCGGCCTGCAGTACGAACAAGCAGGACAAAAAACATGTGCAAAGACGCGTGCGGCCTCAAGCAGAAGCCCTCAGCGTCTTTTTGCAGTCAATCAAGGAGAAACACGCGATGAATACCACGACCAAGTGCGGACTTTTCTTTCTGGGCGGACTGGTGGTCGGCGCGCTCGGCGCCGTTGCCATTTCCCGGGGGCGGCTTGACATCAAGCCCCTTGCAAGCGACCTTGTAAGCGGCGGCATGCAGTTGCGCGACAAAGTAATGGCAGGCGTTGAGAGCGTGCGCGAAGACATCGAAGACGTCGTGGCCGAAGCGCAGGTCAAGACCGAAGCCAAGCGCCAGGCGCGCGAAGCCCGCGAGACCAATGAGACGCAATTGGCCGCGCAAAGCGAAGCCCCTGCCGAGGAGCCCTCTGCACCGGCAGCAGCCGCGGCCGCCTCTTAAGGCGGCAGCCCGACAAGAAGACAAAGAGCCGAAGACAAACAACGACGACGGGAGGCGGCGGGCGCATGCATTTTGAATTGGTGCATCAGACGGGCAGCAGACAGCGCTGGAAGACGGCGCAGACGATGACAAGGGCGAGCGCGGCGCTCATTGCCGACGAGATTTCCGCGCTTGCGGGCGTCACGGGCGTCAGAGTCAATCCGCGCACGGGCTCGGTCATCTGTACGGTTGAGAGTACGGCTTCGCGCGCGCTTGTCGCGCGTTGCCTTGCGGGCTTTGCAACAAAGCCGCCGATGCTGCGCGATGTGAGACGCAAGCTGGTCGAAGACGCAGCGCTTGCGCGTGCGCGCAAAGCGTGCTCACGAGCCAGGCCGGGCGCGGGCTTGGTGCATCTTTTTGCGCAGGGCGTGCGCGGCATGCCGATCGTGCGGGCGCTCTTGCCTTCACCGGGGCGCACGCGAGCGTCTGCAGCTTCTCCGCACGGCGAGGGGCAGGCACAGGTCCCCTCCTCGCAGACGGAGTCAGGCGCAAAGGCCTCTTCTCTTGGCCTGATTGATCTCTCGCCCCTTGTGAGCTGGTTTACCGTGCGGCCCTTTATGCCGCTTGCGGTCAATGCAATCAATGCGGTGCTTGGGGCCGTGCCGGTCATTTTGAAGGGCGTAGGGGAGCTTTTTCGCGGCAAGCTCAATGTCGAGGTGCTCGACGCTGCCGCCGTGGCAGTCTCGCTTTTGCGGCGCGACTTCAAAACGGCGGGCCTCGTGGTGCTGCTTCTTGGCCTGGGAGAGCTCTTGGAGAGCTACACCCGCAAAAAGTCGCTTGAAAGTCTCGCTGATCAGCTCGCGCTCAAGGTTGACCGCGTCTGGGTGCGCCGAGCCGGGGCGGTCGTGGAGATTGCGCTTAAGGACGCCGCCAAAGACGACGTGATCGTGGTGCGCGCGGGAAGCACGATTCCTGTTGACGGCAAGGTCGTCGCGGGCGTGGGCGCCGTCAATCAGGCGAGCATGACGGGCGAGCCCCTTGCCGTGCACCGCGCCGCGGGCAGCGTCGTCTTTGCGGGCACGGTGCTCGAAGAGGGGGAAATTGACATCGCGCCCACCGAAGTCGGGGGCGGGACGCGGCTAGCAAAAATCATCGACTTCATTGAAACGAGCGAAGAAGCGAAGGCCGGCATTCAGGGCCGGGCCGAGCGCATGGCTGACGCCATCGTGCCCTACAACTTTGCGCTTGCGGCCCTCGTGTTTTTAATGACGCGAAGCCTTACGCGCACGGCTGCGGTGCTCCTTGTGGACTACTCGTGCGCGCTGCGGCTCGCAACGCCCCTGGCAATTCTCACCGCCATGAAGGAGGGCGCGCAAAAGGGAATGCTCGTCAAGGGCGGGCGATACCTTGAGGCGCTCTCGGAAGTTGACACCGTCGTCTTTGACAAGACGGGGACGCTTACGCAGGCCTCGCCCGAATTGACCGACGTGGTGCCGGTTGATTGTTCCGCAGAGCCAGATGAGCTGTTGCGGCTTGCCGCGTGCCTGGAAGAGCATTTTCCGCACCCGGTGTCGCGCTCCATCGTCGAGGCGGCGGCCCGAAAAGGTCTTTATCACGCCGACGAAGTGCACGACGCCAAAGTGCGCTACATCGTCGCGCACGGCATTTGCTCGAGCGTGGCAGGCGAAAAGGTGGTGATCGGGTCGCGCCACTTTGTCGAAGACGACGAAGGGGTCGACTGCAGCGCCGCGGCCGCGATCGTCGAGCGGCTCTCGCGCGAAGGCAAATCCATTCTCTACATGGCGCGCGCGGGCGTCCTTGCGGGCGTGCTCGGGGTGCGCGATCCGGTCAGAGCCGAAGCGCGGCAGGTTGTCGAAGACCTCAAGGCGCGCGGCATCGGACGCATCGTGATGCTCACGGGCGACGATCAGAAGACGGCCGCGGCCGTCGCGCGCGAGCTTGGCGTGACGGAATATCGGGCGCAGGTGCTTCCCGAAGACAAGGCCGACTACGTGACGCAGCTCAAAAATGAGGGCTGCCGCGTGCTCATGGTGGGCGACGGAATCAACGACAGCCCCGCATTGTCGGCGGCCGACGTGGGGGCAACGCTAAGAGAAGGAAGCGCCATTGCGCAGGAAGTGGCCGACGTTGTTTTAACCCGCAGCACGCTCGCGGATCTGCCCTGCGCCATCGACTTGAGCCGCGCCGCGATGGCGCGCATCCGGCAGAACTTCCGGGTGTCGGTGGGGATGAACACGGCCTTTATGGGGGCGGGCCTTGCGGGGCTTCTCACGCCCGCGGCGGGAGCCGTTCTGCACAACCTCACGACAATCGGCGTGTGTCTTAACGCCATGCGCTCGCCCCTTGAAGAGAGGCTTGACGTTGCAGGCGCCCTCGCGCACTTTCGCCGCTTTGTGATTGAGAGCGAAGACGATCCCGTGCAGGGCGCCGTCAAGGCGATGGCCGCGCATGCCTCTCAAAGTCTCCCGCAGGAGGCGTGAGGCTTTAAGACAAGTCCTGCCCGCGGCGAACCCCCGCCGCAGGGCGGCGAAGACAAACGAAAAAGGACCAAAGGAAGATGACGATTGACATTGACTCCTGCATCCGCAGCTACGTGCCGGGGCGCGTGCGCATTCGCCACGCCTCGCTCAAAGGCCTGGGCGCAGACGAAGTGCGCGCGCTCAAGGAGATGATCGAAGGCGTCGAAGGCGTGCGGGCGGCCGACATCAACCCGCGAACCGCAAGCCTTCTGTTGTATTGGGACGAGACGCAGCTTTCGGCCGACGACCTGAAGGCGTGGTTTGCCTGGTACGTGGAGAGCTGCGCTGCGCAGCCCGAAGGCGCCCAACAGACGCAGCAATCCTGCGGGGGCGGAGAAACGTGCGGTCTCCCTGCCGTGCGGGAGGCCTGCCAAAAAGCGGGCGATGAATTCGCGCGTCTGCTTGCGCCCGGCATTCCAAACATCAAGCGTGCGCGGCGCACGGCGCAAAACCGTGCGATGCTCGGGCTCGGCGCGGCAAGCGTTGCGGCCCTTGCCGCCGGCAGGCGTCTGCACGCGTGGCTGGGATTTGGTTTTGTGCTGCTCTCGCTTGTGCACCTCTACCAGCACCGCCGCGTGCTTTAAAACGCGCCGTTGAAGGCTTGGAGGAATTCTTTCGGCTCGCGGCGGGCAAAACGGGAGTCACGATGCAAAGCAGACTTGCAGCCTGGAGTTCGAAGTGCCTGAAGGCGGCTCTTTTGGCCGTGCTTTTGCTTGCCGCCTTCGCGCTTGCGGCGATGGCGCTTGCCCTTGTTTTGGCGGCGGGCGCCGTGTTTGTGGTCGTTGCCGCGGCCCTGGTGATCGTGCGGCCCGATCAAGTGCGGGCCGCCGCGTCGGCAGTCTCCGCCAAGGTCGACGCCTGGCTTGATGCGCTTTGCGCCTTTGCCCGGGCCATGCGCGAGAGCCTTGATGTGCTGCAAGAGGCGGCTGCAGCTGCCTCCGGCGCCGGGCCGCACGCAGATGCCGCCAACGCGAATAGTGATGCCGGCGCCGCAGAGTATGCAGACGAAGCCGAGAGTGCAGCCAAGGGTAATGAACCCCGGGCTGGCGCTGCCGCCGCTTCAAAGCCCGGGCCGCGGGAGCAGGAAGCTCTCCGTGCAGCAAACCCGAAATCCGGGGATTCGGCGAGTTGATTTGGCAGCATGCAGAAGGCCTGCGGCCAAAACCAAATGAAAGGCCTGCAAGAGCAAAGAGAAAATAGACGCAGGCTATTAGGATAATATAAATGAGAATCATTCTCATCTGATACAATTCCTTCGAGACTCCCGGCGAAAGGGGCTTGAAGCCGTTTCGGGAGGCAACAGCACAAAGGATGCTCGGAGGAAATAGTGATGAGAAGAACAATCGGCTTGATGCGCAAGGCTGTGCTTGCGGGCATTCTTGCGGCGGCGCTTCCGGCAACGGCGCGCTTGTGCGCGCAGCTCGATTCAGTGGCGGCCGCCGCAGGGACCGCGGCTGTCGTGTCGGCGGCGGTGGTCCTGGCGCTTGGCGTTTTGCTGCGCCCGAGCCTCGTGCGCCAAGTGCTCGAGGGCTTTCAACTGCCTTGGGAAAGAGAGATGCGTGTGCGGACGTGAGAGCGCCGCCAGAAGGTCAAACGCGCAACGCGCGCCCGTCAGGCATGCCGGGGCGCTTGAGGCAATGAGGCTTTGCTCTTTGACGAAGGGGCAAAGCCTTTTTTAGTCGTGCGCGAGCGTGGCGCGAATGCGGCTTTTGATGTTGGGCGCCAAGCGCTCCAAGGCGTCGAGCGTCGTGAAGATCGACGTGCGCCCTTTGAGCGAGAGTTCGCGAAAGCGCCGCAGCAGTTCGCTTTCTTCGGGCACGGTGCGGTAGCGCTCGCCCGTGATGATGTAGAGCACGTCAAAGCCGCAGGTGTGAAGCCGCGCCATGGCAAAGGTGTTGGAGTCCGCAACGCCGCTTTCCTGCTTGGCATAGTCCTCCAGGGAAATTCCAAGCAGCTGGGCGATTTGCTGCTGCGTAAAGCCCAGGCGCTCGCGCTCGTGCGCGAGCCTCTCCCCGATGGCGCGGCGCTGTCGCGTTGTGGTCAAAATCATGAATCAGTTGCTTGAATTTATTGGATTTTTCGATCGATCCTTCAAGTATAGCGGTTCAAGCCCGAAGACCCTTGGAAATCAGCCGTACGGATGATGCAAAAAAGAGGGCGGCAAAGGATTTCAACGCAAGGGATGCGGGTAAAAAAATGCCGCCCGGGCGGCAATATTCGCACGGGCGGCTTGTTGCGGCGCCGGCAAACTTGTCGGCGCGCGCGGGCCTTAGGCCTTCGGGTCGTTGCGCAGGCGGATGTGCAGTTCGCGCAGCTGCTTTTCGTCGACCACGGTGGGTGCGCCGGTGAGCAGGCACTGGGCGCGCTGCGTCTTCGGGAAGGCGATCACGTCGCGAATCGAGGGCGCATTGGCCATCATCGTCACGATGCGGTCAAGACCGAAGGCGATGCCGCCGTGGGGCGGCGCGCCGTACTGCAGGGCGTCGAGCAGGAAGCCGAACTTCAGGCGCGCTTCCTCGGGCCCGATCTTCAAGGCTTCAAACACCTTGCTCTGGACGTCGGCGCGGTGGATACGCACGGAGCCGCCGCCGATTTCCCAGCCGTTGAGGACCATGTCGTAGGCCTTGGCGTAGCAGTTTTCCGGATCGGTCGTGAGCTTGTCGACGCAGTCCTCGTGCGGAGCCGTAAACGGATGGTGGCAGGCCATCCAGCGGTTTTCCTCTTCGGAGAACTCAAACATCGGGAAGTTGACGACCCACAGGGGCTTCCAGCCGTCTTCATAGAGGCCGTGCTTCTTGCCGAAGTCGCTGTGGCCGATGCGAAGACGCAGGGCGCCGAGGCTGTCCCAAACGATCTTGGCCTTGTCCGCGCCAAAGAAGATGATGTCGCCCGTCTCGGCGCCCGTCACTTCAAGGAGCTTGGAGAGGATTTCGTCGCTTAAGTTCTTCACGATCGGGCTCTGCAGACCCTCGCGGCCGGCGGCTCTGTCGTTGACCTTGATGTAAGCCAAGCCCTTGGCGCCGTAGATCTTGACAAACTCCGTGTAGCCGTCGATTTCCGAGCGCGGCATGGCGCAGGCGCCGGGCACGCGCAGGGCGACGACCTTGCCGTTGTGCAGGTTTTTCACCGAGCTAAAGACCTTGAAGTCGCTGTCAACGACGATGTCGGTGACTTCCTTTAACTGCAGCTTCACGCGAAGATCGGGCTTGTCGGAGCCATAAAGGGCCATCGCGTCGTGATACTCCATCACCGGGAAGCGCGCGTCGGCTGCAACGAGGTCGACATCGAGGCACTGCTTGAAGACGTAGCGGATCAAGCTTTCCATGATGTCGCGGATCTCGTTTTCGGTCAAAAACGAGGTCTCGATATCCACTTGCGTGAATTCAGGCTGCCGGTCGGCGCGAAGGTCTTCGTCGCGGAAGCACTTGACGATCTGGTAGTAACGGTCAAAGCCCGCCACCATCAGAAGCTGCTTAAAGAGCTGCGGGGACTGCGGCAGGGCAAAGAAGTGCCCGTCCATCGTGCGCGAGGGCACGAGATAGTCGCGCGCGCCCTCGGGCGTGGACTTCGTAAGAAACGGCGTTTCAATGTCGATGAAGCCGTGGTCGTCGAGATAGTGCCGGAAGGCCTGCGTCACCTTAAAGCGCAGCTTGAGGTTTTTTTGCATCTGCGGACGGCGCAGGTCAAGCACGCGGTACGTTAGACGCGCCGACTCGCTCACGTTGTCGTCGTCGAGTTGAAACGGCGGCGGCAGCGACGGATTGATGACTTCAAGATTCGTGCAGAGAACTTCCACGCCGCCCGAGACGAGCGCGGGATTCTTCGTGCCCTCGGGACGGGCGCGCACCAAGCCTTCCACCTTCAGGCAGTACTCGTTGCGCACTTTGTCGGCCGTTTGAAAGACGTCCGGGCGGTCCGGGTCGCAGACGACCTGCACGAGACCTTCGCGGTCGCGCAGATCGATGAAAATCACTCCGCCGTGGTCGCGGCGGCGGTGAGCCCACCCGTAGAGGGTGACGGTCTGACCGATGTACTTTTCATCGACCAGGCCACAGTAAACGGTACGCATAGGTGCTCCGGGTTTGTAGTGTTCTGTGACGTCGGGGGCGCGGGGGACCGTAAACCTGCGTGCGCAACGCCTGATCCCTGCGCCCCATGATTCTGACAAATACTCTAGTTTAGCGCCGTGCCTTGCGGTTTGAAAAGCCGCGCGAGGCGCGTCCATACAGGCCGCCTCGAGCGGGGGCCTCTTAAGCAAATCGCCGTTGGAGCCGGGCGCGGGCAAAGCCGATACAATGGCCTGCCTGCAGCAATGTAAGAAATGGGGATGGCAAACGAGGCTTTCCCGGCGCTGTGCGCATTTGTTTAATTTCTCCCCGGAGAGCGCCTTTTTCCGGAGAAGCGCCTTTGCCGCGCCCGCCGCCCCATCCTGAAAGAAAAGGACACTGTCACCATGCAAGTCGACCGTTCGATCTTCAAAGCCTACGACATCCGCGGGATTGTCGGAAAGACCCTCACCGAGGACGTTGCCCGCGCCGTGGGACGCGCTCTCGGCACCCTTGCCCGCCGGAAGAACATCACGGAGCTCTGCGTGGGCAGAGACGGGCGCCTCTCGGGCCCGGCGCTTGCGGCCGCCCTGATGGAGGGCATCGCGAGCTCGGGCATCAACGTCAAGAACATCGGCATGACGCCCACGCCCGTTCTTTACTTTGCAACCACCTACTTTCAAAACGGCTCGGGCGTGGCCGTCACCGGCTCGCACAATCCGCCCGAGTACAACGGGCTCAAGATGATGCTGGGCGGCATGACGCTCTTTGGCGAGGGCATCGCGCACCTGGCCGACATGATCGAAGCCGAAGACTTTGAGACGGCTGACGTCGCGGGCGCAATCGAAGAAGTCGACGTCATTGAACCTTATCTGCAGAAAATCGCCTCCGACGTCAAGCTCGCGCGCCCGGTCAAGGTGGCCGTCGACTGCGGCAACGGCGTCACGGGCCCCGTGGCGCGGCGCCTGTTTAAGGCAATCGGCGCGCAGGTCAAGGAGCTCTACTTTGATGTCGACGGGCACTTTCCCAACCATCACCCGGACCCGAGCAAGCCCGCGAACCTCAAGGACCTCATCGAGGTTGTGAAAACAAGCGACGTGGAACTGGGGCTAGCCTTTGACGGCGACGGCGATCGATTGGGAGTCGTGACGAAGTCGGGCTCGATCATCTATCCCGACCGGCAGATGATGCTCTTTGCGGCCGACATCCTTGCGCACCACCCGGGTGCGCAGATCATCTACGACGTCAAGTGCACGCGCGCCCTTGTGCCCTGGATTCGCTCGCACGGCGGCGTGCCCACGATCAGTGCAACGGGCCACTCGCTGGTCAAGGCGCGGCTGCGCGAGACGGGCGCGCCCTTTGCGGGAGAAATGAGCGGACACCTCTTTTTCAACGACGGCCGGTGGCCGGGCTTTGACGACGGGGCGTATGCCGCAGCGCGCCTGCTTGAAATCGCAAGCCATTCTGAGGATCCTTCTGCGATGCTCGATGCGCTTCCCACGGCCGTGAACACGCCGGAGCTGCAGATTCCGATGGCAGAAGGCGAAAACAAGCGCTTTATCGAAAAAATCCGCAGCGCGGCAAAGTTTGACGACGCCGAAGACGTGATTTTGATCGACGGCCTGCGCGTGGAGTTTGCCGACGGCTTTGCCCTTGCCCGGGCCTCGAACACGACGCCCGTGGTCGTGCTGCGCCTTGAAGGCGACACGCCCGAGGCGCTTGAGCGCATCAAAAAGCGCTTTGGAGACTTCTTAAAGAGCGTCGATCCGACGATCGTTCTGCCGTTTTAATTCGACTCTTGGCTTGTGCGGGGCCTTTCCATGAGAAGGAGGGTCCCCAAACCCTCAGCCAACGAAAAAGCGAAAAAAAAAGCCCCGCTTGCGTGCATCGTGCACCGCGCGGGGCTTTGCCTTTTTCTGCCGCGATCGCTTTCTTATTTCTTACTCTTCGATCGCGTCTCCAAGCGCAAACACAAGGCCGTTGGCGCAGCCCTCAAACGTTTTTGAGGCGTGAAAGGCTGTTGCGTGCCGCTTGATGCGCATCTGCGGCCAGCGGCCAAACTGCGCTCCCAATCCCAGCAAGACGGCAAGGCCCGTGGGGGTGACGGCTTCGCCCTCGCCCGCAAAGGGCTTGACGGCAACGCCGTCGATCATCGAGAGCAGCGCCGGGGCCGGGTTGGTGACGACGCCGTGGGCGCAGTGCACTTCTCCGTCGCCCAGGGGCACGGGCGAGGCCACGAAGCGTTGCGGGTTCATGGCGCAGAAAAGCTCGGCGATGAGCCCCACGGCAAGGATGTTGCTCATGCGGCCCACTTCGTGAAAGTGCACCGCATCGGGGCTCGTGCCGTGCACGCGCGCTTCGGCCCTCGCGAGCACCGACCAGACGGCGCGGGCGCATTCGCGCGCTGCGGGCGTGAGGGCGCTTTCGTTTTCGTAGATCGCCTCGATTTCGGCCAGAGACCGGTGCACGTGGTGGTGGTGATGATGGGCGTGATCGTGCGTGCCGTGCGCGGCCTCGTCAAACACAAAGCGGCAGCAGACGCCTTCAATCTCGGCGACGGATCGTTTTTCAAACACAAGCCGCGCCTTGGTGCGGGGAAAGCGCGCGGCCAAAAGCGCGTTGGCCTCAAGCAGGCTCTCGGGTGCGCAGACGGCCAGAAGGCCGGCGAGAAAACTCTCGGCGTTTAATCCCGCATGAATGCGCACCGTGAGAATCGGGCGCTCAAAAACCGTGTTCATCGTGGACACCTTGAAAGGTTGAAGGCGGCTTGCTGGTCAACAAAGGAAAAGACAAGCCGCAGGAGAAAATGAAGGGTGCGCTTGTTGTCACTTGGTCGGATAGAGCGCGCGCAGCACGCGCGCCGCGGCGCAGGCCGCGCCGTACCCGTTGTCGATGTTAAAGACCCCGATGCCGGGCGCGCAGGAGGCAAGCATGCTCGAAAGGGCCGTCTTGCCGTGCTCGGCAATGCCGTAGCCCACGGACGTGGGAACCGCAAAAAGCGGTTTGTCGGTAAGGCCCCCCACGACGCTTGCGAGCGCAGCGTCTAGGCCCGCGACCACCACGACCACGTCGGCGCGGTTGATCTCGGCAATTGCCGCCTGAATGCGCCACAGGCCCGCCACGCCGCAGTCTTCAAAGCGCTGCGCAGTCCACCCCAGATACTCGATCGTGCGGGAGACTTCGCGCGCCACGCGCCCGTCGGCGGTGCCCGCGCTCACCACGGCGACCACCCCCTTGTCGTGGTGCGGCAGCTTCGTGCGCCAGGCCGTGCGGCTCAAGGGCTCGTAGTCGTAGGCCTGCTGCAGGTGCTCGGGCAGCGAGGCAAATACCTCGGGCGCAAGGCGCGTAAACAAAATGGGCTTTTGCCTTGGGTCGGCAAAGCGCACAAGGAGCGTCTCAAGCGCGCGGCGGGGTTTTCCTTCGCAGAAAACAGCCTCGGGAAGGCCGATGCGCACGTCGCGCTCAATGTCAAAACGAATGCAGGGGGCGGCTTCAAAGCCCTCGTGAGCGGCGGGCTCTTGTGCGCAGGCGCCTGCGCGGCAGGACTCGGTCATGGCGGCGTAAATGAAAAATTGAAAAAAAGAGATTTGCCCCGCAAAGGGCGGCGGGTGCTGCAGGATTGCGCGAGACTAGCACCAGGGAAAAGCGCGCGGCTCTGCCCGCCCGATTCTGCGACAATCGGGCACGCATGAGAAAGCAGGGAGCGAAAAAAGCCGGGCGCGGCCCGGCCTTCTTTTGACTTCTTTTGCAAGCGGGCGCTTTGGTTAAAACCCAAAGGCGCCCGCCCGGCAAAAGCCTTTTTACTCTACGCGCGGCACCGTGAGGCTGCCCTCGGGCATAAGGATGATCGTGGGCTTTTCCGGCAGATACGGCTTGGCAAGCGCCAGAGCTTCCTCGACCGTGTCGACGGCGCCCGTAAAGAGCATCGAGCGGGCCATCTCGCGGTCAAGCCCCGTCACGAGAATAAAGCGTGCGCGGGAGATGGGACGCGTGACGGCATAGGCCTTGTTGGCGCCGATTTGGAAGTTCTCCTCGAGCTCCTTTTTGATCTCTTCGGGCGTGTGCAGGCGCTTGAAGGTCTCTTCAAGGAGCTTGGAGCCCGAGCCCTCTTCGCACTCGGCGAGAAGGATAACGACGCCGCCCTTTTTGACGGCGCAGGCAGCGTTGTCCATCGTCTTTTGCATCTGATAGACGTTGATGTCCTTGGGATAGCCGCCGCAGGAGGCGATCACAAGGTCGGCCTGCTCGGGGATCACGCAGCCGTAGACTTCGTCGACGAACTTGCAGGCTTCCTTGTGCGCGGCGATGTAGTCGCCCGCGAACATGCGCAGGAATTCGTGCCGGGCGTTGAGGATGGCGTTGAACAAAAAGAGCGAGCGGCCCTTCGCAAAGAGCGCCACGCCCTCCATCTGGTCCTCGTAGACGGGGTTGCCGACGGTGCGGCCGAGCCCCGCGTTTTCATCGAGCATGAAGCTGTGGTTGTGACGCACGGTTTCCATGGCCGCGCACCCGGGCAAAATGGCCTTGCGGCCGCCGCCGTAGCCCGAGAAGTAGTGGTGCACGATCGTGCCCGTCATGATGATGTGGTCGACGTCGCACAAAAGCTTGTTGATCCACACGGGCGTGCCGCGGCTCGTCGTGCCGAAGTATTCAAAGTCTTCGGTCTTGGTCGCGGTGCTGTTGTACATCTTGATGCGCGAGGCAACTTCCTTGCCCACGGACTCGGCCATTTCCTCGGGCGGCATGTCGCGGTGGGTGCCCAGCGAAAAGACGATGCGCATGTCCTCGTCCTTGACGCCCAGGCGGTTCATCTCGTTGATGAACACGGGCATGAAGTCGTAGCTGTTGGCCACGCGCGTGGGGTCGTTGCAGATGAAGGCGACCGTATCGCCCGGCTTGATGATTTTGTCGATCGGCTCGCACCCGATCGGGTTGTAGATCGCCTCGAGCACGCCCGACTTGATGTCGGTCATGACGGGAAAGGGCTCGGTGCGCACCTCCTTGATGACCTGCTCTTCGTCGATGGTGAACTTCTTGCTTGAGTGCCCGTAGGCAAACTCATAGGTCTTCATTTGCTTCCCCTCAGATGGTGTGTGGTTGTGGTGTTTTTTTTGTGCCTGCAAAGATGCCGCCAAGACGCCCTAAAAGGCGCCACAAAGGCGCCTCAAAGGTGAAGCGGCGGGAAAAAGACGCGATAAGGACGCGACAAGGACGTGACAAGGACGCGGCGGGCGCTCCCCCGGCCGGCGCTCTTATTTTGCATGACCTCGACTGCAGGCCGTCAGCCATTATATTTTGCGCCGCAGCCCGGGTTTTGCGTGCACAAAAGGCGCACGGGCATTTTGTGCGCGGCCTTCAGACTTTCGTCAAGGCCTGCGGCGCAATTAACGCGGACTTTCTCACAAGTCGATTGCTTCGCCTGCCGAAGGCTTTTCTCCCTTGCGGCGGTTGAGGAGCCAGTAAAGCGGAATGCCCGCAAGCACGATGAGCGCGTTGATGCCGAAGATTTCGGCAAAGCTGATGGCGCCCGCAACTTGTCCGAAGACATACGGCGCAAGTCCGATGCCGAGGTCAAAGAAGATGTAGAAAGTGCTCGTTGCCTGCGTGTAGCGCTCGCGGCGCACCATGGAGACGGCCGAGGCCTGTCCCACAGACTGGATGTTGCCAAATCCGAGCCCCATCAGAGCGCCCGCGGCAAGCACGCTCCACTCGCCCCAGCTTGCCCATAAAAGCGCAAGGCCCGCTGCGAGCAGCACGATGGCCGGATAAAAGATGAGCGCCGGCCCGTGCATGTCGTAGACCTTGCCCGAGAAGGGGCGCGAGATGAGAATGGCGGCGGCGTAGCACAGGAAAAAGACGGAGGCCGCGGCCGTATAGCCGCTCTCCTTGCCGTAGGAGGCAAGAAAGGCCTGCGCGCACCCCCAGGGCAGGCACAAGAGCGCAATCAATAGGCAAAAGGGCACGAGCTTGACGTCGATGAAGTCCGAGAGCGCCAGAGGATGCGGGCGCGATTTTTTGGGCGCGCGGTTGACTTTAAGCGAAAGGGCGATTGCGACCGACACAACCGAGATGCCCGCGCAGATCGAAAAAATCCCCTGATAGCCCAACATCTCCAAAAAGGCGATGCCAATAAAAGGGCCAAAGCAAAGGGAAAGGGCCGTGCTCATCGAAAAGTAGGCTATCCCGCGCCCCAAAAGAGCCGCGGGCGTGATCACCGCCACGAGCGAGCCCGTGACCGTGCCCACGACTCCTACGCCCACGCCCGAGAAAAAGCGCACGGCAAAAAAGAGCGCGAGCCCCCCGTCGATGAGGTAGAGGAGGTTGGTTGCCATGTAAAGCAGCACGCCCGCAATCAAAAGCCGCTTGTAGCCCAGCACCTCCACAAGCCTGCCGCTGAAAAAGCGGCCCACAAGGCAGCCGATCACCACAAGCCCCGTGGCAAGGCCCGCCGTGCCCGTGCTCGTTTGGTAGGCGGTGGTCAAAAAACTCGTGCTCACGACGAAGGCCGCGTAGTAGGCGGCCATGCCAAGAAAGTTGATGAGCGAAATGCCGATGAAGGTGGGCGTAAAGAGTTCGCGCAGACCCGGAGCCGGGGTGCGGGAGGAGCTGCAGGCGCGCGGTGTTTGGTTTGGGTCGGAGGGCGGCATGAATTGATGGAGAAGGTGCGGTGAATGGACGGGAGCGCTTAGAGCTCCTTCATCAGGCGCCTTGCGGTGGCGACGTCGTACTGCCCGGGCGCAGAAGGTGCGAAGGTGCTTGCAAACGTGGCCGAAGAGCCAAAGAGCGCGCCCGCAACGCGCGTGAGCGCCCCCCAGGGGCCCATGCTCATGCTGATGACGGGCCTCTCAAAAGTGCGCCGCGCCCAAAGCGTTGCCTGCATCAGAGAGAGCACGTCTTCGGGCGAGAGCGGCATCACGGCAAGCTTTAAAACGTCGGCGCCGGTGGCGGCCATGGTGTCAAAAGTCTTTTGCATTTCCGAGAAGGCGGGGGTGGCCGAAAAGTTGTGGCAGCTCACAATCACGGCCGTGCCGCAGGAGTGCGCAAGCGCCACGTCTTCGGCCGTGATGCCGCGGGAGAGCTCCATGTCCACGGCCTCCAGAAGGCCCGACTGCGCCATGCCGCGCACAAGCGCGAGGTACTCGTCTCCAACCGGGCCGTGCCCGCCCTCGGCGCTGCTTCGCAGCGTCCAGAGCACGGGCTTTTCAGCGAGCTGCTTGAGTTCAAGGGCGGCCGCAATGAAGCTGTTGAGGTCGCGGGATTCAAAAAAGTCCGCCCGCCACTCGAGGATGTCGACGTCGAGCTTTTGCTCCTCGCGGGCGGCCTCCCGGAGGTCTGCGGTGGTGGCCGCCATGATGCTCGTGAGAATTTTCACGGGCTGCGGCCCGAGGAGGACGGAGCCCACGTGCGCGGGATGCGCCGGATCGGGCAGGGGAGAAAATTGTGGTGCCATGCGTCTAAAAAGGAGGCGAAAAAACGTTTGGCCGGGCGTGCTGGGCCCGGAAGTTCTTGCAAAAGGCAAACGGCGCGGCGCGTCGATGGCTTCAATCAAGTGAAGCCGCAGCGGGCCCGCCTTGAAGCAAGCCCGTCAAGAGCACGAGAAAAACCTGAAAAAGCGTCCTTTGGTCAACCCGCCTCAAGAGCAAAGCGCGTCAGTCCTTTGGCCGCGGCAGACGGCCGTTTGCCTGAAACAAGTGCTTGATTTTGCGGGTTAACCACAAAGTTTGAGCAAATGTTTGCACAAATCTTGACGCGCGACATACGCCGCTGTTGCCTTGCTTTGCCGTCAGCGGGTACGATGGCCGTTCACGCTCTCGAAAAGTTGACTTTCAAAAAGGAACGTGCACCGCAAGGCCCTGCGGCCGCCTTTTCCCGGTTGGGGAAGAAAAAAATCGCGGCGGGCGGCCTTTTTACAAAGCGGCACATGACCGCTTCGCGCGCCAAAAGCAAAAGCAATCATACGGCGCGTTTTCAGGCGAAGGCAACGCAAAGAGAGTGCAGTTGCATTAGACAAAAGGGAGTATTGACATCATGTCAGGTCTTGGAATCATGCTGATGGCGGTCGCCGCACTGCTCGTCGGCTATTTCGTGTACGCCAGGTGGCTTGAAAAAACCTGGGGAATCGATCCGGATGCGCCGACGCCGGCGGTTCGCATCAACGACGGCAAGGACTTCTCGCCGGCCTCGCGCTGGACGGTGTTTGCCCACCAGTTCACCTCGATTACGGGGGCGGGCCCGGTGACGGGCCCCATTATCGCGGCCATGTTCGGGTGGCTGCCCGCACTTTTGTGGATGATCGTGGGCGGCATCTTCTTTGGCGCCGTGCAGGACTTCGTGGCGCTCTATGCGTCGGTCAAAAACGGCGGCAAGTCCGTGGGCATGATCATCGAAGACTACGTGGGCCGCACGGGGCGCCGGCTCTTTTTGCTCTTTTGCTGGCTCTTTACGCTTTTGGTGATCGCGGCCTTCTGCGACATGGTGGCCAACACCTTCAACGGCTACTCCAAGACGGGCGCCGAGCTTGTGCCCAATGCGGCGGCAGCCTCCATTTCGCTTCTTTACATGGTGGTGGCGGTCTTCTTTGGCCTGTATTTGAAGTACTTCAAGCCCTCCTCTGGCGTGCAGTTTGTCGTGGGCGTCGTGCTCATGGTGCTCATGCTTGCCGTGGGCATTGAATTTCCGGTCTATGCCGATGCCGAGACGTGGCGCTACGTGGTGTTTGCCTACCTCTTTGCGGCCTCGGTGATGCCGATGTGGCTCTTAAAGCAGCCCCGCGACTATCTGTCGATGTTCCTTTTGGTGGGCATGATCATCTGCGCGGTGATCGGCGTGTGCATCCAGAACCCCTCGATCAACATGCCGGCCTACGTGGGCTTTACCGTCAACAATCTCGACCTGTTCCCGATTCTCTTCGTGACGATTGCCTGCGGCGCCGTCTCGGGCTTTCACTCGCTCGTGAGCTCGGGCACGAGCTCGAAGATGATCTCCAACGAGCGCGACATGCGCCCGGTGGGCTACGGCTCGATGTGCCTTGAGGTGGTCCTGGGCGTTGTCTCGCTCATCGTCGTCTGCGCGGCGGCCAGCAACGGCCATCTGCCCTCGGGCACGCCCTTCCAGATCTTCTCGACCTCGGTGGCGGCGTTTCTGACCGAAATCTTCGGCATCCCGCAGAACATTTCGGCCTGCATCCTCACGATGTGCGTCTCGGCTCTGGCGCTTACCTCCGTTGACGCCGTGGCCCGCATCGGCCGCATGTCGCTGCAGGAGCTCTTTACGCCCTCGGAAGGGGAAGAAAAGACGGCCGTGCAAAAGCTCTTTACCAACACGGCCTTTGCCACGGTTCTCACGCTGCTGGCGGGCTACGCCCTTTGCATTGCGGGCTACATGAGCGTTTGGCCCCTTTTTGGCTCGGCCAATCAGCTGCTCTCGGCGCTCGTTCTGACCGGCATGGCGGTGTTTTTGAAGTCCACCGGCCGCAAGGGCTGGATGCTCTATGCGCCGATGACGATCATGTTCGTGGTGACGATGACCGCGCTCGTCTCGCAGATCATCAAGATCTATCAGGCGGCCGTCAACGGCACGTTCGTCGTGATGGTCCACGGCCTGCAGCTTGTGGTTGCCGTGGCGCTCATCGTGCTGGCGCTTCTCGTCGTTTACCACTGCGTGCTCAAGCTGCGCGACGCTGCGCCCGTGATCAACCGCGGCGCGGCTGCGGCGAAGTAAGCGCGGCTTGAAATCCTTCGGGGTTGCCTGAGCGGAGCCCGGCCAGCCCCAAAAGAAGCAAGGCCGCCCGCAGGGAGAGTCTTTCGGTTTTCAGAAAGACTTGCCCTGCGGGCGGCCTTGTTTTGTCTGCGTGTTTTTGGCCTACTTGCCGCCGCGTTCGCTTTTTCGCACGACCCAGAGGCTCAATACGAGCAGCAGGATGGCGCCCGAGGTGTACATCACGTAGAGCGCGTCGATGTGCTCGACGTCGACCATGAGGTAGCGGGCGACGGCCACGATGGCAAGTGCAATCGGCGTGTGAATCGGAATCTCCCGCGTGCCCAGGCGCGATCCCTTGACCATCGAGAGAATCTCGATGTAAAGAAAGATCATCAGGAGCATGCTGATCTGCACGGACTTGCCGTCAAAGAGCGAGGAGACCGATTCGCCGACGCCGTAGAGCGCGGCCACGGCGATGGCCACGAGCGCAACGGCCTGGCCTGCGGTGATGACGCGGTTGAAAAGGTCGACGAGGCGGTTGTCGGGTTCCTGTTTGCCGGCGGCGGGCGCCTCGTGCGGCGCGCCCGGCTCGATGGAGGAAGGGCTGTTCATTAAGAAAAAACGTTGGGTGGGGAAAAAGTTGCAGCGGCAAGAATGCCACAAAAGTGCTCGGGATTTGCCTAGCGCTTGAAAACTTTTGCAATTTTGACAAAGCGCGGGGCAAAGGCCCCCAAGCAAACAAACGGCGCCTGCAGCCGCTCTCGTGCGAGAGGGCGGGCTGCGGCGCCTTGATTTTAAAAAGAGGCTTCTTATGCCTTTTGCACCAGGTAGTGCAGCCAGACCACGCCGCCCTCAAAGACCTTGGTTTCCATCAAGGAAAGGCGCTGGCCCGTCGCAGGCCTTTCATCCGGCGCTCCGGGGTAGTCGACGATGGTCGAGACGCCCTTGAGGCCGTCGATGGCCGGGTAGATGAGAAAGCTCAGCTCATCGATGAGCCCCTCTTTGAGGAAAGCTCCGTTGATGATGCCGCCGCCTTCAAGAAGAAGCGTTTTGACGCCGAAGGTCTCCGCAAGCGCGGCAAGGCCGCTCGTCAGGGGCTTTTGAGCGTCGGCGGCAAAAACGTAGGAGACGCCCGCGTCTCGAAGCTCTTTGAGATACGCGTCGTTGACTGCGGGCGAGAGCACGGCCACCAGATGCTCGCCCGTCGGAAGCCCCGATTCCGTATAGCGAAGCTTTCCCTTGGGGTCAAAGACGATCGCCAAGGGCCGCCCCTCACGCTCGCCGACATGCGCCTGCGGGGTTGCGCCGTCTGCGCGTGCGGCAGCCGCCTCGCCCTGCGTGATGCTCTCGGCATACTCGGCCATCGTGGTGCGGCCGACGATCCAGCCGTCGGCTGCAAAAGTTGCGGCTGCGGTTTCGTAGACGCTCGTGACGTCGGCATTGTCAGGGCCTTGCGTCCAGCGGTCGGGGTAGAGCCGCCCGTCAACCGAGGCGATCATGTGGCAGATGATTTTTGGCATGGTCATGATGATTTCCTGTCGAATGCAATCGGATGCAAATGTAGTGGGTGCAAATTTTGAAGGACGCCGTGGGCGCGTGCAGTGGCTGCGGGCGGCAAAAGGTTGCCCAAAGAAAGCAGGAAAACGTCACGCGGGCCTTCGTTTCCTTGCCTTTTGAAGTGAGGCAAAAAAAGAAGGCGCCCGGCCTGCGAAAAAAGTTCGCGGCCAAGGCGCCTTGCGGCGTGAAAGCTGACAAGGGATGGAATTTTCTTCGAAGAAATCCTTCGAACTTCCGCCCCCTTGCGAGCCCCTGCGGGCTACTTTGCCGCAGCCTTGCGCTGTGCCTTTTCCTCTTCCTGCGCCTTGAGTGCGGCAAGAGCCCTCTGAACGTCTTCGGGCGTCACGGCCTCGCCCAGGACGACGCACTCTTCAAACCCGGCCAGAGAACAGGCGCTCTTGATCTTTGCAACGGTTTGACCGGCTTCGCGCCCGCTTTCAAAGCCTTTGGAGGTGAGAAGCACTTTCCCTGCGGCCTGCGTGAGCTTGAAGTAGAAAAGCCCGTCGGCCTCGCGGTACTGCTTGAAGGTTGCCGCGGCGGCCGTTTTGGCGGGCTGCGCTTTTTCCTGAGCGGATTTGCCTGTGCCCACGGCGTGAAAGCTTCTGAGCCCCACGGCCTCGCGCAGGCGCTCCATAAAGGGAGCCGAGAGCTTGCGCGCCTTCGCGGCGCCCGCCTGCAGGATGTCTTCCAGTTCGTCGGTGTGCGTCGTGTAATAGGCGTACTTCTCGCGCATGGGGCCGATTTCGGCCTCAATTTGCTCAAGAAGGCGCTTTTTGGCGTCGCCCCAGCCAAGTCCCGCCTTTAATTCCTCGCGGAAGGCGGCGCGCTCTTCGCTGCTTGCAAAGGCATCGAATATCTGCGTCAAGGACGTGCTCTCCGGATCCTTGGGCTCGCCCGGCAGACGGCTGTCGGTGACGATGCGGCTGATGGCTTCGCTCAGGGCCCTTTTGCCTCCTTCAAACAAAGGAATGACGTTGTTGTAGCTCTTGCTCATCTTGCGGCCGTCAAGGCCGGGGAGAATTTCCACATCGTCGTCAATCTGCTCGTAGGGCATCACGAAAAAGTTTTTGCGCACGCCGTAGAGGTTGTTAAAGCGCGTGGCGATGTCGCGGGCCATCTCCAGGTGCTGGATCTGGTCGCGCCCGACGGGCACGTAGTTGGCGTTAAACATGAGAATGTCGGCCGCCATCAGAACCGGGTAGCAGAAAAGCCCCATCGAGACGCCGTTGTCGGGGTCTTCGTTTTGCGCGCCGTTGGCCTCGACCATCGCCTTGTAGGCGTGGGCGCGGTTCATGAGGCCCTTGGGGCAGACGCAGTTGAACATCCAGTTCAAAAGCGGGATTTCCGTGATGTCGCTTTGGCGGTAGAAGGTCACCCTTTCGGGATCGAGGCCCGCGGCAAGCCAGCTTGCCGCAATCTGCATGCGGCTCAGCTCAATGCGGGAGGGATCCTGACATTTGATGAGCGCGTGCAGGTCGGCCATGAAAAAGAAGCTTTCCACGTCTTCCTTTTTGGAAGCGCGGATGCAGGGGCGGATCGCACCGCAGTAGTTCCCTAGGTGAAGGGTGCCAGTGGTGTTGATGCCCGTTAGGACGCGCACGGTCATGATGAAGAGTTCCTTTGGCTGGAAACAAGATGTTGAGGCCGGTACTGTATCAAATTCCAAGATGTCCGCACGCAGAGGACCTGCGGCTGAATTCGGGGAAAGGGCGGCCGTGAAATCTAAAGCGCCTCGACAAGAAGCCAAGGCCGAAAGCCTTGAAAACACTGAGGTTTCGGAGGGTGTACCTTTGGGTTCTCAGGGTTAATACTCTCTTTTGGCGATTGACTGTCCAAAAATAGGCGCGCCAAAAAGTTGGCGACATAATGAGCACTGTCCTCGAAAAGGTGATGCGGGATTGGATTCCCCGCGCACTGGCGGGCAGGCGTTCGCGCCGGCTTTTCAGCATCTTTTCAGGTGATTCTTTCTAGGAGAAAACTAAATGAAAAAGACTCTTGCTGCAGTGGCCGTGCTCGGCGCGTTTGCCGGCTCTGCTATCGCTGCTGACGTGACGCTCTACGGTGTTGTCGACATGGGCTTGAACTACACCCATATCGATATGGATCGTGCGGATATGGATGACGTTGATTCCTTCACGATGGAATCTGGTCAGCAGTCCGGCTCCCGCTGGGGCTTGAAGGGCACGGAGGACCTGGGCAATGGCCTCACGGTGGGCTTCGTGCTTGAAAACGGCTTCACGGTCGACGACGGCAACGACAACGGCACGATGTTTGATCGTGAATCGATGCTCTTCCTCGAAGGCGGCTTCGGCAAGCTCGCCTTCGGCCGCATCGGCTCCTTTAACCAGGGCCAGGGCTCCTTCTCCAAGATCGGCATGCTGACGCCGTTCGGCACCTCTTGGTCTGGTTATGTGGCTGAGGCCGGAGACGTCTTCTCGACCTCGACCCGCTACAACAACTCCATCGTCTATCAGACCCCCACGTTTGCCGGCTTCCAAGTGACGGCCATGTACTCGATGGGTAATTCTGTGTCGGATGCTGACGAGGATGATTACCAGGTTGAAAACGAGTCTTCGACCAACCGTTACTATGGCATCGCTGCGACCTACAACAATGGTCCGTTCGGTGCATATTTGGCGGTGGATTCCATCAATTACAGGTCTTGGAATGGTGATGCTCCCACCGGTAATGATCCTGATGACAGCCTGACGGTGACCTTGGGCGGCAACTACGACTTTGAAGTTGCCAAGGTTTACCTCGGTGCTCAGTACTTCGACGAGGCCCTGCTTTCCAGCTTGGGCGGCATTGCCGGCAGAGACGGCTACGACGACATGTTTGGTCTTGATACTGGGGATGTTAAGAGCATGAAGGTGACCGGCTACAGCGTTTTGCTCGGTGCCGATGCTCCTGTCGCTGGCGGCAAGCTGATGGGTGCCGTGGCCTATGTTGATGCTGAACAGTCGGATTGGCAGGAAGATCAGGGCCGTGAATTCGACTTCACCCGTTGGGTTGTTTCTCTGGGCTACACCTACCCGCTCAGCAAGCGCACCAACCTCTATGGCGTGGCTTCGTACATGGATGATGAGATCGAGGGCAAGGGGAACGACAATGGCAAGGATTGGAATCCCTCTGCCTACACCCTCATGATCGGCATGAAGCACACGTTCTAAGTCGATACCTGATTTAGGTAACGTTTAGAGCTACAGCCCTCCGGAGCTTCGGTTTCGGAGGGTTTTTGTTATGGTGAGACTTCTCAGCAGGCGCTGTCTCGATTCACTCTTTTGACGGGCTTTTTCTCTTGGAGTTCCAGCTCGGGCTTGATATGCTGCACGAACTTCTGAATGGTTCTGAGCGAGGGCGTCGTCAGCTTCCTCCTTTCAAGCTCTCTCCGCACTTTGGGGCAGTTGCGGTATTCGATGTACAGGCTTTTGACGGTCTCTTCTACCGGCTTCAGAAGCTTGACTCGCGGCGGGCGCGGCTTCTGCTGAGACATGACGTCGGGATCGCACGTCCAGTATTTGGCGACCGTGCGGCGGTTAAATCCCAACAGTGTTGACGCTTTGCGCATGCTCAGCCCCATTGTGCGCAGCTGCTGTATGTCCTTGATATCAGAAATCTTTTTCATCGAAAACGCTCCTGTAACGAAAGGAACGATCAAATTCTGAACCAACCGTGCACGGCTGATCTTTGCCCTTGTCGGAGACGGCGCACTTTTATCGGTCGTTTATGGAGCACTTAGCCAAGGCGCGTAACGGGAGACTTGTATTTCGAAAATTGTCGGTTGCTGTTTCGCTTTAAGCGACTACGCTGCGGTCAAGCGCTCAAAATGCTGAGCCGCGCACGCCTGCCGGCTGTCAACACTATCGGAAGCACCTCTGCTCCGACACCGCAGATGGTAGTTCCAATTCATGAGAACTCTTCCCGTCCCAGAGCGAGAGAAGAAAGGCTTGTTTTAGTGGAAGAATTCGACGGTCATGCAAAATGCGTCTCCGCGTGCACTGGCGCGCGCGCCGGGCAAGCCGGCCTGCGCGAGACTGTCGTTGGCCAAATACAAACGAGCCCCTGCAGGCCGAAGTCTGCAGGGGCTCAAGCTTCAGGAATTTCCTAAACGGAAATCAAATTAGAAGCGATGACGCATGCCGATCATGAACGTGTAGGCGCTCGGATTCTTGTCGTCGTTGGCGGCAGTGTTGTCGTCGTAGTCGTCATCCATGTAGCTCATCACGCCATAGATGTTGGTGCGCTTGCTAAGCGGATAGTCGTAGCCCAAGGACACCACCCAGCGGGTGAAGTCAAAGTCAGAGCCGCTGTAGTCTTCCTGGAAATCAGACTGGCTGGCGTCCAAATAGCCGACGCCAATCATGCCCTTGCCGCCCGCGATGGGAGCATCGGCACCGAGAGCGACGCTGAAGCCTTCGATCTTGGAGCTGGTCAGACCAAACGTCGAATTCTTGCCGAGGATGCCGCCCACGGAGCTCATCAGAGCTTCGTCAAAGTACTGGGCGCCGAGATAAACCTTGGCGACATCGAAGTCCCAGCTGCCGCCCAACGTGACGGTCAGAGAGTCATTCATGTCGTCGCCATGCTCAACACCGAGCGACTTGTAGTTGGTGGAGTCAACAGCGAGGTAGGCGGCAAACGGACCGTTGTTGTAGGTCGCGGCGATGCCGTAGTAGCGATCGGTCGAGGATTCGTTTTCCTTGGCGCCAGTCAAGGCTTCGCCCTTTCCGTCAGTGCTCTGGCCCATCGAGTACATGGCCGTCACCTGGAAGCCGGCAAACGACGGGGTGCGGTAGACGATCGAGTTGTCGTAGCGGGTGCTGACGGAGAAGATGTTGCCAGCCTGGACGGTGTAGTCACCAAAGCTCGTGCCGAAGGGGGTCAGACCGCCAATGAGCGAGAAGGAGCCCTGGCCCTGGTTGAAGGAGCCGATGCGGCCGAAGGCGAGCTTACCGAAACCACCTTCGAGGAAGAGCATGGATTCACGGTCAAACATCTGGCCGTCATTGCCGGTATCGGCATCAAAGCCATTTTCAAGCACGAAGCCAACCGTGAGACCGTTGCCCAGGTCTTCCGTGCCCTTCAAGCCCCAGCGGGAGCCGGACTGCTGGCCGGACTTCATCTCGAAGCTGTCGAGGTCGTCGCCCTGACCGTCCATGTCCACATGCGTGTAGTTCACGCCCAGATCAACAATACCGTAGAGCGTCACGTCAGCGGCGATGGCGGAGCCGGCGAAAGCACCGAGCACGGCGACTGCAGCTAAAGTCTTTTTCATTTTGTGGTTCTCCAGAATGGATATGAGAGAAGCAAGATCTTTTTGATCAAAAAACAGCCGGAGTGGATTCGTTGTGAAGACTCTTGCTGATCAAACACAACCTCCGGCTGGTCTCTCTCTTGTTGAGACAGGATCATTCTGGCACCCGGATTTTTGCTACTCAAGAAAATCAAGGAAGTCAATAGCCAAGGGGGGGGGGTAACCCTGAGAAAAATAAGGTCACACATTCCGAGGTATGCTGCCGCTCGAGGGTGTGGGAAAGAGGGGACCGGGGCTGCAGACTGTTTGGCTTGGGCGCTTGTGTGCGCACCGGTAGCCGGGAGCGGGCATTTGCGGGGCTGGTCAATGAACGAACGAACAAAGCCCCTGCAGGCCGAAGTCTGCAGGGGCTCAAGCTTCACAAATTTCCTAAGCGGAAATCAGATTAGAACTTGTGACGCATGCCGATCATGAACGTGTAGGCGCTGGGATTCCAGTCGGCGTAGGAAGTGGCACCGTACGAAGCGTCTTCGACTTCGTCGTTCATGTAGCTCGCCACACCATAGATGTTGGTGCGCTTGCTAAGCGGATAGTCATAGCCCAAGGACACGACCCAGCGGGTGAAGTCGTACTGATAGCCCTGGTCCTCCATATTGTCGGACTGTTCGGCATCCATGTAGGCGACCGCGCCCATCAACTTGCCGCCTGCAACGGGAGCGTCAGCGCCAAGCAGAACGCTGTAGCCGGTGATTTTGTATGCCGTCAAGCTGTCCGATGTTACGCCATACGGATTGAGAGAGGCATTGTTGGCCACGATGCCGCTGATGGAGCTTAACTTCGCTTCGTCAAAGTACTGGGCGCCGAGATAGACCTTGGCGACTTCGAAGTCCCAGCTGCCGCCCAACGTGACGGTCAGGCTGTCGTCGGGATCGAGGCTGCCCTCAGTGGCATCCCAAGACTTGTAGTTGGTGGAGTCGACGGCAAGGTAGCCGGCAAACGGACCGTTCTTGTAGGTCGCGGCGATGCCGTAGTAGCGATCGGTGTCCGATTCGTTTTCCGTGCCCTTGCCATCGGTGTTGCCCATCGAGTACATCGCCGTTACCTGGAAGCCGGCAAACGAGGGAGACTCATAGACGATGGAGTTCGCATAGCGCGTCGAGCTGGCAAACACGTTGCCCGCCTGCGCGGAGTAGTTGCCAAAGCTCGTGCCAAACGGCGTGAGCATGCCGATCTTGGAGAAGGAGCCCTGACCCTGGTTGAAGGAGCCGATTCGGCCGAAGGCAAGCTTGCCGAAGCCGCCCTCAAGGAAGAGCATCGATTCACGATCGAACATCTCGCCGGACTTGTCTTCCGTGCCGTCGTCGGCGTCAAAGCCGTTTTCAAGCACGAAGCCGACCGTCAGGCCGTTGCCCAGGTCTTCCGTGCCCTTCAAGCCCCAGCGGGAGCCGGACTGCTGGCCGGACTTCATCTCGAAGCTGTCGAGGTCATCTTTCGCGCTGTCAGAGTCAACGTGGGTGTAGTTCAGGCCCATGTCGACAACACCGTAAAGCGTCACGTCAGCGGCGATGGCGGAGCCGGCGAAAGCACCGAGCACGGCAACTGCAGCTAAAGTCTTTTTCATTTTGTGGTTCTCCAGAATGGATATGAGAGAAGCAAGATCTTTTTGATCAAAAAACAGCCGGAGTGGATTCGTTGTGAAGACTCTTGCTGATCAAACACAACCTCCGGCTGGTCTCTCTCTTGTTGAGACAGGATCATTCTGGCACCCGGATTTTTGCTACTCAAGAAAATCGAGGAAGTCAATAGCCGATGGGGGGGGGTAACCCTGAGAAACAAAAGGCAACAAGGAGGTGTCAATCGACTTTTCAGCATCGGCGGCAGGCAGGGCCTTCAAGGTATGCGCGACGCTGCACATAGAGACGATTTGCGGAGGTTCGACAAGTGATATAAAAATCCCCTCTTTGTAATCAAGAAATTTGGCAAAATTTCCTTATTACATGATGGGAAATTCAAAATGAGCCTTATTCTTCCTCGAGCAATTGCTTCTCGCATTCAAGCTGCCACCCCGCCCAAGGCCGTTGTCGTGCTCGGTGCGCGCAGAGTCGGCAAGACAACGCTGCTCAATGGCCTGCCAAATCTTGGTCGTGTGGAAAGCTTAAGCGGCGATTTTCGCTGGGATGTGGAAAAGCTCGAGAGTCTGGAGAGCCTGGCCGCCGTGCAAACGTTTCTGGCCGACGCCGATACGATCATCATTGATGAGGCGCAGCGCGTTCCCAACATCGGGCTCATCATCAAGCGACTGGTGGACGCCAACACAGGCACGCGTATTTTTGTCACCGGGTCGTCAGCGCTCAATTTGGCAGCGGGTGTCAGAGAGTCTGCCGTCGGCCGCATCGTGCAGGCCCAGCTTTGGCCCTTTTCGCTCGAGGAGCTTGCTCGAGTGCACGGCTGGGGATATGTCGAGCGCAATCTCGAGCGCTTCATGATCTTCGGCTTGTTTCCCGAGGCCGTGACGGATCCTGAGAACACGCGCGTGCGCCTCATGAACTATGTGCAGGACATCATGCTCAAGGACGCCTTTGCCTTGGGGGGTATCCGCAATCTGGCAAAGATTCAGGAATTGCTGGAGATCCTGGCGCGCCGGATCGGCTCCGAGGTTTCCTACGAAAGTCTCGGGAGAGATCTCAAAATCAACAGCATCACGGTCGAGCGCTACATCAAGGTGCTGGAAATGTGCTTCGTTGTCCGCACCTGCCGTTCGTTTTCGCGCAACCTGGCCAACGAGCTCAAAAAAGGAAAGAAGGTCTACTTCTGTGATTTGGGCGTTCGCAACGCACTCATCAATGATTTTTCTCCTCTGTTGTCAAGGAAGACAAGAGACGCCGGAGCGATTTGGGAGAACTTTTTCTTCATTGAGCGGCTCAAGCAGCACAAGCTGCGGGAGTCTTTTGTCGAGCAGTATTTCTGGCGGCTTCGCGGTGCGCGACGCTTGGCTTCAACGGAAAAGCCCGTTGAGTACAGCCGGGAAATTGACTTTATCGAAGTGCAGGACAACGTGATGAAGGCCTATGAGTGCAAACTCAGCCCGGACAAACGGGACAATGGCGGCGAGGATTTTCGTCAGGCCTACCCTGAGTGCCCGATTCAGGTTGTGACTCCAGCGGATGTGCGCCGCACTTTCTCGGACTACGACTGGGGTGAGCCGTGTCGGTAGGGACAAAGGGGCCGCAAGTGCCGGCGCCGTCGTCGCCATCAAACGGGCATCGCTGCTTGTGACAAAAGAAAGCGCGCCCCCGCTGAGACCAAGCTCAAGCGGGGGCGCGTGTTCTGATGGATGTCTTGTCAAACAGGAATCAAATTAGAACTTGTGGCGCATGTCGATCATGAACGTGTAGGCGCTCGGATTGACGCCGCTGTTGGCGGCGGCGTTGTCGTCGTAGTCGTCATCCATGTAGCTCATCACGCCATAGACGGTGGTGCGCTTGCTAAGCGGGTAGTCGTAGCCGACGGACACCACCCAGCGGGTGAAGTCAAAGTCAGAGCCGCTGTAGTCTTCCTGGAAATCAGACTGGCTGGCGTCCAAATAGCCGACGCCAATCATGCCCTTGCCGTCAGTGCTCTGGCCCATCGAGTACATGGCCGTCACCTGGAAGCCGGCAAACGACGGCGTGCGGTAGACGATCGAGTTGTCGTAGTGAGAGCCGGACTGCTGGCCGGACTTCATATCGAAGTTGTCGAGGTCGTCGCCCTGACCGTCCATGTCCACATGCGTGTAGTTCACGCCCAGATCAACGATACCGTAGAGGGTCACGTCAGCGGCGATGGCCGGCCGGCGAAAGCACCGTAAGTTCCCCAAAGCTTTTGGACAGCCCTCTGATTTTGTGGCAATCCAAAACTG
>DYBN01000001.1 GCA_019418605.1 Sutterella sp. | reverse complement strand
GCCCTCAGGGCCGACTGCGTCTTTTTGCGCCCAGTCAAGCGTGATCGTGCCTTTTGCGCGCTCAACGACCGTCTTGCAGATGGCAAGCCCCAGCCCCGTGCCCGAGGCCCCCGTGCCGAGCACCCGATAGAAGGGATCAAAGACGCGGGCCCGCTCGCTCTCGGCAATTCCCGGCCCCGTGTCGGAGACGCTGATTACGACCTCCTCTTCCCGCGGCTTGACGCCCACTGTCACCTCCCCGCCCTCGGGCGTGTAGTTGACGGCGTTTTGCACGAGGTTGCGCACCAGAGCCGAGAGATCGTTTTCGGGCATGGCGACGGCAAGCTCCGCCGCTTCGCTGTCTTCAAGGCCCTCAACGTTGAGCGCAATGTGCTTTTCATCGGCCGCCCAGTACAAGTCGGCGACGACGGCGCTCACGACCGGCAGGCACCGGGCGCAGGCAGGTTTTCCTGTATCGCCCGGGTTGTCTGCCTGCGCCTGCGCGCGCTTTAGAGCCAAAAGCTGCGCCACGAGGTTGGTCGTGCGCGCGATGACGCCGCGGATGTCGTCGACCCGCTCGCGCACGGCGGGCGCGAGATCCATTTTCCCCAGACGCTCGACCTGCAGGCTCAAGGCCGTCATCGGGCTTCGCAGCTCGTGGGCCGCGTCGGCCACAAAGCGCGCCTCTCTCCGGCGCAGCTCGTTGATGCGCGAAATAAGGCCGTTTGTTGCCGCCACAAGCTGCCGCACCTCTTCGGGCGCACCCGCAACGTCAATGGGCTGCAGGTCTTCGGCGCGCTGCTTCTTTAAGTTGTCGGTGAGGTTTTTCAAGGGCTTGAGCGCCTTCCAGAGCACGAAAAGGAGAACGAGCAGCATCACGGGCGCCAGAATCAGAATCGGGGCGGCGGCCGTGAGAGCCCCGGCCAAAATGGCGCGGCTGCGCTCGGTAAGAAGCTGCCCTGCGGCCACGTGCGTGCCGTCAGAGAGCGTGCGCAGAAAGATGCGGTACTTGTCTCCAAAAAGCGTCACCGTATGCGCCCCGTCCCAGTAGGGCTCGTCAAAGGTGACCGCCATGGCGCGGCCTCTTTTATGCAGCATGCGCACGAGCACGGTTTCACCGGCTTTCACCATTGCCCTCGGGTTGTCGTCGTCAAGCTCAAAGCTGTCTTCAAAGAGCGAGTCGTTCATCGTGAGCACCTGAGCGTTCGATGCCTCCACGCTCTCGCCCAGTTTCGAGCCCGGCCCGTAGAAGCCCCCTCGCGTGAGCTCTTCGATCTGATCGCGGTAGCGCTGATGCACGATGTCGCGCGAGAGCATTCCCACGACTTCCTTTAAAACCCGGTCCTGGCGCTCCTTGGCGGCCTCGTAGCCCACGGCAAAGCTGCCCACGGCCGTGATCAGCATGAAAACGGCAAGCGTGACCGAGCAGCCCACGAGCGCGCGGCGAATGATGGAGCCTTGGGCGGCCGATCTGCGAAAGGCAAAAAGTCCCTTCAGAGTCTCGGAGAGTCTGCCATTGAAGCGGGCAAGCCCGCTCTTGAAGTAGGAAAGAATGCGCCGCATCAGTCTTTGGCCTTGTGCACCATCCAGCCCAGGCCCCGCACGTTGCCGATGGCGGAGCTGCCGAGCTTGCGGCGCAGTCCGTGGATGATGAACTCGACGGCGTTGCTCTCGGGCATCTCGTCGCCGCCGTAGACGCGCTCTTCAAGCGCCGAGCGCGAGAGAATGGCCCCTGGCCGGGACAAAAGCGCCTCCAGAAGGTCGTATTCGCGCCGCGAGAGCGCCACCTCCTGCGTGCGGCCGTCGCGCTCGACGCGCACGGTCTTTGTTTCGGTATTGAGCGTGAGCTCCCCGTTTGTAAGCGTCTTGGCGGCAGCGGCCAACCCCTCGCCCTTGCGGCGCCAGACGGCGCGCATGCGCGCGAGCACTTCGCTCATGTGAAAGGGCTTGAGAATATAGTCGTCGGCCCCGGCGTCAAGGCCCGCGAGGCGGTCTTCCAACCCGTCGCGGGCCGTGAGGATAATGACCGGCACCGTCTCGCCCTTTTGCCTTAGGTCGCGCAAAACGCTCATGCCGTCGCGCCCGGGCAGTCCCAGGTCCAAAAGCACGAGATCAAAGGCGCCCGCCGACAGGTGCCCCGCGGCCTCCCAGCCGCTGTGGGCCCACTCAACCGCAAGGCCCGCCTCCTTGAGCGCCTCGCAGAGCGCCTCTCCGATCATCGGATCGTCTTCAACCACAAGAACCGTCTGATCCATTGCCCGTGCCTCCAAACTTCAAGGCGCCCGTCCTCCCTTGCGCGGGAGGGCTGCCGCTGCGTCGTTTTGTGCCGCGGCAAAAAACGGGCGCCCTGCACTCTAAAAAGGAGCTTAGCGGATGATCGTCAGGCGGTGCACGTCGACCGTGTTGGGCTCGACGAGCTCTTTTTCATATTCGCCCTCGATGCGCACCTTGGTGTTGGGATCCACGCGCTGGCCGGCAAAGACGCGATCGTCGATTTCAACTTCGATTTGCCCCGTGGCGTCCTTGAAGGTGTAGTCCTCGTGCTTGATCTGATCGACGATGTAGCCTTCAAGAACGACGAGCTGATCGTCGCGCCCGTTGGCAAGAAGGTCTTTCACGGTCATGGTCTTGTCGGAGCCGCCCACAAACTGGGCCATGGCGCCGCCCGCGGCGGCAAGAAGGGCGACAAGAGCAAGGCTTGAACGGATGGCTTTGCGGGTAAACATGGTGCAAGTCTCCAAAGAAAGTAGTTGCGTCAGTCAAGTTGGAAAGATGCCTTCTTTAAAGTGCGGACCCTTTTTGCGGGGCCCGCCCCTGTCGGAGCCGGGGCCTTGTGAAGGTGGAATGTGTCTTCTGAAGGCGTCTTTCTTTTTCTTGATGTTCACTTTATCGGGAGCCTCTTAGGCCCGGCATAGGCTTGGAGCTAAGTTTCGGCAAAGGCAAGGCAAGGCAAGGCAAGGAGGGGCAGGGACGGAAATCCAGCGCGCAGCGCGAAAGGCGCAGGTTTTTGCCCGAAAAAGCAGCGCGAGGCCCCCCCCCCACAAAAGGCCGCGCGGACGCCGCTTTCGCCGCGCTCGCTCACCGCGCGCTTTCCCTGCTTTTTTCTGCGTTTGCCCGCGCCGGGCATGGGCTAAACTAGCGGACACTTCGCGCCGAAAGCCGCGGCGCTCTCAGCCTGTCTTTTCAACGGGCCCCGGGGCCGGCCGCGCGCGTTTGACTTTGCATTCGGCGCACCTTCCTTTCTTTTTCTACATCTACTGCAAACAGAGAACTCTTTACCCATGCGAGCCGCTCTCTTTAGCGTTGCCGCGGCCGTTGCCGCGGCCCTTGCCAGCACCCACGCCCTTGCAGCCAACGAGCTCGAGGATCAGATCGCCGCGCGCGTTCTTGCCGTCACCTCGATGAAGCCCGACAGCGTGCGGCCCACGCCCGTCAAGGGCCTCTACGAGGTGGTCGTCAGCCGCCGCGTCTTTTACGTTGACGAAGACGTCAAGCACCTCATCGTCGGGCGCATCTTCGATGCGGCCACCGAAACCGACATCACCGCCGCGCGCATCGAGGAGCTCTCGCGCATCGACTGGAAGGAGCTGCCGCTTGACGACGCCATCAAGGTCGTCTACGGCAACGGCGAGCGCAAGGTGGCCGTCTTTACCGACGCGCGCTGCACGTACTGCCAGATGCTCGAGAAAAACCTGCGCGACACGGGCAACGTCACCGTCTACAACTTCCTCTACCCGATCCTCAATTCGCGCGACATCGCCCGCAACATCGTCTGCGCCCAGGACCCGGCCAAGGCGCTTCAAGACCACATGCTCAACGGCACCGAGCCGCCGCCTGCCTCGTGCGACGACTCGGTTTTGGACCGCAACCTCGCGCTTGGCGCCAAGTTTGAGGTGAGCGGCACGCCGCTTTTGATCTTTGCCAACGGCTCGCGCGTGACTGGGGTTTTGCCCAGTAAAGACCTCGATCGGGGATTGAATCTGAAATAATTTTCCTGCTTGTGGGGGATTTCCATCACGATCGCCCTGTGCGCGGCACTCGATGCAATTTAAAGCGAACGACGAAGTCGGGCAAAGCGAAAGCCCCTGCTGTTTCACCAAGGTGATTTGAACGAGGAGAAGAGAATTTATGCACTCTCTTGATACCATCATGCGTCCCAGGAGCGTGGCCGTCATCGGCGCCTCCACCCGCGCCCACACCATCGGCTCGGACATCATGAAGCGTCTGCAGGAGTACGGCTTCAAGGGCAGCATTTACCCGGTCAACCCCAAGGGCGGCATCGTTGAGGGTCTGCCCGCGGTCAAAACCGTGCTCGACATCGAAGGGCCCGTTGACATGGCCATCGTCGTCGTCAACGCGCGCTTTGTGCTCGATACGATCGATCAGTGCCATCAAAAGGGCATCAAGGGCATCGTGGTGATCTCGGCGGGCTTCAAGGAGTCGGGCGAAGAGGGCGCAAAGCTTGAAGCCGCCCTGCTTGAAAAGGTGCGCGGCTACGGCATGCGCTGCGTGGGTCCCAATTGCCTCGGCGTTGTCAACACCCACCCCGACGTAAGCTTGGACGGGTGTTTTGCCGAGACGCTGCCGGTGCGCGGCGACATCGGCTTTGTGTCGCAGTCGGGCGCCCTGGGCGGCGGCATTCTCAACATCCTCAAGGATCTCAACATCGGCTTTGCGCAGTTCATTTCGATCGGCAACCAGGCCGACGTCAATGCCGAGGACGCCATCGAGTACTGGGAGGACCAGGACGACGTGCGCCAGATTCTGCTCTACATGGAGTCGATCCAGAATCCGGCCAACTTCCGCAAGCTCGCCACCCGCATCACGCGCCGCAAGCCCATCATTGCCTTGAAGGCCGGGCGGTCTGCGGCGGGCGCATCGGCTGCGAGTTCGCATACGGGGTCGCTTGCCGGTTCCGACAAGGCTGCCGAAGCTCTTTTTCGACAGTCAGGCGTCATTCGCGAGTACTCCTTAAAGCAGCTTTTTTCGACCGCGAAGGTCTTTCGCAACTGCCCCGTTCCCAAGGGCGACCGGGTGTGCATCATCACCAACTCGGGCGGCCCCGGCATCATGGCTACCGATGCGATCTGCGACTACGGCATGCAGATGGCAAAGCTCTCCGACGACACCAAGGAGAAACTCAGGAGCTTTCTGCCTGCGGCGGCTTCCGTCAAAAACCCCGTCGACATGATCGCCTCGGCCCCCTTGGAGCACTACCAGCAGACGCTTGAGACGGTGCTCGCCGACCCGGGCGTGGACATGGTGATTTCGATCTATCTGCCGTTTTTGGGCCTGCGCGACATCGACGTTGCCAAGGCCATCATGCAGATCAAGGCCGCGCACCCCGAAAAGCCCATCGTGGGCGTGTTCATGACCAAAAACGAGTTCTTCTCGACGATTGCCGAGATGGACGTCAACATCCCGTTCTTTCAGTTTGCCGAAGAGGCGGTCGACGGCCTTGCGCGCTTAAATAGCCACAGATTGTGGCTTGAGCGCCCCGAAGGAAAGATTCCCTCGTACGCCGTGGACAAGGCTGCGGTGGATGCGCTTTTTGCCGCGGCAAGAGCTGAAAACCGCGCTGAACTCACCACGCGCGAGAGTTTGGACGTGCTTGCCGCCTACGGCGTGCGCGTCTGCCAGGCGGGCTTTGCCAAGACCGAAGACGAAGCCGTGGCCGTAGCCGACAGGATCGGGTATCCGGTCGTCATGAAGATGACCTCGAAGACCACCTCGCACAAGACCGACGTGGGCGGCGTGCGCGTCAATCTTGCCTCGGCCGAGGAGGTGCGCGCCAACTACCGCGATCTGGTTGAAAAGCTGCGCGGCAAGGGCCTTCTTGAAGGTTTGGAAGGCGTCATCATCCAGGAAATGGTCAAGAGCAGCCGCGAGCTTGTCTGCGGCATCGCCACCGACCCGCAGTACGGCCCGATGGTGATGTTTGGTTTGGGCGGCGTCTTCGTCGAAGTGATGAAAGACGTCTCCTTTAGCCTTGCGCCGCTCTCGGATCAGGACGCGCACGACATGGTGCGCTCGGTGAAGGCCTTCAAGCTTCTTGAAGGCGCCCGCGGCACCAAGCCCGCCGACGTCGCCAAGGTCGAGGAAATCCTGCTGCGGCTCTCGCAGCTTGTCAGCGACTACCCCGAGGTGGTCGAGCTTGACATCAATCCGCTCATGATTTCGGACAAGACGGGCGAGGCGATCGCCGTCGACGGCCGCATCAAGATCAAGCTCTAAACACAGGGCAAAGGGGGCGAACCCCCAAAAGACGCCCGCGCCGTCCGCCTTCCAAGAAACTCACTTTCCGAAAGGAAGGCCTCTTGGAAAAAGCGGGCGGCGCTTTTTTCATGCTTTCCTGCACGGGCGCTCTTTGTTTGATTCTTTGCACAAGATTTGATCTTTCTTCAGATACTCGAGTATCTCGATCTTTACCGTTGGACGTCATCGAAAACACCAAACGCCGTGCGGGCGGCCCCTGGCAAATCAAAGGCGGGCGCGCTTTGAATTCACGGCAAGGAGAGACAAGCGATGCGTACAACGACGAACACTTCCCGCAGAAGTTTTCTTCAGGCGATGACCGCGGCTGCGGCAGGCGCCGGTTTGAGCGGCTTTGCCGCCGCAAGCGGCGCAGCCGAGCTCAAGGCCCCCGCCAAGTGGGACATGACCACCGACGTGCTCGTGGCGGGCTCGGGCATTGCCGGCATGAGCGCTGCCATCACGGCCATTGATCTCGGAGCGCAGGTTCTCGTCTGCGAAAAGGGCGCCAACTACGGGGGCGCGGCCATCATCAACGGCGGCATCATCGCCCTGCGCGGCGGCACGCGCTTTCAGCAGGAAAACGGCGAAAAGGACTCGCCCGAGGCGCTCTACGCGCATCTCACCAACCCGAAGAACATCGAGTACCGCAAAAACGACCCCAAGCTCGTGGCCCGCTACAGCCGCATGTGCGGCCCGACGCAGGTCTGGCTCGAAGAGCACGGCGTGAAGTTTCTCAACACCTCGACCAAGGCGGGCAAGTACGACAGCCAGCACAAGGAGTCGTACCTGCACATCTACTCGCCCGATCGCGGCGACGGCAACGGCGCGCGGCAGTTAAAAGGCGGTTTTCGCACGGGACGCGGCATCATGGTGCCCTTTAAGAACTACTTTGAGGGCAAGGGCGGAAAGATTCTCCTTGAGCACAAGGTCACCGACGTCTACAAAGACGACAAGGGCCGCGTCATCGGCGCGCGCGTTGAGACCGCCTCGGGCGTGATCAACATCCGCGCCAAAAAGGGCGTCGTGCTCGCGGGCGGCGGCTGGAAGGCCAATCCCGAGCTGCGCGTGATCACCGATCCGCGCTTTACGCCCGACATGCCCGCCACGGGGTATCCGTTCTTCGCGCCCGACGGCTCGGCCATTCTCGCGGGCCTCAAGGCGGGCGGCATGTACCTTGGCGACCGGGGCGAAGACACCGCGCACCTGCGCCGGATGTTCGGCACCAACCGCTACGGGTTCCCGAAGGGCTCGAAGTACGGCTGCCCCGGCATTGGCGTCAAGGGCCCGCGCTGGGCCGACGTCATCTTCGTCAACAAAGAGGGCGTGCGCTTTGTGCGTGAAGAAGACAAGTCCGACCTTGGCGGCTACAACTTCTACGACATGGCCCTGGTGCAGCCCGAAAAGAAGATTTGGTGCATCTTTGACGACGCGGCGGCCAAGAAAAACCACTGGGATACGACCTATCCGACGTGCGAGAAGGGCTTTGCCTTTGACGCAGCCACGATCGAAGAGTTGGCCGACAAGCTCGGCGCGCCGGAACTCACAAAGACCGTCGCGCGCTTTAACGACTTCTGCAAGGCGGGCAAGGACGAAGACTTTGAAAAGCCCGCCGACATGCTGCGCCCGATTGCGCAGGGACCGTTTCACGCCGTGCAGGTCGTGCTCTTTGTGCACAACCTCACGGGGGGCCTGCGCATCAACGAAAACGCACAGGTGCTCGACATCATGGGCAAGCCCATCGAGGGGCTCTACGCAGCCGGCGAAACCGCGGGCGGCCTCTACGTCGGCAACGGCATGCCGCGCGCCATCATGCCGGGGCGCTTTGCGGGCGAGCACGCCGCGAAGTCTTAAAAAGGCCCCCTTGCAACAGGCTTTTTGAGACGTTTCTCAAAAATATCCCCGATCCATCACTCTCCAAGATGGTTTCAAAGCCGGCCCCCGGGGGAGCTCCCCCGGGAGCCTCCCCAGGAGTCTCCCCCAAAAAGGGGCCGGCGATTTTTTCCACCCCCAATACTTCACCCCAAATTCGAGAGACAGCTCCATGTTCGCCACGCGCCTTATTCTTGCCTCGCTTCTTCCCCTCGTCTGCGGCGCCGCCGCAGCGCAGGAGGCCGGCAGCGCCCCCGCAGCCGGTCAAAAGGATGCCTGCCTTGCCTGCCACGGGCCGCTAGAGAAGCTCGCGGGCGCCGACGTACGCTTTAAAGTCGACGGCGGCACCGTCAACCCGCACCGCTTCGTTCCGCACGACTCCAAGGACGCGGCCGACTTCCCCGAGTGCACGGTCTGCCACCAGGTGCACCCGATGCCGCCCGCCAAGGGCTACAAGGACGCCAAGGCCAACGTCGAGGTGTGCTATCAGTGCCACCACAACTACACGTTCGAGCCCTGCTCGAAGTGCCACAATTAAAGGATTGACGTTCTCTTTAACACAGGTTGCGGCGCCCTGCTTTCTTAAACCCCGGGCGCCGGCACGCGCATGCCGCCCGAGACTTCCCGCGAAGATACTTCGCCCCTGAAAGCGCCGCCAGAGCCCGAGCCTTCGGATTCTGCGCCCGAGTCCCCGCCCGAGCCCGAAGAAGGGCGCAGGCTCTCGGAAATTCTCTCGGCGCTCACGCTTTTTGTGTGCGCCGCGGCCTCGGCTGCGCTTGCGGCCTTCGTGTGGCTCGTGCCCGCCGACGATGCTGATGCTCTTTTGCCGAGCCCGGCGCCCGAAGGCGATGTCGGGGTGCATCTTGAAAGCCTTCCTCCCCCGAAAAACGAGCAGGGCACGCCTTCCGTCATTCGGCTTGCCATGATCGAATTCAATTCGACCGTGACCGAAGCCAATCAGATCAACCGCACGCTTGAGGTGGTGAGAAAAGCGCTCGCGCCCGCTGTCGTCTCCTTTGAAGTGTGCAGCGCCGCGGAGCTCGAGCGCCGCGTCAAGGCCGCGGAGGTGGACTTTTTCGTTGCGAGTTCCGGCTTTTACTGGCGCACGATTGCCTACGGGGTAAGGAGCCTGGCCACCCGCACGAGCGCGCTCACCCCGGACCCCAACCACAGCGCGGGCATTGCCTTCGTGGTGCCGCGCGAGGCGCCCTGGCAAACAATTGGGGACCTTGCCGGCAAGCGCCTGTCGTCTTCCTACCCCACGGCCTTTTACGGCTATCGCATCGGGATGGCCGAAATCGCCTTTGCGGGCTTTGAGCCCGAGACGTTTTTCTCTTCGACCGTCTTTGCCGGGCGCCCCAATCTGCCGCAGATCATGAAGGCGCTTGATAAGGGGCTTGCCGACGTCGCCTTTTTGCACGCCTGCGGCTATGAGGCGATGCCAGGGGACATGCAGCGCCGCTATCGGGTGCTCGAGGCAAACACGGACAACCCCACGGGGTGCGCCATTTCCACGCGCACGTACCCGGGCCACACATTTGCCGTCATGCGCGGGGTCAACCCGGAGCTTGCCCGCACCGTTGCAAGCGCCCTTTTGTCGATGTCGTCAGACGAGGAAGGCGCCGAGCGCTGGAGCATCGCCACCGACTTCACCGCGGTCGACGCGCTCTACAAGGTGCTCAAAACCGGGCCCTACGCGTATTTGAAGGAAACGAGCTTCAGGCAGTGGGTCGAGCGCCACCTCACCTACCTTTTTGCGGGGCTTGTGCTGGTCGCGGGCCTTGCCGCCCACAGTCTGCGCGCCGATCAGCTCGTGCGGCAAAAAACGCGGGAGTTGACGGCCGCCGCGCGGCAAAAGGCTCTTGCAAGGCAGCAGATCGAAGCGATGAACGCAAGGCTTGAGCGCACGCAAAAGGCCAACATCGTGGGGCTTTTGTCGAGCATGATCACCCACGAGCTTGCCCAGCCCCTTGCGGCCATCCGCCACTATGCGGAAGCCCAGCGCGTGCTTCTGTCTGCCCCCTCGATCAACGCAAAGCTTCTGGCCACGAGCGCCGGGCGCATCAACGAGCAGTGCGAGCGCGCCATCGCCATCGTTGAAAAGGTGCGCGGCTACGCCAAGGGCAGCAGCAGAAAGGAGACGCGCGTAGACCTCGCGCAGACCATTGGGAAGCTCGCCCGCGCCTTGAAAATCAGCGAAGAGGGGTTGACTCTTGATTTGGATGTGCCGACTCCCTGCGTGGCCGCAGGAGACGCTCTCGAATTTGAACTCCTCTTTTGGAACCTCTTGAAAAACGCCCGAGACGCCTGCCGCGGCATGCCGGGCGCACGCATTGCGGTCCGTGCAAAGCTTGACCGCACGCTTGAGGCTCCGGTGTGGCGCATTCACATCGTCAACAGCGGGAAAATGCTCGATGAAGCCGACATCAGCGCGCTGCTTGTGCCCTTGCAAAGCAGCAAGCCGGGGGGCCTTGGGCTTGGCATTTCGATTTGCACCTCCATTGCCGAAGCCTCGGGCGGGCACGTTGCCTTCCGAGCGGCCGCGCAAGGGGGGCTCGACGTTGAAGTGGCGCTGCCCGCGGCGTAAGGAAACAAGGCCGGAACAAAAGCAGAACAAAGGCGGAACAAAGGCAGAAATCAAAGCGAGACAAGGAATGCTCACCGAAGACGACAAGCAGCAGGTTCTCATCCGCATCGTTGACGACGATGCGGGCGTGCGTGAAGCGGCAAGCTTCATGCTCGAGTGCAAGGGGTGGAAGACAAAGACCTATGCGCTTGCGCGCGACTTTCTGGTCGACGACAACAAACTGGTGCCCGGCTGCATCGTGCTTGACGTGCGCATGCCGCAGATGAGCGGGCTTGAGCTGCAGCGAGAGCTCGTTGCGCGCGGCAACACGACGCCGATACTGATTCTCACGGGCCACGGCAACCTCGATACGGCCGTCTCCGCCTTTCGGCTCGGCGCCTTTGACTTTCTGCAAAAGCCCGTGGACAACGCAAGGCTTGAAGAGGCAATTGAACGCGCCTGCGAGCTGAGCCTCATCAAGGCCCGGGGCGAACTAACGGGGGGCGAGGCCGCAGCCGTTCTGGCCGCCATGAGCGAGCGGGAAAAGCAAATCGTGGAACTCTTGGAGGCGGGCCTGGAAAACCGCGACATCGCCGAGCGGCTTGGCATTGCGCAGCGCACGGTTCAGGGACACCGCAACAACATCTACAAGAAGCTGCGCGTGCACAACATCGAAGCGCTGGCCGCGTGCCTTGCGCGCGCAAGAGAGCTGACCGGGCGCGCGGCGCCTTGAGTCCCGCGCCGGAGGACGGCTGATCGCCCTCTTGCCTTGAAAGGGGCTTGCGGCAAAAGCCTCGTGAGCTATTTTTTTGCAGAGGCGGCGTTCATCTTGCCGCTTAAGGTCACGATGATCACCGCGGCCATCACGAAGGCCGCGCCCGCCATTTCGGCCGCCGTCACGGTGAGCCCCAGGAAGGCGACTGAGAGCGCATACGCGCTCAAGGGTTCGGAACACACGAGCAGCCCCACGATCACCGGAGAAATAAGCCGCACGGCCGACATGTAGCAGCAAAAGGCAACGATCGTGCCCACGGTGACGACAAAGACCACAAGGGCGATGGTGGTCGCATCCCACGTGACGGTCATCTGCCAGGGGGGACTCGCGACCATGGCGATGCACCCGCCGATTAACATGGCCCAGCCAAGGACCGTGACAGAAGGCACGCGCAGCAGCACCGCGCGCGGCTGCACGGTGTAGCCCGTCGTGGCAAGCGCCGAAACAAAGGCCCAGCACACGCCCTCAACGTCAAAGTGAAGCGCCGTGAAGTCCCCGTGCGTGACGATGAGAACGACGCCCGCCATGGCAAGGAAAAAGCAGAGCACTTCGGCTTTCTTCGGGAGCTTTCTTTGCGTGATCGCCTGCACGAACGCCACCCAGAAGGGCACGGTCATGAGCACGATGGCTGCCGTCCCTGCGTTGATCGTCACCAGAGCCTGCATGAAGGCAAATTGCCCGGCAAAGACAAAGCAGCCCGCAAGGGCGATGTCGCGCGCATTTCTCCAATTGAGCATGGGGCCCACGGCCGAGGGTCCCACGGTCAGAAGCAAAAACAGCCCCGAAAACAAAAGTCTTAATGTGGCGAGATCGACGGGCTTGAGGCCGCTTGCGCCCGCAAAGAGCACCTGGCTTGAGACGCCCATCGCGCCCCAGCACACGCCTGCGGCAAGCGCAAGGAGGACGCCCTTTGTAAAAGTCGAGCCGCCGCCCGCCTCACGGGACGACGCGTGACGAAGACTGCGCATGAGGAAATTTCAGTTGAAAGCACGGCCCCAGCGGCTTGAAGGGAAAAAGCGCATCAAGATTTGCCCGCTTGGCAAAGCGCATGATGCCGCACGTTCACAAACGGCGGCAACAGCGCGCGGACGGCCGAACAAAGACTCGGCGCGGACGCGGTGCAGAAGCGATGCAGAAGCGATGCAGAAGCGATGCAGACACGGCAGAGACTGCGCCTGTAAGCCGGATTCTGTCGCCAGCTCAAAAACGAAGAAATGCCTTGCGGCCTCTCCCGTTTTCGGGCCCGCGTGAGAATCATTCATCTAGGACGGCGCTCGCGCGCCGCCTCAAGCTACCTACCCGCAGCCATCATCCGGGCCGGACTCAAGCGGCTGCCTATTTGGTATTGCTCCCCGTAGAGATTGCCCGTTTCACCCGGACTTAACCGGCTCGTCTCTGCTGCTCTAATCCTCGCCTTGCGGCGGGCAGGCGTTACCTGCTACGGCGCCCTGCGGAGTCCGGACTTTCCTCGTCGAGAGCTCATAAAGCCCTCCTCCCGCGATTCTCCGGCACACTCTCTGCACGTGAGCGAGAGACTTTACGCGCAAAGACCCGCCCTTGCAAACACGCCTCGCGGCGCCTGTCCGGGCGGGCGGTTTGCGCGGGGCGCACGTTAGGCAAAGGCCGCCTCCCTGAACGCCTCCCTCGCGCAGACAAAAAGACCCTCGAAGCGCTCTGCAAAAAGCCCGTGCGCGCGTCTTCTCGCAAGTGAGCGCCTTGCGCGGGGCTTTAAGGAAAACCGGCCCCTGCGCGTGCTAGAGTGTGGCGCCCGCCGCCCGAAGCTCAAAGCTGTCAGGGGCAGCGTTTAAGGGACAACAATTTCGCGCCCGGACGCCTGCAGCCTTCCTGCACGCACGGGCGCAAAAACCAACACAAAAAAGACTCACGAGGAATTTATAAAGCCATGGGCATCAATGAAACGCTTTTTGAACGTGCACAAAAGACCAATCCGGGCGGCGTCAACTCCCCGGTGCGCGCCTTTGGAAGCGTCGGCGGCGCGCCCCGCTTCATTGAGCGCGCCAAGGGCGCCTACATGTGGGACGCCGAAGGAAAGCGCTTTATCGACTACGTCGGCAGCTGGGGCCCGATGATTCTCGGCCACAACCACCCGGCCGTGGTCGAAGCCGTGCACGAGGCCGTCGACCGGGGCCTGTCCTTTGGCGCCGTGACCGAAGGCGAAATCGCCATTGCCGAAGAGATCGTGCACATCATGCCCAACATCGAGCAGGTGCGCCTTGTGAGCTCCGGCACCGAAGCCGGCATGAGCGCCATTCGTCTGGCGCGCGGCTTTACCGGCCGCAACAAGATCATCAAGTTTGAAGGCTGCTATCACGGCCACTCCGACAGCCTGCTTGTGAAGGCGGGCTCGGGCATGCTCACCTTCGGCAACCCCTCCTCGGCGGGCGTTCCGGCCGACATCACCAAAAATACGCTCGTGCTCGAGTACAACAACCCGCAGGCGCTTGAAGACGCCTTCAAGTCCTGGGGAGACGACATCGCCTGCGTGATCGTGGAGGCCGTTGCCGGCAACATGAACATGGTGCCCGCCACGCAGGAATTCATCGACACGATGCGCGCGCTTTGCACGCAGTACGGAGCGCTTTTGATCGTCGACGAGGTGATGACGGGCTTTCGCGTGGCCCTCAAGGGCGCGCAGTCCGTCTACAACGTTGTGCCTGACATCACGATGCTCGGCAAGGTGATCGGCGGCGGCATGCCGGTGGCGGCCTTCGGCGGCCGGCGCGACGTGATGCAGAAAATCGCACCCGTGGGCCCTGTCTATCAGGCGGGCACCCTCTCGGGCAACCCGGTTGCGGTCGCAAGCGGCCTTGCCACCTTGAAGGAAATCCAAAAGCCGGGCTTCTACGAGGCTCTGTCGACTACGACCGCGCGGCTCGTCTCGGGGCTAAATGCCGCGGCGCGCGAGGCGGGCGTTGACTTCTGCGCAAGAAGCCTTGGCGGCATGATGGGGCTCTTTTTCCTCAAAGACCTCCCCAATGGTTTTGCCGACGTCATGAAGGCCGATCCGGCCGTCTTTGCACGCTTTTTCCAAGGGATGCTCTCGCGCGGCGTCTACCTTGCCCCCTCCATTTTCGAGGCGGGCTTTGTGTCGGCCGCGCACAGCGCCTCCGACATCGACGAGACGATTGCCGCGGCGCGCGAATCCTTTGCCGCGCTCTAAGCCCCGAGGGACAAAGAGCGCGTTCCTGCTCCGGCTGCGTTTGCATCAATTTGCCCGCACGCCGGGGCCTTCCCGCTCAACTCCCGGTTGACCGCCGCGGGCGCGTTTTTGCAGTTTGAATCGTTCCATGCGTTGTATTGAAACACTAAAAAAGGGCGTGCTCTCGCTTGCGCTGCCCCTTTTGTGCGCCTTCGGAGGTGCGGCCGTGCAGACCGTGCAGGCCGCCCCGGGCGATCTTGCGCGCGCCGCAGCGGCTGCTCCCGCAGCGGGCGTCGGGGCGGGCGCTCCTTTTTCGGGCGCGCCCAAAACCGTCACGGTCGAGCTTGTGGCCAACCGCACCGCGGGCACGCCCCGCTCGGACTATGAGCTCGGGATCGTGCTGCACCATGAGCCGGGCTGGCACACGTACTGGCGCTTTGCGGGCGACACGGGCTATCCGAGCACGGTCGCCTGGACCCTGCCGCGGCGCTGGGAGATTACGCCCCTGGGCTGGCCCGTCGGTGAAAAGCAGCGCACGGGGCACCTGACGAACTTTGTCTACTCGGGCGACGTGCTGCTGCCTTTTAAGCTCGACATCCCCTGGGGGACGGCCTACGGCAGCACGGGCACGGTCAGAGCCAAAGTTGAGTGGCTTGCCTGCAAGGACGTCTGCATCCCGGGCGAGGCCGAGGTGCGCTTTACGGTCCCCGTGGAAGTGGCAAGCAAACCCTCGGAGGCGGCACCCCTTTTTGAGGCGGCCCGCCAGAGAATTCCTGAAAAGGTTGCCACCGACAACATCACCGCCGTCATTGAAGAAGACCGCATCCGCATCGACCTTGCGCCGCTTGCGGGCCGCATCGACAAGTCGATTGAATTCTTTCCCCTTGAGCCGGGCCTCATTGACTTCAAGAGCCTTGACCGCATGCATGCGGGTGAAGAAAAGGGCTACACGTCCCTGTACCTCAAGGCGCAGGCCGAGTACCTGAAAAAATCGGCCGAAGCGGGCGAGCCCTTGCCCTTGACGGGCGTTTTTGTCGCCGACGACGGCCCGGGCCGCGGAGGCTGGGCCATTGAAACGACGATTACGCCCAGGGCGGGCGTCGTATCGCTTCCCTGGACGGAAGAGGCGCCCGCAGCCTCCCCTCAGCATACGGCCACCGTCACCGATCTTTCCAAGACGCCTGAGCTCACGCAGAAAACGGCCGTTACCTTTGCCTTTTTAGGCGGCCTCATTCTCAACCTCATGCCCTGCGTCTTCCCGGTTTTAAGCCTCAAGATCCTGCACCTGGTCGACGGCTCGCGCAGGCGCGGGGCTCTGCCGCTTCACGGCCTCACCTTTACCGCAGGCGTCATGGTCTCGATGATGGCCTTGGCGGGGCTCCTCATCGTGCTTCGCAACGCGGGCTGGGCCATCGGCTGGGGCTTTCAGCTGCAGTCGCCCTGGGTCGTGGCGGTGCTCGCGCTCCTCTTTTTTACGATTTCACTTAACCTTTTCGGCCTTTTTGAATTCACGGCCGCCTCGCACTTGGCCGACAGCCGCGCCGTGCGCAAACTTCCCACGACGGGCCCGGCGGGTAGCTTCTTTTCGGGCGTTCTCGCCGTGGTGGTGGCCAGTCCCTGCACGGCGCCCTTTATGGGCGCGGCGCTGGGCTATGCGGTGCTGCAGTCCGACCTTGAGAGCATTCTCATTTTTGCGGCGCTGGGCTTTGGCATGGCGCTGCCCTGGCTTGTCCTCACGCTCGTGCCCGTCTGGGTGCGGCTTCTTCCCAAGCCCGGCGCCTGGATGGTGATCTTCAAGCGCATCATGGCCGTTCCCATGGCCGCGGCTACGCTCTGGCTTTTGTGGGTGCTCTCGCAGCAGGTGACGATCTACGGGCTTCTCACGGTGCTGCTTGCCACGGGCTCGGCCTCGGCGCTGCTCTGGGCAATCGGGCGCGAGCAGTACGGGCGCGGCCGCTCGCAGGTTTTAAAGCTTGTAAGCGGCGTCGTGACCCTTGCCTGCATCGCGCTTGTGGCGGCCGGCGCCTTTGACAAGACCGCGCGTCCCGCTGCGATTGCCGGCACCGGCGCGCAGGCGCAGGCCGAGACACTCTGGCAGCCCTGGAGCGAAGAAGCCGTCCAGGAGGCGCTCTCGCAGGGCAAGCCCGTTGTCGTTGACTTCACCGCCGCCTGGTGCGTGACGTGCCAGTTCAACAAGGCTGCGGCGCTTCGCACCGACAAGTCCGAAGCAGAGCTCTCGCGCCTTGGCTACGTGCGGCTTGAGGCCGACTGGACCAACCGCGACGCGCACATCACCAAAGTGCTCAACGCCTTTGGCCGCACGGGCGTGCCGCTTTATTTGCTCTACTCGCCCGCGGGCGATACGACGGTGCTCCCGGAGCTGTTGTCGGAAAACACCTTTATTGAAGCGCTGCGCAAAAACGCAGGTCAATAGAGCCCCTTTCCTTGCCGAAAGCCGGCGCGGCCCTCCCGCTGCGCCGGCTCTTTTGCAGGCTTGAGCCGCGCTCTTTTGCGCTCTTTTGCGCTCTTTTTACCCCCGGCTGGAGTTTGCAAAACGCTCGCTGCGCCGCTATGGTTGATTGAATGCGCCGCGCTCTGCCCGAAAAACCCCGAAGGCTCTCTGCGCGTCACCCAATTTTCCGAAACAGCCGCCCTAGGCACAAGGCCAACCCAGCCGCAGTACTTGAGACGCCCTCCCCGAGCCGTCTGAATCAAAACAAGAGATCGCCCCCCGCTATACTTGCGCGCACCATGCCATCGAACAAAGCCATCAAAACCAATGCCGCCATCCTCAAGGCGGCGCGCGAAATCGTCCGCAACGAGGGGATCGACAACCTCAGCATGGATCGGGTGGCAAAGCAGGCGGGCTTGAGCAAGGGCGCCGTTATGTACCACTTCCCCACAAAGCGCGCGCTGCAGGCGGCCCTCCTCGAGGACTACGCCGAGCACATGGACAGCGAGCTGCACCGGCACGAAGCGCTCTTTGACGGGGCTCCCTTGGAAAAGCTCTTTGCGGCCTACGTCGCCTGGTTTGAGAGCTTTGCGCACGACAACCACGGGTGGTCTGCGGTGGGCGTGCAGCTTTTGGGCCAGCAGGCGCTCGATCCCGAGCTTTTAAAGCCGGTGAGCGACTGGTACGACCACATTTACGCGCGTTTGGACAAATTGCCCGCAAAGCAGCGCACAAAGCTGCTGACGGCCATGATGGCTTTGGAAGGACTTTTCTTCGTGCACAAGTTCGGCGTGGGGCACCTTGATCCCGCACGCACGCAGGATGTGCTCAAGCTCATCGGCGAAATGACCGGCACGGCCGGCATCAAGCCGCGCGGCAAGGCGCCCGCCGGGGAAAATGAAGCCTCCGAGCCTGCGGCTTCCTCAATTGAGAGTGACTCGGCCAAGGACGACTGATTTCAGAAGTGCAGCGCTATATGCCCTCTGGCCGCCTGCGGCACAAAGAATTACGGCTTGGCTTGGCTCGGCACTTGCGCCGCACGTGCACGCAGAAGAACGAAGGGGCGGCGCACTTTCTTCGTTCGATTTTGGCGCACTTTCGTCAGACGCTTGGCAGCGGGCAGGCCCGGGAAAGGCTAAACGTCAGTTTTGCACCAAATTTGACGAAATCAGGCCGAAAGCCTTGATTGGCGGGGCTTTCCGCGATTTCCGATTTTTGAAAGCGTAGTACGAGCTGCGGCTCAAGCGCGCCGTGCACGATCAAGCCGCGGCGTCAGGCAGTTTCGAAACGCAATTTCCTGCCTCCAGCTGTAATCGGTGCAGGCCGCAGAGACGCTGAAAGCAGGAAGAGGTCTTCCGGGAGGCCAAGTCTTTTTGGGGTTGTCCCCTCACAAAAATGCCGCCGGCCCGGATTCGACGGGCCCTGGCGGCATTTTTGGTTTTTGACGCTCGTAGGTAGAAAAAGTGCGGCGCTCGCCCTGCTTTTTTCCTCTTTTTGATTCGCGCTCTTGCGGGCGCCCGAAGCCTCGGGCGCCCGGGTGTGCACGATTAGAAGCGGTAGTCGACGCGCACCTGGCCAAAGTACTCGGTCAT